>JAZKHJ010000041.1:63290-67727 GCA_040385485.1 Pseudomonadota bacterium | reverse complement strand
AGGCCTCGGGCTGGTAGTAGTCGTAGTAGCTGACGAAGTACTCGACCGCGTTCTTGGGAAAGAACTCGCGGAACTCGCTGTAGAGCTGCGCGGCCAGCGTCTTGTTGGGCGCGAACACGATCGCCGGGCGGCCCAGGCGCGCAATCACGTTGGCCATGGTGAAGGTCTTGCCCGAGCCGGTCACGCCCAGCAGGGTCTGGAACACCTCGCCGTCGTTCACACCTTCCACCAGCTGGCGGATCGCCTCGGGCTGGTCACCAGCGGGGGGGTACGGCAGGAACAGCTCGAATGGCGAGCCGGGAAATTTGAGGAACTCGCCCTCGGGGGGCGCTTCGCTCAGCCCTTCAATCAGCGGGGTTTTCGGCGTCGGGGGCAGTGTCGTCTGGGGCATCGGATGATTGTGCCGGATGGTCGCGGTCAGCATCGGTCCTCGGTCTGCGCACGCCGGGCTTGGCCAGGATTTCCACATAGGCCTGCGCGCCGCCCTCTTTCGCGATCGCGTCGAGCTGGCCCATCAGGGCCGCGAGATGCACCACCTCCGCGGTCTCTTTGGTCGCACCGCAGCGGCAATCGAAATCGAGGAAATCGGCGCCTTCGGGCAAGTCGCGGCGGCGCTCGCGCTTGAGGTACTTGCGGATTTCATGTTTGACGGCTTCGAGCACGCGGTCGCGGTGAAGGCCCTCTTGGGTCAAGGCAAAGATTTTTCTCATGGCGGTCGAGCGCGTGCGGCGCTGAGTCAGGGGACGAAGGGCGCGATTATGCGCGCCGGGGTATCCTGCGCCGCACATGACACCGCGCGAACAACACCCCACCCCCAGCAAGGACGAGATCGCCCTGCTCGAACCCTTTGAACGCCTCGGACTGGACCGCATCTCGCTTGTGAACACCGCGGCGCAGGCGCGAGAAGCTTGCGCCGAGTTGACCGACAACGCAGTCTGGGGTTTCGATACCGAGTCCAAACCCACCTTTTTCAAGGATCAGGTCTCAGACGGGCCGCACATCGTGCAGCTCGCCACCCTGCAGCGTGCCTGGGTGTTCCAGTTGCACGACCCGGCTTGCCGCTATCAAGTGGCGGCCTTGCTGGCGGATGCCAGGTACATCAAGGCCGGCTTCGGCCTGGGGGACGACACGAAACGCATCGTCTCCAAGCTGGCAGTGGAACCGGCAGCCGTGCTCGAACTCAACGCCGTGTTTCGCGAGCGCGGCTACCGCAAGGACATGGGCGTCAAGGGCGCCGTGGCGGTGTTGTTCAACCGGCGTTTTCTCAAGTCCAAGAAAGCCGCCACGTCCAACTGGGCCAATGTGCACCTGAGTGAGGCGCAGCTGGTGTATGCGGCCAACGACGCGTGGGCCGCTGGGCGCGTTCACCAAAGAATCTCCGAACTCTGGGGAAGCTCCATCCAGAAAATCGATGACTCATCATCGAATTAGTACAAATAAAGTATTCCCCCAGTTTGTCCTACTCATGACACTTGGTCCGTGAGTTGAAGCGCCTCGCCCCGTCAAGGCGGCGCGCCTCAGCTTCAAAGACCGTCGGATGTTCGCTTCTTCAAGCGGCGATCCGCGCGTCGGCAAGCGTCATGTTCAGGGGGAACGCGGGCAACAGAAGACCGGCACAAAAGCCGTCGCTTTGCCCATTCCGCAGCGCCAGATCTCCTTTTGTTCGGACAACCAGTCGGTTTTGGTTTGTCCAGATTCAAAACAAAAGGATTCAACATGGCCATCGATCTCAGCGGCTCTTCCGTCGTCGGCAACAACTACATCACCAGCTACCGCGAGGACGATCCAGCGATCGGGATCGTGTCTTCCGATGTCCGCGTGGGCAACAACAGCACCACTGGAAACACCGACAACATCCGGCACATCAAGATCCGCCTGAGCCAGCCTCATCCAGAAGACGACTGGGTGATCACCGCCATGCCCGCCGGCATCATCGTCAGCCTGACGTTGAACGGCACCGCGATCACCGTGCCTTCTACGTTGAGCGCTTTCACCAACCCAACTCTGTATCTGCGCACAGACGGGCGGGTCATGCCAGACGCACAGTGGCAGAACGCGCTGAAGGCGATCGGCTTCTTTGCCGACGAGACCATCGCGCCCACCCGACAAATCCTGATTGAGGCCCAGAACAGCGTTGGGGTATCGCAAGCCCCTGTCGTCACCGACATCACCATCACCGCCAAAAACGACGCGCCCAACACCACCGCGGACGCTGGAGAAGCCATCGAAGCAGGGGGCGTGAACAACACCACGCCCGGCTCTAACGCGACAGGTTATGTGCTGACGAACGACTGGGACGAGGACGGATCCCCGCAGGACATGATCGTCTCGCTGGTGTCCTTTGGCAGTTCGAGCACCGACCCGGGCAACAGCATCAACGGCGCTTACGGCACCTTGACCTTGCAAGCCGACGGGTCCTACAACTATGTCGTCAACAACAACAACGCGACCGTGCAGGGCCTGCGCGACGAGACCTTCAACGTCACCGACACCTTCACCTACATGGCGACAGATGCAGGCGGCGCAAGCAGCTCAAACACCCTGACCATCACCATCAAGGGCAAGGACGACACGCCCTTCGGCATCGCCGTGGGTCAGCACTTCAACGGCACGGCTGCTTCTGTGGTGGCCGGCCCGACCCTTGCGGGCGTGAGCCGTGACTTCGCCTTCGAACTGCGCGTCTCGCCCACGAACGGCATCGTGCTCCACGCGGCGAGTCTCACTGGCGCGGTCGGCACCAGCGGGCAGGAGTTCGCGGTGACACCACTGCACGGCCGGGACAAATGGGACAACACCGACCATGTGGGTGTGGGGCTCTCGGTGGGCACCAACGGCATCTCGGTGTACCAGCACACGGCTGGCGTGTTGTCGTCGCTGCTCACCTGGAGCGGAACCGTCAGCGCCAACACCCATGTGGCGGTGGTGTTCAACGACAACCGCCCTTCCTTGTATGTGAACGGCGCACTCATGGCCACTGGCCTGCAGAGCACCAAACTGGTCCACCCACCCACCGAGCTGGGAGGTAACGGCTGGGGCTACTTCGACGGCGGCATCAGCGACTTCGTGGTGTGGCACGGCGCCCTCTCGGCCCAAGACGTGGCAGTGCGCTCGCTCGACCCCAGCTTGTCCGACAGCGCCACGCCCGCCTTGACCCTGCTGCTGGTCAGCGTGCCGGAGAACGCGGTCGAGGGCACGGTGGTGACCACGGTGCGCGCTCGCGATGTCGACACCAGCGAGGTGTTTACCTACTCGCTCACCAACGACGCCCAAGGGCGTTTCCTGATCAATGCCGCGACGGGAGTTGTCAGCGTGGCGCCGGGCGCCGTGTTCGATCACGAAGCTGCACATGAAATCACGCTCACCGCCAAGGCAACCGACCTCGCTGGTGAGTCGGTGCTGCACAACTTCACGGTGACCATCGGCAACGTCAATGAAGCTCCCGCGCTGATCAACGACGCGGTGGATGTGTCGGCCGGCCTGATCACGCTGATGGTGGACCAGGACCACGGCCTCTGGTGGCTCGACGGCCTGGCCGGCCAACGCAGCTTCGTTGCCACCGCCAATGCACCCATCACCTCGCTGGCGCGCACCGCCGAGGGGCTGTACTTTGCCACCAGCGCCGACACACTGTACCGGCTGGACACCGCCACGGGCCAATGCTTGGCGGTCGGAGCACTGAGCGCATCCAACCTGCAGATGACGGGCCTGGGCGCCCTGCGCCAGGTGCAGGCCGAGCGCGAACGCTCGCTGGCCACGCACCGTGCGCGCCTGATCAAGGAAGCGGGTGAACACCAGACGCAGGTGACGGTGCGGGCAGCGCGCTCGGTGGCCCGGCAGGCGCAGATTTCTCGCACCGAGGTGGTGGCGCCAGCCGATGGTGTGGTCAAGCAGATCCACGCCCGCACGGTGGGTCAGGTGGTGTCGCCGGCCGGGGTGTTGCTCGACCTGGTGCCCCAGAGCGACCAGCTCACGGTGGAGGCACGCATCACACCGGCAGACGTCGGTTTCTTGCAGGTCGGCCAACCGGTGAAGGTCAAGGTGGCCACCTACGACTTCGCGGTGTACGGCGCCATGGACGGCGTGGTCGAGTCGATCAGCGCCGACACCCTGCAGGACCGCGACAACGCGCAGGCGCAGCCCTACTACCGCGTGAATGTGGCAGTGCAAGCCGGGCCCAAAGGCAAAGACGGCCAGGCCTTGCCGCTGACGCCCGGCATGACGGTGTCGGTGGACATCGTCACCGGGCGCAAGACCGTGTTGACCTACCTGTTCAAGCCGCTGGTGCGTGGCATGAACCAGGCCCTGGGTGAGAAGTGAAAGAGGGACGCCACGTGAACAAGACACTCTGGATCATTTGCGCACTTGCAGCCTTGGCGCTGCCGGCACAAGCACAAGCACAAGCACAAGCACAAGCACAAGCACAAGCACAAGCACAAG
>JAZKHJ010000041.1:0-63190 GCA_040385485.1 Pseudomonadota bacterium | reverse complement strand
GCACAAGCACAAGCACAAGCACAAGCACAAGCACAAGCACAAGCACAAGCACAAGTGCCCGCGACCGAAGCCGACTGGGTGCGCCTGGCACTGGAGCGCGACGCCGCGCTGGCGGCACATCGCGACGACACCCGCGCCGCCGGCCAGGCGGTGGCGGTCTCGCGCGCAGGCCTGTGGCCAACGGTGCAGCTGAGTGCTGAAGATGGCCGCAAGGAGCGGCGGGACCGGCCCGCGTCGATCTTCCAGCCGCACACCGGGTCCAGGTCCTCCGACCAACAGTCGCTCACGGTCACGCAGTTGCTCTACGACGGCCAGCGCACGCGCAGCGAAATCCAGTCGGCCGAACACCGCGTTTCCCAGCAGCAGGTGCGCCTGCTCAAGGTCGCCAACGAGCGCGCCGCGGCGGTGCTGCAGGCCTGGCACCATTGGCGAGCGGCGCAAGTCGCCTGGCAGGCGCACCGTGTGGCCGAAGGTGAGTTGCGCCAGCTGGTGGATGTGGTGACCCAGCGCCTTCAGGCGGGCCGTGCTGCCGAGGTCGACCTGCGGCGCGCCGAGTCACGCTGGCTGGATGGTCAGCGCACCGTCGCGGAATCGCAGGCGCGCTGGCGCGAGGCCGGCGTGGCGCTGGTCTCACTCTCCGGCGTCGAGCAGATCCATCTGGACACACCACCGCCGATGTTCAGCCCGCTCGAGCCCAACGTGGCCACCACGCTGCGCGAACGCTGCCGCACCGAATGCCCCAGCGTGCAGGAGAGCGAGCTGCAGCTGGAGCGCGGCCGCGCGGAATTGGCAGCAGCGCGCGCGGGGCACCATCCGCGCATCTCCCTGGAAGCAACCCAGGCCCATGCCCGCAATCCCACCGGCAGCGCCGAGCGCTACCTGAGCCGCAGCCTGATGCTCAAGGCCAACTGGACGCTGTTTGAAGGCGGGGGCCGATCGGCCCAGGTGGCGCAGGTGGCCTTCAGCATGGAGGGGCTTGCCCACCAGGTGGATGAAGCGCGTCGCGAGTCGTTGATGCAGTTCGACCAGGCGCTGGTGCGCTACGAAGACGCGATCACGCAGCACGCGCTGGCCACGCGAAATGCCGGCGTGTCGCGTGAAGCCTTGCGGCTCGCGCGCCTGGCTTTCGAGGCGGGCCGCCGCCAGGCGATTGAGGTGGCCGATGTGATCGCCGAGGCGGCACGCGCCGCGGACGAAGCGGCCCGACGCGACGCCCAGCGCTGGATCGAGCGCGACCGCCTGCTGGCCACGGCGGGTGTGCTGCTCGATCAGCTCGGTGTGGTGCTCGCGCCGGCCTGAGGCGCCCCAATCAGCGCCGCCGCAATGGCGTGAGCAGATCGCTCAGGCCGTTGTGGTCGATCTCATGCATGAGTTGAAGCAATCGACCCACCTCGCTTTTCGGAAAGCCTTCGCGTGCGAACCAGTTGAGGTAGTTGCCCGGCAGGTCTGCGATCACGCGGCCCTTGTGTTTGCCGAACGGCATTTCGACGGTGAGCAGGCGTTCCAGATCTTCGGGTTTCATGCGGTGGCATCGTAACGCCGCCTCGGACACCGGGTCACCGATACTCGTTGCCATGCATCTGCAGCGCACGATTTTCACCACGCCCATCGTCAACTCGGTGCTGCGCGCTTTCTCGATCGGTTTTCTCAGGCTCACCGGTTGGCGTGTGGAAGGTGCCCTGCCCGCCCACGCGCTCAGAAGCGTGCTGATCGCAGCGCCTCACACCAGCAACTGGGATCTGCCCTACACCTTGATGGTCGCGTTCGCCCTGCGGCTCAACATCCGCTGGATGGGCAAGCACAGCATCTTTCGCGCGCCGTTTGGCGGGGTGATGCGCTGGCTGGGCGGCATCGAGGTCAACCGGGAGCAGTCCAACAACCTCGTGGCTGCGTCGGCCAAAGCGATCCGCGAGTCAGACGGCCCCTTGCAGCTCATCGTGCCGCCCGAAGGCACGCGCAGCAAGACGCGCTACTGGAAGACGGGCTTCTACCACATCGCGCGCGAAGCGCAGGTGCCCATCGTGATGGCCTACATGGACTACGCGCACAAGCGCAGCGGCCTGGGTCCGGTGTTCGAACCGACTGGCGACGTGGAAGCCGACATGGCAACCATCAAGGCGTTCTACGCGCCTTTCAAGGGCAAGAACGCGACGCAGTTCGAATCGACCGACTGAATCGGAAGACCTGATCAGAAGGCCTGGGCCAGGCGGCCCACACCTTCTTCGATCTTCTCCAGACCCACGGTGGCAAAGCTCAGGCGCAGCGTGGCGGCGTCGGGGTTGCTGGCGTAGAACGGCGCGCCGGGCACGAAGGCCACGCCCTTGTCGATCGCGCGTTTGGCCAGCTCGGCACCATCGGCCACCTTGCCACCCGCGCCGGTGAGCCGCGCCCAGATGAATAGGCCGCCTTGCGGCTGCACGAATTCAATGGCGCCGCCCAGTTCACGCTTCAATGCCTGGCCCATGGTGGTGGCGCGCTCGGCATACACCTGGCGCACCCTGGCCAGGGTGGCGGGCATGCGCCCTGCCTTGAGGTATTGGGCTGCGGTGGCTTGCGCGAAGGTGCTGGTGTGTGCGTCGCTGAATTGTTTGCACATGGTGGCCTTGGCCAACAGCTCGGCCGGGCCCACCATCCAGCCCACGCGCAGACCCGGGCTCAGCACCTTGCTCAGGGAGCCGCAGTGCACCAGCCGCTCGCGGCTGCCAGGGACCTGGGCGCTCAGCGCCAGCAGGCTGGGCGGGGGCGCTTCGCCGAAGTACAGGTCGCCATACGGGTCGTCTTCCACGATCAAGGTGTCGTGCTTCACAGCCATCTGCAACACCGCCTTGCGCCGCTCCAGGCTCATGAGCGCGCCGCTGGGGTTGCCGAACGTGGGGATGAGGTAGACGAACTTGGGTTTGTGCTCGGCAATCAAACGCTCCAGCTCGTCGGTCTTGGTGCCATCGCCATCCACCGGCACGGTGATGAGCTCGGCACCGTACAGGCGGAAACACTGGATGGTGGCCAGAAACGTGGGGCCTTCGACGATCACCTTGTCGCCGGGCGAGATCAGCGTCTTGCCCAACAGGTCCAGCGCCTGCTGGCTGCCGGTGGTGACGATGAGGTCGTTCGCGCCCACGCCACTGTTGCCCTTGCCCGTCATGAAGGCCGCGAGCTGCTCGCGCAGCGGCTGGTAGCCCTCGGTGGCGCCGTACTGCAGCGCGCCGCCGGGTTCTTCGGTCAGCGCGGCGTTCACCGCCTCGCGGATGCCCTCCACGTCGAACAGCGCACTGTCGGGAAAGCCACCGGCAAAACTGATGATGCCGGGCTTGCCCAGCAGCTTGAACAGTTCGCGGATGGCGGAAGTCTCGACGTTGTTGAGGCGGTCGGCAAAGGGGATGGTGAACGGCATGGTGGGGGCTGATGTGGTTGGCAATGGAGCGAACACCCGATGGTAGCGAAAGGAGCCGGTGGGCTGTTGGCGCGATTCCCGTGCAGGTGGCGGATTTCTAAAGTTGTTTGCATCGCATTCAATGGAAAAACCCACATGACTTGTTCAATCCGGCGCCTCTCGTTCCTGGTCTTGCTGGTGGCCACGCTGGCCGGCTGTGGTGGGCGGGGTGGGCCCGATGCCGCGCCAGACGCGACACCCACCACCACGCCCACCAGTCCCACCACTCCCACGACCCCTCCCACCACGCCCGACGCCCCGGCCAACCCCGAGCCTCCCGCCTGGCGCGACGCCGAGCGACTGGATCTCGGCGACGTTGGGTCCGCGAGAAACGCGCGACTCGCCATGCACCGCCAAGGCGCGGGCATGGTGGTCTGGGAACAGGTGGACGGATCGACCGTTCAAGAAGTGCACGCGCGCGCCGTGTCGATCAACGACGGCCATGGCGTCACCACCTCACTCGGTACCGGCATCGCGGCGTTGCCGGACGTGGCCGTCAATGAACAAGGCCGTGCACTGGTGGTCTGGGTCCAGGGCGCAAGTCCGCTCAACCAAGTCTGGGCCCGGAGCTACGACCCCGACACCGGCTGGGGCACCGCGGAGAGGATGTCCCGCCTGGAAGACAACCGCGTGGCACAACCGCGCGCCGCCGTCAATGAAGCAGGCGAGATGGCCGTGGTCTGGATGCAGACCGTGGACGTGACCTACCAGGTGCACGCCCGGCGATTCAGACCGACGCAGGGTTGGAGCTCGGCGGTGCGGCTCGACAGCGCACCATACGATGCACGGACCCCCCAGGTGAGCCTGAGCGCCGAGGGCCGTCTGCTCTCCACCTGGTACCAGTCAGACGTCACCGGTAGATTGGATTTGTGGGCCAACCACATCGATCCCGACGGCACGTCCGCAACGGCCGTGCAGATCGACCAGAGCACCGGTTATTCGGACCAACCACTGCTGGCCCTGCTGGGCGACGACAGCACCCTGGCTGTATGGCGGCAGACGAACGAGACCCAGGACCTGAATCAGCACATCGGCCTGAACCGCTTCCTGCCTGGCTCGGGTTGGGCCACAACCACCAGCGCATCGGGCGCCGAGGTGTCCACTGCACGCAGCCCCTACCTGGCACCCTGGGGCGCGGCCCACGCCGTCACCGGCTGGGTGCAATCCAACGGCAGTCGCACCGAAGTCTGGGTCAATCGAATTGAGCACGGGCAACCAGGCCAGCCACAAGCCTTGTACGGCGGCCAGACACTGGCACAGGATGATCCACGCATCGGCGCGGACAACCTCGGCAATGTGATCGGCATGTGGACGATGCGAGACGGCGATGCACGCACCCTGTGGACAACACAGTGGCCCGCCAGCGGCGCACCGGGCATCGCACAAAGGCTGGACAACAGCGCGTCCGACACCGTGTCCGAATCGGCTCTGGGAGTGGACGCGCAAGGCCGGGCACTGGCGGTGTGGATCCACACGGAAGGCGATCGCGCGCGTTTGTGGGCCAGGCCCTACCGCGCGCCCTGACGCCCGCGAACGGTCACCGGCTCAGGTCGAGACCCAGGCAGCGCCTGCATGTGCGCCGCCTTGGCGCACGCGCTGCGGCCACCAGCGCCAGCGCGGCGCGGCGGCGCGCCGCGAGCACACCACCGGTTCCAGCCGCAGCACCGAGGTCTCCAGCGCATAGGCGATCGCGCGCTGCCGGGGCCGCATGGTGAAGACCTCGCCGGGGTTCAGCACCACGTCGCGCTGATCGTGGTCCAGCGTGATCCAGACACTACCTTCGCGGCAGACCAGGCGCAGCGCGCCCTGGGGAATGACCTGCAGCGCCTTGTGGGGCATGTTGAGGTCGACGGTCAAGGTATCGGTTTTCATGGAACAGTCCTTTCACATCAGGGATGTGCATGACTGTAGAGAGCCGCCCTATACTTCGCAAACGATGTTTTTGAATGCTTGACATGCCATTCGAGAATGTGAAAACCCTCCCCCCACCGGTGCCGCGCTCGCAGATGCTGCGGCTGGACCTGCTGCCCTGCTTCGACGCTGCAGCGCGCACGCTGAGCTTCACGCTGGCCGCGCAGGAGCTCAGCCTCACGCAGTCGGCGGTGAGCCGGCAGATCCAGTTGCTCGAAGAGAGCCTGGGCGTGGCGCTGTTCGTGCGCGGGCACCGCTCGCTCACGCTGACCGAGGCCGGCGAGGTGATGCAGCGCGCCACGCGCGATGCGCTGGAGCGCCTGCTCGACGCTTGCGCGCGCGTGCGCCCCGGCCCGGGGCTGCGCCAGGTGGCGATGACGTGCACGCAAGGCTTTGCCTCGTTGTGGCTCATCCCGCGGCTCTCGCGCTTCACCGCCAGCCACCCGCAGGTGGACGTGCGCATCTCGGCCTCCATGGACATCATGGACTTGGCACGCCACCGGCTCGACGTGGCGGTGCGCTTCGTGCCCTCCAGCGTCGGGCGTGGACAGGCGCTGTTCGAGGAAACGGTGCAACCTCTGTGCGCACCCACGCTGCTGCGCGACAAGACGGCGCCGCTGCGACAACCGGCTGACCTGGCCCGGCACACCCTGCTCACGGTTGAAAAGCCCGCGGGTTATGCGCTCACCTCGGACTGGGACCCCTGGTTCCAGGTGATGGGGCTGCAGGACATGCGCATGAAGAACACCATGCACTTCACCCAGTACGCCGACGCAGTGGCCGCCGCCGTGGCCGGGCAAGGCGTGGTGATCGGCCGCTTGCCCCTGCTGCAGTCGCTGGTGGACGAGAAGAAACTGGTCGCGCCGTTTCGCAGTGGCGCGGCAACACGCCGTGGCTACTATGTGGAGGTGGCGGACCATGCCCATGGCAACGCCGACGCGTTGGACTTCGCGAACTGGCTGCGCGCGGAGGCCGAGCGGCTTTGAGCGGATGGGACAATCCCCGTCCATGACGCCTATCCAGATCGAAGCCTTCTTCGCCACGCTCAAAGCCGCCAACCCCAGCCCGCAAACCGAGCTCGAATACACCAGCGTGTTCGAGTTGCTGGCCGCCGTGCTGCTCTCGGCCCAGGCCACCGACGTGGGCGTGAACAAGGCCACGCGCAAACTCTTCCCGGTGGCGAACACGCCGCAGGCCATCCTCGACCTCGGGCTCGATGGGCTGGAGGGCTACATCAAGACCATCGGCCTGTACCGAAGCAAGGCGAAGCACCTGATGCAGGCCTGCCGCATGCTGGTGGATCTGCACGGCGGCGAGGTGCCGCGCACCCGCGAAGCGCTCGAAGCCTTGCCCGGCGTGGGCCGCAAGACCGCCAACGTGGTGCTCAACGTGGCCTTCGGCCAGCCCACCATGGCGGTGGACACACACATCTTTCGCGTGAGCAACCGCACCGGCCTGGCACCGGGCAAGAATCCGCTGGCGGTGGAGCTGCAGCTCATGAAACGCGTGCCACAGGCCTATGCGGTGGACTCGCACCACTGGTTGATCCTGCACGGGCGCTACGTGTGCCAGGCGCGCAAGCCGCTGTGTCCGAAATGCGCGGTGATCGCGTACTGTGATTTCAGGGACAAGACAGTGATCTGACAGAAGATGACGTCGCGAACGTCTTCGTAGGCGGGCCGTTGCATAGGAATCGCAAGCACGCCCTAGAATCGCCATTTGAACTGAAGAGACTCAGATGACCACTGCCAAGAAGCAAACCGCATTCAACCGCGCCCTCACCCCCAGCGCCGAGCTGGCCGCTGTGATCGGTGCAACACCGCAACCCCGCACCGAAGTTGTGAAACTCATGTGGGAGTACATCAAGGCCAACAACCTGCAGAACCCGAAGAACAAGCGAAACATCCTGGCGGACGCCAAGCTCAAGGCAGTCTTTGGAAAGGATGAGGTCACCATGTTCGAGATGACCGGTCTGGTGGGCAAGCACCTGAGCTGACGGGAAACCACCGGGCCCTGCTTTCGTGGCCCGGTGCCGCGCGTCGAGCGATGTGCGCATCGTCGACGTTCAATCTCACAGCGATACCGACGTCCACCCACCCGGCTCGGGTGCGTCTTTCGGCCACTCGGCAGCATCAACAATGTGCACGCCACCACTGGCCACAATGTGCTGCACCGCGCGGATCACGCCGGCGTGCGTGACCCACACCACGTCGGTCGTCTTCGCAGGTCGCAGATCAGCGAGCGCAGCAGCCACGCGGTAGAGCAGCATCTGCGTGCTCTCGGCCCCGCCAAAGCGGTGGTGGGCGAAGTCGGCCATCCAGTCGTCAAAGGCGCTGCGCGGCATGCCGTCCCAGCGCTGCAGCTCCCATTGGCCAAAGTCCATTTCGTTCAAGCGCGTGTCCATGCGCGCAGCGCCCAGGTCGGGCCGCACGGCCTGCAGCGCGCTCACCATTTGCTGCGCGCGCAAGAGGCCTGAGACCCACATCGGTGTGCCGGGAGGCGGCAGCGGCGAGAAGGCCTGCGCGGCTTTCCGTGTGAGGGTGGCATCGGCCGGCACGTCGCTCGCGCCGTAGCACAGGCCTTCGGGCAGCACCACGGGCGCATGGCGGAGCAGCCAGAGCTTCATGGCAGCCCCGGCAGAAACAAGGCCAGGCCCAGGTAGAACAGCACTTCGCTCACCTGCTGCGTCGCGCCCAGCCCATCGCCGGTGAAGCCCTGCAGGCGGCGCTGCAGCAGGCGCCACATCCAGGCCAGGCCGATCAACGCGCCCAGCACAGCCTGCGCCCACGGCGCCGCGGGCAGCAGCCACACCACCAGCGCCATGGCCAACGCCCACCACAGCAGGCCCGCGGCCAGACCGGCGTTGCCGATGCTCTCGGCCAGTGGTTTGCTTTTCGATTGAGGTGTGTCGCCCACATGCGCCAGCGTGCGGATCACGAAGAGCGGTGCGGTACGCGAAGTGACATGCGCCGCGAACAGCGCCAACACCGCGAGCCATGCGTTCGTTTGCGCCAGCAGCGCGAGCAGCGCCACCTTGGCCAGCACCGCCAGCACCAGCGCCATCGCGCCATAGCTGCCGATGCGCGAGTCCTTCATGATCTCAAGCGCACGCGCCCGCTCCGCGCTGCCACCCAGGCCGTCGGCCAGATCGGCCAGTCCGTCTTCATGGAAAGCGCCCGTGAGCAACACGCCGAACACGGTGCTCGCGATCGCTGCCACCCACGGTGCGGCGGGCACCACCGGCAACAGCAGCAGCAGCCCCCACAACACCGCCGCCGTGAGCCCGCCTACGACCCAGCCCACCCCCGGAAAGTGCGCCGCGCTCGCGCGCAGCATGGCCGGGCTGAAGCCCACCCAGTCGGCCAGCCGCCCCGTCACCGGGATTCGCGTGAAAAACTGCAAGGCGAGCAGGAAGTGGCGAGCGAACTGCGTCATGCGCGCGCGGGGGCCGCCTCGTCTTCGCTGCGCGACACACCCGCCGCCTCGAAGCTCGCCATCTCGCGCAGCAGCGCACACGCGCTCACCAGCAGCGGCCACGCCAGCGCCGCGCCTGAGCCTTCACCCAGGCGCAGGCCCAGGTCCAGCAACGGTTCGGCCTTGAGGTGCGCCAGCATGAGCGCGTGGCCGCGTTCACCCGAGCGGTGGGCGAACACGCAGCGTTGCAACACATGCGGCTGCAGGTGCGCGGCCACCAGCACGGCCGAGGTGGCGATGAAGCCGTCGACCACGATCACGCGCCGCTCAACGGCTGCCTGCAGCACCGCACCCACCAGCGTGGCGATCTCGAAGCCGCCAAAGGCCGCGAGCGCGTCCAGCGGGGTGCTTGCATCGGCGTGGCGCGCGAGCACCTCGCGCAGGATGCCGATCTTGCGTTGCACCGCTGCGGCGTCGAGCCCGGTGCCCGCGCCCGTCACGTCGGCCACGTCCAGCCCACCGAGGCGCGCAAGCAGCATCGATGCCGCCGACGTGTTGCCGATGCCCATTTCACCCAGCAACAGCGCATTGCCAGGCAGGCCGCGCAGCACCTCGCGGCCGTTCTCGATTGCCTGGGCACACTGCGCCGCGCTCATGGCCGGGCCGTCGAGCGCGTCGGCCGTGCCGTGCGCAATCTTCTTGATGATCAAGCCATCTCGGGCTGCGAAGTCGTGCTTCACGCCGCAGTCCACCACCGTGAGGCCGATGCCGTGCTGGCGCGCGAGCACGCTCACCGCAGCACCACCAGACAGGAAGTTCTCCACCATCTGCCAGGTCACGTCGCTCGGGTAGGCCGAGACGCCGCGCGCGGCCAGGCCGTGGTCGCCCGAGCACACCAGCATCTGCGGCGACTGCAGCACCGGCTGCGCCGTGCCGAGGATGAGCCCGATGCGCTGCGCCAGCGCTTCCAGGCGGCCGAGCGAGCCCAGCGGCTTGGTCTTGTTGTCCAGCGCGCGCTGCAGGGTCTGAGCGAGTTCGGGTTGGGAGATGTCGGGGATGGTGGTCATGGTCGGGGTGCGATGAGTTGGTCGAGAACGCCGGGCTCGAAATGGGTGTTGATGAAATCGGCCAGGCCGTCGAACACCGTCTCCAGCGTGGGGGCGGTGGCGCCGAACAGCGCGTGCAGCACGCGCGGGTCTTCGAACAAGCCGTGCAGGTAGACCCCGAGCACGTTGCCCTGCGCGTTCTGCCAGCCCAGGCCGTTGGGCAGCACTTCCTTTGCAATGTCGCCGCCCGCCGCCATGGCGGGGTGCTGCGCGGTCTGGCCGTGGTGGATCTCGTAGCCGGCAGCGGCCACGCCCGAGAGCGCGGCCCACGCGCCGTGCAGGGCACCAAAAGCGGTGTGCGTGTGGCGCACGGTTTTTTGCAGATCGAACTGCGTGACCAGCGGCAGCAGGCCCAGGCCGGGCGCGTTGCCATCGATGCCGTGCGTGTCGATCAAGGCCTCGCCCAGCATCTGCAGGCCGCCGCACACACCCAGCACCGCCCCGCCCTGCGCGGCGTGCGCGGCAATCGCTCGGTCCAGCCCCTGCGTGCGCAGCCAGGCCAGGTCGGCGGCGGTGGCCTTGCTGCCGGGCAGCACGATCCAGTCGGCACCCGCGCAATCGGCGGGGGCGCGCGCCCAGACCAGGCGCACGCCGGGTACGTTCTTCAGCGGCTGGAATTCGTCGAGGTTGCTGATGCGCGGGTACGCGATGACAGCAACGGTCTTGCTCACGGCGCCCGACGCGCGAGTCCTGTCGTCAAAGACGCCATCCTCTTCGGGCAAACCGTGTTGCCACCACATCGGCAGCGTGGCCACCGTGGGCACGCCGGTCAAATCCTGCAGCATCTGCGGCGCGGGCGCGAGCAGGCTGGCGTCGCCGCGGAACCTGTTGAGCACGAAGCCGTGGATGAGCGCGCGCTCCTCAGCCGGCAGCAGCGCCCAGGTGCCATACAGATGGGCGAAGGCGCCACCGCGGTCGATGTCGGTCACCAGCAGGCAGCGCGCCCGCGCATGCAGGGCCACGCGCATGTTCACGATGTCGCTGGCGTGCAGGTTGATCTCGGCCGGTGAGCCCGCGCCCTCGATCACCACCACGTCGTTCTCCGCCATCAGCGCGTCCAGCGCAGCGGCGATCTGCGGCCACACGTGCAGACTTCGGCCGCGCCAGGGCATGCTGGACAAGGCCTCGTCCACCTGCCCCATCAGCACCACCTGGCTGCGCGTGTCGGCCTCGGGCTTGAGCAGCAGCGGGTTCATGCGAACGTCGGGCTCGGCTTGGGCCGCGAGCGATTGGAAGTACTGGGCTGAGCCAATTTCGCCGCCGGCCACAACCCTTGCGTTGTTGCTCATGTTCTGCGCCTTGAAGGGTGCCACTTTCAGGCCCTTGAGCGCGTAGTGCCGGCACAGCGCGGTGGTGAGCCAGCTCTTGCCCGCGCCGCTGGTCGTGCCCAGCACCATCACGCAACGCGCGGTCATCGGCACACCTCCGTGCGGTGCAATGCCGTGCGCAACGCGGCCTGCGCCTGCGGCGGCAACACACCCAGGCGCCAGTGGCCCGGCAGGCCAAAGGACGTGGTGTCACGCAGCTTGATGCCGGCCGCGCGCAAGCTCATCGCATCCAGCGGGTTCGGGGGTTCGCCGCAGATGTAGTTGGCCTCGCTGGGCAACACGCGCCAGCCCAGGTCGGTCAGCAAGCCCAGTTGTTCGCGCTTCCACTCGCGCAATGTCACCAGACTCCGCGCCAGCCAGTCCTGGGCGGCCGGCGACACCCAGGCATCGAGCATGGCCACGGCGTGCGCGCCCAGCGGCCACGAGGGCGCCAGCTGATCGAGCGCGCGCGCCTCGGCCACGGCGCGCTCGGGGGCGATGGCGTAGGCACCGCGCACGCCGGTCAGCCCCATCGCCTTGTTCGGCGTCCAGAGTTGCCAGATGCGTTGCAGCGCGACGGGGTCGAGGCTGCAGGCGCCATTCAGTCGCAGCGGCTCGTAGGCGCGGTCCAGCACCACCTGCGCTCCCGATGCGACCACGCGCCGTGCGAACGGCTCGATCTCGCCCGTCGGGCTCGACGGCTCGCAGACCCAGGCGAGGTGGGCACGTGCCGGGTCGTGCATGGGCTCCAACCGCCAGGTCTGCGCGGCACGCGCACAGTCGCCATAGGCCAGCAACGGCAGCCAGACACGCTGGCCACCCTCGCGCGCCACCCAGGCGGTGAAACGGTGGATGAACTCGCTCGCGCTGCCGGCCAGCACGATGCGCGCGGCATCCACCGCGTGGAAAGCCGCGAGCGATTCACGCAGGGCCGCGTACAAAGGCTCGGGGTAGTGGCGCGCATCGGCCTGTTGCACCGCCGCCAGCGCCACGGGGCAGGGGCCACAGGCGTTGGCGTTGGTGGAGAAGTCCCAGCGGGGCACGCCCAGCATGTCGGGGCCGCCGTGCGTGATGTTCATGGTGTGAAGCCCCAGATCAGCGCCGCCCACAGCAGCGCGGTGGTGGCTAGCAAGGCCACCACGCGGCTGGCGAGCTGCAGCGCCTGCGCGGTGTCGGCAGCATGCGGGCTGCGGCCGGCACCGTGCAATTCGTACACGCCGGGCTTGCCCAGGCGCACATCGAGCGCCAGCGCCATCGCAGCCATGGGCCAGCCGCTGTTGGGCGACGGTGTGCGCCGTGCCTGCGCCGGCAGTGTGCTCAGGCCGCGCGCTGAACCGAGCAAGCCCAGCAAGGCGCCGGTGATGCGCGCAGGCAGCCACGACAGCACGTCGTCGGCCCGCGCGGCCCATTTGCCGGCCCAGGTCCAGTCGCGGCCGCCGCGCTCACCGCGGTAGCCCCACATGGCGTCGGCCGTGTTGGCGAAACGGTAGAGCGCGGAGCCAGGAAGACCCGCCACGGCGAACCAGAACAGCGGTGCGACCACCGAGTCGTTGAGGTTTTCCGCGAGCGATTCGATGGCGCTCTCGCGCACCTGCGCGGCATCCAACGCACTCACGTCGCGGCTCACCAGCCACGACAGGCGCTCGCGCCCCGCCGCCAGCGACTCACCCAGCGCCACCTCCACCGCGCGCACCTCGTCGCGCAACATGCGCCAGGCCAGCAGCGGCTTGAGCAGCACGCCCAGGGCCAGCGCCTGCAGCCACACCGGCCCCTGCCCCACAGTCCAGGCCGCCGCGAGGGCGATCAACACCACCACGGCGGCCCCGGTGATCCATGCCAGCGCGCCGGCCACGAACAACCGGGCAGCGGCGGGCATGGACTCGCCCATGGCGGGCGCCACGCGTCGGCCCATGGCGTCGAGGCCCCGCCCCATCCAGACCACCGGGTGCCAGCGCGGCGGCGGCTCGCCCCACCAGCGGTCGATCAGCAGGGCCACGAACATCGCGATGGGCATGACCGCCCAGGGCGACAGTGGGAGGAGCCCGCTCATGGCGTTCACGCGGTGGCCAGCGGGGCGCGCGCCGTCTGGCCCTGCGCGCCAATGGCGCGGGCCGCGATACGCAGCGCGCGCAGCAGCGTGTCCACGTCGGCGGGTTGGTGTGCGGCCGACAGCGCGATGCGCAGCCGCGCGGTGCCCGCGGGCACGGTGGGCGGGCGGATCGCGGGCACCCACAGGCCCTGTTCGCGCAACACGGCCATCACGGCCAGGGCGGCGGCGTTGTCGCCGATCACCAGAGGCTGGATCGCGGTGCTTGACGCCATCAGGGTCCAGCCGGCGGCATCGACCGCCGCGTCGGCACCGGGAGCCAGGCCATCGCGCAACTGCGCGATCCGCGCCTGCAGTTGTTGTCGGCGGTGTTCGCCATCGGCCCCCAGCACGCAGCGCAGGCTGGCGCGCACGGCCTCGGCCAGCAGGGCTGGTGCCGCGGTGGCGTAGGTGTAGCTGCGGGTTTTCTGCAGCAGCCACTCCACCAGGCGCTCGGGCCCGGCCACGAAAGCGCCCGCCACGCCCAGGGCCTTGCCCAGCGTGGCCATGTAGAGCACACGCGGCGAGGCGTCGGCGCCTGTGAAACCGGCAGCGGCCAGCGCGCCCCGGCCCTGCGGCCCGAGCACACCAAAGCCGTGCGCGTCGTCCAGCAGCAGCAGCGCGTCGTGCCGCTCGCACAGCGCGTGCAGCCCGGCGATGTCGGCGACGTCGCCATCCATGCTGAACACCGCATCGCTGATCACCAGCTTGCGGCGCGCCGGGCTGGCCGCCAGCAGCGCGTCGAGCTGCTGCAGATCGGCATGGCGGTAGCGGTGCACCGTGGCCTTGGACAGCCGGGCACCATCGATCAGGCAGGCGTGGTTCAGCGCGTCGGAGAACAGCGCGTCGCCCTCGCCCACCAGCGCCGGCACGATGCTGGCGTTGGTGGCGTAGCCGGCATAGAAATACAGCGCTCGCGGCAGGCCCACGGCCTCGGCGAGTTCGCGCTCCAGCGCGGCGTTGGCCACGCTGTGGCCACTGACCATGGGCGAGGCGCCCGAGCCGACACCGTAACGCTCCACCGCGGCGTGCACCGCCTCGCGCAGCGCCGGGGCCTGGGACAGGCCCAGGTAGTCGTTGCTGCAGAAGGCCAGCAGGGACTCGCCGTCCACGTTGAGCCGGGCGCCCTGCTCCGGCACCACCTCGCGGCGGCGACGGCGCAGCGCCTGGGCATCCAGCGCACTCAGGCGTTCATCGAATTCGTTCAACCAGCTCACAGTCGTTCCTTCATTGCCATGCAGGGGGCAGTTGCAGCGCGATGTGGCGCGCATCGGGCGCGTCAGCTTGCCACGGCACGCTCCCCAGCAGGGGTGCGGGCAGGCGCTGGCGCAGTGTGTCGATGTTGTCCTCGCGGCAAGGCATGGTGGGGTCGATCGCATTGGCCACCCAGCCCGCCAGCTGCAGGCCGTCGGAGCGGATCGCCTCGGCCGTGAGCAGCGCGTGGTTCAGGCAGCCCAGGCGCACACCCACCACCAGCACCACGGGCGCGCCGATGGCGCGCGCCAGGTCGGCCAGCGTCTCGTGCTCGTTGATCGGCACGCGCCAGCCACCCGCACCTTCCACCACCACCACATCGGCCAGCGCCCGCATCGATCGGTGTGCGGCCAGCAGGGCGGCCACGCTCACGGCCTGCCCTGCGCGCCGGGCAGCGATGTGCGGCGCCATCGCATCAGGCAAGGCCACGGGGTTGTCGAGCGCAGCGGGCACGGCCACAGTGGAGGCTGCGCGCAGCGCGAGCACGTCTTCGCTGACCCACTGGCCCGCGTGGACCACCAGCCCGGCGGCCACCGGCTTCATGCCGACCACGCGCCGATGGTGGCGCGCCAGCGTGTGCAGCAGGGCCGCGCTCACCAGGGTCTTGCCCACACCGGTGTCGGTGCCGGTGACGAAGCAGCCGTCAAACGCCATCGCGCACCCCTTCCAGAGCAAGCGCGCTGGAGGGTTCTTCTTCGGCCAGTGTGGCCTGCAAGGCGGCGAGCGCGCCATCGGCCAGGTGCGCGCCTTCAGCTTCGTCGATCACATACGGCGGCATGGCGTACAGCGTGTGGCCGATGGGCCGCAGCAGCAACCCCTGGTCGAGCGCATGGCGGGCGTAGCGGCGAGCGAAGTCGGGCAGGCTGCTGCTCACGTCCCACGCGAAGATCATTCCTTGCCGGCGTGCGTGGCGCACGCGCGGGTGGGCAGACAGCGGCGCGAACTGCGCGGTCAGGCGCTCGCCGGTGGTCAGGTTGTGGCGCAGCACATCGGTCTGGTCGAACAGGTCCAGCGTGGCCAGCGCTGCACGGCAGGCCAGCGGGTTGCCGGTGTAACTGTGCGAGTGCAGGAAGCCGCGCGCGACCTGGTCGTCGTAGAAGGCAGCATAAACCTCGTCGGTGGTGAGCACCACCGACAGCGGCAGCGTGCCACCGGTCAGGCCCTTGGAGAGGCACAGAAAGTCGGGCCGGATGCCGGCCTGCTCGTGCGCGAACAGCGTGCCGGTGCGGCCAAAGCCCACAGCAATCTCGTCGAGCACCAGATGCACCTGATAACGGTCGCACAGCTGGCGTGCGCGCCGCAGGTACACCGCATCGTGCATGGCCATTCCGGCGGCGCACTGCACGAGCGGCTCGACGATGAGGGCCGCCGTGTCCTCGTGGTGTTCGGCCAGCCAGTCGGCCAGCGCGCCCGCGGCCCGCTCGGCCACGTCGGCGGCCGACTCACCCGGCGCGGCCGCGCGGGCATCGGGGCTGGGCACGGTGGCACCCAGACGCACCAGCGGCGCATAGGCCTCGCGAAAGAGCGCGATGTCGGTCACGGCCAAGGCCCCCACGGTCTCGCCGTGGTAACCGCCAGCCACGCCGACAAAGCGGTTCTTGCGCGCGCGCCCGGCGTTGCGCCAGTGGTGCGCGCTCATCTTGAGCGCGATCTCGGTGGCGCTCGCGCCGTCGCTGCCGTAGAAGGCGTGTCCCAGGCCGGTGGCGGCCGACAGCCGCTCGGACAGCTCCACCACCGGCGCATGGGTGAAGCCGGCCAGCATCACGTGGTCGAGCGTGTTCAGTTGATCGACGAGCGCGGCGCGGATGGCGGGGTGGTTGTGCCCGAACAGGTTCACCCACCAGGAGCTGATCGCGTCCAGGTAACGCCGGCCTTCATGGTCGTGCAGCCACACGCCTTGGGCGCGCGCCACGGGAATCAGCGGCAACGCGGCGCCATCGCTCGCGTGCAGCTTCATCTGGGTGCAGGGGTGCCAGACGGCGGCCAGGCTGCGCCGGCGCCAGGCTTCGTTGACGGACATGGCGGTGAACTCAGGCGCGGCGCGCCTGCATGCCCAGCCGGGCCAGCATGTCCATGTCGGCCGCCACGTCGGGGTTGCCAGTGGTGAGCAGCTTCTCGCCATAAAAGATCGAGTTGGCGCCACCCAGGAAACACAGGGCCTGCACCGCTTCGCTCATCTGCTGGCGCCCGGCCGAGAGGCGCACTCGGGCGCGCGGCATGGTGATGCGCGCCACCGCGATGGTGCGCACGAACTCCAGCGGGTCCAGGTCGGGCTGGTCTGCCAGCGGCGTGCCCTGCACCTTCACCAGGTTGTTGATCGGCACCGACTCGGGGTAGTCGGGTGCGAGGTTGGCGAGCTGGGCCACGAGCGCGGCTCGTTGGCGGCGCGACTCGCCCATGCCCACGATGCCGCCGCAGCAGACCTTGACGCCCGCACCACGCACGCGCTCCAGCGTGTCCAGACGGTCCTGGTAGTCGCGCGTGGTGATCACTTCGCCGTAAAAGTCGGGCGCGCTGTCCAGGTTGTGGTTGTAGTAATCCAGGCCCGCGTCGCGCAGGGTCTCGGCGTGGCCTTCGTTGAGCATGCCCAGGGTGGCGCAGGCCTCCAGGCCTTCTTCTTTCACGGCGCGCACGAGTTCGGCCACGGCGTCCACGTCGCGGTCTTTGGGCGCGCGCCAGGCCGCACCCATGCAGAAGCGCGTAGCGCCTGCCTGCTTCGCGCGCTGCGCCGCTTCGCGCACGGCGGCCACGCCCATCAGCTTGCCGGCTTCCAGCCCGGTGTCGAAGTGCACCGACTGCGGGCAGTAGCCGCAGTCTTCAGGACAGCCGCCAGTCTTCACCGACAGCAGCGTGGCCAGCTCGACTTCGGTCGGGTCAAAGTGTTCACGGTGCACCGTTTGCGCGCGGAACAGCAGTTCGGAAAACGGCAGGTCGAACAGCGCGGCCACATCGTCCACCGACCAGCGTTCGGTGGTGGCGGCTGCTACAGAAGGGCGTGGCACGAGGCGCACGGGTTGTTCGTTCAGGGTCGTCGTGGTCATGGTTCTCTTCTTTCGGGAACAGGGTCAATCTTCGATGCCGCGTTGGGCGGGAATGCCCGCCTTGAACGCATGCTTCACCAGAGTCATCTCGGTCACGGTGTCGGCCAGCTCGATGATCTCGGGCGGGCAGCGCCGCCCGGTGATGACCACATGCACGTGGCGCGGGCGATCACGCAAGGTCTGCAACACGTCATCAAGCGGCAACCAGCCGTAGATCAGCGGGTAGGTCAGCTCGTCGAGCGTAACCATGAAGTACTCACCCCCGAGGATAGCCGCACGCGCTGATCTCCAGCCGTCGCGTGCCAGCTGGGCCGAATGCTCCAAGTCCTGGCTCTTCCAGCTGAAGCCGTCGCCAAGCCCCTCGATGGGCAAACCGAGCTGTTCGAAGATGCGGTGCTCGCCAAAACGTGCCGAAGGCACTTTCATGAACTGGAAGATCTTCACCAGCTTGCCGTGCACATGTGTGCGACCAAACGCGCGCAAGGCCAGGCCAAAGGCCGCAGTGCTCTTGCCCTTGCCGTCTCCGGTGTGAACGATGACCAGGCCACGCCGCTCGCCCTCGG
Source organism: Pseudomonadota bacterium (assembly GCA_040385485.1). GTDB lineage: Bacteria > Pseudomonadota > Gammaproteobacteria > Burkholderiales > Burkholderiaceae_C > Hydrogenophaga. The sequence goes on along the minus strand of JAZKHJ010000041.1, from coordinate 45,078 downwards.
GTTTGTCGTAGCGCTTGTCGGTGGGCGGTGTTTCGATCTGCATGGTCGGTCTCCAGTCAAAAATGGTTCAACGGGGCAGCGCGACCCACTGGTCACCCAGCGGATGGATCGCGACGCGGTGGTCAAAAACTTCCTCCAGCGCCAGGTGGGTGGCCTGGTCGTCGCAAGCGCCCTGGTGGACCACCCGGCCGTTCGCCATCACCACCATCTGGTCCGCGTGCAGCGCCATGCCGATCTCGTGCAGCACGCTCACCACGGTCTTGCCCTGCGCCACCAGTTCGCGCACCAGCAGCAGCCAGTCGGCCTGGTGCGGTGGGTCCAGGTTGGCCAGGGGTTCGTCCATCAGCATCACGTCGGCCTGCACCGCGAGCAGGCGCGCGAGCAGCACGCGCTGGCGCTCACCGCCCGAGAGCGCGCCGAGTGGCCGCTCGCGCCAGTCCCAGGCCTGGGTGGCGCGCAGGGCCTGCTCCACCGCGACACGATCGGCGACGGACGACGAGGCCAGCCAGGCCTGGTGTGGCAGGCGGCCGAGCATGGCCACGTCCCACACGCTGAGGTCGTCCGCGCCCTGCTCGCCCTGCCCCAGCCAGGCGAGGCAGCGCGCGCGTTCGCGACCGCGCCATTGCGCCAGCGGCCGATCCATCAACAGCACCTCGCCGCTGTGCGGCAGCAGGCCGGCCAGCGCCTTGAGCAGGGTCGACTTGCCCGCGCCGTTGGGCCCGACAACGCTGGTCCAGCGCGCAGCGGAGAAAGCCACGTCGATGCCATGCAGCACGGGCGTGCCGCCCAGCGACACGGCGATACCGCGTGCCTGCAAAGCGGCGGGCATTCGCGATACCTCCGTGCTGCGCACTGCGGTGCGAGCGCCTTCGGGCGGCCGGGCGGCGGGCATTCGCGATACCTCCGTGCTGCGCACTGCGGTGCGAGCGCCTTCGGGCGGCCGGGCGGCGCTCATAGCCCACCTCCTGGCCGGCGGCGCCGGTGCATCAGCCACAACAAATAGCTGCCGCCGAGCACGGCGGTGAGCACGCCCACCGGCAGTTCCTGCGGCGCGATGACCCAGCGCGCCAGCACGTCGGCGGCCATCAGCAGCAGACCACCCATGAGCGCACTGAGCACCACCAGCCGGCCGTGCGTGGTCTTGACGATGGAGCGCACCAGGTGCGGTGAAGCCAGGCCTACGAAAGCGATCAAGCCGGTCTGCGCCACGGCCGCGCCGGTGGCCAGCGCAAGCACCGCCACGAGCACGCCGCGCACCGCCGCCAGCGGCAGGCCCAGGCTCAGCGCCGTGGCCTCGCCCAAGGCCAAGCCATCGAGCACACGGCCCAGCATGGCGGCCACCAGCACCGCCACCAGCAGCATGGCCGCCATCACGCCGCACGCGGCCCAGCCCACGAACCCGGTGCTCCCCAGCATGAAGCCCTGCATGGCCTGCAGGGTGTCGGGCGAGGCGATGGTGACGAGGTCACGCCCGGCGCCCAGCACCACCCCCACGATCACACCTGCCAGCAGCAGCCGCAGCGTGTGCTGCACACCCTTGGCCAGCGCCAGCGTGAGCACCACGCCGACCACCGCACCTGCGAAGGCCGCGCTGGTCAGGCCCAGCCGCACCAGCCACTGTGTGGCGAATGGAGATGCGCCGAACAAGGCCAGCGCCAAGGCCACGCCGAGTGCCGCGCCCGAGGCACTGCCCAGCAAGTAGGGGTCGGCCAGCGGGTTGCGAAACAGGCCCTGCGCCACCGCACCGGCCAGCCCGAGCAGGCCGCCGGCCACCCAGGCGCCCAGGGTGCGGGGCAGGCGGATGTCCCAGAGGATCTGCCAGGCCACCGGGTCGCCGCGAGCATTCAGCACGCTGTCAAACCCGGTGCTGCCCACGCCGGCGCCCAGCAGCAGCACGGCCGCTGCCGCGAGCAGCAGCGCCATGCCGAGCCAGAGACTGTGGCGTGCTCCGCTCACGGCAATCCCTTGGACGTGATGCAGCGCGCCATCACCCTGGCGGCCTCGGCCATGCGTGGGCCAGGACGCACGAGCACGTCGGATTCGTCTTCGGTGAACACGCACAAGCGTTGCTCGCGCAAAGCACGCATGCCGCGCCAACCAGGACGCTGTTCAATACCCTGCACATTGCGCGAGCCGATCATGATGAGGTCGGGGTTGGCGCGCACCACGTACTCGGGGTTGATGCGCGGGAACGGGCCGAGATCGGGTGTGATGATGTTCTGCACCCCCAGGCGCGCCATCATTTCGCCGATGAACGACTGCGTGCCGGCCGCATAGCCGCCCGTGCTGACCTCGTAGTACACGCGCAGCGAGCGCGCCCCGGGCGGCAGCGACTGCGCCGCGGCCGCCACACCGGCGTCGATGGCGCGCCAGATGCGATCGGCATCGGGCACTTCGAGCAACTGGCCCAGCTTGCCCATGACGCGCTGCGCATCGGCCGAGTTTTTGGGCTCCATCGCCAGCACCTTGAGGCCCAGCGCCTCCAGCCGTTGCACGCCGCGCGACGACGTGGCCATCAACACCACGTCGGGCCTGAGCGCCACGATGGCCTCGATGTTGGGATCGATGCCGCCACCCGCCTTGGGCAGGCCGCGCACGAACGCGGGGTGGTTCGAATACCGGTCCACGCCCACCAGGCGCTCGCATCGACCCAGCTCACACACGGTCTCGGTGAGCGAAGGCAGCAGCGAGACAATGCGTTGCGGCGACTGCGCCAGCGTCACGGTCACGCCGCGGTCATCGGTCAGCTGGATGCCGGCTGCGTGCAGCGCGCCCACCCATACCAGGAGTGCAGCTGCGCTCAACCAGCGCCCGAAGGCAAGGAGTTTCATGTGGATTCTTTCAAGGTCAACGGCAGGCCGGCGGCCATGAACGTGACGCGAGCGCAGGCGCCCGCCACAGACTGGTTCAGGCCACCGAGCGCATCCACGAAATCACGCACCTCGCGCCCCAGGGGGATCACGCCCAGACCGATTTCGTTGCCCACCAGCACCACCGGCCCCTTGGCCTGTTCGATCGCGCGACACAGCGCTTTCGTCGGCACGTCGGCGTCCAACGGCGCGCCCTGCGCCGGCATGAGCAGGTTGGTGAGCCACAGCGTGAGGCAGTCCACCACCACCAGGGTGTGTGGCGAGCTGTGCCGCTGAAGCACCTCGGCCAGTGCCACAGGTTCTTCAACCGTGACCATGCCGGGCACACGCACCGCGCGATCGCGCTGGTGGCGAGCGATGCGTTCGCGCATCTCGTCATCCCAGGCCTGGCCGGTGGCGACCAGCACCGCGCGGTGCGCCACGGTGGCATCCAGCCATTGCCGCGCGATCAGTTCGGCACGGCGCGATTTGCCGCTCTTCTGGCCGCCAAGAATGAATTCGCTGCGTGCAATGTCAACCATGAACGTTCATCCAGTCGGTGACGATGCGGTGCATCTGCGCCACGCCGTCGGTGAGCGCAGCCGGCCCGGGCTGCAGGATGTCGGCCGACTTGATCTCGAACAGTTGCCCGGTCTTCACCGCGGCCACGTCCTGCCAGCCGGCGCGCGCGGCGACCTTCTCGGGCCGGAACTTCTTGCCGCACCAGGAGCCGATGACGATGTCGGGATTGCGGCGCACGATCTCGGCACCGTCCGCAATGATGCGGTTCTTGCCCAGCGACTGCGTGGCCAGCTCGGGGAAACAGTCGTCACCGCCGGCGATTCCCAGCAGCTCCGAGACCCAGCGGATGCCACTGATGTGCGGCTCATCCCACTCTTCAAAAAACACGCGGGGGCGTCGCTTGCCCCGCGCCTGCAGCGCCTCCACCGACTGGCGAATGCCGTCGAGTTGCGTCCGGTTGGCCTCGATCCAGGCCAGCCCCACATCGGCGCAGTCCACCATGGCCGCCACCTGGAACAGCATGGAATGGATCTCCTCCACGCTGCGCTGGTTGAACACCGTCACCTGCACGCCGGCACGGATCAGCAGGGCCGCGATGTCGGCCTGCAGATCGGAAAAGCCGAACACGCAGTCCGGCTCCAGCGCCAGGATCTTGTCGATCTTCGCGCTGAGAAAAGCGCTGACCTTGGGCTTCTCTTCCCGCGCCCGGCGCGGGCGCACCGTGTAGCCCGAGATGCCGACGATGCGGCCCTCCTGCCCGAGCAGGTAGAGCCACTCGGTGGTCTCTTCGGTGAGACAGACGATGCGCTGCGGACCCAGGGTGGCGGCGTTCATGGCGATATCAGAACGACACCCGCAAGGCGGCGGTGAAGGTTCGACCGGCTTCGGGGTAGATCGACGAGGTCTGCCCGCCCACACAACCGAACGCCTGGGTGTAGAAATCGCGATCGAACAGGTTGTTCACACCGAACGACAGTTCCATGTTCTTCACCTGCACGGCATAGCGCGCATCCGCCGTGGTGTAGGCCGGCATGCGACAGACGTTGGCGAAATCGGGATGCTGCGCACCGACGAAGTTCACTCCGCCGCTGACGCGGTGGCCGGCCAGCGGCGCCCAGTCGGCGCGCAAGGCCAGGGTGCGGCGCGGCGCGAGTGGCACGTCCTTGCCGCTGTTGGGTCCTTCCCGGAAGGTGGAGCGCCGCAAGGCCAGCCGCGCACCCAGCGAAAGCGAGTTGCTCAGTTTCCAGTCGCCATCGATCTCCAGCCCCTGACGGCGCGTCGGGTCGAAGTTGACGTTCGCACCCAGACCAAACGGACCAGGCGCAGTGCGGTCGTAGCCGATCTCGTCGGTGAGGTTGCTGCGGTACAGGCGCGCTTCGAGCTTGTAGGCACCCTCGGCCCAGCGCATCCCGGCCTCCAGGTCGCGAGAGGTCTGCGGACGGATCATCACCGCTGGATTCGTGAAACTGAACTCGTCCACGTTGGCCAGGCGGAAGCTGTTGCCCACGCGGCCCCACGCCGTCGTGGTGGTGCTCAGCGGCTGGCACAGCCCCAGTTCCCAGGCGGTCTCGCGCTCGGACAGGTTGACCGGCGCGAAGCCATCGTCAACGCGCTTGTCGAGCTCTTCTGTGCGCACGCCAGCGGACAGACGCGTGCCGCTGGCCAGGGTGAAGTCGTCCTTGAGGTACCAGCCGCGTGCCGTCTGGTCGGCCACGGAACCGAAGGCACCCTGCACCACGCGGTCCCACTCGCCACGGTCGTGCCCGATGACCAGCGCGTTGCGCGCTGCACCCCATTGGCTGGTGTGGCGCGCCTTGAGCGCCAGCTGGTGCGACTCCACCTCGTAGGCATACACGGAGGTCGGACGCACGCTGGTGAGCGACTTGTCGCGCGAACCCGCATCAATGCCGAGCTGCCAGTTGCCCAGCATGGCTTCTGCGAACACGCCGCTGCGTTCGTTGCGGATGCTGGCGTGGTTGCTGGGCTGGGTGGTCTGGCGCGGGTTCGCCGCGTACTGTGCCGCGGTCAGCGAACCCGGCAGGCCGGTGTCCAGGGCATCGCGGTCGTGGCGCAGGCCCAGGCGCAAAGTGTCGTTGGACCACTGGGCCGTGAAACCGGCACCATCGGTTTCCGAACGGAAGTTGTCCCGGTGGTTGTCCGTCTCGCGCCGCTGGCCGTGCAGATCGAGCGAGAAACCGCCGCTGGCCACGGTGGCGTTGGCGCGCAGTTCCCGCAGGTCGTTGCTGCCCACGGCGCCGTACAGCGTGGCGCTGTTGCGGCGCGCCGAGCCGTTGCCCGCCTTGGTGGTGATGACGATCACCCCACCGGTGGCGCCTTCGCCGTACAGCACCGAACCGCTGCCACGCAACACCTCGATGCGCTCGATCGCATCGATGGGAATCCCGGCAAGGCGGGTACCGCCCAGATCGGCTTCGTTGAGGCGCACACCGTCGAGCACCACCACCTGGTTGCTGTCAGACGTCGCGCCGAACCCGCGCAGGTCCAGTGCGTAGTCGCCGCCACCGTAAGAGTCTTGTCGGCCTGGCACGCCCAGCAGTTTCATCACGGCTTCGTTGACGGTGGTGACACCAGCCGCTCGAATCTGATCGGCTGTGATGACGCTCACGCCCATGGGCAGCGAGGCCAGCGTTTCATTGAAACGCGTGGCGGTGACCACGGTCTCGGGCAGTGAGCTTGAAGCGGAGGTTTGGGCGTGGGAAGGCAGCGCGGCCAGAACGGCCAGAACGGCCAGCGGCAGCGCGGCCAGGGGCGCGCGCAAGATGCAGTTTTTCATGGTGAAGAAACAAGAGACAAAGCTCTCACCGCCTTCCCCGACGGTGCCTGAGCGTCACGGCGGCGCGCCCGTTGTCAGACGCACCACCACCTTGTTGGCCGGTATCCGGGCTGGCAGAACAACCTTCATCGCCTTCCCAGATGGCAACGTCCCGTTGGGGCGTGCTCTCCAGTGGCTGCGTGATGAAAGCGGAGTGGCCTGATCTGCGTCAGGTCTCTCGTCTGCTTACCGTTGCGGGGGCAGCGCAGGTTAGGTTCGTCCTTCTGGACTCTCCCTCCTGCTTCCCGTTGAACTGCGGCATGTGAACCACACCGCGAGCACCAACAGGCGGCATTCTAATCCGCGCCGGCTTGGGGCAACCCTACAATGCGAAAACTGCGAGTCCCCACCATGGCCGATCCCAAGCACCTTGACCAGATCACCGAGCGTGTCGAACGCCTGCTGTTGCGGCACGAAGAACTGCAGCGCACCAACGCCCTGCTGGTCGAGCAGGTGCACACGCTGCAGGCCGAGCGCGACTCACTCAAGTCCCGCCTGATGGCAGCGCGCGCGCGCATCGATGCGCTGCTGGAGCGCCTCGCACCCAGCCACATCGACCCGGCCAGTGCCCAGCCCGACAACCAGAAGGACCGAGCATGAGCGCAGCGCCCCAGTCAACTCGCACCGCAGTGCATAGCACGGAGGTTTTTCAATGAACAAGCCAGGCAGCAAGCAGATCGAGGTTCAGATCATGGGCCAGAGCTATCTGCTCTCGTGCCCACCCGGTGGCGAGTCCTCGTTGCTTGATGCGGTTGAACGCGTGGACACCGCCATGTGCCGCATCCGCGATGCGGGCAAGGTGAAAGCTCGCGACCGCATTGCCGTGCTGGCCTCGCTCAATCTGGCGTTCGAACTCTCGCAAAAGGAGGCCGAGAGTTTTCAGGCTTCTTCATTTGGTCAACCTGACAACAGCGCGTTTGCCGAGGCCGGTGGCGCCTTCGACCACGAGCCACTGGACCCGCAAACCCAGGCCCGCGTTGATGAACTCATGCGGCGTCTGGACCAGACTCTCGACAAGGACGGCCGGTTGCTCTGACACCGTCCGTCACTGCGCTCTCTTTTCTTTTCCACTGGCCCGCACGGGCCTCGCGCAGCACCTACAATTTCCCTGTCTGCAGTGCGCGCCGGGCTTTATATTTCCTTGAACCAATGCTCATAGAGCCCGGGCTTGGTACATTGCGTGGCTGGCGTGAGCGTCTCGCGTCAGACGATCCCGAAGCCACGCTGCCCTTGCCCACCTGAACCCCGGTTCAGGATGCCGGTCCGGCGGCACTTGCAGACACCTTTCATGCCTTTAGATCCCCTGTTGATCCTTGAATTGGCCGTGCTCGGCCTGGGTACCGGTTTTTTGGCCGGCTTGTTGGGAATCGGTGGAGGCATGCTCATGGTGCCCTTCATCACCTTCATCCTCTCGGCTCGGGGTGTGGAGGCCGATCTCGCCGTCAAGATGGCCATCGCCACATCGATGGCCACCATCATCTTCACATCCATCTCCAGCGTGCGCGCGCACCACAAGCGCGGAGCCGTGCGTTGGGACATCGTCAAAGGCCTGGCACCGGGCATCGTGTTGGGTTCGATGATCGCCAGCCTGGGCGTGTTCGCTTTGCTCAAGGGCAGCTGGCTCGCGTTCTTCTTCGCCGGCTTCGTGAGCTTCTCGGCCACACAGATGCTGCTGGACAAAAAACCCAAACCCACGCGCACCATCCCTGGCACCCCCGGCTTGCTCGGGGCGGGTGGCGTGATCGGTTTCCTCTCGGGCCTGGTCGGTGCGGGCGGCGGCTTCGTCAGCGTGCCTTTCATGACCTGGTGCAACGTGACCATTCACAACGCGGTGGCCACCAGCGCAGCGCTCGGCTTCCCGATCGCACTGGCGAACGCTGTGGGCTACATCATTGCCGGTCAGAACGTGCAGGACCTGCCCGCAGGCGCGGTGGGCTACATCTACCTGCCCGCACTGGTGGTGATCGCTTGCGTGAGTGTGCTGATGGCGCCACTGGGCGTGAAGGCAGCGCACGCGCTGCCGGTGAAGTCGCTCAAGCGCGTGTTCGCCGGCCTGCTCTACATGCTCGCGGCGTACATGCTCTACAAAGGCATAACAGCCTAAGCAGCAAGCGCTCGGTCGACCACAACGATGCCGTCCTCATCGGCATAGAGCCAGTCGCCCGGTCTCACCCACTCACCCTGAATCTGCACGGCCACATCCCGCTGGCCTTCGTTGCGCTTCTCGGTGGGCAGCGGCATGGATGCCAGCGCGCGGATGCCGGTCTGGCTGGTCGCGAGTTCGGCCACGTCACGCACGCAGCCATCGATCACCACACCGGCCCAGCCGTTGCGCGCAGCCGCTGCGCCCAGGTTGCCGCCCAACAAGGCGCGGCGCAGCGAGCCGCCACCGTCGACCACCAGCACGCGGCCCTCGCCCGCGCTGTCCACCGCCGCCTTCACCAACGAGTTGTCTTCGAAGCATTTGACGGTGACCACCGGTCCGCAGAAGCGGCGCACCGCACCAAAATCGCGGAACACCGGAGGCAGCACACGAAAGCCGCCGGAGGTGTCGCCTTTGTGTGCATCGCACAGATCGCAGGTGGCAAATGGTGATGAGTTGGTCATGGTATTTCCTGTCGAAACATGATGCGCGGACTGTGAGGAAAACAGCGCCGCATTTGAGCAGATGCGCCTGCAGGCCGCGCCGCTGGCGGCTTTGCGTGCGTCGAAGTGTTGTTTTCCCCGCCAAAAAGCAGCTTTCCCCCTCTGAAAACGAAGAAAAAACCGCGTCGCCCACCTTGGATTGCATGTGCATCTCCATTAGCATCCGAGACACCAGTGTGAAAGCGCGTTTTCCGCTGGGGAATAAGTCAACTTCTAGAAGGAAATTCAACCATGGCAACTGCGAAAAAAGCTCCCGCTAAAAAAGCGGCCCCGGCCAAGAAGGCTGCTGCTCCGGCAAAGAAGGCCGCTCCGGCCAAGAAAGCTGCGGCACCTGCCAAGAAGGCTGCTCCTGCGAAGAAAGCTGCTCCGGCGAAAAAGGCCGCCCCAGCCAAGAAAGCTGCACCCGCCAAGAAGGCAGCTCCTGCCAAGAAGCGCACCCCCAACGCTGCGTTCATGAAGGCACTCACCCCCAGCGCCGCTCTGGCCGCCATCGTGGGTGCAAACCCCCTGCCGCGCACCGAAGTGACCAAGAAGATCTGGGAGTACATCAAGAAGAACAAGCTGCAGGACTCGGTGAACCGTCGCATGATCAATGCCGACGCCAAGCTCAAGGAAATCTTCAAGAAGGCCCAGGCCTCCATGTTCGAGATGACCAAGCTGGTCAACGACCACCTGAAGTGATCCTGGCTTTCGCACCCGGTTGGGTGTGATTCCACAACAAAGCCGACGCAAGTCGGCTTTGTTGTTTTCGCCATCTCCGCAACCGGCCTCAAGAGCAGTTGTGAGAAACTGCAACACAACCCGCATACCCCCACCGGCATGACAAGCAGCCCCAACCCGAACACCTTGCAGACCCCGGACACAGGGGCTGGGGAGACTGCACTTCCATTGCCGCAGCAGCGCCACAAGGTGGTGTTGGTGATGGACCTGGTGGAGTCGGTGCGCCTGATGGCCGCCAACGAGGCCGCCGTGGTGAACCAATGGCGCGGTTTTGTGCACCACGCCACCAGCACGGTGCTTCCCGACTGCAAGGGCCGCATGGTCAAGAGCCTGGGCGACGGCATGCTGGTGGAGTTCGACCAGCCCACCGATGCGGTGCGCGCAGCCCTCACGCTGCAAAAGTACTTTGCCCCGCTCAACGACACCTTGCCGGTGAACCAGCAGCTGTTTCTTCGGGCCGGGCTGAACGCCACGCACCTGTATGCCGACGAGAACGACGTGTATGGCCACGGAGTGAACCTCGCGGCCAGGGTGGCCGACCTCGCCGCCCCGGGCGAGACCATCATCACTGCCAGCATCTTCGACGGCATCGTGGTCGGCATGGATGCCGAGGTGGAAGACCGCGGCGAAAACTACCTCAAGCATTGGCCCGAGCCGGTTCGCACCTGGGCCATCCATCCAGTGAGTGCGGGGTCGTCCGCAGCCCGCGCCCAGGTGCCAGAGGGCACTGCTCTGGACTTCCGCCCTTCAATCGCCGTCGTGCCCTTCGAGACGCGCAGCCACGTCACCGAACAGTTCGTCATTGGCGAACTCATTGCCGACGGCGTCATCTCGCAGCTCGCGCGCAGCCCCGACCTGCGCGTGATCTCCCGCCTGTCCACCACCGCTTTCCGGGGGCGCACTTCTTCCGCAGGCGAAATTGGTCGACATCTGGAAGCCACGTTTGTGCTGGGCGGCAGCTACGTGACCTACGGCGACAAGGTCGTGATCATGGCGCAGCTCACCGACAACCGCCGCGAAGAAGTGATCTGGGCCGATCGGCTCACAGGCGACGTGCGAGACCTGATGGAAACACAGAGCGCGCTCCTGGACGCGCTGTGTTCGGCCTGCTCCAAGGCACTGCTGAACGACGTGGTGCAGCGCACCCTGGTGTTGCCTTTGCCTCAGCTCGACAGCAACGCCCTTTTGCTCGGTGGCATCACGCTCATGCACCGCTCCACGCCGCGAGACCTGCAACGCAGCCACCAGTTGCTCGAAGCGGTGGTGGAGCGCCACAAGCGTGTGGCCACGCCATGGGCCTGGCTGGCCAAGTGGCACATCATGCAGGTGGTGCAAGGGCTCTCGGCCGAACCCGCGCGAGATTTTCAGCGCGCCATTGACACCGCCGACCGAGCGCTTGATCTGGAGCCCGCAAGCTCGCTGGCCATGGCCATCAAAGGGCATGCGCTGTGCCACCTCGGTGAAGACGTGGATGCATCACACCGTTTGCTCCAGGAGGCCACGCAGAGCAATCCGAACGATCCGATGGCCTGGCTGTACAACAGTGTGTGGTCGACGATGTGGGGCTCGCCCGAGGACTCGATGGTGGAGGCCGAGAACGCCCTGCACCTCTCGCCATTGGACCCGCAGAAGTACTACTTCGAGATGATGCTGGCCAACAGCTATCTGGCCACTGGACGGCTCTCGCAAGCAGTCGATCTCTGCCGATCTTCCCTCGCCAAAAACCGCTATCACCTCCCCACCCTGCGCGCCATGCTGATCGCGCAGTTTGAAATGGGGTTGGTCAACGAAGCGCGCGAGACGTTTGCATTGATCATGGCGCTGCAACCCGATTTCACTTTGACCAAGTACCTCGCGGCGGGTCGCCACAGCCGTCTGCGGCAGCGCGGAGCCAAAGTGTTCGGCGAGATGGGTTTGCCACACTGATTGATCGATTTCGATTTTCCAACCCAGACAGGAGCAACAACTATGAGCGGTGGTGCCAGCGGAGGAGCCAGTGGAGGCGCAAGTGGGGGTGCAAGTGGGGGTGCGAGTGGAGGGGCGAGCGGCGGCGCAAGTGGAGGGGCGAGCGGCGGCGCAAGTGGAGGGGCGAGCAATTCGGTGGTTTATGCCGACGCCCTGCTGTTAAGTCGCGCGGCCATCGTCGGCCCTTTCATCGGTGCGGTCCTGCACGTCAATGAACCTGTTTTCGACAAGCCCGACAACCTCAGGCTTTGGGCCGATGGCCCTCGCGTCGAAGCTTGCTTCACCGACCTCGTCGAGGGCCTGCTCTTCAAAACGCGAAATGGCCCCAAGGAGGCCACGCTGGAATTTGCCAACCTGCAAGCCAGCAACATCCAGCGCAAAACCCTGGTGAAACTGCGCGCACCGACGAAGGCGCAGTTCAAGAAGCAGCTTGATCTGGTGGCCGCTTACGCCGATCTGCGGGCCGACCGTGCCGCCGAGATCGTGGCGCAAATGGCGCCTCCCGTGGCCTTCTTTTCATCTGTGGTGGGGCTTACCGCGCACCGGCACAAGAAGACACTGCAGCTCATGGACCTGGTGTTCTCGTTGTGTGTTCACGTCGAGATGCGCTTCAAGCACATCTTCGCCAGCATCCGGCCAGTGGCGATGTCGCCCCAGATCCAGCCCATGATCGAGACGCCTGGGCACGGCAGTTGGCCCAGTGGCCACGCCACCGAGGCCTTTGCCATGGCTGTGCTGCTCGAAGCGCTGCTCAATGCCGCGCCCGGTGCCGGCACGCCGCCCAATGGCACAGAGAGCCGAGAACAATTGCAGCGCCTGGCCGCACGCATTGCCACCAACCGCGTGGTGGCCGGTGTGCACTACCCCGTCGACAGCGCGGCCGGGCGCCTGCTCGGCACCGCTCTGGCTGAATTCCTGGTCGCGCGGGCCACCGGCACCAAGGTGCACGAGCGCGGTTTCGACGGCCGCCTGTTCGAAGGCCCCCACGGCGAACCGCTGGACTTCAGCCTGCACCAGTCGATGGACCACACCAGCGGCCACGCTTACACACGATCGGCGAGCACCACGGGCGTGGGCAACGCGCCCCTGGTTGCCTGGCTGTGGGAGGAAGCGATCAAGGAGTGGGCATGAGCGCGGGCTGGGTCGCGTTGCCAACGGGCGAATTCACCGGCATCCACTGGAGCGCACCTGGCGCGATTGACGGGCACGACCCCTACCTGGCCTGGGCCGAAGCTGACCAGTTCGCGGGCTACCGCATCAAGCCAAAGGGCAAGCCGCCGAAATGGCTGCCTATCGTCATTGAGCTCACGGCACTTGCCGATGTGCCCGCGCTGGTGGCGGCTTCCAGCACGAAGTGGCTGCAGATTCCGCGCGTGTACCTCAACCTGTCCGCGCTGCGTTTTTGCACGGCACACGTCAAGCCTAAGTTCTTCCAGCGGCTGCGCTCCGATCCGCAACTGCGCGGCCTGATCCAGCGCCTGGAGCTCGGCCTGCCGGTGGGTCACCACACGCAGCCGATCCACGACCCCTGCACGCCCGGCGCACATCCCGTCAACGCACCCGATCGCCTGAACGGAAAGGTATTGGGCCTGATCGATGGCGGACTGGCCTTTGCCAATCAGGTCTTCCTCAACGCCCAAGGTGGCACACGGGTGAAGCACTTCTGGCGCCAGGACGACACGCAGGATGGCAACTGGCCCGGCAACGAGCCGCACCACCAGACGCCACTGGACCCCGCCCGCGCCGGCCCCCGCCCGCGCGACATGGGCTATGGCCACGAACTCTCGGGCGCGGCCATCGACTCGGCCATGGCGGACTACACGCACCATGGCCGGCTGGACGAAGAGGCGCTCTATGAGCACCTCCAGCTGTGGGACCTGAGCAAGCCCGTCAACCACGGCACACACGTGATGAGCCTGGCCTGCGGCTCGGGCAACCTGCTGCAACCCCGGGACGACGAGGCCAGCCGCTGCGACCTGATCGCGGTGCAGCTGGACTGGTCCAACGTGCTCGATACGTCTGGCGGTGCGATGAACGTGAGCGTGCTCGACGCACTCATGTACATCCTGGCGCGCTGCACGCCCCAAGCCCAACTGGTGGTGAACATCAGCTGGGGCACGCTGGCAGGCCCACACGATGGCAGCTCCATCCTGGAGGCTGCGATGGACCAGCTGATCGATCTGTGCGGTGGACGGCTGCAGGTGACGGTGCCCGCGGGCAACGCCTACCAGAGCCGCACCCACGCCAACGATACGCTCGCACCGGGCGCATCGGTGCCCTTGCACTGGCGGGTGCAGCCCGACGACCGCACGCAGAGTTTTCTGGAGATCTGGCTGCCCGACGATGCGCAAGGTGTCGAGATCAGCGTCACGCCACCCGGCCATGCGCAGGCCTTGCCGCCGCTGCGCAAGGGCGAGTCGGGCATGTGGGTGGATGCCGGCGGCCTGCCCCTGTGTGGCCTGATCTTTCCGAACGACTCGGCGCTGGGCATCGGCAGCACCTGCGCCCTGCTGGCGCTGGCGCCCACCTTCAGCCGCAGTGCCACAGCGGTCACCGCACCGTTTGGCTCCTGGCAAGTGACGCTGACCAACACCGGCGCCGAGCCCGTGGTGTTCGACGCCTATGTGGAGCGGGACGACGTGGCGCTGGGCCAGAACACGGGTGCGCGGCAGTCCTACTTTGAAGACGTCTGGTACGACACCAGCGGCAACATCGGCAGCTTCGTCGACCACCCGGACAACCCCACGCCCATCCGGCGCAGCGGCACCTTCAACAGTCTGTCGACGGGGAAGAGCACGGTGAGCGTGGGCGGCCTTCGCCGGCAGGCTTCACCCAGTGGGCACTTTGCACGCTATTCCCCGCGCAAGCCCGACCCGGACGCCAGCCGGCTGCAACGCGCGGGGGTGAAGAAAGTGCCCGATACCCTGGCGGTGAGCGACGACAACCCGGCCCTGTGGGGTGTGCTCGGCGCTGGGAGTTTGAGCGGCAGCGTGGTGCGCCTCGCGGGCACCAGTTCGGCGGCCCCACAGGAAGCGCGGCGCCTGATCAACCTGCCGTGAGTGCGGCGGGAAGTCGTTACCAGCGCGCGGGCAGCGTCTTGAGCAGCCAGATCCAGCGCTCGCGCACGGCGATGTAACCGCCGGTCTCCAGGTCTTTCAGCAGGCGGCTCACCATCTCGCGTGAGCAGGCCAGGTGTTGAGCCATCTGCTGGTGGGTCAGGCGCTCCTTGAGCGCGCGTTCACCCCGCTCGTTGGGGATCTGCGCCAGGGTGTTGAGCAGCCGGACCAGGCGTCCATACACGTCGATCAGCGCCACACTGCGCGCACTCTCGGTGGCCAGTCGGGCACGGCGGATCAGGCGCGCCATGAGCTCCAAGGCGAATTCGGGGTGTTCGGCGATGTACGCCAGCAAGGTGGCGCGGGTCACCACCGAACAGGTGCTGGGCTCGGCGGCCTCCACGTTGGCCGAGCGGGGCCCGCCATCGAGCGACATCTCCCCCACGTACTCCAGCGGACCGTAGAGGCCCAACGTGAGTTCGCGGCCGTTGTTGTCCGACAGGAACGCCCGCAGGCGCCCCTGCAGCACGATGTACAGCGTGTCGCCGGTCTCGCCTTCCTGGATCAGCAGCGTGCCGCGCCGGTAGCGGCGCTGCACGCCCTGCGAGGCCAGCGCTTCAATGTGTTGGTTGGGATGGGCAAATACAGAGGCGGAAGGTATGACTGGCATCCATGCTCACGGGTGGATTGACTCCGCGGCATTGTGGGGCATGGGCATCACGATGCGCAAGGCGGGCACCACCGGCGGCAGGCTGTTGATGCGCTGCAGCAGCCGGCGGATGCTGGCCGAGCCCGCCTTCTCGCGCAAGGTCTTGATCTGGCTGCGGATGGTGGACGAGGCCACGCCGTGCTCGGACGCGATCTCGGGGATCTCCAGGCCACGGCACAAACCCATGAGCACCGCTTCTTCGCTCGGGCTCAGGCCAATGGTGCGGGCAAACATGCGCACCGCCAGGTTGTCACAGGTGCTCTGACGCGACAGCATCACCAGCACGGTGGGCGGGTCGGCTTCGAGCGGGTGGCTCAGAGGCGTGAAGGTCATGGCGAGTTCACGCTCGCCCTTGTTGAGCAGCGCCAGTCGGCGCTGGCCGCGAAACGCCGCCTCCATGGCCAGTTGCATCTGCGCGGTGAACTCGGCGTTGCTGCCCAGCAGCGTGTTGCCGTACGACATGAGCATGCGTCCGCTGGCGAGTTCGTGGCGCGCCAGGTGGTTGGCATGCAGGATCGTGCCCTGCGCATCGATGATCAGCATGCCGTAGTCGACCTCGTCGAGCACGCGCAGCAGGTGTGCCCTCCCCATGAATGGCTGACCTGGCACCCCGCCCAGCTCGTGAACCTCGGATAGCTTGGTTGCACCGGTTGCTTGCCACATGGCCACTCTCCTTTGATTGGACAAGACCAGTCTAGGCAGGCCGTGCCTTCAGAGGGTGTATGGGAGTGCCAGGGTCTTTGTGATGTATTCACCAAGCCCCCACGCGGCCGGGCGTGTGGAGGTCAACCCGGCGACTGGCCGGGCCACTGCGCGCGCGCCCGGATGGCCGTGAGCGTGCCACGCGTCGTGATCACATCCACGTCGATCATCACTTCGATCAGGCTGCCGCCCGGCGCGGCCAGTGCGCGCTGCAGCGCGGGCTCGAACTCCGCCGTGTGCGTGATGCGCTCGGCCGCATAGCCATAAGCGCGGGCCAGCGCGCAGAAGTCGGGGTTGGACAAAGCCGAGCCGCTGACGTTGGCCGGGTACTCGCGCTCCTGGTGCATGCGGATGGTGCCGAAGCTGCCGTTGTTGAGCAGCAGCACGATGCTCTTGGCGCCATGCTGCACGGCGGTGGCGAGTTCCTGGCCGTTCATGAGGAAGTCGCCGTCGCCGGCGATGGTGAACGCGGTGCGCCCGGTGAGAATGGCCGCGCCGATGCCGGCCGGCACGCCGTAACCCATGGCGCCGTTGGTGGGTGCGAGCTGCGTCTTGTGACCTTTGGCCAGACCGTGGTGGCGGTAAAAGCGATGCAACCAGCTGGCGAAGTTGCCGGCGCCATTGGTGAGCACGGCGTCAACCGGCAGGTGCTTCTGCAGCGTGTGGATGATGGCCGGCATGTCGATGGTGCCAGGCAAGGTGATGCCGCCGTTGGCGGGGTCGATGTTGGCCAGGTAGTCGGCGTGGCAAGCCTGCGCCCAGCCGGCCCACTTCACATCGGGTGGCGCGGTGAGCACCTCCAGGCTGCGCGCGGCTGCGTTCATGGTGGCATTGATCGCCAGCGTGGGCTGGTAGACGCGGCCCAGCTCTTCGGCGCTGGCGTGAATGTGCACCAGCTTCTGCCTGGGCACCGGTGCCTCGATCAGCGTGTAGCCTCCAGTGGTGGCTTCGCCCAGACGCGGCCCGATGGCGATGAGCAGATCGCTCTCGCCCACCCGCGCGGCGAGTGCCGGGTTGATGCCCAGCCCCACGTCGCCAGCGTACAGAGGGTGGTGGTTGTCGAAGGTGTCCTGGAAGCGGAACGCATTGGCCACCGGCAGTTGCCAGTTTTCGGCGAAGCGCTGCAACGCAGCGGCCGACTGCGGCGTCCAGCCGCCGCCACCGGCAATCACCAGCGGGCGCTCGCTGGCCAGCAGCAGCGTGCGCAGTTCGCGCAGCGCGCCTGGGTCGCTCCAGGCCTGCACCGGCTCAACGCGCGGCAAGGGCTGCGCGTCCACCGTTTGCGTGAGCATGTCTTCGGGCAGCACCAGCACCACCGGGCCAGGCCGGCCGTTCATGGCGGTGGCAAAGGCGCGCGCCACGTATTCGGGAATGCGGCGCGCGTCGTCGATGCGCTCCACCCGCTTGGCCATGCCCTTGGTGGACGGGCCGAAGAACGATGCGTAGTCCACCTCCTGGAAGGCCTCGCGGTCGCGTGCCTCGCTGGCCACATCGCCCACGAACAGCACCATGGGTGTGGAGTCCTGGAACGCAGTGTGCAGACCGATGGAAGCGTTGGTGGCGCCCGGGCCCCGCGTCACGAAACACACGCCCGGCCGGCCCGTGAGCTTGCCCTGGGCTTCGGCCATGAAAGCGGCGCCACCTTCCTGGCGGTTGGTGATGAAACGGATACGCTCTGCGTGGGCGTGAAAGCCGTCGAGCACGGCGAGGTAACTTTCACCGGGGACACCGAAGGCGTGGGTCACGCCTTGGGCAATCAGGCATTCAACGAGCAGGTGGCCGGCTATGCTGGACATGGATTGACTTTATTAACCAGATGGGGAATTATTCCAGCATGAGCACCACACCCACACCGGTAGCAGAAGAGCGCTTGAGAGACGCCGACCGGTCGCAGAATACCATCCTGAACGCGGCGCGCGACGAGTTCTCGGAGCATGGCCTGGGGGGTGCGCGCATGGACCGCATCGCCGAGCGCGCGGGGCTGAACAAGCGCCTGATCTACTACTACTTCGAAGACAAGGAGAAGCTGTTCCAGGCGGTGCTGGAGCAGGCCTACCGGCAGATCCGCGAGGAGGAGCGCCAGCTCAACCTGCTGCACCTCAAACCCGAAACCGCCCTGCGCCGTTTGGTGGAGTTCACCTGGAACTACTACCTCGAACACCCCGAATTCCTCACCCTGCTCAACAGCGCCAACCTGCACCGCGCGCGGCATCTCGAACAATCGGAAAGGGCCCGCCAACTGAACTCGCCGCTGATCGCCACGCTCGGCGAAATCCTGGAGCGCGGACGCGCAGACGGCACGTTTCGCGGCGGCGTCGATCCGCTGCAGCTCTACGTGTCGATCGCCGGGCTGTCGTACTTCTACCTGTCGAACAACCACACGCTGTCGGCCATCTTCGGACGCGATCTCATGACGCCCAAGGCGCACAGCGAAAGGCTCTCCCACATGTGCGACGTGATCCTAGGGTATGTCCTGATGAACTGAGCGGGTTTGCGGCTTGACGTTGGGCGGGTGGATTTTTAGTATTAACCGCCCGGTGAATTAAACCCAGGAGACATCGCATGACAACCGTTCACGTCCGCCAACTGCTCATCACCTCCCTGCTCGCTGTGGCCTCGGCCAGTGCGATGGCCCAATGGAAGCCCGACCGACCGATCACCTTGATCGTGCCCTGGGCCCCGGGCGGCTCCACCGATCAGGTCTCGCGCGTGACCGCGGCCGAGCTGGAGAAGCACCTCGGCCAGAAAATCGTCATCATGAACCAGCCCGGCGCCTCGGGTTCGGTGGGCACCAAGAACGCGATGGCCGCACCGGCCGACGGCTACACCTGGACCGCCGGCGGCGCCAAGGACCTGGGCACCTACAAGGTGCTGGGCATGCTCGACACCTCCGCCAGCGACTGGAACCTGTACCTCAACGTGGCCCACATCGCGGTGGTCGGCGTGAATGCCGACGCGCCTTACAAGACCATGACCGAGCTGCTCGCGGCCATGAAAGCCAAGCCAGGTGCCGTCTCGGTGGCCACCGCGGGCGTGAACTCCAGCGGCCACTCGGCCATCGAAGCCATCGCGCGCGTCGCCGGCGTCACCTACAAACACGTCACCTACGACGGCGGCGCGCCCGCTGCCGTGGCCGCCGCTTCGGGTGAAACGGAAGTCACCACTCAGCTCGCGGCCGAGCAGACCGACATGATCCGCGCCAAGAAAATCCGCCCGTTGGCAGTGGTGGGCGACAAGTCGATCGAGATCGAAGGCTACGGCACCATCCCGCCGCTGTCGCAATTCATCCCCGGTTTCAAGGACCCGATCAATTACTTCGGCATCTTCGTACCGAAGGGCGCGCCGCCCGAAGTGAAGCAGACGCTCGACAGGATCTGGGCCACCGAGATGGTCAAGAGCGATGCGCTGAAGAAGTACGCGCAGGCGCGCGGCGCCATGTTCGCGCCCATGGCGGGTGAAGAGGCGCAGAAGGCGGTGTTCCCAGCCATTCAGTCGTACGCCTGGACGCAGCAGGCCGCCGGCAAGGCGAAGGTGTCACCCGACACCGTGGGCATCCCCAAGCCCTGAGTTGCAATCCACACGGAACACCGCATGACCGAGGGTGGAACATCCGCACGCTCCGACCTCTGGGGCGGTGCGGGCTGGGCGGGCTTTGGCCTGTTGATCCTGGTGGGCTCGCTGCGCATGGAGCGCTTCGAGTCCATGGGCGCCGAGCTGTACACCATGCCGGGCTTCGTGCCGGGCATGTTGGGCTGTGTGCTGCTGTTGCTGGGCACCGTTCTGATGCTGCGCAGCTGGCACCGCAGCCGCCAGCAGGCCGGCACTCCTGCGGCCGAACCGCTGTTCAACCGGCGCATCGGCATCATGCTGGCGCTCTCGCTGGTCTATGCAGCCGGCTTGATCGGCCGCGTGCCCTTCTGGCTCGCCACCGCCGTGTTCGTCGCCGTCTTCGTGGCGCTGTTCGCACCCCCCGAACAGCCCACTGTGCGCCGCCTCACCGTGTCCCTGCTCGCCGGTGTGCTTACCTCGGCGGTCGTCACCTTTGTGTTCCAGCAGATCTTCCTCGTCCGTCTCCCCTGAGCCTCCCCAGCACACCACGCCATGTTTGACGGACTGATCCTCTTCGGTGAATCGATCGTGCGCTTCAGCACGCCCGAGGCCATCGCCTACGCCCTGCTCGCCTCGCTGGTCGGCGTGATCATGGGCGCCCTGCCCGGCCTCACCGCCACCATGGCGCTGGCCCTCATGACCACGCTCACGCTCAAGCTGCCACCCAATGAGGCGCTGCTCATCCTGATCTGCACGTACGTGGGCTCCATCTACGGCGGCTCGCGCTCGGCCATCCTGCTCAACATCCCGGGCACACCAGCCTCGGCCGCCTCCTGCCTCGACGGCTACGCGCTGGCGCGCCAGGGCATGGCCGGTCGCGCCATGGGCATCGCCACCACCGGCTCGGTCATGGGCACGCTGATCGGCATGTTCTTCCTGGCCACCTTCACGCCGGTGCTGGGTGGGCTCGCGCTGAAGTTCGGCGCCTACGAGTTCTTCTGGCTCGCGCTGTTCGGCGTCATCATTGCCGGCACCCTCACCGGCGACGACCCGCTCAAGGGCTGGATCGCCGGCATCGCGGGCCTGTTCGTGGCCACCATCGGCCAGGAGCCTCAGTACGGCTTCGAGCGCTTTGCCTTCGGCGTGCGCGACCTGGCCGGCGGCATCCAGCTGGTGCCCGCGCTGGTGGGCGCCTTCGGTTTTGCCGAGCTGCTCACCGCCATGCGGCAGCGCCAGCTGCCGGTGAAGATCAGCGCGTTCGACACCGTCATCCCCAAGCTGCGCGACGTGACCCAGTACTGGCGCACCATCCTGCGCTCGGGCCTCATCGGCACCGGCGTGGGCATCGTGCCCGGTGTGGGCGAGGACGTGGCGGCCTGGTCGTCGTACGCCGCGGCCAAACGCGCGAGCAAGGAGAAGGAGAAGTACGGCAAGGGCTCGGTGGAAGGCCTGATGGCCGCCGAGACCGGCGACAACGCCTGCGTGCCCGGCGCGATGATTCCCGTGCTCACACTGGCCATTCCGGGCTCGGCGCCGGCCGCGGTGCTGATGGCCGCGATGATCATCCACGGCATCAAGCCCGGCCCGCTGATCATGGTGGAGAACCCGCAGTTCGTGTACGACGTGGTGGCCATGATGCTGTTTGCCACCATCGGCATCCTGATCTATGGCCTGGTGCTCACCAAGGCGCTGGTGCAGGTGCTGCGCGTGCCGCAGCACCTCATCGTGCCCATCATCTTCGTGCTCTGCGCGGTCGGCAGCTTCGCCATCGCGGGGCGGTTGTTCGACGTGTATGTGATGCTGGCCTTCGGCGTGATCGGCTTCTTCCTGCGCCACTTCGGCTACCCCATGGCGCCGCTGGTGCTGGGCATCGTGCTGGGCGACCTGATGGAGAAAAACCTGCGCCGCGCGCTCATCCTGTCCGACGGCAGCCTGGCGCCTTTCTTCACGCGCCCCATCGCCGGCACCGTGGCCGCGATGATCTTCGCCACCATCGGCTGGAAGCTCTGGAGCCTGTACCGCCGGCCGGTCCAACGCAAGGCCGCGGCATGAAGCTGGCGCTGTGCAACGAGGTGCTGCTGCCGCTCAGCCTCGCCGAGCAATGCGAGGCCGCCGCACGCATGGGATACGACGCCCTCGAGATCGCACCCTTCACGCTGACCGAGGACCCCACCACGCTCGACGCTGCGGCCGCGAACCAGGTGCGTACCACTGCGAACAGCCATGGCCTGGTGGTCTCCAGCCTGCACTGGTTGCTCGTCAAACCCGAGGGACTGTCGCTGGTGACGGACGACGCGGCCCTGCGCCGCCGCACGCTTGACCTGCTGCGCAGATTGATCGACTTCGCGGCCGCTTGCGGCGCGCGCGTGCTGGTGCATGGGTCGCCTAGGCAGCGTTCGCCCGAGCCCGGGCAAAGCGTGGCCGACGCCACCGCACGGCTGGAAGCCGCACTGGCCGAACTGGCGCCGCACGCGGCCGCCGCCGGCGTTGTCTACTGCATCGAGCCGCTCGGGCCTTTCGAAACCAACGTGATCAACACCGTGGCCGAAGCGGCTGCACTGGTGGACCGCATAGCCTCGCCCGCGATCCGCACCATGCTGGACGTGAGCGCCGCGTCGCACAGCGAAACCGATCCCGTGCACGAGGTGCTGCGAACCTACCTGGCCAGTGGCCACATCGGCCACGTGCAGGTGAACGACAAGAACCGCCGCGGCCCGGGCCAGGGCGACACCGAGTTGCGCCCGGTGCTGCAGGTGCTGAAGGACATGCGCTACACCGGCTGGGTGGCCGTGGAGCCTTTTGAATACCTGCCCGACGGCCCGGGCTGCGCCGAGATCTCGGCGCGCCATGTGCTCAACATCTGGAGAGACCTGTCATGACCGCCGTGACCCTGCGCATCCACGAGGTGCAGCTGTACCAGCGCCACGTCACGCTGCGCCTGCCGTTCCGCTTTGGTGCGGCCACCGTCACGCAATGCCCGCAGGCGTTCGTGCGTGTGGTCGGCGAAGTCGACGGGCGCAGTTTCGAAGGCGCCAGCGCGGAGCTCATGGTGCCCAAATGGTTCGACAAGTCGCCCGCGCTCACGCACGAACAGAACTTCGAACAACTGCGTGAGTCGCTTCGCAATGCGCGCGAGGCGGTGCTGGCGGCTCGCGAGGCCATGAGCCCGCACGCGCTTTCGGAAACGGCCGGGGACAACGCCATCGCCGTTTCAGTGGCGCGCGGGCTGCCCCGCCTGGCCGCGCAGTTCGGCCCGGCCCTGCTCGACAAGGCGGTGGCCGACGCGGCACTGCGCGCGGCCAACCGATCGTGGGTCGATGGACTGCGCGCTGGTGTGCTGGGCGACCCCTGGAGCACGCAACTGGAACTGGTGCGACCCACCCAGGTGGTGCTGCGCCACACCGTGGGCCTGGCCGACCGGCTGACCGAGCACGACGCGGGTACCGACCCGCAAGACGGCTTGCCCGCCACGCTGGAAGCGGCCATCCAGCGCCACGGCCTGCACCATTTCAAGCTCAAGCTCAGTGGCCAGATCGAGGCCGACGTGGAACGGCTCACGCGGATTGCCGAGGTGCTGGCACGCCTGGGCGGCAACCACCGCGTCACGCTGGACGGCAACGAAACCTTCACCGACGCTACCAGCCTGGGCCGCTTCTGGCAGGCGCTGCAGGCCACCCCCGCCCTGGCCGACCTGCTCGAGCGCACCCTGCTGCTGGAACAACCGCTGGCGCGCGCCGTGGCGCTGCGCGAGTCCATTGCATCGCTGGGCATCGGCGTGCCGGTGATTCTGGACGAGTCCGACGACCACGCCGGTGCGCTGGAAGAAGGCCTGGCGCTGGGCTACCGTGGCATATCGAGCAAGGCCTGCAAGGGCATCTACCGCTCGCTGGCCAACGCACACCGCATTGCGCAAGACCCACGCCTGCTGCTCTCGGGCGAAGACCTGACCTGCCAGGCGGGCCTGGCGGTGCAGCAGGACACGCTGCTCGCGGCCAGCCTGGGCGTGCGCCACATCGAGCGCAACGGCCACCACTATGTGGACGGCTTCGGCACCGCGCCAGCGGCCGAGGCGCAAGCCTTCGCCGAAGCCCATCCCAGCCTGTACGACACCGCCTCGGGTCGCGCGCACCTGAGCGTGCGCCATGGCCAGCTCGACCTCACCTCACTGCACGTCACCGGCTTCGCGTCGGCCGCCACACCGCACTGGCGCAGCCTGCAGACCATCGGCTGAAGGATCACCAATTGGTGAATTGATGCACCGACAAAAAAGGTGAAGGCTAAGTAAAAACCCTGATATTTATCCTGCAGAAGCCCATTGCAGCGGGTCGACTCCCTTCCTACAATTCATCTTATTCACTGAATGGTGAATTAAAACAGCACCAGCACAACACCCCGGAGACCAGCATGAAACTCATCCACGCCACCGCCCTGACCGTTCTGGCCTTTGCCGCCAGCCTGCCCGCCACCGCTCAGCAGGCTTACCCGAACAAGGCCATCCGCGTGATCGTGCCCTTCGCTGCGGGCAGCACCACCGACATCATTGCGCGCGCCATCACCGACAAGATGAGCCAGAGCATGGGCCAGCCCATCGTGGTGGACAACCGCGGCGGCGCCAGCGGCACCATCGGCCAGGCCGCGGTGGCCGCAGCCGCGCCCGACGGCTACACCATCATGATCCACTCGTCGTCGCACACGGTGAGCCCGTCCACCTTCGCCAAACTGTCGTTCGACACCGCCACCGACTTCGCCGGCATCACGCCGATCACGTCCACGCCCAACGTGCTGGTGATCGCACCCAGCAAGAACATCAAGACGCTGCCGGCTCTGCTGGCCTACGCCAAGGCCAACCCCGGCAAGATGAACTTCGCCTCCGCCGGCCAAGGCAGCGCAACTCACCTGAACGCCGAGAAGTTCAAGATGGCCGCGAAGATCGACGCGCTCAACATCCCGTTCAAGGGTTCCGCTGAAGCCGTGACCGAAGTGCTCTCCGGCCGCGTCGACTATTACTTCTCGCCCATCGCTCCGGTGATCGGCCAGATCAAGGAAGGCCACCTGCTCGCCCTGGCCGTGGGCTCGCCGCGCCGCGCCAGCGCCCTGCCCGACGTGCCCACCACCACCGAGGCTGGTGTGCCCGGCTCCGAATTCAATTTCTGGATCGGGATGATGGCCCCGGCCAAAACGCCGCGCGACATCGTCAACCGCCTGCACGACGAGGTGGTGAAGGCCCTGGCCACGCCGGAGGTGAAAGAACGTTTCCTCAAGCTCGGCGCCGACGCCTGGACGCTCTCACCCGAGCAGTTCGATGCCTACATCAAAGACGAAATCAAGAGCAACGCCGTGCTGGTGAAAGCCGCCGGCCTGCAAGTGGCCAATTGAATCTGAACCCGCTGAATTTTCAAAGAGAGAGAAGGACCTGACGATGGCTGTTCAACAACTCGGAATCATCATGCACGGCGTCACCGGGCGCATGGGCATGAACCAGCACCTGATCCGCTCCATCTGCGCGATCCGCGCACAAGGCGGCGTGACGCTCTCCAACGGCGACCGGGTCATGCCCGACCCCATCCTGATCGGCCGCAACGCAGAGAAGATGGAAGCCCTGGCCAAGACCCACAACATCGCGCGCTGGGGCACCGACCTCGACGCCGCGCTGGCCAACAAGAGCGACACCATCTTCTTCGACGCCGGCACCACGCAGATGCGCCCGACCCTGCTGGCCAAGGCGATCCGCGCCGGCAAGCATGTGTACTGCGAGAAGCCGATCGCCACCAACCTCAACGAGGCGGTGGAGATCGCGCGCCTGGCGGAAAGCTCGGGCCTCAAGCACGGCGCCGTGCAGGACAAGCTGTTCCTGCCCGGCCTGCGCAAGCTCGACATGCTGCGCCGCGCCGGCTTCTTCGGCCGCATGCTCAGCGTACGCCTGGAGTTTGGCTACTGGGTGTTCGAGGGCGACCTGCAGCCCATCCAGCGCCCGAGCTGGAACTACCGCAAGGAGGACGGCGGCGGCATGATCCTGGACATGATGTGCCACTGGCGCTATGTGCTGGACAACCTGTTCGGCGAAGTGAAGTCGGTTTCGTGCATCGGCACCACGCACATCCCCACGCGCTGGGACGAAGCGGGCAAGCCCTACGAGTGCACGGCCGACGACGCGGCCTACGCCACCGCCGAACTGATCGGCCACAACGGTGAGAACGTGATCGCGCAGCTCAACATGAGTTGGGCCACCCGCGTGAACCGCGACGACCTGGTGACCTTCCACGTCGATGGCACGCACGGCTCCGCCGTGGCCACGCTGACGGGTTGCAAGGCACAAAGCCGCGTGAACACGCCGCGCCCGGTGTGGAACCCGGACGTCAAGAACACCATGAATTTCTCCGATCAGTGGCAGGACGTGCCGGACACGCAGGTCTACGACAACGGCTTCAAGATCCAGTGGGAACATTTCATTCGCCACGTGGTGGAGAACGAGCCCTACAAGTGGACGCTGCCCGAAGGCGCCAAGGGTGTGCAGCTGGTGGAAGCCGCGCTGGACAGCTGGAAGGAACGCCGCTGGGTCGACGTGCCCGCCTTGAAGGTCTGATCCCATGGCACTGTCCCTGAAACTGCCCAACGCCTCGGGCCAGGTCGAGGCCTACACGCTGCGCGGCACCACCCCGGTCAAGCCCGCCGCGGGCGTGAAGTTCAACCGCATCGCCTACTCGGCCGCGCACGTGGTGGCCGACCCGCTCGCCGCCATCGACCCCTGGCTGCAGTGCGCGGTGGACTGGGACGCGACCATCGCCTACCGCCAGCGCCTCTGGTCGCTCGGCCTGGGCGTGGCCGAGGCCATGGATACAGCCCAGCGCGGCATGGGCCTGGACTGGCCGACCTCGCTGGAGCTGATCCGCCGCTCGCTCGACGCCGCGAAAGACGTGCCCGGCGCGCTCGTGGCGTCCGGCTGCGGCACCGACCACCTGGTGCTGGAGAACGTGAAGTCGGTCGACGAGGTCATTGCCGGCTACGAAGAGCAGATGGCCGCCATCGAGAAACTCGGCGGCAAGCTGATCGTGATGGCCAGCCGCGCGCTGGCTCGCGTGGCCAAGAGCCCGGCCGACTACGAGCGCGTGTACGACCGCATCCTCAGCCAGGCGAAGCAACCCGTGGTGCTGCACTGGCTGGGCGACATGTTCGACCCTGCGCTGAAAGGCTACTGGGGCAGCGACGATGTCGACCAGGCGATGGACACCGCGCTCGCCGTGATCGCGGCGCACCCGGACAAGGTGGACGGCATCAAGATCTCCCTGCTCGACAAGGACAAGGAGATCGCCATGCGCCGCCGCCTGCCCGCGGGCGTGCGCATGTTCACCGGCGACGACTTCAACTACGCCGAACTCATCGCTGGCGATGGTGTCGGCAGCGAAGTCACGCACGGCCAGAGTGATGCGCTGCTGGGCATCTTCGACGCCATCGCGCCCGCCGCCAGCGCCGCTCTGGGCGAGCTGGCACAAGGCCATCTGCAGAAGTTCCACGACATCCTCGGTCCCACCGTGCCGCTCTCGCGCCACATCTTTGCCGCGCCCACGCGCTTCTACAAAACGGGCGTGGTCTTCATGGCCTGGCTCAACGGCCACCAGAGCCACTTCACCATGGTGGGCGGCCAGCAGAGCACCCGTTCCCTGCCCCACTTCGCCGAACTCTTCCGACTCGCCGATGCCGCCAACCTGCTGGAGCAACCCGAGCTTGCCGTGCGGCGCATGAACACGCTGCTGGCGCTGCACGGAGTCGAGTGATGCGCGATTTCTCGCAAGACCACCGCTGGCTGTCCATCAACACGGCCACGGTGCGCAAGAGCCAGGGCAAGGATCTGCCGCTCACCGACATCCTCGACGCCTGCGCGCGCCACGGCATTCAGGCCATCTCGCCCTGGCGAGACCAGGTCGCGGCCGTGGGCCTGAAGACCGTCTCGGCCCGGGTGAAGTCGTTGGGCCTGAAGCTCTCGGGCTACTGCCGCGGTGGCATGTTCCCGGCCGTGGACACAGCCGGCCTGCAGGCCGCACGCGACGACAACCGCCGCGCCGTCGATGAGGCGTGCGAGCTGAATGCGGCCTGCCTGGTGCTGGTGGTAGGCGCCCTGCCCGGCGCGCTCGCCGGCCAGGCCGCGCACAAGGACATTGCTCGCTCGCGCCAGCAGGTGAACGACGGTATTGCCGACTTGCTGGGGTACGCGAAGGCCGCCGGCATGCCGCTGGCCATCGAGCCGCTGCACCCCATGTACGCGGCCGACCGCGCCTGCATCAACACCCTGGAACAGGCGCTGGACGTTTGCGACGCGCTCGACCCGGCGAAGACCGGCGCGCTCGGCGTGGCGGTGGACGTGTACCACGTCTGGTGGGACCCGAAGCTGGAGGCGCAGATCGCACGCGCCGGCCAGAGCCGCCTGCTCGCCTTCCATGTGTGCGACTGGCTCACCCCCACCACCGACCTGCTCAACGACCGCGGCATGATGGGCGACGGCGTGATCGACATTCCGCGCATTCGCGGCTGGGTGGAAGCGCAGGGCTTCGCGGGATTCAGCGAAGTGGAGATCTTTTCCACCGGCAACTGGTGGAAGCGCGATCACGACGAGGTGTTGACCACCTGCATCGAGCGGCACCGCAACGCGGTGTAAAACCTCCGCGCGGGGGCGCGAGCTTCTAGCGAGGAAGGTACGCCGGCAATACCCTCGCGGCCGCCTCAAGCAGATCGAAATGCTCGTCGGCAAGTGGACGCGTCAACGCATCAAAATGACACAGGGTGCCGAACAACTCGCCCTGGTTGTCCAACACCGGGACCCCGTGGTAGGTCATCAAGACCCCTTGGTACTTGTGACCATTCAGTCGGTGGTCGTCAGCCGTGTTGCTGGTCTTGAACAGCCCGTCGCGCAGCACGAACTGGCAAAAGCTGTCCTTCAAGGGCACTTCTGCAAGGAACTCCGGCTTGATCTCGTTCTCCTTGTCCACCAATTCGACGTTGCTCAGCACGCCGTCGGAGAGTCGATACAAAGCCGTGTAGCGATGAGCGACCGGAGCGTTCAACACCTCCAATGCCAGGCGCAGGCGTCCTTGCTGGAAAGCGGTTTGCACGAGATCGATCTTCACGGCCATTGAGGTCACTTTGTG
The DNA here is from genome assembly GCA_040385485.1 of Pseudomonadota bacterium. Taxonomy (GTDB): domain Bacteria; phylum Pseudomonadota; class Gammaproteobacteria; order Burkholderiales; family Burkholderiaceae_C; genus Hydrogenophaga. The sequence continues at coordinate 16,387 of JAZKHJ010000041.1, read as the reverse complement.
GTTCGCTGCGGTGAGCGATATCCTACCTCTCGGGTGGTCAGGGGAACGACCAAATTTCAGCCGTCCTCAGCGCAGGGCAGACTTCTCGCTGGCGCTGGTCAGCAAAGTCGCAGCCACTCTCCCGCGCTCGTCGGCCAGCAGAAGCGAACCCGTCGCGCGCTGCTGCACACGGCGCTGCTCGCCGCGTTGGGTGGAGTCGTTGAGAACGGCAATGAAACCCATGAGCACCAAGGCGGCGCAGGCCACCAGCACCCAGATCAACGCGTGCGCCGAGAAGTTGAACCAGTCGGCATCGCGGTAGCGCGGCCGCTCGGGGTTGTGGTTCATGGAGATCTCCTCGATGCGTTGTGGGTATGGAACGCATGATTCCAGTGCGCGCAAGCCAGGCGTGTCGGCGCAGGGCGACGTCGGATGTAGGACGGCGCTGACAAGACCAAGCCGAGCGCCCTGGCGTTGCCCGCGTCAGGCGGTGCGGCGCCCCACGCCCAGCGCGGCCACCACCGACAGCCCCAGAAAGACAGCGCTGCCCACCAGCGTGGCGGCAAACCAGCCGCGGTCCATGAACAGGCCGAACATCAGGGGCGCGGCGGCAAAGCCCACGTCCAGCCCGGAGTACACCGTGCCATAGACACGGCCGGTCGCGCCTTTGGGCGTGGCGCGTTTGATCATCAGGTCGCGGCTGGGGCCACCCACGCCCACGGCAAAACCGGTGGCGGCCAACGCCACCAGCGTCCCGGTGGAGCCCAGCCAACCGGTGGCGCACACCAGCAGCAGCACAGCACCCAGCGCCATGGCCCAAGCCACCACGTGGTCGCTGGAGAGCTGATGCTGGTGGCTGTACGCCGCCACGAAACCGCCCACCAGCATGCCGAAGGCCGCGCACAGCATGTAGGCGCTGATGGTCAGCGTGGCCACTTCCATGCTGGTGCTGTGCATGGCCTTGAGGATGGACGGCGCAAAGCTCTGCACCACCGCCAGCGACATGGTGGAGAGCAGGAAGAAAGCAAAACACCACCACACCACCGGCAACCGCAGAAAGCCGAGGTCACCCCCGCGCGGCGCGCCCGCCGCTTGCACCACCACCTCGGTGCGCAGCTTGTCGCGCTGCCAGAACATCACACCCAGGATCACGAGGTACAACAAGGCCGCCACCTGGTAGGCCACGCGCCAGTCGGCCCAGGCCGAGATGCCCACCAGCAGCGCGGGCGCCAGCGCCCAGCCCAGGTTGCCGGTGAGGCCGTGGGCGCTGAAGGCGTGGCCCAGCCGGGGCGCCGACACACGCTGGTTGAGGATGGTGAAGTCGCAGGGATGCAGGGGCGCATTGCCCGTGCCGGCCAGCACCGCCACCAGCATGAGGCCCGCGTAGCTGGTGGCCTGCGAGGCAGCCACGGCAGCCAGGAAGAACATGCCGATGGCCCCAAACAGCACCGGGCGCGCGCCGACGCGGTCCACCAGAAACCCGGCCATGGCCTGGCCAACCCCGGAGATGACGAAGAACACCGTCATGAGCAAGCCCACGTCGGCAAAGGAGAGCCCGAACTCGCGGATGAACACCGGGAACAGCGGCGCAAGCAGCAACTGCGAAAAATGCGAGGTGCCGTGGACGAGGCCCACCAGGCCGATGACGGCGGCGTCCTGTTTGAGCGGAATGGGATTGGCGGGCGCGGCAACGCGCAAGGCGGCGGTGTTCATGGACACGATCGTAGGGCGGACGGAGAATGCGCCATCGCGACAGAACGACAAACATCGTCGAATATCAGCCAAACCCCGCCGGGAGTCCACCATGCGCCGCCCATCCACCCACCGCCGGCTTCTGCCAACCACCGACACCGACCCGTATTGCCCCACGCCGGCGCATCCGGTGCGCTGCCGCGCACGCCAGGTCGACAGCGACGACCAGTTCGAACCGCACCACCATGCCTGGGGGCAACTGGCCTACTGCGCGCGCGGGCTGCTGCAGGTGACGGTGGTTCACACCGACGCGACTGACGAACACTCCCCATTGGAGACAACCACCATCGTGCCGCCCTCGCGCGCAGTGTGGATACCGCCGATGGCGCGCCACGCGGTGACCATCGTCGAGTCGGCCCAGTTGCTCACCCTGTACATCGACGCCAGCGCCGTGCCGACGCACTGGACCCGCTCACGCGTGCTGGTGGTCTCGCCTCTCTTGCGCGAACTGGTGCATGCCCTGAACCGGCCGCGTCGACCATCGGGCGACGCGCAACACGCCTTGCACATCCTGCTGTTTGACGAGATGGAAAACGCCGCCACCCAGCCGTTGGGCGTGCCCATGCCGAGTGCCACGGGCGGTGACAGGCGGCTGCGCAACCTGTGCGAGGCGGTGATGCAGGCCCCGGCCCAGCACGCCACGCTGGCGGCGTGGGCCACGCACGGCGGCGCCAGCGAGCGCACCCTGGCTCGACTGCTTCGCGACGAACTGGGCACGAGCTTTCAGCGCTGGCGTCAGCAGGTGGTGCTGGCGCATGCCCTGCCCATGCTGGCACGCGGTGTGTCGGTGGGGCGGGTGGCCGAAGCCAGTGGCTATGCGAGCGAGAGCGCGTTCTCTGCCATGTTCAAGTCGGCCATGGGCCTGCCGCCGACGCGCCTGCGCGAGCAGACCAAGGCCCAGCCTCAGGCCGGCATGGCTTCTTCGACCCGGGCCTGATCGGCCGCGATGGCCTCGATGGCCTTGCGCACCACACTCTGACCGTCGACCGGGCGCAGCAGGCGGTTGGCAATGAGGCGTTCGCAGCTGCGTTTGGTCATGGAATGCGGGCGACCACCGCGGCTCACGAACATGAAGAGCGTGCCGCGGTTGCTCGCCCAGATGAGTTGGGCACGCAGCCATTCGCGGTGCGAATACAGATCGACCCAATCGCCTTCGCGCAAGCCCGCCAGCACCGTGATGGCGTCAAACGGAATGCCCTCTTCGCTTTCCGCTTCATCCACGGGGGTGACTTCCGAGGGAGCCACCTCGTGCGCGCCCTGGTTCTCGGTGAGCTCGGAGAAATCGGTTGGCATGGTGTCTTCAAAACCCGCCGCTTCCAGCTCCTCGCGTCCCAGCCAGGGCTGGGCGGCCTTGCGTGGTTTGCGCTGCTCAGGTGTGGCCGGCAAGGTCTCGTCGAGCTCCATCGACATCGACGAGGTGTCCAGCGGAACCGGATTCGAGGCACTGGCGTCGGCCCGTGCGCGCGCGCGCCGAAGGCCCAGCACCGGTTGATGAAGTCGCATGAGGGCGTCAAAGAACGGCTTGGTTTCGTCGCGGGTTTTGCCCAGCGACTCCAGCCCGGCGTGCAGCGTGGCCAGCATGCCCGGCACCATTTCCAGCAACTGGGACGGCAGGCGCAGCGTGACGTCCTTCTTGGTGCTCCACAACAGGTTGGAGACCACCTTGCGGTAGCCCCCGGGATCGACCTGTCCCTTCGGCGCATTCAGCTGAGCGGAGGCGATCGCCAGCGCCCAGGGGCCGTAGAGGAAATCGAGGATGAAGCCGGGCACGTTGTCCACATCGGGGCGCTGGCTCAGGTCCCAGGCCACCTGGTCGGCCAGGGTCTGGCGCGCTTCGGCGTGGCGGATCGCCTGCAGGTTGTTGTCCTGCGCCGCGACGTCCTGGCGGTCATGGTTTTCCCATTCCTGCAGCAGTTCGTCGAGCGCGATGGCAAAGGCCTGTGGATCTTCTGTCTCCAGCTCGTTGAGGGCGTTGAACGCCTGCTGCACCGGCTGGAAGAATTCGGCGAACTCACTGGAGAATTCGTCGTTGTATTTGAAGCTGCGCTGCGCCACGCACTCCACCAGGCGGCGGGCCGGGTGCGCGTCTTCGCTGAAGAAGCGCGGGTTGGCCATGGCCAGGCGCAGGAGCGATGGCTCCAGCGCGACCACCGCCTCGCGCACCGGTGCCAGCAGCAGCGGGTCTTGGGCCACCTGGTTGACCAGCTTTCGCACCACGTCCAGGCCCATGGCCTGCGCCACGCGCTCGGCCTTCTGCTTGAGCTGCATGAGCACGCGGGCGCGCTCGTGGGCCGCAGCGAAATCGCCCCAGGTCTTCTGGCTGAGCTGGGTGCCGATGTCCACCGCGCGCGCGGGCCGGTCGACCACGGGCAGCGCCTTGTACTGCTCGCTGCGCCGCACCACCATCGACTCGTCCAGCGTGGGGATGGCGGCAAATGCTTCAATGGCTGCGAGTTCCTCGCTCACCTGCTCGTAGTACTCGGGCGCGAGCGCCTGTTCGTAGCGCTGCCCACCCTTCTCCAGGAAGTTGTGCAGGTATTGGTTGTTCACTGGCGTCTGCAAGCGCGCCAGTTGCGGCATGTCAGGCATGGAGTCGCCAAAATGCGCATCGCGCGTGCTGTCGCCGCGGTAGTCCAGTGGCGCCGGGCCCGACGGGTTCCATTCGGTGGCGGCCGGGCCGGCGCCGCGCGCAGCCCGGGCTGCGCTGGCCGCAGAGCGCGCTGCCGCACCCGGGGCCTCGGCGATCAGCCGCACGCGGTAACCGGCTTCCTGCACGTTGGCGCGTTGCAGCACCAATGCCAGGCGGGCATACAAGCCCTTGAGTTCATGGCCGATGGCCTTGCCGCAATGGCGCAACCACAGGGCACGGATCTGCGAGTCGGGCTCGTCAAGCGACATCATCTCGCGCAGGGCTCGCACGAACACCGAAGGGCGCAACGGGTTCATGTCGGCCTGCACGGTCGAGAGCCCCTGCAGCGAACTCATGAGCGCATCGAGCACCTTGAGTTCCTGTTCCAGCGGCGGCAGCAGGCTTTGCAGCAAACGCGCGGATTCAATGGATTCGGTGACCGTGTCGTCTTCCACCAGCGAGAGGTAGGTGGATTCGCTCAGCAGCGAGGTGCGCGAGGATTGTGGGACATCGGTGGGCACTGCAAACGCTTCACGCAGGCGCTGCGGGAAATCGGCCACCCAGCCTTCCTTTTCCTGGCGCATGCGCCACCACGCGCTGGCCAGGCGGTCGCGCTGAGCGACTTCAAGGCACTGCTTTTCGGCCTCCTGCAAGCTCACCACCGCCGCGTCAAGGCAGCGCCCCAGCATCGCGGGGGCGTCTTCAAGTGCCTCGGACAGGCACTGTTGCAGCAATCTGGGGGGTACCGTCATCGCCTGGTTGCGGCGCTCTGCCGCTGGGTCGGAGTGTGAAACACGTCACGGTTATACCTGCGCATGCCACCGGGGGCACGACACCGCTGAGATAAGGCAGATATCGGTCACCGAACGGTCAACCGGTCCGCCGAATGGCCCCGGCGTCAAGACACTGTCACAACTGGCATGCAACATGCGTGGGTGCTGTCCACACACGCGCAGGCTTCAGGGAAACAAAACAATGATGCAAACCATCCGGCGCTACGCCAAGACGAACATGGCGTGGGAGGCCCTCTCACGACCCGACACCGTGGGCCGCCAGGCCCACACGCTGCTGTTGATGGCCAACGGCCGGCGCAGCGAGCAGGAGCTGTCCCTGCTGCTGGGCTCCGATGTTTCGGAGCTGGCCTATGGGTTGATGCAAAAGGGTTTTTTGCAGAACACGGCGGCTTTGGCGCAACCCGAAACCGACGACGACGCCCTCGCCGGCGTCTGAGCGGGGCTCAGCAGCGGATCACAACCAGCGTTTGAGCAGGCCCATGACCTGATCGAACCGCGCGCCGTAGGGTGGGTAGAACAAATGCCCCATCGAGAAGCGTGACTGCACCAGAACGGGTTTTTGCTGGGTGAAGCGCAGGAAGCCGGTTTCGCCGTGGTACGCGCCCCAGCCGCTCTCGCCCACGCCACCGAAGGGCAGGTTTTCGTGGGCCACGTGCATGAGCGTGTCATTCACACTCACGCCGCCGCTCACCGTGTTGGCCATCACCCGGTCGCGCGCGGCGGTGTCGGTACCGAACCAGTACAACGCCAGCGGGCGCGCCGCGGCGTTGATGCGTTTGATGGCCTCGTCCAGCGAGTCGTAGGTCAGCACCGGCAGGATGGGGCCAAAGATTTCCTCGTCCAGCAGCCGCAGACCCGGGCCGGGGTTGAACACCAGGGTGGGATTCATCTGGCGTGCGGGGGACGACGCAGCCACCGCGCCGGGCGGCGCCACATCGACCACACGAGCGCCCTGCGCCGAGGCTTCGCTCAGCAGGGCTTGCAGGCGGGCGTGGTGGCGGTCGCTCACGATGGCGGCGTAGTCGGGGTTGCCGGCGATGGTGGGGAACAGGCGTGCCACTGCGGCTGTGTAAGCGCGCTCGAACGCGGCTTCCTGACCGCGCGGCAGCAGCACGTAGTCGGGCGCGATGCAGGTCTGGCCGGCGTTGAGCAACTTGCCGTGCGCGATCTTCACGGCGGCCTCATCCAGATTGCACGACGCATCCACGATGCAGGGCGACTTGCCGCCGAGCTCCAGCGTCGTGGGGGTGAGATTGACCGCGGCGGCGGCCGCCACCTTGCGGCCCACGGCGGTGGAGCCGGTGAAGAAGAGGTGATCGAACGGCAGGCTGGCGAACTCGTGGGCCACATCGGCGCCGCCGAGCACCACGCTGAATTCTTCTGCCGAGAAGGCGCCCTGCACCAGCGAGGCCATGAGGGCCGAGGTGTGGGGCGTGAGTTCACTGGGCTTGAGCATCACCCGGTTGCCCGCGGCCAGCGCTGTGGCAGCGGGCCCCAGCGTGAGCTGCAGCGGGTAGTTCCAGGGGCCGATGATGCCCACCACGCCGAGCGGCTGGCGCTGGATGTGCGCCCGGGCGGGCTTGAGGTACAGCGGCGTGGCCACGCGCCGGGTCTTCATCCAGTGCGGCAGCTCCTTGTGCAACTGGCCGATGGCCGCGCGCAGCACGAACAGGTCAGCCACCTCGGTGAGCTGGCGCGAGCGCACGCCGAAGTCGGCTTGCACCGCGTCGGACAACGCAGCGCCGTGCGTGTCGATGATTGCCTTCAGGCGGGACAGCCGCTCGCGGCGCAGCGCCAGCGGCACATCGATCTGGGCGCGGCTGGCATGGTGCTGGGCGTCAAACAGCGCACGCAAGGGAAGGGTCGGGGGTATCTGGGTCATGAGCCAGATGATAGGTCTGACGCCCCGGCAGCGGTAGAGGCAGACCCCCATCCCGACGGATGGAGGTCTGCCGCTTCAGGCCTGGTTCAGGCCTCGGCGACCGCGTCGCCGAACTCGAACACGCCCGGGTTCTGCACCGGGTCCACGTCCACCGGAATCGCCGATTTTGGCGGGTAGCGGCCTTCCAGCAGGAACTTCGAGAGCGGGTTCTCGATGCGCTGCTGGATCGCGCGCTTGAGGGGTCGCGCACCGAACACCGGGTCGAAGCCGACCTTGGCCAGTTCCGCGAGTGCGGCCGGCGAGACCTGCAGGTGCAGGTCCATCTTGGCCAGGCGCGCTTCGAGCACCTTGAGCTGGATCGCGGCGATGGATTCGATGTGTTGCGCGTCCAGTGCGTGGAACACCACCGTCTCGTCGATGCGGTTGAGAAACTCCGGGCGGAAGTGGTTCTTGAGCTCGGCCCAGACCGCGTCCTTCACGTCCTCGTACGGCTCGCCCACCATGGCCTGGATCATGTGCGAGCCGATGTTGCTCGTCATCACGATGACCGTGTTCTTGAAGTCCACGGTGCGGCCCTGGCCGTCGGTGAGGCGGCCGTCGTCAAGCACCTGCAGCAGCACGTTGAACACGTCCGGGTGGGCCTTCTCCACCTCGTCGAGCAGCAGCACGCTGTAGGGCTTGCGGCGCACGGCCTCGGTGAGGTAACCACCCTCTTCGTAGCCCACGTAGCCGGGCGGCGCGCCGATCAGGCGGGCCACGGAGTGTTTCTCCATGAACTCGCTCATGTCGATGCGCACCAGGTGGTCTTCGCTGTCGAACAGGAAACCAGCCAGCGCTTTGCACAGCTCGGTCTTGCCCACGCCGGTGGGGCCGAGGAACAGGAAGGAGCCGGTCGGGCGGTTCGGGTCGGAGAGGCCCGAGCGCGAGCGGCGGATGGCGTTGGCCACCGCGCCGATGGCTTCGTCCTGGCCGACTACGCGCTCGTGCAGCTTGCCTTCCATCAGCAGCAGCTTGTCGCGCTCGCCCTGCATGAGCTTGCTCACCGGAATGCCGGTGGCGCGCGCCACCACCTCGGCGATTTCTTCGGCGCCGACCTGCGTGCGCAGCAGCTGCGGGCGGCCCTTGCCGTCTTTGTTCAGTGCCTTGCCGGCTTCCACCGCCTGCGCGTCTTTCAACCGCTTTTCCAGCTCGGGCAGCTTGCCGTACTGCAGCTCGGCGACCTTGTTGAAGTCGCCTTTGTCGGTGAAGGTCTTGATCTGGGAGCGGATGCGGTCCATCTCTTCCATCACGTCCTTGGAACCCAGCGCGGCGGCCTTCTCGGCCTTCCAGATTTCGTCGTAGTCGGAGATTTCCTTCTCCAGCCGGCCGATCTCTTCCTCGATCAGGCCAAAGCGCTTCTGCGAGGCCTCGTCCTTCTCGCGGCGCACGGCTTCGCGCTCGATCTGCAGCTGGATGAGGCGGCGGTCGAGCCGGTCCATCACTTCTGGCTTGGAGTCGAGTTCGATCTTGATCTTGGACGCGGCTTCATCGATCAGGTCGATCGCCTTGTCGGGCAGGAAACGGTCGGTGATGTAGCGGTGGCTCAGCTCGGCCGCGGCCACGATGGCCGGGTCGGTGATCTGCACGCCGTGGTGCACTTCATATTTTTCCTGCAGGCCGCGCAGGATGGCGATGGTCGCCTCCACGCTGGGTTCGCCCACCAGGATCTTCTGGAAGCGACGCTCCAGCGCAGCGTCCTTCTCGATGTACTTGCGGTATTCGTCGAGCGTGGTCGCGCCCACGCAGTGCAGCTCGCCGCGCGCCAGCGCCGGCTTGAGCATGTTGCCCGCGTCCATCGCACCCTCGGCCTTGCCCGCGCCCACCATGGTGTGCAGCTCGTCGATGAAGACGATGGTCTGGCCCTCGTCCTTGGCCAGTTCGTTCAGCACGGTCTTGAGGCGTTCTTCGAACTCGCCGCGGAACTTGGCGCCTGCCAGCAGCGCGGCCATGTCCAGGCTGAGCACGCGCTTGCCCTTGAGCGAATCGGGCACCTCGCCGGCCACGATGCGCTGCGCCAAGCCCTCGACGATGGCGGTCTTGCCCACGCCGGGTTCGCCAATGAGCACCGGGTTGTTCTTGGTGCGGCGCTGCAGCACCTGGATGGCGCGGCGGATCTCGTCGTCGCGGCCGATCACCGGGTCGAGCTTGCCCATGCGGGCGCGCTCGGTGAGGTCCATGGTGTATTTCTTGAGCGCCTCGCGCTGGCCTTCGGCCTCGGGGCTGTCCATGGACTGGCCACCGCGCACCGCGGTGATGGCGGATTCCAGGCTCTTGCGGTTCAACCCGTTTTCATTGGCCATGCGGCCCAACTCGCCCTTGCTGTCGGCCACGGCCAACAGGAACAGTTCACTCGCGATGAACTGATCGCCGCGCTTGATCGCTTCCTTTTCGGTAGCCTGCAGCAGCTTGGCCAGCTCCTGGCCGACCTGCACCTGGTCTTGCCCTTGCACCTCAGGCAGGCGCTTGATCGCCGCCTCGGCGGCCTTGGCCAGGCCAGGCACATTGACGCCCGCGCGCTGCAGCAGCGACTGGGGGCCATCGGCCTGGCGCAGCAGGGCCAGCAGCAGATGGACAGGTTCGATATAGGCGTGGTCGGCGCCCAACGCCAGCGTCTGGGCTTCGCTCAGCGCTTCCTGAAATTTGGTGGTGAGTTTGTCGAGTCGCATGAAAGTGCTCTCCGGGTGATCTGAACTGTTGGGCATGTGGAGCTGCTCCACCGGTTTTCAAGCCAGCAACCAGCTTGCGCCCGCCTGCGGCACGCAGGCTTGACGCAGATCAATCCACCAACGGCGGGCGCCAGTAGGCGTAGGGCCAGGCCAGGGAGAGTCCTGCGCGGCGGTACAAGGCCTGCGCCGGCTGGTTGCTCGCATCGACCTGCAGAAACACCCCGGCCAGACCACGACGGAGAGCCTCAAGCGCCATGGCATGCAGGACGCGGCCCGCCAGGCCTTCGCCGCGCCGGGCGGACGCCGTGCGCATGCCGTGCACGCCCAGCCAGCCGTGGCTGAGCGACGCTGCGCCGCAGGCCACCGTCTGCCCGTGCTCCCGCACCGAGGCGTAGAGGGTGTCGGTGGCGCGGCTGAGCGAACGCGAGCGGCTGGCACCATCGGCCGGGTCCAGGCCCTCGCCCAGGAACATGGCCATCCACCCAGCGTCGGGCCTGGCATCCAGTTCACCGGGCGGGCCGGGGTGCAGATCCATCAGCCCGTGGACCTCCCCTGTCATGGTCAGGGTGGGCTGGTCGCGCCGCCAGCCTCGCTGCGTCAGGGCCTCATGCCAAGGGCGGAAGGTCGGCAGATCGGGCAGGCGGAACCGGGGTTCAAACCCCAGCACGGCATAGCGCGCCAGAATGGCCGGTAACCGTTGGATGTCGTGTGCGTCGTGGTGCAGTGGCACGGCGCTGCGAGCACGACCCACGGTTCCGTGGTCCATGGCCAGCAGCCAGCCATCCAGGGGTTCCACCACCTCGGGTGCCACCGCCTGCAGCGTGGCGCGCTCGATCGATTCGATGTCTGCAGCGCTGAGCATGGCTTCGCTGCGGGTGTTCAGCTGTTGGTGGCCGCGATGCCCCAGCGCGCCAGGGCTGCGTCGTCGCTCACGCGGGCATCCACCCAGCGCGCGCCCTCGGGCGTCTGCTCCTTCTTCCAGAACGGCGCTTGCGTCTTGAGGTAGTCCATGAGGAACTCGCAAGCCTGGAAACTCTGGCCACGGTGTGCAGAAGTCACGACCACGAGCACGATCTGGTCCAGCGGCTGCAGCAGGCCCACGCGGTGGATCACGCGGGCGCCGAAGATGTCGAAGCGCTTGTGCGCCTCGTCAATCATGGCTTCGATGGACTTCTCGGTCATGCCGGGGTAGTGCTCCAACTCCATGGTGCTCACGCTCTGGCCATCGTTGCGGTCTCGCACGGTGCCGATGAAACTGCAGACCGCGCCCACGCCTTTGTCGGCTTCGCGCAGCCGCGCCACCTCGGTGCTCAAGTCGAAGTCCTCGGTTTGAATGGAGACGCGAGTGCCCATCTCAGCCGCCCGTGACAGGGGGAAAGAAACCGACTTCGGCACCCTCGGTGAGCGCAGCGGTTTCGTCGCTCATGGCCTGGTTGAGCGCCACACGCACCGAGCGGCCTGGGGCGAGTGCGTCAGCGTAGGCGCCACCGCGAGCCACCAGTTCGGCCCGCAGGGCGGCCAGCGTGCTGGCACGCGTGTCGAGCGATTCGCTGCCGATGCCCAAGGTCTCGCGGATGGAAGCGAAATAACGCAGTTGGACTTTCATGCAAGCAGGTCCGCAAAAGAGATGAAGGACACGAGGTCTCCGTGGGCGATGGTTTTGCCAGCGGGGTTGTCCACCAGACCGTCGCCCCACACCGTCGAGGTCAGCACACCCGAGCTCTGATTGGGAAACAGATCGAGACCACCGGCAGCATTGCGCCGCACGCGCAGGAACTCACGGCGCTTGTCGGCCTTGCTCAGCGTGAAGTGCGCGGGCAGCATGGTGGCTTTCAATGCAACCGCTTCAACCCCTTGCAAGCGCAACAGGAAAGGCCGCACCAACAGCAGGAAGGTGACGAAGCTGGACACAGGATTGCCCGGCAGGCCGATGAAGTGGCAGGCCTCGCCCCCTGCGCGACCGGCGCCCGCATCGCGCTTCACGGCGCCGTAGGCAAACGGCTTGCCGGGCTTCATGGCGATCTGCCAGAGATCGAGCCGGCCGAGCTTTTGCACAGCCGGCTTGATGTGGTCTTCTTCCCCCACCGACACGCCACCGCTGGTGAGGATGAGATCGTGGTGATCGGCCGCGGTCTTGAGTGCGGCCAGCGTGGCCTCGCGCTGGTCGGGCACGATGCCCAGGTCGCTCACCTCACAGCCCATGCGGTGCAGGAGCGCCCGCAGGAAGAAGCGGTTGGAGTTGTAGATGGCGCCGGGCTTCATGGCCTCGGGCGCAACCTCGCCCGGCATCACGAGTTCGTCTCCGGTGGAGAACAGCGCCACACGCGGGCGCGCCACCACATTCAGGTGCGCCAGGCCCAGGCTGGCGGCCAGGCCAAGGCTCGCTGGTGACAGGCGTTCGCCACGGGCCAGCACCACCGCGCCGCGCGTCACGTCTTCCCCCGCACGCCGCACCCACTGACCCGGCTGGGGCACGGCCTGGATGTGCACGCCGTGGATGTTGCCTCCCACTTCGACTGTGTCTTCCTGCATCACCACCGCATCGGCCCCGGCGGGCATGGGCGCTCCTGTGAAGATGCGCGCGCAGGTGCCTGGCTCCAGTGGCTCGCCCGAGTGGCCGGCGGCGATGCGCTGCGTCACGGGCAATACCTTGCCCGCCTCAGTCACGTCGGCAGCGCGCAGGGCGTAACCATCCATGGACGAGTTGTCGTTGGGTGGCACCTGCAGCGCAGACACGAGGTCTTGTGCCAGCACGCGGCCGTCGGCATCGAAGGTGGCCACCGCTTCGGTGGACTGCAGCGGCCCGGCGTGTGCCAGCAAGTTCACCATCGCGTCGTCCAGCGACATCAATGGCACACGGGTCTGTGATGGAGGGGGCGTGGTCATGGCAGGCTCAACGGGGTGCAGTATTCGAATCGCACTGCATTGTCGACCAACCAGGCGGCCACGTCATCGGCCCGGTTCAAATCCAGCACGGTGCAGTGGACGGACACGGGCAAAGCATCCGGGGTGTCGGTGGCGATGGCCACGATGTGATGGTCGTCGGGAAAGCGCAGCGGCTTGCCATGGGCCTGCCGCCACACCTCCACCTTGGGCAGATCGCTCTGCTTGAAACCCTCGACCAGCACCCAATCGACGTCTGCGCGCAACTGGGCAAGGAGGTCGTGTACCGAATGCTCGACGACGGTCTCCAGTTCGCGCATGAGCACCATCCGTTTGGGCGAAGCGGCAAGCACCTCGAAGGCTCCGGCTTCGCGGTGGCGCCAGGTGTCCTTGCCGGGGTGATCGATGTCAAAACGGTGGTGCGCGTGCTTGACCACGGACACGCGCTGCCCGCGCAGCTTGAGTTCGGGAATCAGCTGCTCGACCAGCGTGGTTTTGCCCGATCCCGAGAAGCCCGCAAACCCGACGACCTTCATGCCCGGGCGCAATGCTCGGCGATGAAGGCTTGCACAGCACCCGTGCTCGCCGGCATCACCTGCACGCGCTTGGGCAGATCCTCGATGCCCTGGAACTGCGGGGGACGATGCGGTTGCTGCCCCAGGGCCTCGACGATGGTCTCGGCAAACTTGATCGGCAACGCAGTCTCCAGCACGATCATCGGAACGCCGGGCTGGAGATGCTCACGCGCCACCTTCACGCCGTCGGCGGTGTGGGTGTCGATCATCACGCCATGGCGTTTGAAGGTATCGCGAATCGTCTCGAGGCGGTTTTCGTGCGTGCTCGTGCCGCTGCGAAACCCATAGTGTCTGGCAGCTCCCGCAAACGCCGGATCTGCGCTCAGGTCGAAACGACCTTCACGCGACAGCACGTCGCCGAACAACGCCTTGACGCGTTCGCCGTCACGGCCCAGCAGGTCGAACACGAAGCGCTCGAAGTTGCTGGCCTTGGAGATGTCCATCGAGGGGCTGGAGGTCTCGTGGGTGTCAGCGCTGGCGCGCACGCGGTAGATGCCGGTGCGGAAGAACTCGTCGAGCACGTCGTTCTCGTTGGTCGCGACCACGAGCGTGCGGATCGGCAGGCCCATCTGGCGCGCCACGTGGCCCGCGCAGACGTTGCCGAAATTGCCACTGGGCACGGTAAATGAAACCTGCTCGGTGTCCTTGGTGGTGGCCTGGAAGTAACCGGCGAAGTAGTACACCACCTGCGCCAGCAGCCGCGCCCAGTTGATCGAGTTGACGGTGCCAATCTTGTGCGCGCGCTTGAAGCCCAGGTCGTTGCTGACGTTCTTGACGATGTCCTGGCAGTCGTCGAACACACCCTCAATGGCGATGTTGTGGATGTTCTCGTCCATCAGGCTGAACATCTGCGCCTGCTGGAACGGGCTCATGCGGCCATGCGGACTCAACATGAAAACGCGCACCCCGCGCTTGCCGCGCATGGCGTACTCGGCCGCGCTGCCGGTGTCACCCGAGGTCGCACCCAGGATGTTGAGTTCCTCGCCACGGCGCGCCAGTTCGTATTCGAACAGGTTGCCCAGCAACTGCATGGCCATGTCCTTGAAGGCCAGCGTGGGGCCGTTGGACAGAGCTTCGAGGTGGAAGCCCGGTTCGAGCTGCTTGAGCGGCACGATCTGCGGCGTGCCGTACACCGCTTCGGTGTAGGTCTTCTCGCACAGCGCGCGCAGGTCGGCGGGAGGGATGTCGTCGATGTAGAGCGAGAGGATCTCGAACGCCAGCGCTGCGTATCCGCCGGTCGCGCCGCCGTTGAATTTGGCGCGCAGGCGCTGCAGCGCCGTGGCATCCAGTCGGGGATACGCCTCGGGGAGGTACAGGCCGCCGTCGGGTGCCAGGCCTTCCAGCAGAATCTCGCAAAAGTGCTTGCGCCCCGGGTCGCCGCGGGTAGAGAGGTACAGCATCAGTTCAGCTCTTCCTTGCGGATGCGCACGATGGGCGCGAGCACGGTGGGCAGCTTTTGCAGTTGGGCCAGGGCGTCGTTCATGGTGCCTTCGCGCGTGTCGTGCGTGAGGATGATCAGGTCGGTGGATGTGCCGCCTTCGCCGCTCACCTCATCGGCCTCGCGCTGCAGCACCGCATCGATGCTGATGCCGGCTTTGGCCAGCAAGCCAGTCACTTCGGCCAGCACGCCGGCCTCGTCGGCCACGCGCAAGCGCAGGTAGTAGCTCGTCACCACTTCGCTCATGGGCAGCACGCTCAGGTCGCTCATCGCATCGGGCTGGAAAGCCAGGTGCGGGACGCGGTGGTGCGGGTCGGCGGTGTGCAGGCGGGTGATATCAACCAGATCGGCAATCACGGCGCTGGCTGTGGGCTCACTGCCCGCGCCCTTGCCGTAGTACAGCGTGGTGCCCACGGCATCGCCCTGCACCACCACTGCGTTCATCGCGCCCTCCACGTTGGCGATCAGCCGCTTGGCTGGCACCAGGCTCGGGTGCACGCGCAGCTCGATGCCCTTCGTGGTCCTCTTGGTGATGCCCAGCAGTTTGATGCGGTAGCCCAGCTGCTCGGCGTATTTGATGTCGGTCGCGCCCAGTTGCGTGATGCCTTCCACGTAGGCCTTGTCGAACTGCACCGGGATGCCGAAGGCGATCGCGCTCATGAGCGTGACCTTGTGGGCCGCGTCCACACCCTCGATGTCGAAAGTCGGGTCGGTCTCGGCGTAGCCCAGGCGCTGGGCCTCCTTGAGCACCACGGCAAAGTCCAGGCCTTTGTCGCGCATCTCGGAGAGGATGAAGTTCGTCGTGCCGTTGATGATGCCGGCGATCCACTGGATGCTGTTGGCAGTCAGCCCTTCACGCAGCGCCTTGATGATGGGAATGCCACCGGCCACGGCGGCCTCGAACGCCACCATCACGCCCTTGGCCGAGGCCGCGGCGAATATCTCGGTACCGTGCACGGCCAGCAGCGCCTTGTTGGCGGTCACCACGTGTTTGCCTGCGGCGATGGCTTCCAGCACCAGCGCCTTGGCAATGCCGTAGCCACCGATGAGTTCGATCACGATGTCGATGTCGGGGTTGGCGATGACCGCGCGTGCGTCGTTCACCACCTTCACGTTCGGGCCCACGATGGACTGCGCGCGCGCGGTGTCCAAGTCGGCCACCATGGTGATCTCGATGCCACGACCGGCACGCCGGCGGATCTCTTCCTGGTTGCGTTGCAACACGTTGAACGTGCCGCTGCCCACGGTGCCTATGCCCAGAAGGCCTACTTGGATCGGTTTCATGTCGGTCATGGTTGGGGAGCAAAAAAATCAGGTGCCGTGGCGTTTTCGCCAGCCTTCAAAGAACTTCGCGACGCGGTTGATGGCCTCACGCAAGTCATCTTCGTGCGGCAGGAACACAATGCGGAAATGCTGGTTGTCGGGGTAGTTGAAACCCGACCCCTGCACCAGCATCACGCGCGTTTCCTGCAGCAGTTCCAGGAACATCTGTTGGTCGTCCTCGATCGGGTACATCTTCGGATCGAGCTTGGGGAACATGTAGAGCGCGGCCGACGGCTTCACGCAACTCACGCCCGGAATGGCGGTGATGAGTTCGTAGGCCAGATCGCGCTGGCGGCGCAGCCGGCCGCCCTCGCCCACCAGATCGTTGATGCTCTGGTAGCCACCCAACGCGGTTTGAATGGCCCACTGACCCGGCACGTTGGCGCACAGGCGCATGTTCGAGAGCATGTTCAGGCCCTCGATGTAG
>JAZKHJ010000040.1:0-24233 GCA_040385485.1 Pseudomonadota bacterium | reverse complement strand
CCACATCGAGATCCAGGTGTTCGGCGACACGCACGGCAACTGCGTGTACCTGTTCGAGCGCGACTGCTCGGTGCAGCGCCGCCACCAGAAAGTGCTGGAAGAGGCGCCCGCGCCCGGCATGACGCCCGAGTTCCGCGCGCAGATGGGCGCGGCCGCTGTGGCAGCGGCCAAGGCGGTGAACTATGTGGGCGCCGGCACGGTGGAGTTCATCGTCGAACAGCCGCCCGAAGGCGGCATGCGCTTTTACTTCATGGAGATGAACACGCGCCTGCAGGTCGAGCACCCGGTGACCGAAGCCATCACCGGACTCGATCTGGTGGAGTGGCAGCTGCGCGTGGCCAGCGGCGAGCCGTTGCCCCTGAAGCAGGAGGACCTGCGCATCCACGGCCACGCGATCGAGGCGCGCATCTGCGCCGAAACGCCCGACAACAACTTTCTGCCCGCCACCGGCACGCTCACGGTGTACCGCAAGCCCGACTGCACCGCGTTTGAGCGGGGCGTGGTGCGGGTGGACGATGGCGTGCGCGAGGGCGACACCATCAGCCCGTTCTACGACTCCATGGTGGCCAAGCTCATCGTGCATGGCGCCACGCGCGCCGAGGCACTGGCGCGCATGGACGCGGCCTTGGCCGAGACGCGCATCGTCGGCCTGTCCACCAACGTGCAGTTCCTGCGTCACGTGGTCAACAGTCCGTCGTTCGCGCAGGCCAACCTGGACACCGCGCTGATCCCGCGCGAGGCCGCGGTGTTGTTCCACCAGGACAAGGTGGGTCTGGCGCTCGCGGTGGCCTCTGCCGTGGCGCAAACGCTGGTGGTCGAGCGTGCCGTGGAGGCCGCCGACCCGTTCTCGCGCCGCGACGGCTGGCGTCCGCACGGGCTCACCGTGCGCCGCTTCGACTTCGAGTACCTGGGCGAGTCCCTGCTCGCGCACCTCACCTACCTGCACGACGGCGCGTTGCAGCTCGCTTTCGGCGAGGTCAGTGGCGTGCTGCAGTTCGAGACCTTGCCCACCGAGGGCGGCGCCCGCATGGATCTGCAATTCCAGGGCCAGCGGCAGACCGTTCAGACCTGGCAGTTGGGCGAGATCGTGCATGTGTTCTGCGCTCTGGGTGCCACGCAGATCACCGAGATCGACGCGCTGGCCCACGCCGGCGTGGCCGCGGCCGACGGTGGGCGGCTCACCGCGCCCATGCCTGGCAAGGTGCTGTCGTTCGCGGTGAAGGCGGGTGACGTGATCAAGAAGGGTCAGGCCCTGGCCGTGATGGAGGCCATGAAGATGGAGCACACCATCGCCGCCCCTGCCGACGGTACCGTGGCCGAGCTGTTGTACGCGCCCGGTGACCAGGTGAGCGAAGGCGCCGAGCTGCTCAAGATCACCACGGCGTGATCGAGGCGATGGCCCCGTGACAGCGCGCGCGGGCCGCTTCTTTTAAGCTCGACGCATGAACATCACCATCTGCGTTGCCCAAACCAAAGCCGCCCCCTGGGAAGAGGGCTTTCGCGCCTTGCTGCCCGGCGCTCACGTGAGCACCTGGAAAGCCGGCGACCCCCAGGCCGACTACGCCATCGTGTGGTCGCCGCCGCAAGCGTTTCTGGACGAACAACCCGGCCTCAAGGCCATGTTCAACATCGGCGCCGGTGTGGACGCGATCATGAAGCTGCGCCTGCCGCCGCAAGCCCGGGTGGTTCGGCTGGACGACGCCGGCATGTCGGTGCAGATGGCAGAGTACGTGTGCCACGCCGTCATCCGCCATTTCCGCGAGTTCGACGGCTACGAGGCCGACATCGCGGCCGGCCAGTGGTCCTACCGCAAACCGCGCAACCGCGCCGACTGGCCCGTGGGTGTGATGGGCCTGGGCGTGCTGGGCGAGCGCGTGGCGCGGGCCCTGAGGGTGTTCGAGTTCCCGGTGCACGGCTGGAGCCGCAGCCCCAAGCAGATCGACGGCGTCACCTGCCATTCAGGCTCCGAGGGCTTCAACGGGTTTCTCGCGGCAAGCAAGGTGCTGGTCAACCTGCTGCCGCTCACGCCCGACACGCAGGACATCCTCAACCGCGAAACGATGGGCCGCCTGCAGCCCGGTGGCCATGTCATCAACGTCGCGCGCGGCGCGCATCTGGTGGAGGACGACCTGATCGCCCTGCTCGACAGCGGTCATCTGTCGGGCGCCACGCTCGATGTGTTCCGCACCGAGCCCCTGCCCGCCGAGCACCCGTTCTGGCAACACCCCAAAGTCACCGTCACCCCGCACACCTCGGCGCGCACCCTGCGCGACGAGAGCATCGCGCAGATCGCCGGCAAGATCGTGGCGCTCTCGCGCGGCGAGCCGATCGCCGGTGTGGTGCACCGCGACCGCGGTTATTGAAAGCTGAAAGCGAGTCCCTCATGAACATCCCCTCCCGCGTCCAACTCATCGACGTCGGCCCACGCGACGGCCTGCAGAATGAAAAGCAGCCAGTGCCCGCCACGGTGAAGATCGAGCTGGTGCACCGCCTGCAGGCCGCTGGCCTGAAGGAGATCGAGGTCACCAGCTACGTGAGCCCGAAGTGGGTGCCGCAGATGGCCGACAACCACGACGTCATGGCCGGCCTGTCGCGCCAGGGCGGCGTGCGCTACTCGGTGCTCACGCCCAACCTCAAGGGCTTCGAGGCCGCCGTGCTCGACAAACCCGACGAGATCGTGGTGTTCGGCGCGGCCAGCGAGGCCTTCAGCCAGAAGAACATCAACTGCTCGATCGCCGAGAGCATCGAGCGCTTCGCGCCCGTGGTGGAGGCCGCCAGGGCTGCCGGCATCGCCGTGCGCGGCGCCATGAGCTGCACCGTCGGTTGCCCGTACGAAGGTGAGATCGCGCCCGAACGCGTGGCCTACCTGGCCGCCCTCATGAAGGGCATCGGCGTGCAACGCGTGGACGTGGCCGACACCATCGGTGTGGGCACGCCGCGCAAGGTGCAGGCCGCGCTCGAGGCCACACTGCAGCACTACGGCATCGACGAGGTGTCTGGCCATTTCCACGACACCTACGGCCAGGCCCTGTCCAACACACTGGCTGCACTCGAGATGGGGGTCTGGAATTTCCAGTCGTCCGTGTCGGGCCTGGGCGGCTGCCCGTATGCCAAGGGCGCCACCGGCAACGTGGCCACCGAAGACGTGGTCTATCTGCTGCACGGCATGGGCATAGCCACCGGCATCGACCTGGATGCGCTGGTCGACGCCGGTGTGTACATCAGCGAACAGCTCGGCCGTCCGAGCGGCTCGCGCGTGGCGCGCGCCTTGCTGGCCAAGCGGGCGGGCTGACCATGGAGCTGCAAGTCTGGCTGGCGTATTTCCTGGCCTCCTGGGCGATTGCCCTGTCGCCGGGGTCGGGTGCGGTGCTGTCGATGACGCACGGCCTGGCCTACGGAATGAAGAAGACCAGCGCCACCATCGTGGGCCTGCAACTGGGGCTGGCGGTGATCCTGCTGGTGGCCGGTGTGGGGGTGGGCGCGCTGCTGCTGGCATCGGCCACGGCCTTCACGGTGGTGAAGTTCGTGGGCGCGGCCTATTTGATCTGGCTCGGCCTCAAACAATGGCGGACGAGAGTGGAAGCGGCTTCTGTGAAGGGGGAGGCCGTGCCGACGCCCACCGGCGTGCCTTCGGCGCGCGAGCGCTTCGTGATCGGCTTCTTCACCAACGTGACCAACCCCAAGGGCATCGTGTTCATGGTGGCGGTGCTACCGCAGTTCATCGACCCGCAGCGCCCCCTCTGGCTGCAGCTGCTGGTGCTGCTGGTCACCACCATTGCAGTCGATCTGGTGGTCATGCACGGCTACGCGTTCCTCGCCTCGCGGGCCAAAGCGTGGTTGGCGACAGCCCGGGCACGGCGCGCGCAGAACCGCGTGTTTGGCGGCGTGCTCATGGCCATGGGGGCCAGCCTGCTGCTGGTCAAGCGCGCGGCCTGACTGAGGCACCGACTCCGCACGCTCGAGGTGGACCTCAGCCAGCGGACGGAACGTGCAGCACGGTGCACGGCACCAACGGGTCAACCCAGTCTTCGGTATTCATGGGCGCGTACGGTGCCCTGCTGGTGCCCGGCGCACCCCGGCGCCCTGGCTTGCGCTGCCACAGGTGCACCGTCACGTCGAACTCGAAGCCGCTGAGGCTTTTGATCGTGACGTACAGCCCCAGCGCCTGGTCGGGTTGCAAGGGCTGGGGCACCCCGTCGATCGTGATCTGACCGGTCCAGGGCAGCCAGCGCCGGTGGTACTGCTCGGCCACCCAGGGCCAGTCGCCGCGACTGAGACGACAGGCGATCACGCCGCCATGGCGCTTGCCTTCCACCATCTGCTCCCTGGACAGCGCCAACTGCAGTTGCTCGGCAAAGCGTTGACGGGTGCGCGCATCGACCGCCATGGCGTGGATGTCTTTGTGCAGCAAACTGAGCGCCGCGTCAGTCTGATACAGAAGGACGCGAGCCTTTTGATCGTCGGGTTCATGGCCATCCCTCACCCTTTGAAGCGAGGGCAACAGGGCCATGCAGGCTTGCATGGCCGTTGAGGTATCGATCGACGCCTTGCTCTGCTCGATTTGCCAGATGCAGATGTCGGCGTAGGTGCTCAGCCCGTTCTGCACCGTGAATCCGATATCCGCTTCGGTCAGGTCCGCATCGGAGCGTGCGATCTTCTCCGGCATCCTCGTCTTCACGCGCGCATCCTGTCGAGCCGTTTTCTCCTTGGCCACAATCGCCTTGCGGTCCAGTGGCTGCGGTTCCTTGTCGCTGATGGGTCCCCCGATCCATTGCACCAGCTTGTTCACAGACCACGTGTTGACCGGGTCGAGATCGGGTGGGCTGGATGCGTCGTCGCTTTTGCGTTGATCCTGCGCCTGTGCCAACTTGTTGCGAAGGCGCAGGCGCTGGGGTGTCATGCGAAGCAACTGCTGCGCCCAGACCTGATTGGCTGCCGAGATCGCAGCCTGGTTGTGCTCCTGCACCTTGGCCCCCAGGGGCACCCCGGCGCGAACCGCTTCGATGGTGGCCTCGATGACCATCTGGGCCCGCGCGCTGTCGGTGGCGCGACCCAGAGCCACCTGGTTGGCCACGATCTGGTCAATGTCTGCCTGCATCGACCCATCCAGATTGGCCGCCGTGCACTCCTGCAACACGCTCACCAGAATGTCGCCCTCGGACGCCAACAGCAAGCCGATGTTGTGCAAGGCGGCCTGGGTGCTGCGCACGGCAGCACCGAGATGGTGTTGAGCGGCCATCGCCAACAGTTGGAGAAACCCCGGTCGTTCCATCAGTGGGCGCGTGAAGCACGCGCTGAGCAACAGATGCTCTTCTTTCGTTTGCGTTTCAATGCCCAGAGCGCCCATCAGGGTGTCGAGGCTTTTCACGAGATCGGCGAAGTGGGTTGCCCAGTCCGGCTGCGCCATGGAGACCATCTGCAGCCGGGCGGCTTGACTGCGGATCATGCTCTCCAGGAAGGCATCGGGCGCCAGCGGTGCCAACAGGCCGCTGTGTTTGATGCCGGCGGTCACCCTGGGCAACTCAGGCGTTCCGTGGAAGTAGGCATCCAGCGTCGCGGTGATCAGGGCTTCGCGCTCCTTGCGCTGTGAATCGGGCAGGCGGAGGTGGGCCAGGGCAAGGTACAGATCGGACACCAGGTCGACCGTATCGGCGGGCAAGCCCCGGGCGATGGTGTTCAGTTCCTTCAGCTGGGCGTCTGTGAGATCAGGCACTTCCTTTTTCATTTGTTTGAGTGCCTGGCCTCTTGCGTACGCTTGTGCAGCGGTCAAGTCCGGCAGCGCAAGATCACGGCACAGGAAATAGCTGACCGTCCAAGGGGCTTGAACGTGTTCGGGTTGGTAGTCCAGTTGACCGTACATGGGGTTCTTTCGGGGGTATCCCGAGCGCGTCGGGACGGGAGTGGGTGCGGCCAGCAGTGGGCAGGGACGCGTTCAGCGGGCGAGCGGCACGTGCAGCACGCAACAGGTCTGGTAGGTGTCGAACCAGTCGTCCGTGTTCATGGCGGGGAACGCGTCGTCCTGGTCGCTCGGCAGGCTGGTTCTGCCGGGACAGCGCTGCCAGATGTGCACCGACACATCGAAGGCGAAGCCACTGAGGCTGCTGCCCGTGACGTACAGGGCCGCGGCCTGGTCTTCGTCCAGCGGCGTGTTCTGCCGGCCGATCATCACGTTCTTCACCAGCGGCAACCAGCGGTCGTGGAAGTTGTCGGCCACGAAAGACCAGTCGGTGAGACGCACGGGGCAGGCGATCGTGCCGCCATGGCGCTTGCCCCAGGCCATTTGTTCGGTCTTCAGGGCGGCGACCAGCTGAACCCGGAAACGGTTGCGCACCTGCAGGGTGGCCTTGGCGGTTTTCAGGCTGCGGCGCAGGTCGATGACGGCTTTTTCAGCGGTGGTGAGAAGGGCTCGGGCCTTGAGTTCGTCCTCGGGCGCAATGGGCTTGTTGGCCAGGCCTTCGAGCGGGCCCATCAGGTCGGCGCAGGCCTGTGGCAGCGGGTTGTTGGCATCGAGCTGCCTGGCCAGGGGCAGCATGTCCTGGATGTGGCCGTAGAAGAAGGTGGCGGTGGCCGACAGGGCGTCCTGAATCGTTCCGTCGATGTCGGTTTCCTGCAGCAGGGTCGCGGGCGGTGCTGGTTCGGGTTTGCCTTTGGGGACAGAAGGCAGGGCCTTGCTGGCAGCCGCTTTCTCGACCGCCAGGATCTTTTTGCGGTCCATGGGTTGTTGCGCGGGCCGTGTCACCGGGCCCTCGATCCAGCGCAGGAGCTTGGTGACCGACCAGGTGTAGGGTTGGTCGAGATCGGCCTTTTCCTTTCCCGGTTGGGAGGCGGTGGGCGATGGGCGCATCTTGCGGGCCATGTCCATGAATCTGGGCGTCATGACCTGGCTGGTCTTGCTGGCCGCCTGCCGAGCACTGGCCAGGGCGGCCTTGTTGCTGGCTGTCTTGTCGCCCATGGGCACGTTGCTGTCGACCGCAGCAACAGTGGCGTAGAGCATCCGCCGGTTCTGCAGATCCACCAGACCCCGTGCCCAGGCCAGGTGCGTGTCGATGATCTCCTCGTCCACGCTGGCCGGGTCGGCCAGCTTGTCCCGCATGACCCGCACCGAGACGTCGTGGATGAGGCTCAAAGCCATCTCCGTTGTCAACGGAAACAGCGTGTCGATGAGCTTCGTCAGGAATCCTGCACCCAGTTTTTGCAGGGCTTGCACGAACAAGGATTGGGTTTCGCTGCTGTGAGCGGGTGCCTGTGCCAGTATCGTGCTGATGAACCAAGCGGAAACACCTGACTGGGTCGGTACTTTGTTCTTGTCCAGTTGAAGCAGGAACGCGATCAAGCCATTCCACAGATGGGGAAACACCTGGGCCCCGTCCTTCAGAAGATTCACCGAGGTGAAAAGCTGCACGACCCTGTCGCTCATGATCTTGACGCAGGCCGATCTGACCATTTCGTCGATGCGCAATTCAGGCCAGAGGATGGCCACCTGCCGGAGTTGCGAAATCTGGCCTTGCATCCTGTCGGTACGGTCGGTGATCTGGGCCAGGTGGGTGGCGATGGAGCCGTCGATGAGTTCCTCGCGTGCCAGGCGTTGCTCTGTGGGCAGGCGCTCGTGCGCCATGCCCATGTAGAGCTGAAACTCCAGGTTCTCGCCAGCGTCCACGTTCAGCGTGGCGATGATTTTTCCCAGTGCGAGGGATATCCGTTCCCGGACATCGGGTGGGTCTGCCGCGAGCTCTTTCTGAATGAAGTCCTGCAGCAGGGCCTTGCGCCCTGGGATCAGTTTGGGATCGATACCGAGATCAGCCGGCGCTCCGTAGGCGGGCAATGAAACGACCAGGCCCTCTTCGGGCGTGTAGCGAAGCCATCCGTACATGTTGTTTTCCTTCGGGTGTTCATGAGTCGGCGTGCGCCACGTGCAGCACCAGGCAGGGAATGCGTGTGTCGCGCCAGTCGCGCGTGTTCATGCGGGGATACAGCCCCCCTTCCTCGCGGGCCGGGCCCGTGGAACCCTGTTTGCGGCACCACAGATGCACCGAGATGTCGAACGCGTAATTGCTGCGGCTGCCGCCGGTCACGTACAGCGCGAGCGCCTGATCGGCTTGCAGCGGAGCCCGGTGCCCGTCGATCTCCAGCATTTGGGCGTTGAGCCAACGCCCGTGCCAGGTCTGGTAAACCCATGGCCAGTCGGCCTGCCCCATGGGGCAGGCGATCACACCGCCATGGCGCTTGCCATAGACCAGGGCTTCACGGTTCAGGGCCTCGCCGAGTGCGCGCTCGAAGCGCTGGCGCACACGCCCCTCAACCTGGGTGGTGGCAATGTCCCGCTCCAGCGCCGCGATGGCGGCGTCCGCCCGGTGCAGCAGGTCCCTCGCCCGAAGTTCGTCCGGGGACGGCTGCCGGGCCAGTTCCTGCAGCGGTTCGATCAGGTTGTGGCAGTCCGCGAGAGGTTGCGGCTGCAGGTTCAGCTGCCCGCATCGCGTCAAGAGGCTGCCGATGTCGCCGAGCAGGAAGTCGGCGTAGGTGCACAGGCCGCTGTCCACCACGAGCTCCACGTCTTTCTCGGTCAGGTCGTCGTCGCTGCGCCGCGCTGGTGCGGGTGTCTTCATGGCCGCGCGGGTGCGCTCGCGGCTTTCGTTCACTGCATGGGCGATCACCTGGCGGTTGAGGCGCTGCGGCGCGCCGACGTCGGACGCAGGCTCCTCGATCCAGCGTGTCAGCCACTCCACCGAGCGCGCATGGATGGCGTCGACATCGGGCTGGGGCGCCTGCGGAGCCGTTGTGGTCACGGTCTTCTCCGGCGCCAGCGCATGGCGCAGGCGCGAGCCGCTCATGGCCAGGTCCATGATCAGCTGGGTCGTGGTGCAGGCCGTGGTGGCGGCGATGTTGGCGTCCTTGGACTTGGGGTCGAAGGCGACCCCCCGTTCCATGGCCGCCACGGTTGCTTCGACGATGTCGCTGCAGCGCGCTGCGCGCCGGGTCACGAACCGCTCCACTTCAATCGCCACCAGATCCTCCATGGCGCTGCCGTCGTGCTTGGATTGTTCCAACGCCGTCCAGGCCTGCAGCAGGCCGAAGACCGCATCGCCGAGGTCCGCCTCCAAGAGGTCTTTCTCGCGGGCCGCCAGGCCATCCAGCAGCATGGGCAGTAATTTGTGCAGGCCCGTGCCGCGGGCTTTTTCGAACAGGTCCAGGCAGGCCTGCTGCTCGTGCGGCGGGCGGCTGAAGTGGCAGGCCTCCAGCGCTTCCCCGAACCGGGGCTCTTTCCAGTCGAAGGCGCGGCAGGTCTGGTCGAGCAGCTTGAAGTAGCGGGGGAACAGCTCCCGTCCCTCGGGCATAGCCAGCGCGCTGCGTTGCGTGGTGATCACCCGCGAGCGCAGCACGGTGTCCATGGCCGCGTCTGGCACCAGAACCGCCAGCGCCTGGAGGTCTGTGGCGTGCTGGCGCACCTCCTTGTTCCGGTGCTGGGCAAAGTGCGGATCCATGACCGAGCGGATGCGCTGCTCGCGGGCTGCCCGCGTATCGGCATCCAGCCGGCAGTGGGCCAAAGCCATGTAGAGCTCGAAGCTGATCTGCGTCATGTTGGCAGGCAGCAGCCTGATCACGTTGTAGACCTGATCGGTCAGCAGTTTCCTGTTGGCATCGGTCAGCTCTGTGCAGGTCGACTTCACCAGATAGTCCAGGCCCGATTTGCGCGCCGTTTCCAGCTTGGGTGGCAGCTTGTCGGCCACCCCCGGCAGGGCGAAATAGTCGGCGATCCAGGGGGTCGTGGGGTTATTGACGTCGAATTTCAGTTGGGCGTACATGGTCTTCTCCAGGACTGGAAGGCACCCAGTGTTGTGCTTCGACGAGCCCCTGCCCATCCGGTGCTCGCACCAGGTGTGGCAACCAGACACGGCGGTGCCCGGCTCCTCAGCCAGCAGGCACGTGCAGCACGCAGCAGGTGGTGTAGGAATCGTCCCAGTCGGCCGTGTTCATGGGCGGAAAGCCTTCGCTGAGCCGCCCTGGCAAACAGGGCCGGCCGGTGGTGCCAGGGCGGCGGCGCCACAGGTGCACCGTCACATCGAACGCATAACGGCTCTGGCTGCCAGCGGTCACGTAGAGGGCCAGGGCCTCGTTGTCGCGCAGCGTCACCGACACGCCGTCCACCACCAGGCGGTGGGCACCGGCCAGCCAACGGTTGTGGAACTGCTCCACCACCCAGGGCCAGTTGTCAAGGCGCATGGGGCAACCGATCACACCACCATGGCGCTTGCCACGCACCAGCGGCTCCGCCCCCAGGGCTTCGATCAGCCGGCGGTTGAAGCGGCTTTTCAGGGCCGCGTCGGCCTGGCCTGCGCGCACATTGCGGCGCAGTTGGGTCACAGCGTCCTCGGCCCGGCCGAGCGTGGCCCGCGCTTCGGTTTCCTCGTGCTTGCCGGGCTGCTGCACCAGATCGCGCAGCGGGCCCAGCAGTTCGCTGCAGGCCTGCACCGCTGGCGCCGGCGCACCCAGGCGCTGGGCCATCGGCACCAGTTCGGTGATGTCGTCCAGAAAGAACTGCGCTGTGGCGGCCAGTCCGTGCAGGATGATGGCGTTCACGTCTTCTTCGGTCAGCGGCGCTTGTTTGGGCGGCGCTGGGCGGCCTTTGGGTGGCAGCACCTTGGCACGCTGTTTCACCGCCTCGGTTTCCTGGGCCACGATGCGCTTGCGGTCCACGCGGCGCGGCGCGCTCTGGCGCGTCAGCGATCCCTCGATCCAGAGCAGCAAGCGGTCGATCGACCAGGTGTAGGCCGGGTCCAGGTCGGGACGGTCCTGGTTGGCCGCCGGGTTGGGCTCGGCGCTCGACAAGGCCGGACACGCCCGCAGGCGTGCCTGCGTCATGCGCTGGTCTGCTTCGTCCAGCAGTCCGTCCACCCGGGCCAGTGCGGCCTGGGCATCGGCCGTGCAGGGCGCGCCCATGGGAACGCCCTGGCGAACGGCTGCGGTCGAATCCCGCACGACCTGGTCGCGCAAGACAGCGTCCTGGCGCCCCAGGCGTTCCAGGTGCTCGGTCACGATGTCGGTGGGGTCTGTGGTGGGCCGTGCCAGCAGGTCCTGCATGACCTCCACCAGCAGGTCGGAAGCCGTGGGCGACATGTTGCCGAAGCGTTTCTCGCACAGCCCGCGCGCGGTTTCCAGCGCCGCACCCTTGCCGGCTTTCACCACAGCGGCGATCAGGTCGATGAAACGATCGCCTTCGGCCACCGGCCGCAGGGTCCAACACTGGATGACGAACATCACCACCGGCTGCCCCAGAAAACCCAGAAACTGCATCAGGCCACCGGCCGCCTTGCCGATGGTCTGGTAGGGCAGCGGCGCCTGCGGCTGCGTGGTGAAGTAACTGCACAGGCGGCCGCACTAGGTGCGCACCAGCATTTCCATCAGCGGGTCGGGGGCGGTGATGGCCGTGCGGCGCAACAGATCGACGCTGGTGCTCAGAGGCGGCGGCAAAGTGTGCACCGCGGGCAGGTGGGCTTCGATCAGCTGCGCGATGGTGGCCTCGCGCTCGCTGCGCTGTGCTTCGGGCAGCAGGTGGTGGGCCATGGCCATGTGCAGGCCGAAGACCAGGTCGGTCGCGTCCATCAACTTCGACAGTTCGGCCATCGTGGCGGCGATGCGCTGGCGCTCCTGCGCGTCCGGGCAACTGCCGTCCAGCATCTGGGTGGCCACCTGCTGCCGCTGAGCGCTCTGCGCCGGGTCCAGCGGTGCCGGCGGGATGGCCATGCCGAAATACACCCGCGCGCCGAGCACCCCGCGTTGTTCGTCAAAGAAGAGCCGTCCGTACATGGTGATACCTCCAGAGGTGAAACGCGGGGTGGTTTTTGAAGCGGTGCAGGGCGGCGCTGCGTGGCCTACCCGGCTGGTGGCACGTGCAGCACGCAAAAGGTGATGCGCGTGTCGTACCAGTCGTCGCTGTTCATCGGGGGGAACGAACCCTTTTCCAGGCTCGGCAGGCTGGTCTTGCCGGGCCATCGGCGCCACAGGTGGACCGAAACATCAAAGGCGTAGCTGCTGAGGCTGCTGCCCGTCACATACAGGGCCAGGGCCTCGTCCTCGCCCAGGCGCATGGGCCTGCCATGGAGGGTGATGTAGCGGGTGCTCGACAGCCAGCGCCGGTGGAACCGGTCCGACACCCAGCGCCAATCCTCGACGGTGAGCGGGCAGTTGATCACGCCGCCCTGGCGCCGGCCTGGTGTCAGTGTCTCCCGGCCCAGCGCTTCCAGGAGCTTGCCTTGAAAACGTTCCTGCAGCGCCGCGGTGGCCTGGGTGGTCTTGATGTCTGCACGCAGCAGATTGAGAGCCTGCTCCGCCTCCGTGAGCATTTTCAAGATGTGCGGCTCGTCGAATTTGCCGGGTGCCAGGGCCAGCTGACTCAGGGGATCGATGAACGCAGCGCAATCGCCCAGCAGCTTCGGGCTGGCATGGAGTTGTTTGCCCAGGGCGACCAGGTCGTTGGTGTCGCCGATGAAGTACTCCGCGGTGGCGCCATAGGCCTGGTTGGCGATGTGCTCCACGTCCTGCTCGGTCAGATCTTCGTGCTGGGGCGCTGGCTGCACCGGCTTCGATCGCGTCACCACGGGCGGCTGCGTGCGTGACCGCTCCACCACCTGCTTGCGGTCCAGGGCCCTGGTGCGTTTGGGCCCGGTCACGGGTCCCTGGATCCACTGCGTGAGCTGGTAAACCGACCACGATTGCAGGGCTTCGCGGTCGGGCAAGGCTTCCGAAACCGTGAGCGACTGTGCTGCCACGGGGTGCCGTGCCTGGTGGATGAGGGCTTGCGTCTGTTCTTGCTGGCGCAGTGCAATGTCCTCGCGCACCTGGCGCAAGGCGGCCCGGCTGCTCTCGGTGTGTTCGCCCAAATCCACCCCGGCGTCGATGGCCGCGATGCTGGTGAATTCGAGGACCTGGTCCTCAAGCCAGTTCATCGCCTGCGCTTGTGCAAACACGTTGCTGGCGACCTCGCTGGCAGACAGGTGCAGCTCGGCCACGGCCATTTCCAGGCCTTCGCGCAGGGCGCAGTCCCGCAGAGCTCGCGTCAATTGCTCCCTTGTTGTGCTGTAACACTTTTCAAGCTCCGCGAACACATCGGCACGTTTGTCGGTCAACAAGCGCCGAATCTGCTGCTCGATCCCGGACAGTTGGCCGGGCATGCAGGAAATCAATGCCACGTGCGCCATCTTCCAGACCACATCGGGCAGCTTGGAAGCTTGCCATTGCAGGTACACAGCGGTGGCTGCTGTGCGCAGCGGCATCAGCTCTTTGGGGGACGGCTTGGCGATGATGTCCTTGCGCACCTGGGTGCAGAAGGTGTTGAAGTAAAGGCCTCGGCTGATCTCCGGTAGCAGGAAGCCCACGGCTTTGAGTCGCTCGGCCAGGTCCTTCAGGGCCTGGTCGGCATCCTTGGGCACTGGCCCCAACTCGGCATCGACCTGCGCGCTGATCGCCTGCTGTCTGGCCTGTGCGTCCGCGCGGTGCAGGCGGTAGAACGCAACGCCCATGTGGATGGCGTAGTCCACCTGCTCGTCTGTCACGTGGCTGAGTGCGGTGTTCACAGCCAGTGAAGCCTCGATCTTCAACCGTAGATCCTGTGGGGTGGGAAAAGCCGCCGCGAGGATGGAGACGCCCTTTGCAATCCGCGCCTTGCGCGCGTCGTCGGTCAAGACCGGCGAACTCATGAAATCCCATTCGGGCAGGTTGAGTACCAGGTGCTCGTTGTCGTCGAGTGTGAACCAGCCGTACATGTGCTTTCTCCGGAAAAGGGCCCCATGGCGCAGGGCATCGGTGGGTGGATGGATGGGCTGACAAGCTTGCGCAACAGACAGTTGATTGGGTATCGTCCCTGCAGCCCATCTGCCGATACCATCGAAGCCCATGAGCGAGCTTTCTTCCACTTCCACCGAAGCCGTGCAGCGCGTGGCCGACCGGCTGGCCTTGCTGAACCATCCCCACCGTCCGCGCTGGCTTGACGACGCGGCACGCACCGCGCAGCAAGCCGCCGATGCGCTGGGCGTTGGGCTGGGTCAGATTGCCAAGAGCATCGTGTTCCGCCGCAAGGCCGACGATGTGGCCGTGCTGGTCGTCACCTCGGGCGATCTGCGCGTGGACGAAGCCAAGGTGCAGGCCATCGTGTGTGCCGGGGGCGGCAAGCTGGGCCGGGCCGACGCCGAATTCGTGAAAGCCCGCACCGGCTTTTCGATCGGTGGCGTCTCGCCCCTGGCGCACGCCGGGACGGTGGTCACGCTGATCGACGCGCAGCTGTTCCGCTTTGACGAGATCTGGGCCGCAGCCGGGCATCCGCACGCAGTGTTCTGCCTCAGTCCCCATCAACTCCAGTCGCTCACTACTGCGCCCGTGCACGACGTCACCGTCATCTGAAACGCCCATTCAACATGTCCCTGTCCATCCGCTCTCCCGTCACGCTCAAAGCCGCTCGCGCCAGAGCAGGCGCCACCCCCGGTGTGCCCTCGCCCTGCATCTCGGTCTGCGAGATGGACGAGGCCAAGCTGTCTTGCAAAGGCTGCTTTCGCACGCTGGCCGAGATCTCGCAATGGAGCCGCATGGCCGACGCGGACAAGCTGGTGGTGTGGCAACAGATCGAGGCGCGGCAGGTGCAGGTGGCTGCGCCATGAGCGCGCCGGGTAGTCCAGTGAGCACGCCCAACGCCCCCCTGCGCGAGATCACGTTTCACTACGACCCCATCTCGCCCTTCGCTTTTCTGGCGTTTGAACGCCTGCCGCACGCGCTCATGGGCCACAGCGTGGCTGTGCGCTACAAGCCGGTGCTGTTCGCCGCCCTGCTCAAGGCCCACGGCCAGCTGGGCCCGGCGGAGATCCCCAGCAAACGCGACTGGACCTACCGCCAGGTGAGCTGGCTTGCACACCACCACGGTGTGCAGCTCGATCTGCCGGCGGCGCATCCGTTCAACCCGTTGCCCCTGCTGCGCCTGGGCCTGGCCTGCGCCACCGATGACATCCCCGGCGACACCAGCCGCTATGTGACCGAGCAACTGTTCCACCACGTGTGGCACGGCGGCCTGGACGCCACCGACCCGGCTCGCCTGGCCGAACTGCAGGCCCGTTTGCAGGACCACATGGCCCAGCGCGACAAGCCCTGGCAGGCACCCGACGGCGAGGTGGTGAAGCAGCGCCTGCGCGCCAATTCCGACGAGGCGATCGCGCTCGGCCTGTTCGGCGTGCCGGCCATGGTCGTCGACGGCCGCGTCTTCTGGGGTTTCGACGCACTGCCGATGCTGCGGGCCTACCTCGATGGGAATGCCTGGTTCGACGCCCAGTGGGAGGCCGCGACGGATCGCCCGCTTGGCGCGCACCGGCGCTAGGGCCAGCCGCCAGGCCGCTCCCAAGGCTGGCCCAGCCCCTTGGGGGCAGCGACCCGCGCAGCGGCGGAACGTGGGGCTTCAGGCTTGGAACGCCTCGCCCACCGTCGTCACCTGTCCGGTGCTGG
Organism: Pseudomonadota bacterium; assembly: GCA_040385485.1. GTDB lineage: Bacteria > Pseudomonadota > Gammaproteobacteria > Burkholderiales > Burkholderiaceae_C > Hydrogenophaga. The sequence goes on along the minus strand of JAZKHJ010000040.1, from coordinate 8,756 downwards.
CGGCCTCGTAGCCCTTGAGCGCCGCCACGCGCGAGCGGAACGCGGGTGAGCGCAGCACGGTGAGCACCGGACGCAGCTCCGCGCGGTCCATCGCGTCGGGCGGCAGCGCGAAGAAGTAGCGCTCCTTCAGCAGGGGAATGAAGTGCAGGCCGAAGCGGTGTGCGGCGGTCTGCACGCCCAGCCCCAAGTCGGCCATGCCGCTGGCCACATAGGCCGCCACGCCGGCGTGGGTCAGCTCGGTGTTCTCGAAGCCGGTCACCTCGCGCGGCGCGATGCCGTGGCGCTGCAGCAGCAAGTCGGTCAGCACCCGGGTGCCCGAGCCCTCAGGCCGGTTGACGAAGCGCAGGCCGCGTCGGGTGAGGTCGGCCAGGCCATGAATGGCCAGCGGATTGCCTGGCGCGCAGAACAGGCCCTGGGTGCGCACCGCCAGGTGCACCAGCAGGTGCTGGTCGGGCTTGAGCCATTGCAGGTACCGCGCTGCTGCGGCGGTTTGAAATTCGCCCAGCGGTACGTGAAAGCCGGCCAGCTCGCAGTCGCCCTGCGCGAGCGCGGCCACCGCCTCCAGGCTGTTGCGGTAGCGCAGCTCCACCGGCACCTGGCGCGCGGCGAGCTGCTCGCGCAGCGCGGCCACCGCAAACCCGTGGCTGGCGTGCAGGCGCGGCACGGCGCGTTGGCGGCGCTGCACGCGCCCGAGTTCACCTTCGAGCTCCGAGGCCAGCGACTCCAGCAACGGCTGCAGTCGCGCGCCGATGCGGGCATCGGCCCAGATGAGTTTTCCGCCCAGCTCGGTCAGCACCGATCCGCGCCCCCGCCCGCGCACCAGCAGCGCCTGGCCAAACAGCAGCTCGGCCTGCTGCAGCAGGCCCCAGGCATGTCGGTACGACAGGTCCAGCTCCCGGCCCGCCTGCGAGATGCTGCCCGAAGCCTGCACGGCCGCCAGCAGGTGCAGCAGGGTGTTGGCGTCCAGCGCGGGTCCGTCGTCCTGGCTGACGCGCCATTGGGGTTGCAGGGTGATGCGCAGCATGGTGACGGTGGGGCTTTATGAAATGATGAACATATTAAAGCGGGCCTGCGGTGCTAGGCTGACGGCATGAGCATCGTGATCCCCATCCGCCCCCTGAATGGCCCCGTCCGCAGCCGCCCACGCCACGCACCGAAGGGCCGGCAAGTGCAGCCCGCCGCGCGAGAGCGGGTGGCCTTTTTGTGTGCCGGCCTGGCGCCGCGCGCCGACCTGCTGATCGAACACCTGCACCGCCTGCAGGATGGCGAAGGTGCGCTGCGCCACGGACACCTCGCGGCGCTGGCCGAACACCTCAAGCTCAGCCAGGTGGAGGTGTTCGAGGTCGCGAGCTTCTACCACCACTTCGAGATCGTGGACGACGAGGCGGCCGTGCCCGCCACCGTGGTGCGCGTGTGCGACAGCCTTTCGTGCTCCATGGCCGGCAGCGCCACATTGATGAGCGATCTGCAAGCCGCGCTGGCGCATGACAGCTCGGTGCGCGTGCAGGCCGCGCCCTGCATCGGCCAGTGCCACCGCGCACCGGCCGCCTGCGTGGGCCAGCGGCAGTTGCCGCACGCCACGGTTGACGCGGTCCAGGCGCTGCTCGCCAACGGCGACACCGGCCCGCGCGAGTTGCCCGTTCCCGAGGCGTCCGAACTCAAGCAGTTGCAGCGCCTGCTCTCGGGCGAGCTCAGCGCCGATGCGGTACTCGCCGAACTCAAGGCCTCCAACCTGCGTGGCCTGGGCGGCGCGGGCTTTCCGGCCTGGCGCAAGTGGGAGACGGTGCGCGCGCAACCCGGCCCACGCCACATGGTGGTCAACATCGACGAAGGCGAGGTCGGCACCTTCAAGGACGGCCACGTGCTCACCAGCGCGCAGGCCGGCGCGCCCCAGGTGCTCGAAGGCCTGCTGATCGCCGCGCAGGTGGTCGGAATCGATCACGTGTGGTTGTACCTGCGCGACGAGTACCACGATGCGCGCGTGCTGCTGCAGCGCGAACTCGACACGCTGGCGGTGCGCTTGCAGGCGCTGTCTGCGCAGTACCCGGGCTACCAGCCGCCCGTCATCGAACTGCGTCGCGGTGCGGGCGCCTACATCTGTGGCGAGGAGTCGGCGCTCATCGAATCGGTGGAAGGCAAGCGTGGCCTGCCGCGTCTGAAGCCGCCCATCGTGGCGCTGCACGGCGTGTTCGGCCGGCCCACGCTGGCGCACAACCCCGAGACGCTGTGGTGGTTGCCCGAGATCCTGGCGCACGGCGGCGCCTGGTTGACCACGCACGGGCGCGCCGGGCGCAACGGCCTGCGGCGCTTTTCGGTGTCGGGCCGGGTGAAGCAGCCGGGTGTGTATCTCGCGCCCGCCGGCATCACGCTGCGAGAACTGATTGACGAACATGCTGGCGGCATGGCCGAAGGCCACACGCTGTATGCGTACCTGCCGGGGGGTGCTTCCGGCGGCATCCTGCCCGCAGCCCTGGCCGATGTGCCGCTGGACTTCGACACCCTGGCCGAACACGGCGCCTTCATCGGCTCCATGGCGGTGGTGGTGCTGGGTCAGCACGACAAGGCGCGCGACGCGGCGCTCAACCTCATGCGCTTCTTCGAACACGAATCCTGCGGCCAGTGCACGCCGTGCCGCGCCGGCACCACCAAGGCGGTGGAGCTGATCCAGGCGCCGGTGTGGGACGCAGCGCTGCTGGCCGAGCTCTCGCAGGTGATGCGCGACGCCAGCATCTGCGGCCTGGGCCAGGCCGCGCCCAACCCGGTGGACAGTGTGCTGCGGTTCTTTCCTCACGAGGTGAGCGCATGAAGACCAACGACTTGCCCGAACACGCGGCCCCGATCGCCTTCACGCTCAATGGTCGCCCGGTGGAAGCCGCGCCGGGCGAGACCTTGCTGAAGGCCGCGCAGCGCGCTGGCGTGGCCGTGCCGCACCTGTGCCACAAGGACGGCCTGCGCAGCCCCGGTAACTGCCGCGCCTGCGTGGTGGAGATCGAGGGCGAGCGCGTGCTGGCACCTTCTTGCTGCCGAGCGCCCACGCCGGGCATGGTGGTCACCACCGACAGCCCGCGCGCGGCCGCCGCGCAGAAGACGGTGCTGGAGCTGCTGCTGTCGGATGCACCGGACACGACTGCACTCAAGCACGACAGTGAGTTGGCGCATTGGGCCGAGCTGGCGGGGGCAAGGGCAGGGCGCTTCCCGGTTCGGGCCGCCGCCGTGCAAGACCTGAGTCATCCGGCGATGGCGGTCAATCTGGACGCCTGCATCCAGTGCACGCGCTGTATTCGCGCCTGCCGCGAGACGCAGGGCAACGACGTGCTGGGCCTGGCGTTCCGGGGCGGCCACGCACAGATCGTGTTCGACCAGAACGACCCGATGGGCGCGAGCACGTGCGTGGCCTGCGGCGAATGTGTGCAGGCCTGCCCCACGGGCGCGATTGCGCCGGCCAACGGCGCGTACGCCAAGGCATCAGACAAGCAGGTCGATTCGGTCTGTCCGTTCTGCGGCGTGGGCTGCCAGCTCACCTACTTTGTTTCGGACGAGAAGATCGAGCACGTCGAGGGCATCAACGGCCCGGCCAACGAAGGGCGCCTGTGCGTCAAGGGCCGTTTCGGCTTCGACTACGCACACAGCCCCGAGCGGCTCACGCGCCCGCTGATCCGACGCGCCGACGCACCGAAAGATCCGCAGTCGGTGATGCGCCGCAACTGGCGCGAACTCTTCCGCGAAGCCAGGTGGGACGAAGCGCTCGACGCGGCCGCGAACGGCTTCAAGCAGGCGATGGCCAGCACCACCGCGCGCGGCCGCCAGGGCCCGGTGGCCGGCTTCGGTTCGGCCAAGGGCACGAACGAAGAGGCTTACCTGTTTCAGAAGCTGATCCGCACCGCGTTCGACACGCACAACGTGGACCACTGCACGCGCCTGTGTCATGCGTCCAGCGTGGCCGCGCTCATGGAAGGCCTGGGCTCGGCCGTGGTCACGAACCCGCTGCGCGACGTGCAGCACGCCGACTTCGTGCTGCTGATCGGCGCCAATCCCGCCCAGAACCACCCGGTAGGCGCGACCTGGATCAAGAACGCGGTGAAGAACAACGGCATGAAACTCGTGCTGGCCGATCCGCGCCGCACCGAGCTCGCGCGCCACAGCTGGAAGCACCTGGGCTTCAAGTCGGGCACCGACGTGGCGCTGCTCAACGCGCTGCTGCACGCCATCGTGTTCGAAGGCCTCACCGACCCGGCCTACATCGAGGCCCACACGCTGGACTTCGCGCAGCTCAAGGCCCACCTGGTGGACTTTTCCCCCGAAGCCATGGCGCCGGTCTGCGGCATCGATGCCACCACGCTGCGCGAGGTGGCGCGCGCCTACGCCACGGCGAAGAACGCCATGATCCTCTGGGGCATGGGCATCAGCCAGCACACGCACGGCACCGACAACGCGCGCTGCCTGATCGCCCTCTCGCTCATCACCGGGCATATCGGCCGCCCCGGCACGGGCCTGCATCCGCTGCGCGGGCAGAACAACGTGCAGGGCGCGAGCGACGCGGGCCTGATCCCCATGGTGCTGCCCGATTACCAGAAGGTGGGCGATGTGCATGCGCGCGAGAAGGCCGAGCACCTGTGGCACCTGCCGCCCGGCACGCTAGGCAGCGAGTCGGGCCTGACCGTGGTGGAGATCATCGACGCGGCCCACCGCCGCGAGATCCGCGCCATGCTGATCCAGGGCGAGAACCCCGCCATGAGCGACCCCGATGCCACCCATGCGCGCGAAGCGCTCGCGGGGCTGGACCACCTGGTGGTGCAGGACATTTTTCTGACCGAAACCGCGAGCCTGGCCGACGTGGTGCTGCCCGCCACCGCCTGGCCCGAGAAGACCGGCAGCGTGACCAACACCGACCGCTGCGTGCAGCTCGGCCGCAAGGCCGTGCGCGCGCCCGGCGAAGCCATGGCCGACGCGTGGATCACCGAACAGCTGGCGCGCCGGCTGGGCCTGGACTGGACCTACGGTGTGGCCGCCGACGGCAGCGCCGCGGCGGACGCGCAGGGCGGCATCGGCGCGGTGTTTGAAGAGATGCGCGCCATGATGCCCAGCATCGCCGGCCTTTCGTGGGCGCGGCTGCAGCGCGAAGGCGCGGTGACCTACCCGGTGAGCAGCGAGGACGATCCTGGTCAGCCAGTGGTGTTCACCGACGGTTTTCCCACCGCCAGCGGGCGCGCCTCGCTGGTGGGTGCCAGCGTCACGCCGCCGGCCGAGGTACCCGATGCCGCCTTCCCCATGGTGCTCATCACCGGGCGCCAGCTCGAGCACTGGCACACCGGCAGCATGACGCGGCGCAGCGAGGTACTGGATGCGCTGGAGCCCGGCCCGGTGGTGAGCCTGCACCCCACCACCGCGCAGCGGCTGGGGCTGAAGGCGGGTGCGGTGGCGCAAGTGCGTTCGCGTCGCGGCGAGGTGGCACTGCCGGTGCGGCTGGACGACGCGATGCCGCTGGACACGGCCTTCATTCCCTTCGCCTACGCCGAAGCGGCGGCCAACCTGCTCACCAACCCGGCCCTGGACCCGGTGGGCAAGATCGCCGAACTGAAGTACTGTGCGGTGGACGTGCGGCCCTCGGTGTCCACGCAGGAATCGGCCCGGGCTTGATCTGACGCAAGGCCTTCGAGCCCGGCCCTTCCTACGATGGACCGCGCCGTCTCGTGCGGCCTTGTTCATTCATCACCTGGAGGAGATCGACCATGTTCAAAAAAATCCTGCTGCCCACCGACGGTTCCGAACTCGGCGTGTTTGCCACCCGCGCCGCCGTGCAACTGGCCAAGAGCCAGGGCGCGCAAGTGGTGGGCGTGTACGTGATCGACCCATTCCCCTACATCGGCATCGGCGACGCCTCCGCCATCGGACTGCAGTCTTACCTGACGGAGGCCAAGGCCGCTGCCGGCGTGGCGCTGGATGCCGCGCGCATGGCCTGCGCGGCCGACGGTGTGCCGTTCACGGGCGACACCATCGAACGCAACGTCGTCTACGAAGGGATCATCGAGACGGCCGAGGCCGAGGGCTGCGATCTGATCGTGATGGGCTCACACGGTCGCCAGGGCGTGAAGGCGCTCATCCTGGGCAGCGTGGCGCAGAAGGTGCTGACCCACGCGAAGATCCCCGTGCTGATCGTCAAATCTTGAGTTCAGCGCATGAACTTGCCTGAGGCGTTCACGATGGAGAGATCCGAGAAGTCCAGGCCGGTGTGATCGGTGGCGCTGTAGTTGATCTGCAGGCCACCGATGTCGTAGTTGCGCATCCCTTCCAGCGCATCGCGCAAGGCCGCCGGTGTTGGGTTGGGGCCAGCGCGCCGCAGGCCTTCCGTCACCACCTTGGCCGCGGCAAAGCCCTCCATCATGGCCGGGGACACGCCCTCCAGGCCTTTGGCCTTGGCCAGGTCCTGCGCTTCCTTGATCAGCGGGTAGGCCACAGAACGTTCGTTGGGGAACACCTGCGTGACGATCACGCCGCGGGCGTGCTCGCCGAGCAGTTTGATGAAGCCGTCGGAGGCGTTGTTGGACAGCGTGACCAGCTGGGCCCGCGAGCCCGCCGCGCGGATCGCCTTCATGCCGTTGGCGGCGTTGCCGGCCGAGCCGATGACCATCACCGCCTGGGCGTTGCTTTTGGCAACACGGGCCGCCAGTTCGGTGAAGTCGGGTTTGTCACGCGGGAATTTTTCCTGCAGCACCGGCGTCTGCTTCACGGTGGCGAAGCCCTTCAGAGCGCCCGCGGCCGAGTCGGCGCCAAACGAGTCGTCGGTCTCCAGCAGCGCGATGCGCGTGATGCCGATGCTCGCCAGGTGCTCGATGGCCTTGGCGGCTTCGCGCTGGTAGGTGGCGCGCACGTTGAACACCCAAGGGTTCACCGGCTCGTGCAGCACCATGGCGCCCGTGCTCGGGCCCACCAGCGGCACCTTGAATTCGGCAAGCATGGGCAGCAGGGCCTGTGAATGCGGTGTGCCCCGGTTCAGGAACAAGGCCAGCACCTTTTGTTCGGTGATGAGCTTGCGCGACACCTCCACCGTGACCTTGGGATCGAACTTGTCGTCGACCGACACCAGCTCGATCTTTTGCCCGTTGACACCGCCGCGCGCGTTCACGGCGTCGAAGTACAGCCTGGCGCCATCGATGTTCTCTTTCACACCAGCCGCTACCGAGCCGGTGATGCCCGTTGGATTGCCGATGCGCAACTGGCCCCAGGCGGGCATGGAGGCGGTGATGAGGCCGGCCAGGCCGAGGGTGGCGAGGCTCCTGGGCCAGGAGAGGATGCTTGTTTTCATGGGTTTGTCTCCGAAGTTGGGCACAGTCTAGGCAGCCTGGACGGGCGGGAAATTGTGGGTATGACGTACATGGCGGGGGGTATGTCACGCGGCTCCGTAGAATCTTTGCGTCCCCCTCTGGAGCCCCTGCATGTCCGATGCCTTTTTGCCCGCCGAGTTGCCCGTGGCCGCGATTGCACCCGCGTCCGACGACGAGGGGCGCGACCGACCGACGGAAGGTGGAACCGGCCTGATCCGCATCCGCGGCGCGCGCCAGCACAACCTGAAGAACATCGATCTGGACATCCGCACCGGCGAGCTCACGGTCGTCACCGGGCCCAGCGGCTCGGGCAAATCCAGCCTGGTGTTCGACACCCTGTTTGCAGAGGGCCAGCGCCGTTACGTGGAAACCTTCAGCGCCTACGCGCGCCAGTTTCTCGACCGCATGGACAAGCCCGCCGTGGACCGCGTCGAAGGCGTGCCACCGGCGATCGCGATCGACCAGACCAACCCGGTGCGCAGTTCACGCTCCACGGTCGGCACCATGACCGAGCTCAACGACCACCTCAAGCTGTTGTTCGCGCGCGGCGCGGAGCTGTTCGACCGCGACACCGCCGCCATGGTGCGGCACGACTCGCCGGAGTCGATCTACGCGGAGCTGAGTGCCCGCGCTGCGGCGCAGGGAGATCCCAGACTCGTCGTCACCTTCCCGGTGGAGCTGCCTGCGAGCACCACGCCCGAAGAGATCGAACAGTGGCTTTCGGCCAGCGGCTACACGCGGGTGCAGGCCGAGCGGGTGGTGCAGCGCGCCATCGCACCGGTCGATGAAAAGGCCAAGACCAAAGGCAAGGCCAAGGCCGCGCCCATGGAGGCCATCAAGGTGCTCGACGTGGTGGCCGACCGTTTTCGCATCGGCACGACCGAACCGGCGCGCGTGATGGAGGCCATCGAGGTCGGCTTGAAGCGTGGCAGCGGCAAGTTGATGGTTTATGCCCTGAAATCGGAATCTGACCCCCAATTGGGTGGGGAGCCCGAGATCTGGCGTTTCTCGACGGGCCTGCATTGCCCCGAGAGCGACATCCGCTACAGCGAGCCCACGCCGTCGATGTTTTCGTTCAACTCGGCCGTGGGCGCCTGCGAGGCCTGCCGGGGGTTCGGGCGGGTGATCGGGGTGGACTACGGGCTGGTGATCCCGAACGACAAACTCACGCTGCGCGCCGGTGCGATCAAGGTGTTCCAGACACCTGCCTGGAAAGAGGCGCAGGACGACATGATGCGGCACGCCGAGGCGGCCGGCATCCCGCGCGACACACCCTGGGCCAAGCTCACCGAGGAGCAGAAACACTGGGTGCGGGCAGGCTCGCCGCAGTGGAACGGCAAGTGGAACCAGCACTGGTACGGGGTGGACCGCTTCTTCGAATACCTGGAGAGCAAGGCCTACAAGATGCACATCCGCGTGCTCTTGTCCAAGTAC
>JAZKHJ010000039.1:0-12739 GCA_040385485.1 Pseudomonadota bacterium | reverse complement strand
ATGATGCCCCACTGCAGCTTGGCGTTGCGCTCCAGAAAACGCTGCGGGTCGTTGCCCAGCGCGCTCACCACCGGAATGGCGAGAAACACATAGACCGGGATGAACACGGTGAAAAGGTTGAAGCGTTCTGTCCACACCAGTGCGTATTGCAGCGGCAGCACGATGAAGAAGGCCAGCACCAGACTGCGGTGGTCGCCGCGCCGTGTGGGCGAGAGGCTGATGAATTCGCGCAGTATGAAGAACGAGACCAGGCCGAACAGCACGATGGCCACGCCTTCGCCCAAGGCCCAGCCGATCCAGAACACCACCGCCATCATCCAGGAGCTGCGCAGCAGCATCTGGTTGTCCCGCAGCCGGAGTTCGCGTTCACCCGACTCGTCTTCACCAGCGCGCCGCTCGCGCACGGAGAGCAGCACGCTCACGCCGCTGGCGATGAACAGCAGACCGAACAGCAACACGAACAACAGGCTGACCTGTTGCTCGGGGGTGAGACTTCGCACGAAGGTGCCCATGGTTCAGACGTCCCTCAGCGCGATAACGGCTTCGCGCGCGCGTTTCAGAAAATCGGCCCTGGGCTCATCAGCACCCAGCGTCAGCGGCTCACCAAAGGTCACCGAACACAGCACCGGCACCGGCACCACCTCGCCTTTGGGCATGACGCGCTGCACGTTGTGGATCCAGGCCGGCACCAGCACCACACCGGGGAAGCGCTGGGCCAGGTTGTACAGGCCCGACTTGAACGGCTGCGGGTCTTCTTCATGGCCTCGCGTGCCTTCTGGAAACAGGATGAGCGAGTCGCCGCTCTCCAGCGCGTTGATGAGCGGCTGCAGCGGATCTTCGTCGCCCTTGCGCTCGCGCTCCACATAGACCGCGTTGAACACCTCGGTGGTGATCCAGCGCTTGAAGTTGGATGCGGTCCAGTAGTCCTTGGCGGCGATGGGGCGCGTGATGCTGCGCAGCTCGTGCGGCAGCGCGGCCCAGATCAGCACCAGGTCGGCGTGGCTCTGGTGGTTGGCGAAATAGATGCGCTGCTCGGCCTTGGGCGGGCAGCCGTGCCAGCGCGCTTGTGCACCCGTCAGCAGGCGCACCAGGCCCAGCAGGAACACGCTCATGGCGGTGGAGCGCAGGTTCATGGCAATTGAACGTCAGACATGCGGGCGACGATGGTGCCGGTGCGCCGGGCGAGGTAGGCCGAACCCTGCCGGGTCTCGAAGAACTTGGGCGAGGGCAGCATCACCGCCAGCCGTGCGGCCTCCGAAGCGCTGAGCTTGCTGGCCGGCTTCTTGAAGTAACGCTGTGCGGCGGCCTCGGCGCCGAACACGCCTTCGCCCCATTCCACGCTGTTGAGGTAGATCTCCAGAATGCGCTCCTTGCTCAGCAGCGTCTCCAGCGCCACCGCCAGCACGAGTTCCTGGCCTTTGCGCAGGAACTGGCGCTCTCCCGAGAGCAGCAGGTTCTTGGCCAGTTGCTGCGTGATGGTGGAGCCGCCCACCACCTTGGGTTCGCGCACCGGCTTGTTGGGTTGCGCGGCCGCGCGTTTTTCGGCTTGCTGCTGGCGCTTTTCGTTTTTCTGCCACGCGGTCTCGATCGCTTCCCAATCGACCCCGCCGTGTTCCAGAAAACCAGCGTCTTCCGAGGCGATCACGGCGCGCTTGAGGTTCGGGCTGATCTGGTCACCGGCCACCCACTGATGCGACCAGCGCCAGGTCTTGTCGGTGGTCAGGCTCTCCTGGCCGACGCGCCAGGCTTCCGAACGCATGAAGGCGGTGCTGGTCGGGTCGATCACCACCATGGCCGCGATGCGCAGCGCAAAGAACACCTGCAGCGCCACTCCGGCCAGTACCATCCACAACACCCAGCGCCCAAGTGACCTCATCTATTGGCCAGAGAGCTGGGTTTGCAGCGTCTCGTCGCGCGTGAAGCGGAAGCGCGAGACCACCACGATCTGGTCGGCCTGGCGGCGCATGGGGTCGTTGAACTTGCCGAAGGCCAGGCTGCGCACGATGGCCTGGGCGCGGCGGTCGAGCAGGTTGTTGCCCGAGGTCTGCACGATCTCGGTGTCGAGCACCGCGCCGTTGTGGTTGACCGTGATGATCATGGTGAGTTCGCCGTAGAGTTTGCGACCGGCGGCTTCGGGGAAGTTGGTGGTGCCGCGGTCTTCGATCTTGCGGCGCAGCTCGTCATAGTAGATGGCGTACACCGCCTCGCGCGTGGCCGGGCTGATGTAGCGCTTCTTGGGCCGGGCACTCTCTTCGTTGATGCGCCGCTCGATCTCGGCCAGGATCTTCACCAGCGCCTTGCGCTTCTCCTCGCGCTCCACCACCTCGCGGCTGGGGTTGACCGACTGCGTGTCGGGCGGCGGCATCTTCGCCAGCTCCCGGCGCACCTGGGCGAGCAACTGGTTCTGCTGCTCCTTGAGCGCTTCGATCCTGCGTTCGTCTTCTTCGGGCGTGTCGCCCACGCGTGCCACGGTGGTGGGCGGCAGGGGCGAGGTGGAGCGCCCGCGCACCGCGTCGCCGCCGCCGGCCAGTGAGGCCTGCGCGATCGCCGTGGCCTTCTCGGGCCGTTCGTTGCTGCGCGCATTGACCAGGATCACCTCCAGCGGCGTGTCCTGGAACACCCGGTTGAAGCCGGCGGGGTTCACGAATCGAACCGTGAGCACCGCCGCATGCACTGCGATCGACAACCCCAGCGCCAGCTGCAGTGTGGTCAGGGTTTTCAGGAACGCGAGGGCGGGTTTCACGCGGCGATTATCGGTGTGCCCCGGGCTGTCAGGCCGAATGACCTGCCGGGTCGGTGGTCCCCGGCGGCTGGGCGGCGGGCTCGGCTCCATCAGCCTCGTTCACGTCGATGGCCAGGGCCAGCGGCGCGGACAGTTCCTCCTCCTCGCCGTCCTCACCGGCGGTGTCGTCCGCAACCTCGTCGACCGGCAGGTCCAGGCGCTCGATCACGGTGCCGTGCACATCGAGCGTGATGTCGTCGATCTCGCCCAGTCTGATGCGCACGTGCGCGCCGCGCGGCAGACCGTCGGCGCCCATCACCGGCAGCACCAGGGGCAGGGCGTCGGCGCGCACCAGGTTGTCTTTCACCAAGGTGGCGGTGAGTTCGGTGGTGCCGCTTTGCTGCAGATGCTTGAGTGTCCAGTAGCGTTCCATGCCGTTCTGGAAACCGTTGTAGGCGGTGTAGGCGGCATCGAATGCGCTGATGATGGAGAACAGGTTGGCGTCTTTGGGCTTGAAGGGCGCGGCGAGCGCCGCGGTCTTGCCGTGGCGCGCGCAGGCAATGATCTGCCACTGGTTCACCATGTCCACATAGCGGCGCAGGGGCGAGGTGCTCCAGGCGTAGCTCTTCACGCCGATGCCGGCGTGCGGCTGTGCCTTGGTGCCCATGCGCACCTTCACGCCCGGCGCCATGCTGGCCTGGCTGCGGTAGATGCCGGGCACGCCGCAGTCGTTGAGCCAGTTGCCCCAGGTGCTGTTGGCCAGGATCATGGCCTCGGCCACCATCAGATCGAGCGGGGCGCCGCGCTGGCGCGTGCCGATCACCACCGTCTCGTCGCCCACCGGCTCGTCACCGGTCTTGCCTTCGAGGCGGAAGGTGTAGTCGGGGCGGTTGAAGTTCTCCGGCTTGCCACGCACCACCTCGCGCTGGGCCTTGAGATGCCGGGCCAGCGTGAAGATGAAGGCCAGCGTGGGCTGCAGCGCGGCGATCTCGGGCGCGGCGTTGTCGGCCGGGGCCTCGCCCGCGAGCCAGGCTTCGGTGATCACGGTGTCGAGCTGGTCGTGGCGCAGGTTCAGCACGATCGGCACGCGCTCCAGCGCCGTTCGGGTGTCGGTGATGGCCAGCGTGGCCTCATTGAAGGTCACATACAGCGAGACGGCGGGGCAGTCGCGACCGGCCATCAGCGTGTAGGCCTGCACCACCTCGTCGGGCAGCATGGTGATCTTGTGGCCCGGCATGTAGACGGTGGACAGGCGGTGGCGCGCGACCTGGTCGATGGCACTCTCGGGTGCGATGGCCAGACCGGGTGCTGCGATGTGGATGCCCAGCGTTATTGTGCCGCTGCCCAGTCCCTGCAGGGACAGCGCGTCGTCGATCTCGGTGGTGTGCGAGTCGTCGATGGAGAAGGCCTGCACGGTGGCCAAAGGGAGCTCGTCGGTGATCACCGGCGCCTGCAGTGCCGGGAACCCGGTGCCCTTGGGGAACTGGTCGAACAGGAAGCGCTGCCAGTGGAACTGGTAGGCGCTGCTGATGGCGCCGGCGTTCTGCAGCAAGGTGAGTGGCGCGGTGTGGCTGCTGCGCGCGGCCTCGACCACGGCCTTGTACTCGGGCGCGTTCTTGTCGGGCTTGAACAGGATCTTGTAGAGCTGCTGGCGCACCGGCTCGGGGCAGGTGCCGCCGGCCAGCTCGGCCGCCCAGGCCTCGATCTGCGCCTGCACCTGCTTCTTCTTCTCGATGCCGGCCAGCGCCTGGGCCAGGATGTCGGCCGGCGCCTTCTTGTAGCGGCCCTTGCCGGCGCGTCGGAAATAGTGCGGCGCGCCCTGCAGGCACAGGAGCGCGGCCACCTGCTCGGCGGTGCTGGCGCTGCTGTTGAAGTACTCGCGCGCCAGATCGGCAAAACCGAACTCGTCCTCGGGCGCGAATTCGTAAGCCAGGGCGAGGTCCATGTCATTGGACAGCTCGGTGGCGGCGCTCATCAAGGGGCCGGGGGCGGGTTTTTCGAACCGCAGCAGGGCGTTGACTGTCTTTACCTTCACTCGCTTGCCGGATTCGAGCTCGACTTGCAGGGAACTTTCAGCCTCGGACAGGAGGCGGCCGGTCAACAACTTGCCGGCTTCATCAAACAGGATGTGCATGCGCGGGATTGTCCCATGGGGCGGCTACAGACCCATGAAGGCAAAGACTTCATCGATGTGGTCGTCGAAGTCGCTGATGGCGTGGTCGCTGCCCGGCAAGAGCCGGATCGTCCCACCGGCACAGAAAGTCTGCATTTCCCGCCAGTCCAGGACTTCATCGCCTTTGGACACGATCGCGAACAGTCCCTCTGGCGTGGTGGCTTGCCGCGCCGACAGCCGCTCGATGTCGGACTGCTGTGTCTTGAGTTCGTCCACGAAGCCGGGCTGGAAAAGGAAACGTTCCTCCGGGTCGTGCCACGCCGTCTGCTCGCCGATGTAAGCCGAAAGATCGCGTGCCGGGAACGGCGCGGGGTTGAGCAGCACGGCCGGGCAGCCGGTCTGCAATGAGAACCAGCGCGCGTAGAAGCCGCCCAGCGAGGAGCCCACCACCGCCATGGTCTCGCGGGGCCAGTTCGCCGTGCCCTGCATCACCAGGGCCATCGCCTCGGCAGGCGATGGCGGCAGTTGCGGGCACCACCAGGTGACGTCCGGGTGCTCGGCCTGCACCCGGGCGGCCACCTTGCGCGCCTTCATCGACTGTGGCGACGAGCGAAAGCCGTGGAGATAGAGCAGGTGGGTGGTGGCAGAGTGCATCGCCGAAGGATAATCCGGGACCATGTCCGCCGCGTTCGACAAACCCTCCCTGCTGCAGCGCATTGCCCCGATCTTTCTGGGCTTTGATCTGCCGCTGCTGTTGGCCATCATGATCATGGCGGGTGCCGGGCTGCTGACCATGTACTCGGTCGGCTTCGACCACGGCACGCGGTTCGAGTCCCATGGCCGCAACATGCTGATCGCCGCCGGCGTGCTGTTTCTCGTTTCCCAGATCCCGCCGCACCGGCTCATGACCCTGGCGCTGCCCGCCTATGCGCTGGGCGTCATGCTGCTTCTGGGCGTGGAGTTCTTCGGCATATCGCGCAAGGGCTCTCAACGCTGGCTCGATGTGGGCATGGTGATCCAGCCCAGCGAACTCATGAAGATCGCCATGCCCCTGATGCTGGCCTGGTGGTTTCACCGCCGCGAGGGCCAGCTCAAACCACTGGACTTCGCCGTCGCGGGGCTCTTGCTGCTCATGCCGGTGGCACTGGTGCTCAAACAGCCCGACCTGGGCACCTCGCTGCTGGTGCTCTCGTCCGGCCTGTTCGTCATCTTCTTCGCGGGACTCAGCTGGAAGCTCATCCTGCCGCCGGTGCTTGTGGGCGCCGTGGGCATTGCGCTGCTGATCGCTTTTGAGGGGCAGTTGTGCGCGCCCGACGTGGACTGGCAGGTGCTGCGCGAGTACCAGCGCCAGCGCGTGTGCACGCTGCTCGATCCGTCCAAGGACCCGCTGGGCAAGGGCTTTCACATCATCCAGGGCATGATCGCCATCGGCTCCGGGGGCGTGTGGGGCAAGGGCTTCATGCAGGGCACGCAGACGCACCTGGAGTTCATCCCCGAGCGCACCACTGACTTCATCTACGCCGCGTTCTCCGAAGAGTTCGGCCTGGTCGGCACGCTGGCCCTCATGGTCGGGTTCATCTTTCTGATCGTGCGTGGCCTCGTCATCGCCATGGAGGCGCCCACGCTGTTCTCGCGGCTGCTGGCCGGCGCCCTCACGCTCAACATCTTCGTGTACGCCTTCGTCAACATGGGCATGGTCAGCGGCATCCTGCCGGTGGTGGGCGTGCCGCTGCCGTTCGTGAGCTACGGCGGCACCGCCATGGTCACCATGGGCGTGGGCTTGGGCATGTTGATGTCGATCGCCAAGTCCCGGCGTTTCATGCAGTCATGACGGTCGCGTTCGTCGGGGCGGGCAACATGGGCGGTGCGCTGGTGCAGCGCCTGTGCGAGGCGCATTGGGCCGTGACGGTGTGCGACACCGATCCGCTGCGCCAGCAGCAGGCCCTGGCCGCCGGTGCCAGCCTGGCCGACACACCGCTGACCGCGGTGGCACAACTTGGGCCGCAGGACGCGCTGGTGATCGTGGTGGTGGACGCCGACCAGTGTCGCGAGGTGCTGTGGGGCGAGCAGGGTGCGGTCGGCGGCCTGCGGCCCGGGCAGACCGTGGTGCTGTGCCCGACCATCGCGCCCGAAGACACCACCGCCATCGCCGAGCGGCTGGCGCAGCAGGGCATCGCGTGTATCGACGCGCCCATGTCGGGCGGCCCGCAGCGGGCGCGCGACGGTCGCATGAGCCTGATGGTCGCCGCCCCACCGGCGGTGCTGGAGCGCCACGCTGCTTTGCTGGCCGCCTTGTCGCTGAACGTGATGCGCATCAGCGAGCGCGTCGGTGACGGCGCGCGCACCAAGCTGGTCAACAACCTGCTCGCCGGCATCAACCTGGTGGGCGCGGCCGAGGTGCTGGCCCTGGCCGAGCGCATGGGGCTGAACCTGTCCACCACGCTGGACGTGATCGAGCGCTCCAGTGGCCAGAGCTGGATCGGGTCGGACCGCATGCGCCGCGCGATCGACGGCGACCTGGCGCCGCGTGCCCACGTGACGCTGCTGGAAAAAGACACCCGGCTGGCGGTGGCGGCGGCGCGCGGCGTGGGCTTTGAAGGCCCGCTGGGTGCGAGCGCCGCCCGCGTGTTCGCGCAGGCTGCGGAAGCGGGCATGGCCGGGCTGGACGACGCCGCCTTGCTCTCGTTCCTGCGCCAGAACACCCCAAGACCCTGACGCCAGCGCGCGGGGCAGGTCGTTCTTACAATGGCCTCATGATTTCACGCGAACCCACCCTGGCCCGTCTGGCCACCGCCCAAAGCCTGCTCCTCGAACCGTTTGGCCTCACGCCCGTGCATCTGCAGCGCGCGCTCGGCGAGATCATGTCGCACGGCGTGGACGATGCCGACCTGTATTTCCAGACCACCCGCAGCGAAGGCTGGAGCCTGGAAGAGGGCATCGTCAAGACCGGCAGCTTCAGCATCGACCAGGGCGTTGGCGTGCGCGCGGTGAGTGGTGAAAAGACCGCGTTTGCCTATTCCGACGACCTCTCCTGGGACTCGCTGCTGGACGCCGCGCACACCGTGCGCAGCATCTCCGGCCAGGGCCAGTCGAGGAAGGTCAAGACGCCGGCCTCCAAGGTGGCGAAATCGCGTTCGCTCTACGGTGGCGTGGACCCGATCGGCACACTCGACAGCACGGCCAAGGTGGCGCTGCTGGAAAAAGTGGAAAAAATGGCCAAGGCCAAGGATCCGCGCGTGGTGCAGGTGATGGCAGGTCTGGCTGCCGAGCACGACGTGGTGCTGGTGGCGCGCGCCGACGGCACGCTGGCCGCCGACGTGCGACCGCTGATCCGCCTGTCGGTCACCGTGATCGCCGAGCAGGCCGGCCGCCGCGAGGTGGGTTCGTCGGGTGGCGGTGGCCGCTTTGGTCTGGCCTATTTTGACGATGCGATGGTGCAGTCCTATGTGGATGAAGCCGTGTCCTATGCACTGACCAACCTCGACGCCCGGCCCGCGCCGGCCGGCGAGATGGTGGTGGTGCTGGGCTCTGGCTGGCCGGGCATCCTGTTGCACGAAGCCGTGGGCCACGGGCTTGAAGGCGACTTCAACCGCAAGGGCAGCAGCGCCTTTGCCGGGCGCATCGGCCAGCGCGTGGCCGCCAAGGGCGTGACCGTGCTCGACGACGGCACCATCGCCGACCGCCGTGGCTCGCTCAACGTGGACGACGAAGGCCACACCTCGCAGAAGAACGTGTTGATCGAAGACGGCATCCTGCGCGGCTACATCCAGGACTCGATGAACGCGCGCCTGATGGGCGTGAAGCCCACCGGCAATGGCCGCCGCGAGAGCTACGCCCACGTGCCCATGCCGCGCATGACCAATACCTACATGCTCGGTGGCGACAAGGCGCCCGAAGAAATCGTGGCCAGCATCAAGAAGGGCCTGTACGCCACCAATTTCGGCGGTGGCCAGGTCGACATCACCTCGGGCAAGTTCGTGTTTTCCGCGAGCCAGGCCTACTGGGTGGAAAACGGCCAGATCCAGTACCCGGTGAAGGGCGCCACGCTGGTGGGCAACGGTCCTGATTCACTCACCCGCGTGAGCATGATCGGCAACGACATGAAGCTCGACAGCGGCGTGGGCACCTGCGGCAAAGAAGGCCAGAGCGTGCCGGTGGGCGTGGGTCAGCCCACCTTGCGCATCGACGGTCTGACCGTCGGCGGAACGGCCTGATCCCTCTTCGCTGAACGCTAAGCCGGGGACGACGAAGGCGTTTTCCCCGGCTTTTTCACGACTGCGTAGCGCAGGAGCGTTTGCTCTCGCGCCACGGCGTGGTCGACCACTGGGCGCGGATAGGTCTTGCCCAGTTCGACGCCGGCGCCAGCCAGTTCGATCTCCAGCGCCTTCCAGGGCGCGTGAATGGCCGCGTCCGGCAGGCCCGCGAGCTCGGGCAGGTAGCGCCGGATGAACTTGGCCTGCGGGTCGAACTTCTCGCTCTGGCTCACCGGGTTGAAGATGCGGAAGTACGGCTGCGCATCACACCCGCTGGAGCTGGCCCACTGCCAGCCGCCGTTGTTGGCGGCCAGATCGAAGTCGATCAGCTTCTCTGCAAAGTAGCGCTCGCCCCACTGCCAGTGGATGCCGAGGTCTTTCACGAGGAAACTGGCCACCACCATGCGCAGGCGGTTGTGCATGTAGCCGGTCTGGTTGATCTGGTGCATGGCCGCGTCCACCAGCGGGTAGCCGGTGCGGCCCTCGCACCAGGCGGCGAACAGATCCTTGCCGTGTTTGCCATGCTCGAACTTGATGTGGTCGTACTCGGGCTTGAAGGCCTTCTCCACCACGTGCGGGAAATTGGCCAGCACCTGGTGGTAGAAGTCGCGCCATATCAACTCCGAGAGCCAGGTGCTCGCGCCCACCAGACCCTGCAGGTGCATCTGATAAGCCACCGTGGCGAGTTGACGGATCGAGATGGTGCCGAAGCGCAGGTGCACGCTGAGGTAGCTCGGGCCTTTCACGGCGGGGAAGTTGCGCGTTTCGTCGTAGCGGTCGATGCGCTCCACGAAGTCTTCAAACAGGCGGTGCGCGCCGCTGGCGCCCGTGGGCAGCGGCAGTTGCAACAGATTGGTGGGCTCGAAGCCGATGTCGGCCAGGGTGGGCACCGGCTTCGCCCAGGCCGCCGGCATCGGCGCCAGGGTGTTGGCGTAAGGCGTCACCGGGTAGGCCTTGAGATGGAAGGCCGTGAGCGCCTTGAGCCAGGCGTTCTTGTAGGGCGTGAACACACCAAACGCGTGGCCCGCCTGCGTGAGCACCTCGCGCCGCTCGAAGATCACGTGGTCCTTGTGGCTGTGCAGCAGGATGCCGGCATGCGCCAGGGCGCCGAACACCTGGGCATCGCGCGTCAGCGCGGCGGGCTCGTCGTCGTGGTTGGCAAACACCGCTTGCACCGCCAATTGCTGTGCCAGTGCCGGCACGGCCTTGGCGGCCGTGCCGTGCATCACGATCAGGCCCACACCGTCCACGCCATTGTTGCGACCGAGCGCGCGCAGCGAGGCGTCGAGCTCCACCAGGGATTCGCGGATGAACTCCACGCGCCGATCCGCTCGGGGGAGGGGGTCGAGGATCTCGGTGTCGAAGACGAACACGCACCAAACCTGGCGACAGACCTTGAGCGCGTGGTACAGCGCGGCGTTGTCTTGCGCGCGCAGATCGCGGCGAAACCACATCAGGCCTTTGTCGTAGGTGTTCATGGGTCCGGGCGGGTGGTGCTGGGGCGGTGGCGGCTGCCACCCCTTGGGGGTACGGCAAGCGGCTTAAAATCGGCCGATGCCTGCTGATTTTGCCCCCATCAACCTCACCAATCATTTCCTGATTGCGATGCCCAGCCTCAGCGATGAGCTATTCGGGCGCAGCGTGGTGTTCATGTGCGAGCACAGCGAACGCGGAGCCTTGGGGCTTGTGATCAACAAGCCCAGCGACATCCTGTTGCCCCGCCTGTTCGAAAAGGTCGACCTGCCCATGGGCCGCGACGACCTGCTGCAACTGCCCGTGTTCCAGGGTGGGCCGGTGCAGACCGAGCGCGGCTTCGTGTTGCACGAGGCGGTGTCGGGCGAGGGCGAATCGGTTTACGCCTCCACCTTGTCGATCCCCGGCGGTCTTGAGATGACCACTTCGAAAGACGTGCTGGAGGCCATGGCCTCGGGCGCCGGCCCGCGCCGGGTGTTCGTGTCGCTCGGTTACGCCTCGTGGGGACAGGGGCAGCTGGAATCGGAAATCACCGAGAACAGCTGGCTGACGGTGGAGGCCGATCCTTCGCTGATCTTTGATGCACCGGTGGCCGAGCGCTACGAGCGCGCGATGGCACTGCTGGGCTTGCAACCCTGGATGCTCTCTCCCGACGCAGGTCACGCATAGTGATGGAACCCCCACGCTCCGCCGCTTCGCGGGTCGCTGCCCCCCGAGGGGGCTGGGCCGGCCTTGGGAGCGGCCCGGCGGCTGGCCCGGTCACCTCTACGGTTGAAGTCCCGGCGCATTGCCAGATGTTTCTGGCGTTCGACTACGGCCAGAAACGCACTGGGGTGGCCACCGGGAACCGCATCACCCGCAGCGCCACACCACAGGCCACCATCAACGCCGAGGGTGATGCCCGTTTCGCGCTGATCGCACAGCGGCTCAAAGAGTGGCAGCCCGACGCGCTGGTGGTGGGTGTGCCCTACCACCCCGACGGCGCGGCCCATGAGAACACCGCACGTGCCCTGAAGTTCGCGCGCCAGCTGCGCGGCCGCCACGGCCTGCCGGTGTTTGAAGTGGACGAGCGTTACAGCACCACCGAAGCCCACAGCCTGGGCGCGAAGGACGCCGATGCGGCGTCGGCCTGCATCATCCTGGAACAGTTCTTGAGGAGCTTGCCTTGACCCAGTTGAACGCGCCTTTGCCGCTGGACGCGGAGGCGCTCTACGCCGAACTCCTGCCCGCCGTGAAGGCTTTGATCACCGAATCGCCCGGCCCCGTGGTGCTTGCCGGCATCACCTCCGGTGGCGCCTGGCTGGCCGAGCGCCTGCAGCGCGACCTGGGCATGCCAGGCAATGCCGGCGTGATCTCGTCCAGCATGCACCGCGACGACTTCGCGCAGCGCGGCCTGGCCTCCAGCGCGCAGACGGTGCTGCCCTTCGACGTGAACGGGGCGCACGTTCTGCTGGTCGACGACGTGCTTTACACCGGGCGCACGCTGCGCGCCGTGATCAACGAACTCTTCGACTACGGCCGCCCGGCCAGCGTGCGCCTGGCGGTGCTGGTGGACCGGGGTGGGCGCGAACTGCCCATCGAACCCAACGTGTGCGCCGCCCGTGTCGAGATGCCTGCGGGTCAGTCGCTTGAACTCGCGCGCGACGACAGCGGCCGCATGCGCTTTGTGCTGGAAACCAAGGAAGCCTGACCGTGCCAAGCAAGAATCCCCAGCTCAACAAGAACGGCGAACTCATCCACCTGCTCTCCACCGAGGGCCTCTCGCGCGACATCCTCACGCAGATCCTGGACACCGCGGCCAACTTCACCAGCGTGAGCAACCGCGAAGTGAAGAAGGTGCCGCTGCTGCGGGGAAAAAGCGTGTTCAACCTGTTCTTCGAGAACAGCACGCGCACCCGCACCACCTTCGAAATCGCGGCCACGCGCCTCTCTGCCGACGTGATCAACCTGGACATCGCGCGCAGCTCCACCGCCAAGGGCGAGTCGCTGCTCGACACCATTTCCAACCTCAGCGCCATGGCGGCCGACATTTTCGTCGTGCGCCACAGCGAGTCGGGCGCGCCCTACCTGATCGCGCAGCATGTGGCCCCGCATGTGCACGTGATCAACGCCGGCGACGGGCGCCATGCGCACCCCACGCAGGGGCTGCTCGACATGTACACCATCCGCCACTACAAG
>JAZKHJ010000038.1:0-137287 GCA_040385485.1 Pseudomonadota bacterium | reverse complement strand
CGGATATTGTCCAGCGCAAACGACACGATCGCTATTAGTGTTAACACGCCCTAGCTCCCATCCATCACAACGTACACATAAACTGTATACACATTTGCATGCATTGAAGGAGACATCCATGTCCACCGCCGTCCACCCCGTTGATGAAGTCCTGCCCGCCGGCAAGCTCACCGCCCTTGGCCTCCAGCACGTGCTGGTGATGTACGCAGGCGCGGTCGCGGTGCCGCTGATCGTGGGGCGCGCGCTCAAGCTCAGCCCCGAGCAAGTGGCCATGCTGATCTCGGCCGACCTGTTCTGCTGCGGCCTGGTCACGTTGATCCAGGCGCTCGGTGCCACGCAGTGGTTCGGCATCAAGCTGCCGGTGATGATGGGCGTGACCTTCGCATCGGTGGCGCCCATGGTGGCCATGGCCAACAGCAACCCCGGCGTGCAAGGTGCCGGGCTCATCTTCGGCTCCATCATCGGTGCAGGCATCGTCTCCATCCTGATCGCGCCCATCGTCAGCCGCATGCTGCGCTTCTTTCCGCCGGTGGTCACCGGCACCATCATCGCGGTGATCGGCATCAGCCTCATGCGCATCGGCATCAACTGGATTTTCGGCAACCCCTTCGGCCCGACCGCGCCCAGCATCCCCAACCCCGAACACCTGCAGTGGCTCGACACGGTCAAGCAGGCCGCTGCCAGCGGCGCCGTGCCCGAGGTGCCCAAGGGCATGGCCATCGTGGGCAGCGTGCCCAACCCGGCCTACGCGCAAATGCCGCACATCGCCATCGCCGCCGTCGTGCTGGCCTCCATCCTGCTCATCGCCAAGTACGCACGCGGCTTCATCGCCAACATCTCAGTGCTGCTGGGCATCGTCATCGGTGGCGTGATCGCCACCGCCGCCGGCCTGATGAACTTCGACAAGGTCGGCAAGGCCAACTGGTTCGACCTCGTGCTGCCCTTCGAGATCGCCATGCCCATCTTCGACCCCATCCTCATCCTCACCATGAGCCTGGTGATGATCGTGGTGATGATCGAATCCACCGGCATGTTCCTGGCCCTTGGCGACATGACAGATCGCAAGATCGACCAGAAGGCGCTGACCGCCGGCCTGCGCACCGACGGCCTGGGCACGCTCATCGGCGGCATCTTCAACACCTTCCCCTACACCAGCTTCTCGCAGAACGTCGGTCTGGTCGGCGTTACCGGCGTCAAGAGCCGCTTCGTCTGCGTGGCCGGTGGCGTGATCCTGATCGTGCTGGGCCTGCTGCCCAAGATGGCGGCCCTGGTCGAGTCGCTGCCCACCTTCGTGCTCGGCGGCGCGGGCCTGGTGATGTTCGGCATGGTGGCGGCCACCGGCATCCGCATCCTGGCCGGCGTGGACTACAAGGGCAACCGCAACAACCTCTTCGTGGTCGCGGTGTCCATCGGCTTCGGCATGGTCCCGCTGGTGGCGCCCAACTTCAAACAGTGGATGCCGCACGCCATCCACCCGCTGATCGAGTCGGGCATCCTGCTGGCGTCCATCAGCGCCGTGGCGCTCAACCTGTTCTTCAACGGCAGCCGGGGAGACACGGCGGCCGCGGTCCACGCGGCCAAACAGGCAGAAGCGCATTGAACTTCACCAGCACCACGACCCAAGGCCCCGATCGGGGCCTTTTTCATGTGCAAAATCGCCCCACAGTGGTGCAACCCAATCTGGTGCGCACCATTCAGGGTTAGCCATGTAGACGTGTCCAGCCCTCGAAATCAGAATCTGTATACACATACTGTGTTCAAACGGACTCCACGCGCCTGTTTCCAAGGGTAAGCACCGCTGGCACCCTTATTGCTGATGAAGAAACATGCCTGGGCGCTCCATCCCCGGACCCTTGCAACCCCTCACCCCACAGGAGAACCCATGAACAAACGCCACTTCATCCAGACCGCCGCCGCACTGGCAACCCTGGCCGCCATGGGCACCGCCCAGGCCCAGACCCCCATCAAGTTCCAGCTCGACTGGCGCTTCGAAGGCCCGGCCGCGTTGTTCCTGCAGCCCGCTGCCAAGGGTTACTTCAAAGCCGCCGGCCTGGACGTGACGATCGACTCCGGCAACGGCTCGGGCGGCACCGTCACCCGTGTGGCCTCGGGCACCTACGACATTGGCTTCGCCGACATGGCCGCACTCATGGAGTTCCACGCCAACAACCCGGACGCGCCCAACAAACCGGTCGCCGTGATGATGGTCTACAACAACACGCCAGCCGCCGTGCTCGCTCTCAAGAAGAGCGGCATCACCAAGCCCGCCGACCTGAGCGGCAAGAAGCTCGGCGCCCCGGTGTTCGACGCAGGCCGCAAGGGCTTCCCCATCTTCCAGAAGGCCAACAACATCAGCAACGTGGCCTGGACCTCGATGGATCCACCACTGCGTGAAACCATGCTGGTGCGCGGCGACATCGACGCCATCACGGGCTTCTCGTTCACCTCGCTGCTCAACCTTGAAGCACGCGGTGTGAAGGCCGAGGACGTGGTTGTCATGAACTACGCCGACAACGGCGTGAAACTCTATGGCAACGCGATCATCGCCTCGCCCAAACTCATCGCGGAAAACCCTGCAGCAGTGAAAGCGTTTCTCACGGCCTTTGCCAAGGGTGCCAAGGACGTGATGGCCAACCCCGCGGCCTCGATCGAGACCGTGAAGGCACGCGACGGCATCATCAACGTGCCGCTGGAAACGCGCCGCCTGCAGCTCGCCATCGACGCGGTGGTGGCCAGCCCCGACGCACGCAAGGAAGGTTTTGGCCAGATCGTGCCCGGTCGCCTGGCGCTGATGGCTTCGCAAGTCTCCGATGCCTATGGCACCAAGACCCGCGTCGACCCGGCCAAGATCTGGAACGGCTCCATGCTGCCCACCGCCGCCGACCTCAACGTGCTGCCGCCCGCCAAGAAATAAGGCCGACAACCGGCCCCTCTGGCCCAGGCCAGCCACCCTGCGGCGGCTGGCCTTTTTTTCAGGAAGACCCATGCAAGACACTCCCAGCAACGCGCCCTTCGTCGATTTCGACCAGGTCTGGCTGGCCTACAACGACGAGCTGCTGGCGAAGAACATCTTCGCGGTGGAAGACATCAACCTGAAGGTCAAGCAGGGTGAGTTCATCGCCATCGTCGGCCCTTCGGGTTGCGGCAAGTCCACCTTCATGAAGCTCACCACCGGGCTGAAGATGCCCAGCATGGGCAAGATCCGCATCGACGGCCAGCCCGTCACCGGCCCGCTGAAGATCTCCGGCATGGCGTTCCAGGCACCTTCGTTGCTGCCCTGGCGCACCACGCTGGACAACGTGCTGCTGCCGCTGGAAATCGTGGAGCCCTACCGCAGCCAGTTCAAGGACCGGCGCAAGGAATACGTGGAACGCGCTGGCCGCCTGCTGGCCAGCGTGGGCCTGGGCGGCATGGAGAAGAAGTTTCCATGGGAGCTCTCGGGCGGCATGCAACAGCGCGCCAGCATCTGCCGCGCACTGATCCACGAGCCCAAGATGCTGCTGCTGGACGAACCCTTCGGCGCGCTCGATGCGTTCACGCGCGAAGAACTCTGGTGCACCCTGCGCGACCTGTGGGAGGCGCAGCGCTTCAACGTCATCCTGGTCACGCACGACCTGCGCGAGTCGGTGTTTCTGGCGGACACGGTGTACTGCATGAGCAAGAGCCCGGGCCGCTTCGTGGTGCAGCGCGAGATCCCCATTCCGCGCACGCGCGACCTGGAGGTGACCTACACCAAGGAGTTCTCCGACATCGTGCTCGAGCTGCGCGGCCACATCGGTGCCATGCGCACCCCTGTCAACCAATGAACGGAGCCACACCATGAGCTTGAACAAAAAACAGATGGAGCGCTGGTCGCCGTTTTTGCTGCTGTTGGCCATCGTCATCATCTGGGAAGTCATCACCAGCGGCTTCGGCGTCTCCGAATTCATCTTCCCCAGCCCCTCGCGCATCTGGGAACAGACGCTGGAACACAAGACCACCATCCTCGGCCACGCCTGGCGCACCTACTGGGTGACCATGGCCGGCTTCGGCATCGCGATCGTCGTCGGTGTGCTGCTGGGCTTTCTCATCGGCAGCTCGCGCCTGGCGTATGCCGCGGTCTACCCGCTCATGACGGCCTTCAACGCGCTGCCCAAGGCGGCCTTTGTCCCCATCCTGGTGGTGTGGTTCGGCATCGGCGTGGGCCCGGCCATCCTCACGGCCTTCCTCATCAGCTTCTTCCCCATCATGGTGAACATCGCCACCGGCCTGGCCACGCTGGAGCCCGAGCTGGAAGACGTGTTGCGCGTGCTCGGCGCCAAGCGCTGGGACGTGCTGACCAAGGTCGGCCTGCCGCGCTCCATGCCCTACTTCTTCGGCTCGCTCAAGGTCGCGATCACGCTGGCCTTCGTGGGCACGACGGTGTCGGAAATGACGGCGTCCAACGAAGGCATTGGCTACCTGCTGATCTCGGCCGGTTCGTCGATGCAGATGGGCCTGGCGTTCAGCGGTCTGCTGGTGGTGGGTGCAATGGCGATGGTGATGTACGAGCTGTTCAGCTGGATCGAGAAGCACACCACGGGTTGGGCACACAGAGGCTCGCAGAACACATGACCCCGGATCAGGTCAGCCGGCACCTTCGCCGCGCCAACGAGGTGGCGCGCCGCGCGGCCAGCATGGGCCGCCATCCGTTTGGTGCCTTGCTGGTGGGGCCCGATGACGAGACGGTGTTGGCCGAGCAGGGCAACATCGACACAGTGAACCATGCCGAGTCCACGCTGGCGCGCACGGCGGCGGGCAACTGGCCGGGTGAGTACCTGGCGCGCTGCACCTTGGTGACCACTTTCGAGCCGTGTGCGATGTGCACCGGCACGATCTATTGGGCCAACATCGGGCGTGTGGTCTATGGGGCGAGTGAAGAGGCTTTGCTTGCGCTCACCGGCAGCCATGAAGAAAACCCCACGTTGTCGTTGCCTTGTCGTGAGGTTTTGGCTCGGGGTCAGAAGGCTGTTGAAGTGATTGGGCCTGTGGCTGCTTTGGAGGCTGAGATGCTGGAGCCTCACCTCGGTTTTTGGGCCTCTCGCTAGGGCTTCTCCGGCTGGTCCGGTCATCGGCGACCACGGGGCACGGCTCCGCGAATGTCCCCCGGGGCCTTCGGCCCCTCCTCCTTGATTTCGCTGCGCCGTGCCCCATGGCCACCGATGACCACGCATTCACTCGGTCCGCGAGGTGCAGGTCAGGGACTCAGCGGTGAACCTCCGCCTCACCAGCAGCAGACAAGAGAGCCATCAACCGACGACGAATCAGAATCCCGGGCCGATCCGAGTCCATCGAGTACTCAACACCACGACGACGCAAATCCACCACCGCATCCGGGTCGGTCGATTCAAGGATGTCCTTGTCCTCCCGCGTGATCTCGTCGTCGAAATCGATCAGCATCTGCGCCGGGCAATCGTCCTCGGTATCGTTGCGGAACAGCCATTGGCACAGCTGCATGCGACCGTCATCGATGGGCGTGAACGCGTTGATGATGATGTGGCGAATGCCGCTGGGGTATTCGATATCGAGCCGGCGCGAAAACGGCTGGTAGTACGCGTTGCGCATATGGCGCTGCGTTATCGCGTCCTTCACGCCGCTGATGCGCTGGAAGCGCTCCGGGTTCGCGGCGTCGATCACCGTCTCGGCGTAGAAGCCCGCATCGTTCTCCACCAGCTCGTACTTGCTCGGCGTCGGTGACGCGGCCACCCCAAATGTGGCGCGGTGCACGAAGCTGAAGTGCGAGTTGTCGAACGAATTCTCCAGCGCGCGCAGCGGACTCGTGTTCCACGTTTCATAAAACTGGAAGATGGTGCGCCAGCCATCCGCTTCGAACTCCGGTATCAATGGAATGTCGGACACCGGGTCTTCCAAAGCCACCCACGCATAGCCGTAGCGCGCGGTGCAGTGGTAGGCGGTGGTGCCGTAGTCCTTGGGGATCTCGCGGTCCGCCGGGTACTGCGGAATCATGATCACGCGGCCGCTGCGGTTGTAGACCCAGCCGTGGTAACCGCACTGGATGTTGCCGTCCTTGCACCAGCCCTTGCTGAGCCTGGCCGTGCGGTGACAGCAGCGGTCTTTCAGCGCGGCGGGCTCGCCGTGTTCGTCGAGAAAGAGAACGATGTTTTCACCCAGCAGGGTGAAGGGCTTGGGGCCGTCGGCCAGCAGGCTCAGCGGCATGACGGCGTGCCAGTAACGGCGGAAGACGGGCTGTTGGGTGACCAGCATGGAAGCGCTCCTGAAAGAAATGGCTTGAGGAATCTCAAGAGCAATTTCCTGCTCCGCATGGCGCGGCGCTGAACGCTTCTACTCTGGGTGGAGATGCTAGCAAAACGCAGGCCATGGCGACGCACCGTTTTGAAGAATTCCTGTTGGCATGGCTTGTGCGTACCAGCGTCTTGCAGAGTAGAAGCGTTCAGCAGGTGCCACGTCACCCGCCCGGAAATTGCTCTTGTACGTCCCCTGTGGCCAAGCGGCCCTGCGGGTTGAAACAAGTTCATTTTTCCAGGAGCAACGCCATGCAACGCCGCCTCTTCATCGCCTCTTCTGCCGCCCTCGCCTCGCTGGGCGCGCCCACTGTGTGGAGCCAGTCGGCCCCCAAGCTCACCCCCATCAAGTTCACGCTCGATTTCCGCATCACCGGCCAGACCTCGCCCTTCTTCCTCGCACAGCAACGCGGCTATTACAAGGACGAAGGCCTGGACGTGAGCATCGACGTGGGCGCCGGCTCGGTCGCATCCATCACGCGCATCGCCAGCGGCGTGTACCAGATGGGGCTGGGCGACATCAGCTCGCTGATCGAGTTCCAGGCCAACCAGAGCGGCACGCCTTTGGTGCAGGCCGTGTACCAGTACTACAACCGCGCACCCTTCGCGATCATCGGCCGCAAGGACCGCGGCATCACCACCGACTGGCGCAGCCTGGAAGGCAAGAAGATCGCAGCGGCGGCTGTGGAATCCACCCGCCGCGCCTGGCCCATGGTGGCGCGCAAGCTGCGCGTGAAGGACGACTACTTCCAGTGGGCCACGACCGACTTCGCTTCGCGCGACAACGTGGTGGTGCGTGGTGATGTGGACGGCGCCACCTACTTCCACGACTCGGCCGTGTCGCTGTTTGCGCGCATGAAGCTCGACGATCTCTCCATCCTGCAATACCAGCAAGCGGGCGTGAACCTGTACGGCAACGCGATCCTGGCGAGCAACGCCATGACCACGCAGAACCCCGCCGCCGTGGCCGGCTTTCTGCGCGCGACCAACCGCGCCATCCTGGAAAGCATGGCCGACCCGGCTGCCGCCATTGCGGCCACCAAGGTGCGTGAACCCATCCTGAACGAAGCGGTGGAGCTGGAGCGCTGGCGCATCACGCAGCAGTACATCGCCGCGGCCGACACCAAGGGCCATGGCCTGGGTGACGTGCTCAAGCGCACGCTGGAAGAGCAGGTGGACGAGGTGGTCAGCGTGTACGGTTTGAAGACACGCCCGGGCGTGGAAGGCGTGTTCAATCGCGCCATGCTGCCCCATGCCAACCAACGCGTGGTGAAGGCTTGATGGACGCGGAAGCCCCCATCAACGAGCGCGATGGTCTGTACATGCGCCAGGCCATTGCCTGGTCGCGCGTGGCGCGCGATCGTGGCAACCGGCCGTTCGGCGCGGTGGTGGTGGCCGACGATGGGCGTGTGCTCGCCGAGGCCTGGTGCAACACCAGTGAAACGGGCGACTGCACCGGCCACGCCGAGACCAATGCAGTGCGTCAGGTGAGCCCGGTGGTGGACCGTGAGACCCTTTCGCGAGCCACGCTGTACTCCTCGGCCGAGCCCTGCGTGATGTGCGCCGGCGCGATCTTCTGGAGCAACATCGGGCGCGTGGTGTTCGGCATCGACGCGGTGCGGCTGCGGTTGTTTCGCGGCGATCGCGCCGAGCAGCGCGATGCCGAGCTCTCATGCCGAGATGTGTTCAACGCCTCACCGCACCCGATCGAATGCATCGGGCCGGTGTTGATCGAAGAGGCCAGCGCACCGCACGCGGGTTTCTGGAAGCCAGCATGACCGGCTAGTTGCAACTGAACGCGATGGCGATGGCTCCTGGCGTGGCCTGACTGCCGACGGTCGCGCTGTTGGTCCACACCAGTTCCAGCGCGTCACCGGCGTTGAAGCCCGCCGCACCCGACGTGGTGCAACTCCTGGCGGTGCTGCTGATCGTGCAGGAGAAGGCGGTTGCCACCAGATCGTCGTTGGCAGGCTGGGGGCCCGGCGCGCGAAACAGCGTGAAACTGTGTGTCTGATCCGCAGCCGGCACTCCCAGTGTGGCGGCGCGAAAGGTGCCCGTGCCGCAGTTCTGCGGGAGAAGCTGAACATACTTGCCACTCGTGCGGAGCACGCCGCCGTTTGAAGTGGCCAAGGACCACGTTCCGGCGGCCTGCGCGTTGCCGCTTGCCAGCTCCCAACCCGTTTCGTAGGAGGCGGGGCCAGTAGCACCTGTGGCACCTGTAGGACCAGTCGCACCCGCAGCGCCCGCTGGACCGGTTGCCCCGGTGGCCCCGGGCGCACCATCTGCACCATCTGCACCATCTGCACCGGTGGCGCCGGTGGCGCCGGCCGCTCCTGTGGCACCGGCAGAGCCAGCAGGGCCTGCGGGCCCGACGGCTCCGTCAGCACCCGCCGGGCCCACCAGGGAGATCGGCGCCGGTGGCCAGGCGCCAGCGGCCTTGGGCCCATAGAGCGCACCGCTCAGGTCGTCGACGAAATAGTCACCGTCCCTGCCCACGGAGGCCACGGGCGCGCCCGGCCCACCGTAGAAAACCGGGTGGGTGATCTCGGGCGTACTCGGGGCGGGTCCGTCGCCACCACCGCAGGCGCTCAACAACAGGGCGGCCAGCACCGCGACAGGCCGCTGGCGGGCGGGCATTGTGCGAAGTGTCATGTTCAGCCCCGCGACGGAAAAATGCCTTCGAGGGCGATCACGTAGTACACGCCGAGGTAGGGGTTGCGCACCGCCACCGGCTTGTTGTTGCCGGTGGAGCCCACGCCGATGTTCAGTGTCAACGGCAAGGGGGCCAAGGTCTGGTTGGCCGCCGAAGGAGGGGCAAACGCGGACAAGACCTCATTGGACGTGGATTCAAAGATTTCCGCGGGAATGGCCCCGGCGGGGCTGGAGAGGGTGCCGAAGTTGGTGGAGCAACTCTGCTGCGCATGTGCTCCGGGCTGGACGGACGCCGTGTGCGTGTGCGCGGGCAGCTGGTCGGTGTTCAGGACCACGGATTCGGAACCGCCGGCCTGGCCCAGGTACACGGGTTGCAATCCGGGGCCGGTGCCGGCACAGATGGGGCCACGGCCACGCAGATCGGGCAGGGCGAAGGTCTGCACGCCATCCCCACCGTAGGCCACACCGATCAACGCATAGAGCGCGGGGTACTGCGCAATCTGCATCAGCGTGCCATCGCACATGGCGAAGCCCACTGGCGCGAACGGGAAAGACACCATCTGGATTTCACCGAGAAAGGGTTCTGTGCTCATTTTTTGATTCCTCCTGAATGTTTGACGAATGACTGACGAAAGCCACACCGATGTGGCCGCGCCGATGCTAGGGAGCACCAACACCCACGGAAATACTGCGAAGGGACTAATTCATGGCGCCTCGTACACTTTCGCCATGCCCTGGCACGCCCGTCTCTCGCTCGACCTGACGTTCGAGAACCACAAAACCACCGCCCGTTTCGAGCACGACGGCCCGCTGCGCATCCTCAAGAGCCTGTACCCGGAGGGCCCCGCGATCTGCCACAACGTGATCGTTCACCCACCCGGTGGTCTGGTCGGGGGTGATGTGCTCGATGTCAGCGTGCACGCGGGTGCGGGCTCGCATGGTTTGATCTCCACACCCGGCGCCACGCGCTTCTACCGCTCCGACGGCCCCGCCACCACGCAGCAAGTCAGGCTGGCGCTGGACGAAGGCGCCCGGCTCGAATGGCTGCCGCTCGAAGCCATCGCCTACCCCGGTTGCCTGGCGCTCAACGGCTTGCATGCCACGCTGGGAGAGGGTGCCGAGATGATCGGCTGGGACGTGTGTGCGCTCGGCCTGCCCACCGCCAACCAACCTTTTGACAGGGGCTGCCTCACGCAGCACCTGGAGATACCGGGCCTGTGGCTGGAGCGCTCGCGCATCGACGCGGCCGACACGCGCTTGCTTGAATCCCCGCTGGGCCTGGGCGGGCACAAATGCATGGGCACGCTCTGGCTGGCCTGCGGCACACCGATCACGCGCGAGCGCCGCGAACATCTGCTGGAGGTGGTGCGCGCGGTGCTGGGCGGTGAGCGCGGCGTCCAGGTGGGCGCCACCTGCCCCAACCCGCGCATGCTCGTGGTGCGCGCCGTGGCGCCACTGGTGGAGCCGCTCATGGCGCTGTTCCAGCAGGTCTGGGCCACGCTGCGCACCGAAGCCTGGGGTCTGAGCAACGCCCCACCCCGCATCTGGCGAGTCTGAAACAAACCGAATTGGGGTGCAAAACACCCGCTGATCGGTACACCGGGACGCGCACGGCGTGCGCAGAATGGGATAGCCATTGATGGGCGAGCACGCCGCGCGCCCTGAACCACCCATGCCCTTTGCCCCCAACAACCTGCAAGACGCCCATGCGCTCGTGATCGAGGGCAACCTGCAGTCGCGCTCCATCCTGGTGTCGCAGTTGCGCGAACTCGGCGTGGGCACGGTCTCGCAGTGTTCGCGGCTGGTGGAGGCCAGGCGCAAGCTGGAGGTGAACCGCTACGACGTGGTGATCTGCGAACAGCACTTCGACCGGGACTCGATGTCGGGCCAGGACCTGCTCGACGACCTGCGACGCAACCAGCTGCTGCCCTTCTACACGGTGTTCATCATGGTCACCGCCGAGGCGTCGTACGCCAAGGTGGCCGAAGCCGCCGAGTCTGCACTCGACGCCTACCTGCTCAAGCCCCACACCGGCGCCCGCCTGAGCGACCGCATCATGATGGCGCGCGAGCGCAAGAAGGCGCTGGAAGCCATCTTCACCGCCATCGACGCGGAGCAGTTCCACGAAGCCGCGCTCCTGTGCCTGGAGCGCTTTGAGACCCGCGGCACCTACTGGCTCTATGCCGCGCGCATCGGTGCCGAGCTGCTGCTGCGCAATGGCGAAATCGGCGATGCGCAGAAACTCTACGAAGCCGTGATCGCCGCCAAGACCCTGCCCTGGGCGCGCCTGGGCGTGGCGCGCGCGCAGCTCGAAGGCGGCCAGCCCGCCAAGGCCGTGACGACGCTGGAGAGCCTGATCCAGGACGACAACACCTACGCCGATGCCTACGACGTGATGGGCCGGGCGCAGTTCGAGCTGGGCAATTTCCAGAGTGCGCTGACCACCTACCAGATGGCCACGAAGCTCACGCCCTCCTCCATCAGCCGCCTGCTCAAGCACGGCATGCTGGCTTACTACACCGGTGACAAGAGCGAAGGCGTGGAGCTGCTCGACCGCGCCACGCGCCTGGGGCTGGACTCCAAGATGTTCGACGCCCAGGCCCTGCTGCTGCTGGCCTTTGCGCGTCTGGACAACAACGACCAGCGCGGCCTGGCCCGCACGGTGGACCAGCTCACCCGCCTGCGCGACCGCAGCCACACGCCCGCGCGGCCCCACCGCCTGCTGGCCATCGCCGAGAGCCTGCTGGCCTTGCAGCAGCAGAACACCTCGCGCGCCCTGGACGACGTGCGTCGCATGGCCAACGACGCCTTGAGCCCCGACTTCGACTTCGAGACCGCGTGCAACCTGCTCGCGCTCATGAGCCGGTTGCAGATGCGCTCGATCGCGCTCAACGAAGCCGAAGGCGCGGTGAACACACTGGCCCTGCGTTTCTGCACCAGCAAGGCCATGAGCGAGCTCATGGCCTGCGCCGCTTCGGGCAGCCAGGACTTTGCCGATCGCGTGCGTGGCGCGCACAGCCAGATCCTGAAGATGACCGAGCAGGCGATGACGTTGAGCATCAAAGGCGACCCGCAGGGCACGGTGATGAAGCTGCTGGAAGACGGAGAGCGCACGCTCAATGCCAAACTCATCGAGTCGGCCCACCAGGTGCTGCAACGCTACACCGTGCGCATCGCCGACCACGTCGCCCTGAACGAGCGCACCGAAGCGTTGCGCGAGCGCTACCGCACCACCGCGCAGCATTCCCGCCTGGGCGAACACACGGGCGCGGCGCCAACGCCCGGTGGGGTGTCCTTGCCGGCAGGCTACAAGCCACCGAGCGCCGACGGCCTGCTCGGCAGCGCAGCGCCGAACTAGAGTGCCCCCACGCTCCGCCGCTGCGCGGGTCGCTGCCCCCCGAGGGGGCTGAGCCTGCCTTGGGGCGGCCCGGCGGCTGGCTCCGCCCCCACGCTCCGCCGCTGCGCGGGTCGCTGCCCCCCGAGGGGGCTGAGCCTGCCTTGGGGCGGCCCGGCGGCTGGCTCAGCGCACCGCGAACAGCGACAGCACCTGTTCGCGAAACCAGCGGTTGTCCGGGTCGCCTTCAAAGCGGTGACTCCAGTGCAGAGACACGGTGAAACCCCGGTCCACAAACGGCGGCTGCACGATCACGCACCCGCCGGTTTGCACGAAGCCCTGCGCGATGTTGCCCGGCATCACCACGCACAGGTCGGTGGCCTGCACGATGGAGGGCAGCACCATGAAGTGTTCGGTGGTCAGGCGCAGGCGCTCCTGCAGGCCGGTCTGCGCGAGGATGCGCAAGGTGTCGCTGTGCGTGCGCACCGCCACGAAATCGAGCTGTTGCAAGGCCTTGAGCAATGCCGCGCCGCGCAGGCGTTCCAGCGTCGCGTGCATGGGGTGGCCACTGCGCATGAGCACCACGTAGCGGTCCTGCAGCAGCTCGGTGCGCTGGGTGTCCTTCACCTGCGGCAGGAAGCCGAAGGCGAAATCGATGACGCCACTGTCCAGCGCGTCGGTCAGCCCGCCGTGGGGCACGGGCCGGGTGGCCACGCGCACGCCAGGCGCCTGCTGCTGCAGACGGGCCATGAGCTCGGGCAGGAAACGGCTCTCGCCGATGTCGCTCATGTGCAGGCGGAACAGGCGGCGCGAGCTGGCAGGGTCGAAGCCGCTGGACTCACTCAGCGCGCTGGCCAGCGTGGCCAGCGCCCCCTGCACCGCCTCGGCCAGCGCCACCGCCTTGGGTGTGGGCTTCACGCCGCCGGGTGCGCGCACGAACAACGGGTCCTTCACCAGGAGGCGCAGGCGCGTGAGGCCGTGGCTCACCGCCGGCTGGGTCAGGCCCAGGTGTTCGGCGGCCCGGCTCACGCTGCCGGCGCGGTACACCTCGTTGAAGAGGCGCAGCAGATTCAGGTCCAGGTCTTTGATATGCATGGAGTTCATGTCGCTTAGTCCGTTTATTGTATTGATCGATGACCAAGGCCTGCCCATACTCGAAGGCTCGGTCGCAACCTCACGATGACGACCCCGCTGGAGACAAGCACTTGGAAGTTTCATTCACTCAGGAAATCGAGTCCCTGCGGCTCGGTGACGGCCAGACCTTTCACGGCGAGGGCATCCTGGCCATCACCAAGGCCCTGCTGCAATCGGGCGTGGCCTATGTGGGCGGCTACCAGGGCGCACCGGTCTCGCACCTGCTCGACGTGATGGTGCAGGCCAAGCCCTACATGGACGAACTCGGCGTGCACGTGGAGGCGTGTTCGAACGAAGCCTCGGCCGCGGCCATGCTGGGCGCCTCCATCCACTACCCGCTGCGCGGCGCGGTCACCTGGAAGTCCATCGTCGGCACCAACGTGGCGGCCGACGCGCTCTCCAACCTGGCCTCGCCCGGTGTCACCGGCGGCGTGCTGGTGGTGGTGGGTGAAGACTACGGCGAAGGCGCCAGCGTGATCCAGGAGCGCACCCACGCCTACGCGCTCAAGTCCAGCATGGTGCTGCTCGACCCGCGCCCTGATCTGGAGCGCATGGTGCACATGGTCGAACAGGGCTTCCGGCTCTCGGAAGCGTCGAACATGCCGGCGCTGATGGAATTGCGCATCCGCGCCTGCCACGTGCGCGGCAGCTTCGTGGCCAAGGACAACGTCAAGCCCGCGCTCTCGCGGCACACGCTGATCGACGAGCCCGCCAGCTTCGACTACAACCGCCTGGCCCACCCCCCAGTGACCTTCCGCCACGAAAAGCTCAAGGGCGACGAACGCATCCCGGCCGCGCGGCGCTACATCGTGGAGAACGAGCTCAACGAGTTCTTCGACGGCGAGCACCAGGACCTGGGCCTGATCGTGCAAGGCGGTCTGTACAACACGCTGATCCGCGCGCTGCAGCAGTTCGGCCTGGCCGACGCCTTCGGGCAAACCGCCATTCCCATGCTGGTGCTCAACGTCACCTGCCCGCTGGTGCCCGATCAGCTCACGAACTTCTGCCTGGGCAAGCGCGCGGTGCTGCTGCTCGAAGAAGGCCAGCCCGAGTACATCGAGCAGGAGCTGGCCACGCTGCTGCGCCGGCTGGACATCCAGACCCCGCTGCACGGCAAGGACATGCTGCCCAACGCGGGTGAGTACACCGCCGAGGTCATGGCCAACGGCCTGGCCAAGTTTGTCGGCCGCTATTTGCAGGACCCGACCATGCAGGCCATCACGGAGACGGCCCGCGCCTGGCTGCAGGGCAACCAGACGCGGCGCGCCGAGTCGGTGCAGCAGCTCTCGGCCCCGCTGCCCGCGCGCCCCCCCGGCATGTGCATCGGCTGCCCGGAGCGGCCGGTGTTCTCGGCGCTCAAGCTGGCGCAGCAAGACACCGGGCCGGTGCACATTGCGGGCGACATCGGCTGCCACGCGCTGGCCACCTTCGAGCCGTTTTCGTTCGGCCACTCCATCCTGGGCTACGGCATGAGCCTGGCCAGCCGCGCCGGCGTGTCGCCGGTGATGAAGCGGCGCGTGTTGTCTGTGATGGGCGACGGCGGTTTCTGGCACAACGGCTTGCTCACCGGTGTGCAGAGCGCACTGTTCAACGGCGACGATGCGGTGTTGCTGATCTTCAAAAACGGCTACACCTCTGCCACCGGCACGCAAGACATCATCTCCACACCCGATGACGACGCCAAGGACAAGGCCAGCGACAAGCAGGCGAGTCTGGCCCACACCAACCAGACCATCGAGACCACGCTCAAGGGCCTGGGTGTGAAGTGGATGCGCACCGTGAACACCTACGAGGTGGACACCATGCGCGCCACGCTCACCGAGGCTTTCAGCACGGAGTTTCAAGGCCTCAAGGTGATCGTGGCCGAGGGCGAATGCCAACTGGAACGCCAGCGCCGCATCAAACCCTGGATCGCCAACCTGCTGAAAAAAGGCGAGCGCGTGGTGCGCGTGAAATACGGTGTGGACGAAGACGTGTGCAACGGCGACCACGCCTGCATCCGTCTCTCGGGCTGCCCCACGCTCACGCTGAAAGACAACCCCGACCCGCTCAAGGTCGACCCGGTGGCCACCGTCATTGACGGCTGTGTGGGTTGCGGCCTGTGCGGTGCCAACGCACACGCGGCCACGCTCTGCCCCTCGTTCTACCGCGCCGAGGTGGTGCAGAACCCCAGGTGGCACGAGCGCTTGATCCATTCGCTGCGCGGCAGCGTTGTTCGTCTATTGCAACCCGCTTGAACATGTCGAACACTCAACAACCCATCTCCCTGCTGCTCTGCGCCCTGGGCGGCGAAGGCGGCGGCATCCTCACCGACTGGCTGGTGGAGGCCGCGCGCCACGCAGGCTACGCCGCGCAGGCCACGTCCATCCCCGGCGTGGCGCAGCGCACAGGCGCCACCACCTACTACATGGAGGTGTTTCCGGTGCCCATGGCGCAGCTGGGCGGGCGCAAGCCGGTGTTTGGCCTGAACCCGCTGCCGGGCAGGCTCGACGCGCTGGTGTCTTCAGAACTGCTGGAAACCGGCCGCCAGATCACCAACGGTCTGGCCTCGGATTCGCACACCCTGGTCATCACCTCATCGGCGCGGGCACTCACCACCGGCGAGAAGATGGTGATGGGCGATGGCCGGCGCGATGCCGCCGAGCTGATCGACCTGGTGAACACCCACAGCCGCGCGCGCCACGTGCTCGACATGGCCGCACTCACGAAACAGGCCGGTACCGTGGTGAGCGCGGTGATGCTGGGCGCCATCGCCGGCAGCGGCCTGCTGCCGTTTGCGCGGCAGGACTTTGAAGCCGTCATCGGCACTGGCGGCGCCAGCGCCAAAGCCAGCCTGCGCGGCTTCGCGCTGGCGTTTGACGCGGTGCAGGCCCAGCGTGCCCAAGCTGCGTATGTGGAACAGGTGCTCGCCCCCGAGCCCGCCCCATCCGCGCCCAGCTTGCCCGCCGC
The DNA here is from genome assembly GCA_040385485.1 of Pseudomonadota bacterium. GTDB lineage: Bacteria > Pseudomonadota > Gammaproteobacteria > Burkholderiales > Burkholderiaceae_C > Hydrogenophaga. Next base: position 120,937 of record JAZKHJ010000038.1, on the reverse strand, counting down.
GCTGGCGCGCGAATTCCCACCCGAAGTGCACCCGCTCATGGCGCTGGGCCATGCCCGGGTGTGTGAATACCAGAATGCCGCCTATGGCACCCACTACGCGTCGCGGCTGCGGCGCGTGCTCGAAGCCGAGAAGCGCACCGACCCACAAGCTGAGCAAGGCTGGAGCACCACCGTGGAGATGGCGCGCTGGGTGGCGCTGTGGATGGCGTTCGACGACATCGTGCTGGTGGCCGACCTCAAGAGCCGCGCCAGCCGCCAGGCCCGCGTGCGCAGCGAAACCAAGGCCGGCAACGACGACCTGCTGCGCGTGTACGACCACTTCAAGCCCGGCGCGCCCGAGTTCGCCGCCATGCTGCCCACGCGCATCGCGCAGCGCGTGCTGGCCTGGGACCGCCAGCGCGTGGCCGCCGGCAAAGCGCCATGGGCCTTGCCGCTGAAGATCGGCACACACTCGGTGCTGGGCATGCTCGCCTTGCGCGGCCTGGCCGCCACCAAACGCCTGCGCCCCATGGGCAGCCGCTTCCAGGCAGAGCAGGCCCTCATCGACCGCTGGCTCGCCGCCGTGGTGCAGCTGAGCTCCATCCACTGGCAGCTGGGCCACGAGGTGGCACTGTGTGGCCGGCTCATCAAAGGCTACGGCAGCACCAACGAACGCGGCAAGGACAACCTGCTGCACATCATCGAACACCTCGCCCTGCCCGCGCTCAGCGACCCCACCAGCGCAGCACACCGCTGCCGCGCCGTGGCCGCAGCCCGCACCGCCGCGCTGAGCGACGAAGCCGGAAAGGCCCTGGACCTGGCCCTGCAGCAACACGGCGCACCCGCACGCCCGGTGAAGGCCCAGCCGATCCGATGGCAGCACAACCCCCGATTGAAAGTGAAGGCCATTGCGCCACACTGAACGCCACGCTGAGTTTTTCCATTCACCGTTGATTTGCCAATACCTACAAGGAGACAGACATGACCCGCACCACCACCACGCTTTCCCGCCGCTGGCACCTGGCCGGCGCCGCCGCTCTGGGCCTCATGGCCCTGAGCGCCGTGCCCGCCGCGCTGGCGCAAGCCTGGCCCGACAAGCCGCTCAAGGTCGTGGTGGGTTTCCCGCCCGGTGGTGCCGCCGACCAGATCGCACGCCTCGTGTCCACACCGCTGGCCGCGGCCCTGGGCCAACCCGTGGTGGTGGAGAACCGCGCGGGTGCCAACGGCAACATCGCCGGCGACGCGGTGGCCAAAGCACCGGCCGACGGCTACACGCTGCTCATGGGCTCGGGCGGCATGGTGTCGGTGAACCCGCACATCTACCCCCGCATGCCCTTTGACCCGGCGAAAGACCTGGTCCCCGTGGCCTCGGCCGCGCGCGTGCTGGTGTACCTCATGGGCAAGCCCACGCTGGAAGCCAACAACGTGCAGGACCTCATCAAACTCATCAAGGCCAACCCGGGCCGCCTCGTGTATGGATCGGCCGGCAACGGCAGCTCGCCGCACCTGGCTGGTGAAATGTTCAAGAGCCAGGCCGGCCTGTTTGCGGTGCACGTGCCCTACCGCGGCGCCGCCCCCGCGCTCACCGACCTCATGGGCAACCAGATCGACTACTACTTCGACCCGGGCATCGGCCTCTCACATGCGAAAGCTGGCCGCACCAAACTGCTGGCCGTGGGCAGCATGAAGCGCTCCCCCCTGTTCCCCGACGTGCCCACGCTCGACGAAGCCGGCCTGAAAGGCTTTGACGCCGACTCCGTGTTCGGCTTCTACGCCCCGGCCGGCACGCCACAGGCCGTGATCACCAAGCTCAATGCCGAGATCAACAAGATCCTGGCCACCGCGGCTGTGAAAGACCGCATCACCGCACTGGGCGGCGAAGCGCTGGCGCTGACACCGGCCGAGTTCGGCAAACGCGGTGCGGATGATTCGCAGCGGTTTGGCGCGATCATCAAGGAGCGGAAGATCACGGCGGAGTGAGGGGCGTTGGCTGAATGCCGCGCTGTGGTTCGTGACTTACCGGGGTAAGCGACTGGATCAGCGAGCGGCCGACGGCTCCCGCACCGCCTTGGCGGGCAACACCAGGCGAGAAATGGACATCAAACCCTGAGCATCCATTTCACTCACCTCCTTCCAGCTACGGGAGTTGGATGCCACGCCAGTGCCCACAATGGGTACGCCGCCAAACACGCTGATCGTTCGAGTCATTGCTGCGGACACGTTAAAGAATCTTCGCTGGCCCTGCGAAACGGAAAACACAAAAGGAGGTGCGGCTTCTGACTTGCTGCCAAAGGTGTGAACCCCATTTGTGGTGAGCACCTGCGATCCGGGCTTGAGGCTCAAGACCGTATAGGTGCTTTCCGCCAGCTCTGCCACCGGTTCACCCCCTACGAGAACTTCGAGTTTGATGTCGTCGTAAGGTGCACGCAGCAGATACACAACCGCACTGCCCGGCAAAGGATCTTGCAGCACCTGAACGGTGGGTGGAGCATAGGGCTTGAATGAGCTGGAGCACCCTGTCAATAAAGTCCATCCCAAATACAAGAGCATGCCAATCGGGAATTTTCTTGATGAGCGACCTCCCGATACGACCGAGCCATTCTGGAGGACTCGGAAATCGTTCCCATCCAACCTAAAGTTAGTGTCTCTCATCCCTATTTACTACTCGCCATCAACGTCGAGATTGAGTCACTTCAGTTCCATATATGCCAGGCCACCGATGTTTTCTGCCAGAGTTTCAATCCCCAGCCATGCATTGCGGTAGTAGTCCTCGACAACATAGTTCTTGCCTTGATAGACGATGACCGCCTTGATCTCATCTTTTCCAGCGAAAGCGCCGGCCAGGAATCTCGCCGCATCCCCGCGGGCCGAATATTCCTTTATTGACAAGCTCGCTGCGTCTGTCACAGATATTCTGCGACCAGCTTTCGAGGCCGCAGCGTTGTAGCTATTGACGATCAGCGCTGGAATTGTTGGTTTCACTTCGCACGAGCCGCATTCAACTGTCACTTTCAGCATAGGCAATTCGCGAAGATTCGGTGCAGCGTTTGAAGCAGTCGCCAGATGAGGCGTGCCGGCACAGCCGGACAGGATGAACGTAGCAAAAAGAACAATGATGGCAAAGTATTTTTCAACCTTCATGGCAACTTCCTTGTTGATGCTGGAGGTGAGGATACTAAGCTTGTCGGCCAACGTAAGAAGAGGGTATCAACCGCGACAGCGAGTAGATGCAACTCAAGGGTCAGAAAGGCACCGGATCTGCGCCCCGTAAACTCCTCCCCATGCAACCCAAAATCACCGTCTACTCCAAGTCCGCCTGCCCGCAATGCGAGTCGGCCAAGATGCTGCTCAAGTCCCGCTCGCTCGGGTTTGAAGAGATCAAGATCGATGACGAAACCGAGCGTCTCGCGTTCTATGAAAGGTGCGGGCCATCGGTGCGGCAGATGCCGCAGATCTTCATCAACGACCAGCGCGTGGGTGGTCTGTCGGGTTTGCAGGCGGCGCTGGTTCAGTTGGGCAAATAAGGCGCTGCGCTGGGCTGGCGAGCGGATTCACACCGCGCGTGCGCTGAAAGACGATGGACGTCCCTTCCATTCTTTCTGCGACCCGCCATGCGCTCCACTGCCTCCCCCATTCAACGTATTCAAGCCCTTCGCAGCGCCGCACAGGCCCAGCCACTGCTGCGCACGGATATCCGCGCCGCGACGCGTCACGACGTCACGCCCAGTCAGGCGCAGGGGCTGCTGCTGCAGGCGCTGGACGAGTTGCAACTGATCCCCATCGACGACGCGGACACCCAGCTGCCGGGTCGCTTCCACGAGTCGTTCGTGCAGATCCTGCACATTGCGCGGACGCAGCATCACACGGTGGAAGAGACGGTGATCGAGCGCATGTCGCACGCGCTGCGCGTGCACTACGCCAACCACGACCGTGTGGCCCACGCTTTGGTGTCGGCCTGGACCTGCGTGGTGCCGCGCGACCCGGTGAAGCTGGTGGTTCAACTCGTCGACATCCTCGCGTCGGAAGCGGCACCGCTGCCCTACTGGCTGTCCCATGTGTTGCAACTGCTGCCACTCTCGGGTCCGTCACTGGAGCTGCCGAGTTCTCAGCGGCAGGCACGTGATCTGTTGCGTGCCCGGCTGGACGAACTCACGCCGGCGCACGTGGCCAAGCGGTTGCAGCGGCTGGAGCAAGACCCGGACCCCCGCGGCCTGGAGCAACTGATTGGCGACCTGGGTCTGCTCGCGCTCGAACAGTCACCCACGGCGGGCCTGGCCCGCATGGTTGAAGTGCCGCCGGAAGACGCTGAAGCACTGGTGTGGTTCTCGCACCAGCACCCGGCGCTGGTGTGCGTGGGCAACATGGCTTGCGACGACCACTGGCTGCTCACCCCGCTCGGTCACGCCACGCTGGAACGTGTCCTCCACCTCTGCACCTACCTCGAAGCCGGCGCCGCACACCGCCTGCGCCGCCAGATGCTCTACCAGTACGCGCACGCCGCGCGGCTGCCGCTGCTGCGCCCCAGCCGTCGCCACCCATGCCTGGTGCTGGCGCAGATCCACCGCATCGTGCAGACCCTGGACAAGCGCGACGACGCGTGGGCCGATGTGCTGGAGTGGCTGGCTCCGCACCGCACCGGCCACCACGGTCACCCGTCGAGCCCCTCGCCGCAGCACACGGTGTTTGACCTGCTGCTGTTGCCCTCGTTCGAACTGAGCCCGTTGCTGGCGCTGCACACCATGCTGGACGCCCAGGTCGACCCCACGGTGTGGTTGCCCGGCGTGGTGCGCAGCTGCATGGCGACGCAACCCGGTCTCTCGCGCCTGCTGCGTCCGCTGCAGCATTTGCACGCCACCGCCCACCTCAATCACTGCCTGGTCAGCGAGGTGGCGAAACAGTGCCCTCCGGCACACCTGATGCGGGTCGGCTTCGAGATGGGTTTGACGGTGTTCGACGAGCCCTCCAAACCCAAGGGCCTGACGCGCAACGGGCTGCATGCATTGGCGCGCGCACAGGCGCGTTTCGGCCCGGGCTGGGTGCCGTTCAGCCTGCTTGCCCACTTGCTGGACGAAGGCAAGCGCTTCGGCTGCGTGGGGCTGGGCGCCACCGAGGGCCACTGGCTGCTCGCGTTCGGGCTGGAGAATGGGCACAAGCTGAAGCCAGAGACACACTTGCCGTCTCTGGAGGAAGCGCTGAAGAACCTGTACGACGTGGTCACCCAACTGGGCCTGGAAGCCGAACCGGCGGCCGACGCCTGCATACGCCTGCTCGACCAGGGGGACGTGCACACGATCGCGAAAAGCCCTGCCCAGTCCGTCACCAAGGCCTGAAGCTTCAGATCGCCACGAGCTGGCGCACGCCCCTGGCCTGCATCTCGCTGCCGGGGCCGCACGCAATCACTTCGCCGCGCTCCATGATCACATAACGGTCGGCCAGGGCTTCGGCGAAGTCGTAGTACTGCTCCACCAGCACGATGGCCATGTTGCCGCGGTCGGCCAGCATGCGGATGACGCGGCCGATGTCCTTGATGATGTTGGGCTGGATGCCTTCGGTGGGCTCGTCCAGGATCAACAGCTTCGGGCCCGCCGCAAGCGCCCGCGCAATCGCCAACTGCTGCTGCTGGCCGCCAGACAGGTCACCGCCGCGGCGGCCAAGCATCTGCTTGAGCACCGGGAACAGCTCGAACAGTTCCGGTGGAATGGGCGTGTTGCCCTTTTTGTAGGCCAGGCCCATGAGCAGGTTCTCCTGCACGGTGAGGCGCCCGAAGATCTCGCGGCCTTGAGGCACGAAGCCCATGCCCATTCGCGCGCGTTCATAGGGCGTGGCCTTGTCGATGGACGTGCCGTCGAGCGTGATGCTGCCGCTCTTGATGGGCACCAGGCCCATGAGCGATTTCAGGAGCGTGGTCTTGCCCACGCCGTTGCGGCCAAGAACCACGGTCACTTGTCCCAGCTCGGCCGTGAGGTTCACGTTGCGCAGGATGTGGCTGCCGCCGTAGTACTGGTTGAGGTCTTTGACTTCGAGCAGGCTCATGGGTTTGTCCTCAACGACCAAGATAAACCTCGATCACGCGTTCGTCGGATTGCACCTCGTCCAGCGTGCCCTCCGCCAACACCGCGCCGTCACACAGCACCGTGACCTTCTCCGAAATCGTCCGGATGAAGCTCATGTCGTGCTCCACCACCATCAGCGAGTGTTTGCCCTTGAGCGTCAAGAAGAGCTGCGCGGTGCGCTCGGTTTCCTCATCGGTCATGCCGGCCACCGGTTCGTCGAGCAGCAAGAGCTTGGGGTCCTGCATCAACAGCATGCCGATTTCCAGCCATTGCTTTTGCCCGTGGCTCAGGTTGCCGGCCAGGCGGGCCGCGCTGTCGGTGAGGTGGATGGTTTGCAGCACTTCGCCCAAGCGGTCTTTCTCGGCGCCGGTGAGACGAAACACCATGGAGCGTCGCACGCCCTTGTCGGTGGCCAGGGCCAGCTCCAGGTTCTCGAACACGCTCAGGTGTTCGAACACCGTGGGCTTCTGGAACTTGCGCCCGATGCCCATGGCCGCGATCTCGGCTTCGCGGTAGCGCAGCAGGTCGATGGTGCTGCCAAAGAACACGTGGCCAGAGTCGGGTCTGGTCTTGCCGGTGATGATGTCCATCATCGTGGTCTTGCCCGCGCCGTTGGGGCCGATGATGCAGCGCAGTTCACCGGGTGCAATGTCGAGGCTCAGGTTGTTGATGGCCTTGAAGCCGTCGAAGCTGACGTTCACGCCCTCCAAATACAGGATGCGGCCGTGCGTGGTGTCCACCTCGCCGGGCGTGACGAGCCTGGAGAAGCCCGCCGCGCGGCCGCCCGATTCGGTGTTGCCCGCCAGACCAGCAGAGGCGATCTTCTCCAGGCGGCGCGCGCCCTCTTCCATCAGGTCGGGTGTCATGCGCGTTCTCCCTTTGCGCCGCGAAGCTTCTTCACCAGGCCCACCACACCCTGCGGCATGAAGAGCGTGACCACGATGAACAGCACGCCCAGGAAATACAGCCAGTACTCGGGAAAGCTCACGGTGAGCCAGCTCTTGGCGCCGTTGACGATGAAGGCGCCGACGATGGGGCCGATGAGTGTGGCGCGGCCGCCCACCGCGGCCCAGATCGCGATCTCGATGCTGTTGGCCGTGCTCATCTCGCCGGGGTTGATGATGCCGACCTGCGGCACATACAGCGCGCCGGCAATGCCGCACATCACGGCCGAGATGGTCCAGATGGTGAGCTTGTAGGGCAGCGGGTTGTAGCCGCAGAACATGACGCGGCTCTCGGCGTCGCGCACGGCCTGCAGCACGCGACCGAACTTGCTGTTGACCAGCCAGCGCGCCCACAAAAAGAAGCCCAGCAGCGTGAGGCCGGTGATGATGAACAGCGTCATGCGCATGTTCGGCGTGGCCAGGGGAATGCCCAGGATGCGCTTGAAATCGGTGAAGCCGTTGTTGCCGCCGAAACCGGTCTCGTTGCGGAAGAACAGCAGCAGCGCGGCAAAGGTGAGTGCCTGCGTGATGATGGAGAAATACACGCCCTTGATGCGCGAGCGGAAGGCGAAGTAGCCAAACACGAAGGCCACCGCACCGGGCACGAGCACGATGAGCACCACGGTGGCCACGAAGCTGTCACTCAGCGCCCAGTGCCACGGCAGTTCCTTCCAGTCGAGGAACACCATGAAGTCGGGCAACTCGCTCTTGTAGTTGCCGTCCAGGCCGATCTGGCGCATGAGGTACATGCCCATCACGTAACCCCCCAGCGCGAAGAACAGGCCGTGGCCCAGGCTCAGGATGCCGGTGTAGCCCCAGATCAGGTCCATGGCGAGTGCGCAGATGGCGTAACACATGATCTTGCCGAGCAGGCCGACCATGTAGTCGCTCAGGTGGAACGCGCTGCCTTCGGGCACGAACAGGTTGAGCAGCGGCGCAACGGCGCAGACCACCAGCAAGGCGACGACGAAGGCGCTCCAGCCGGTGCGGGTGAGCAGCGGGCCGGGTTGGGGCAGCGGTACAGCCACAGGGACGTTGGGTGTGGTGCTCATGCTTCTGCACTCCGGCCTTTCATCGCGAAGATCCCTTGGGGACGCTTCTGAATGAAGATGATGATGAAGACCAGCACCGCGATCTTGGCCAGCACGGCGCCGGCCCAGCCTTCAATGAACTTGTTGAGCATGCCCAGCCCCAGCGCGGCGTACACCGTGCCGGCGATCTGGCCCACGCCACCGAGCACCACCACCATGAACGAGTCCACGATGTAGCTCTGGCCAAGGTCGGGGCCGACGTTGCCGATCTGGCTGAGCGCGCAGCCGGCCAGGCCCGCAATGCCCGAGCCGAGCGCAAACGCATAGGTGTCGATGCGCGCGGTGTTCACGCCCATGCACGATGCGATTGGCCGGTTTTGTGTGACGCCGCGCACGAAGAGACCGAGGCGCGTCTTGGTGATCATCAGCGTCACGCCCACGAGCACCGCCACCGCGAAGCCGATGATGATGATGCGGTTCCACGGCAGGTTGAGGTTGCCCAGAAAGGTGACGCCTCCACTCATCCAGCTCGGGTTTTCCACACCCACGTTTTGCGCGCCGAAGAGGCTGCGCACCGCCTGCATGAGCACCAGGCTGATGCCCCAGGTGGCCAGCAGGGTTTCGAGCGGGCGGCCGTAAAGGAAACGGATCACCGTGCGTTCCATGGCCGCGCCCACCAGGGCCGACGCGGTGAAGGCGATCGGCAGGGCCGCGAGCAGGTACCAGTCGAAGTACTCCGGCAACGACTGGCGGAAGAACACCTGCACCAGCCAGGTGGCGTAGGCGCCGATCATGATCAGCTCACCGTGCGCCATGTTGATCACGCCCATGAGCCCGTAGGTGATGGCCAGGCCCAGCGCGGCCAGCAGCAGGATGGAGCCCAGGCTGATGCCGGTGAAGGCCTGGGCCAGCGTGTTGCCCAGGGCCAGCATGCGGTCGATGCCCTTGAGCGAATCGGCCAGCGCGGCCTTCACACCGGGGCTGGTTTCTTTCTCCATCTGTTGCAGCAGCAGTGGCCGCACGATGGGCTGTTTGGCCTCGCCCAGCTTCTGCGCCGCGGCCAGTCGCTGGGCCGGGTCTTCGCTGGCGAGCAACACGGCGGCCTGCGCCAGCTCCAGGCTCTGGCGCGCTTGCGCATCCAGGTTGCCGGCCAGCGCCTTGTCGATCAGCGCGAGCTGGCTGATGTCGGGTTCTTCAAACGCGCTGCGCTGCAGGGTGCGCGCAGCTTCGCGTTGTCGTTCGGGTGGCGCACCCACCAGCTCCATGCCGGCCAGGGCGCTCTCCATGGCACTGCGCAGGCGGTTGTTGATCATCACGTCGCCCGCGTCGTCGGGCAGCGGCAGTTTCTCGCCGGTCACGGCGTCCACGGCGGCGTCGTCCACCACGATGAAGACCCGCTCGCCCTGCACGCGCACGGTCTCGGCGGCCATGGCCTTGATGAGGGCCGAGGCTTTCTCGTCGGGTTCGGCGGCGAGCTTGTTCAGGGTGTCGATGCGCACATCGGTGTCACCGTCCACCAGGGCGAGGGCGTCGGCCGGTGTGAGGGCGTGGGCCGATGCGCCAGCGGCCAGGCACAGCGCCAGCAGCAGTCGCACAAGGCCATGAAACAGGTTGGGACGCATGGGGTCCGTCTTTCAGTTCAAGAATTCAAAGCGCCCCGGCAGGCACACGCCGGCCGGGGCAGCAAGACCGGGCTGGGTGGCATGCCCATGGATGCCACCCTGCGCTTCATCACTTCTTCATTTCAGGCATGTTTTTCTTGCCTTTGTTCTCGGCAATGAAGTCGCTCCACGGATCGGCAACCACCGGGCCGGGTGTCTTCCACACCACGTTGAACTGGCCGTCGGCCTTGATCTCGCCGATGAACACCGGCTTGTGCAGGTGGTGGTTTTCCTTGTCCATGGTGCTGGTGAAGCCACCGGGTGCCTTGAAGGTCTGGCCGGCCATGGCGGCGATCACCTTGTCGGTGTCGGTGGACTTGGCCTTGGTCACGGCCTGCGCCCACATGTTCACGCCGATGTAGGTGGCTTCCATCGGGTCGTTGGTCAACGGCTTGTCCTTGTGGCCGGGGATGTTCTTGGCCTTGGCGTAGGCGGCCCACTTCTTGGTGAACTCGGTGTTGGCCGGGCTCTTCACGCTCATGAAGTAGTTCCAGGCGGCCAGGTGGCCCACCAGCGGCTTGGTGTCCACACCGCGCAGCTCTTCTTCACCCACCGAGAAGGCGACCACAGGCACGTCCTTGGCGGACAGGCCGGCGTTGCCCAGCTCTTTGTAGAACGGCACGTTGGAGTCACCGTTGATGGTGGAGACCACGGCCGTCTTCTTGCCTTCGGACGAAAACTTCTTGATCTTGGCGATGATGGTCTGGTAGTCGGAGTGACCGAACGGGGTGTACTCCTCCATGATGTCGGCATCGGCCACGCCCTTGGCCTTCAGGAAGGCGCGCAGGATCTTGTTGGTCGTGCGCGGGTACACGTAGTCGGTGCCCAGCAGCACCCAGCGCTTGGCCGAGCCGCCGTCCTTGCTCATCAGGTATTCCACCGCGGGGATGGCCTGCTGGTTGGGTGCGGCGCCGGTGTAGAACACGTTCTTGCTCAGCTCTTCGCCTTCGTATTGCACCGGGTAGAACAGCAGGCCGTTGGCCTCTTCCACCACCGGCAGCACCGACTTGCGCGACACCGACGTCCAGCAACCGAAGATCACGGCGGCCTTGTCCTGCGTGAGCAGCTGCTTGGTTTTTTCAGCGAACAGCGGCCAGTTGGACGCCGGGTCAACGACAACGGGCTCAAGCTTCTTGCCCAGCAGGCCGCCCTTGGCGTTGATCTCGTCAATGGCCATCAGCACCGTGTCCTTGAGCACGGTTTCCGAAATGGCCATGGTGCCCGAGAGGCTGTGCAACACGCCGACCTTGATGGTCTCCTGGGCGTGGGCCGGCAAGGCCGAGAGGCCACCGAGCGTGACGGCCACGGCGGCAGCCGAGAGGGTCTTGAGGGTGAAACGGCGTGAGTTGTGGTGATTGGACATGGCGCTTCTCCAGAGTTTCCGAGGTCCCGTGAGGGGTTGGTGTTGGCGCCGCCGGCTGCCCTCTTCGGGCGTGGCTCAGCGGACATCTGGATGCTAGGGAGGAGCGCCGGGAGCGTATGTACGCCGGGTGGCGTACGTGGCGCGCAGGCAGCCGTGACCGACATGAAAAAGGCCAGCACGAAGCTGGCCTTTTGTGTTTGACGCCGAGGCCTCTCAGCCCGCCGGCACCAGAAAGTCCTTGCTGATGCGCCCGCCCAGCTCGTTCACCCGGTCGAGGAACTGCGTGAGGAACGCGTGCAGGCCGGTGGCCAGGATCTCGTCGATGCGGGCGTACTGCAGGTCGGCCTTGAGCTTGCCGGCGCGGCGCAGGGTTTCGGCCGACAGGTCGTTGGAGACCACGGTGAGGTTGTTGACCACTTCGTTCAAGCTGGCGGCCAGGCTGCGCGGCATGTCGGCGCGCAGGATAAGCAGCTCGGCCACACGCTCGGGCGAGATCACGTCGCGGTAGACCTTGCGGTAGACCTCGAAACCGCTGACGCTGCGCAGGATGGCGCTCCAGTGGTAGAAGTCGTATTCCTGATCAAGCTCGCTGGCGTTGCCGAAGAAGTCGCTGTGCACGGCATGGAACTTCACATCGAGCAGGCGCGCGGTGTTGTCGGCCCGCTCCAGAAAGGTGCCCATGCGGTAGAAGTGGAACGCTTCGTCTTGCAACATGGTGCCAATGGCCACGCCGCGCGAGAGGTGCGAACGGAACTTGACCCATTCGAAAAACTGGCTCGGGTCGCGCTCGAACTCCTTGCCCTTGAGCACGCGGCTGAGTTCCAGCCAGGTCTGGTTCTGCGTTTCCCAGAATTCGGTGGTGAGCGCGCCGCGCACGGCCCGGGCGTTCTCCCGTGCAGCTTTCAGGCAGGTGGCAATGCTCGACGGGTTGGACTCGTCGCGCACCATGAAGTCGAGCACGTTGCGCGGCGTGATGGCCTGGCCGTACTTCTTGTTGTAGGCAGGCATGAGCTCGCTGATGACGAGCAAGCCTTCCCAGCCCACCTGCGCCACGGCGGCGGACTGCGGCAGCAATGAGGTCTGGTAGTTCACATCGAGCATGCGGGCGGTGTTCTCCGCGCGCTCGGTGTAGCGGGACATCCAGAAGAGGTGGTCGGCGGTGCGTGACAGCATGTTGTGTTCCCTTGATCGGTCGGTCTTCAGTCTTCAAGAACCCAGGTGTCTTTGGTGCCCCCGCCTTGGGAAGAGTTGACGACCAAAGAGCCATCCTTCAACGCCACGCGCGTGAGGCCGCCCGGCACCATCTGCACCTCTTTGCCGCTCAGCACGAAGGGGCGCAAGTCGATGTGGCGCGGTGCCACGCCGCTCTGCACATAGGTGGGGCAGGTGGACAGCGAGAGCGTGGGCTGGGCGATGTAGCCGCTGGGGTTGGCCTGCACGGCCTTGCGGAAGTCTTCGATCTCGGCCTTGGTGGAGGCCGGGCCGACCAGCATGCCGTAACCACCGGCGCCGTGCACCTCTTTCACCACCAGATCCTTCATGTTGGCCATCATGTATTTCAGGTCTTCGGCGTCGCGCCCCATGAAGGTGGGCACATTGTTCAGGATGGGTTTCTGACCCAGGTAGAACTCGATCATCTTGGGCACATAGGGGTAGATCGACTTGTCGTCGGCCACACCGGTGCCCACCGCGTTGCAGATGGCCACATTGCCGCTGCGGTACACGCCCAGCAGGCCTTCGCAGCCGAGCGTGGACGTGGGACGGAACACGGAGGGGTCGAGGAAGTCGTCGTCGACCCGGCGGTAGATCACGTCCACCCGCTTGGGGCCACGCGTGGTGCGCATGTAGACGAAGTTGTCCTTGACGAAGAGGTCTTGCCCTTCCACCAGCTCGATGCCCATCTGCTGCGCGAGAAAGGCGTGTTCGAAGTAGGCGCTGTTGTACATGCCGGGCGTGAGCACCACCACCGTGGGCTCGGCCGTGGTGGCCGGGCTCACGGCGCGCAGGGTTTCCAGCAACAGGTCGGGGTAATGGGCCACGGGGGCCACACGGTTGGTGCCGAAGAGCTCGGGGAAGAGCCGCATCATCATCTTGCGGTCTTCGAGCATGTAGCTCACACCGCTGGGCACGCGCAGGTTGTCTTCGAGCACGTAGTACTCGCCCACGCCGTCGGCGTTGGGGGCACGCACGATGTCCACGCCCGAGATGTGCGAGTAGATGTTGTGGGGCACGTCCACGCCCATCATTTCGGGGCGGAACTGCGCGTTCTGGAAAATCTGCTCGGCCGGCACATGGCCTGCCTTGATGATTTCCTGGTCGTGGTAGACGTCGTGGATGAAGCGGTTGAGCGCGGTCACACGCTGCACCAGCCCCTCTTCCATGCTGTGCCATTCGTGCGCCGGAATGATGCGTGGAATCAGATCAAAGGGAATCAGCCGCTCGGTGCCCGAGCCGTCTTCGTCCTTGGCGCCGTACACCGCAAAGGTGATGCCGACCCGGCGAAAGATCATTTCAGCCTCTTCACGGCGGGACGCCATGACCTCTTCAGGCTGCTGCGCCAGCCAGCGGGCGTAGTTCTCGTAGTGGGCCCGGACCTCGCTGGGCGAGGCATTCATTTCGTCAAACATGGGTCTGCTCATGGGCTTTTTTCTCCTGACCACAGCATAGCAAGGAGTGGGCCAGCAAACCGGGAATCAGGGTTCTTCGGCCGAAGACGGGAGGGGTGCAGGGTCCGCGTGGTGCCAGTAACGACGCGCGTATTCGCGGTGGCAGTCGACCGTTTCGGGCTCGGCGCTGCGCCAGGTGGCCGCACCGCAGTCGGGTGAATTCACCCAGGAAATGTCGCGCTGCTGGTAGCGCTCCAGCACCGCCGGCGCGGGGTGGCCGAAGCGGTTGCGGTAGCCCGACTGCACCAGCACCCAGCGTGGCTGCAAGGTGTTGAGCAGCACCGGGCTGCTGGACGTGAGGCTGCCGTGGTGCGGCGCCAGCATCACCGTGGCGCGGTCATCGGGCCGGGCGAGTGCCAGTTGCACTTCGCGTGCTGCGTCGATGTCGCCGCCCAGCCAGGCGCTGTGCTTTGCGCTGGCGATCCGCAGCACGCACGACATGGCGTTGCTGCTGAGCAGGCCCTGGCCATCGGCGGCAAAGTCTTGCGGCCATGGGCGCAGCACCTCGAAAGTCACACCGTCCCACGCCCAGCGTTGGCCGGCCACGCAGCGCTCCGGCGCGCCGGGGCTGAACGAGGACAGCCACCGTACCTGCGGGTGCGCCGCGCGCACCGCCTCGGCGCCGCCCGCGTGGTCGCTGTCGCGGTGGCTCACCACCACCGCGTCCAGTTGTTCGCCCAGCGCGCGCAGCAGCGGCAGCACCACGCGCTCGCCGGCATCGCTCTCAGGGCCGAAGCGCGGGCCGGTGTCGAACAGCAGGCTGTGGCCGGTGGTGCGCACCAGCACCGCGCTGCCCTGCCCCACGTCCAGCGCGATCAGTTCAAACTGCCCCGGCGCCGGACGTGGCGGCGCGTACAGCAGCGCGGGCGCCAGCAGCAGCAGCCCCGCCGAGCGCACCACCCACGGCAGGCGCAGCACCAGCAGCGCGCCGCCGGCCACCGCCGCCAGCGCCATCGGCCAGGGCGCCGCGGGGCGGAACACCGCCGCCCAGGACCACTGGCCCAGCCACTGCAAGCCCACCGACATGCCTTGCACCACCCAGGCCGCCGCATCCCACAGCGGCGACAGCGCCACACCCAGCAGGGCCAGCGGCGTGATCAGCAGCGTCACCAGCGGAATGGCCACCAGGTTGGCCAGCAGTCCCACCACCGAGAACTGCCCGAACAACAGCAGCGTGAGCGGCGCCAGGGCCAGCGTGACCACGCCCTGCTCGCGCACCAGATCCAACAGCGCCCGCCCCCATCGCCGGTGCAGCGACCCACCCGACGTCGCGCGCTGAGAGCGCCCGGGGTCGGTGGCAAACAGGATCCCCACCGCCACGAAACTGAGCCAGAAACCCGGCTGCATCAGCGCCCAGGGATCGAGCAGCAACACCGCCGACATCGCCAGCAGCCACACCACCGGCCAAGGCCAACGCCGCACGCTCAGGCGCAGCCCCACCACCACCGCCAGCATGATCACCGTGCGCTGCGCCGGCACGCCCCAGCCTGAAAACAAGGCGTACGCCGCCGCCAGCACCACACCGCCCAGGCCGGACACCACCGGCGCGGGCGCCGCCAGCAGCGCCTGCGGCCACACCCGGGCCAGGCGCCGCCAGCCCCGGGCAAGCAGGGCCGTGGCCAACCAGGCGAACATGGTCACGTGCAGGCCCGAGATGCTCATGAGGTGAGCCACACCGGTGGTGCGGAAGAGCGTCCAGTCGGCGCGGTCGATGGCTGACTGGTCGCCCACCACCAGGGCCGCCAGCACCCCCGCGCTGCGCGAATCGCTCACGCGCTCGTCGATGCGCTCGCTCACGTTCTGGCGCAAGGCGTCCAGCGGGTGCCGCCCGCTCGCGCCCAGCCGCTGTGGCGCCGGGTCGCGGGGCCCGCTTTTCACGTGGCCGGTGGCCTGGATGCCTTGCTCCCACAGCCAGCGTTCGCGATCAAAGCCGTGCGGGTTGGACAGCCCGTGGGGACTGCGCAGGCGCACCGTGAAGCGCCAGCGGTCGCCAGCGTGCACGGCCGGGCCTTGGCGGGCGAGTTCCCACAGAGGTTCCTCGGCGGCGGGTGAAAAGCCGCTGTACCAGCCGAGCTGGATGCGCTCGGGCACCTGCACTGGTTCCCCCGCGCGCGTGGCCGCCTCCACGACAAATTCGAACCGCTCACCTTGCGCCATGCGCTGCGGCAACGAGGCCACGCGCCCGGTCAGCTCGATGTCGGTCCCCTGCAGGGCCGGGTCCAGCGCGTGGCTGGCGAAATGCGTGGCGCGCGCACCGGTGAGGCCAAAGCCGATCAGGCTTCCCGCGAGCACGGCCAGCGCCACGCCCCACGCAACCGCCGGCCGACGCGTGCCCAGCGTCAGAGCCATTCCCGCGCACAGCACAAGGGCATAGCCCCACACCGGCCACAGCACCGGCTGCTGCAACTGCAGCGCCACGCCCAGCACCCAGCCGGGCAAACCCGCCAGCCAGCCCCACCGCATGATCAGTGAAGCGAGCGCAACGTCCGCACAAAAGCGGTGCTTGCGGTGGCGTCATCGTTCTTTGGCGCAAGACTTGCTAGGATGAGTCCCAGCGCCCACGGCCCAGCATTTGCCTGACGATTCATTGTTTCCTCCCCGTTGAAAGCCCCCACATGGCCATTCATGTCGCTCTGAGCCACATCACGCATTATCGATACGACCGGCTGGTCAAACTCGGCCCCCAGGTTGTCCGCCTGCGGCCCGCGCCGCACAGCCGCACCAAGGTGCTGTCGTACTCCCAGCGCATCGAGCCCGAAGGCCATTTCATCAACTGGCAGCAGGACCCCTTCGCCAACTACCAGGCCCGCCTGGTCTTCCCCGAGCCCACCACCGAGTTCAAGGTCACGATCGACCTCGTGGTGGAAATGGCGGTCTACAACCCGTTCGACTTCTTCCTGGAGCCGCGCGCCGAGAACTTCCCGTTCACCTACGACGAGGAACAGAAAAAGGAACTCGCGCCCTACCTGGTCACCGCGCCCGTGACGCCACTGCTCAAGGCGTATCTCGCCACGGTGGACCGCACCGAGCGCCGCACGATCGACTTTCTGGTGGACGTGAACCAGAAGCTGCAGCACGCCATTGCCTACACCATCCGCATGGAGCCAGGCGTGCAGGCGCCTGAAGAAACGCTCAAGCTGGGCAGCGGCTCCTGCCGCGACACCGGCTGGCTGCTGGTGCAGATCCTGCGCCACATGGGCCTGGCCGCGCGCTTCGTCTCCGGCTACCTGATCCAGCTCAAGTCGGACGTGAAATCGGTCGATGGCCCCAACGGCCCCGAGCAGGACTTCACCGACCTGCACGCCTGGTGCGAGGTGTTCCTGCCCGGCGCCGGCTGGATCGGCCTGGACCCGACCTCGGGCCTGCTCGCGGGTGAAGGCCATATCCCGCTGGCCTGCACGCCACAGCCCTCGAGCGCCGCGCCGGTGGAAGGCGCCATGGACAAGTGCGAGGTGGAGTTCAGCCACCACATGGGTGTGACCCGGGTCTACGAATCCCCCCGCGTGACCCTGCCCTACACCGACAAGCAGTGGGCCGGCGTGGTGGCGCTGGGCGAGAAGGTTGACGTCGACCTGCAAAAACACGACGTGCGCCTGACCATGGGCGGCGAGCCCACTTTTGTGGCCACCAGCGACCGCGACGCGGCCGAATGGAACATCGACGCGCTCGGCCCCACCAAGCGCGGCTACGCCACCGAACTGCTGGACCGTCTGCGCAAGGAATACGGCGCTGGCGGCTTCGTGCACATGGGTCAGGGCAAGTGGTACCCGGGCGAACAACTGCCGCGCTGGGCGCTCTCGATGTTCTGGCGCGCCGACGGCGACACCATCTGGAGCAACCCCGCCCTGCTGGCCGACGAGCGCGACGAAAAACACTACACCAGCGACGACGCGCGCCGCTTCACCCAGGCGCTGGCCCGCAAGCTCGGCCTGTCCACGCAGTACATCACCCCCGGCTTCGAGGACACCTGGTACTACCTCTGGCGCGAGCGCCGTCTGCCGGTCAACGTGGACCCGTTTGACGCCAAACTTGACGACGAGCTGGAGCGCGCGCGCCTGCGCCGCGTGTTCACGCAGGGCCTGGAGGCCACGGTGGGCTATGTGCTGCCGCTGCAGGCCTCGGGCCCCAACGGCGCCCTGTCCAACAACGGCAAGAGCAACTACGCGCGCATCTCGGGCACGGTGTGGTCCACCGGGCCGTGGTTCTTCCGGGACGAACGCATGTACCTCGTGCCGGGCGATTCGCCCATGGGCTACCGCCTGCCGCTGGACTCACTGCCCTGGGTCTCGGCCGGCGACTATCCGTACCACATCGAACAAGACCCGCACACTGCGCGCGATCCATTGCCGCGCGGCGCCGCCGTGAAGCACCAGGTCTCGCCGCACCAGGTGGGTGGTGGCTTTGCCGAAGGCGGTACGGTGTCGATGCAGGGCATGGACTTCGACCCCGACGCCGAAACCATGGAAGGCCTGCGTCCGGGCCAACCCGGCCCCGGTGCCGCCCCGGCACAAGCCTTGTCCGCGCGCTTCCCGCAGCGCGCCGAATCGGCCGCCTGGCTCACGCGCACCGCACTGTGTGTGGAAGCACGCGACCCGCACCGCTCCAACGGCCCCAAGGCCGAGAAGGCCGGCGGCGGCAAGATCCAGCACCTGTATGTCTTCATGCCGCCCATGGCGCACCTGGAGGACTACCTCGATCTGCTGGCCGCGGTGGAAGCCACGGCCGAGCGCCTGGGCGTGACCGTGGTGCTCGAAGGCTACCCACCACCGCGCGACCCGCGCCTGAAGATGCTGCAGATCACACCCGACCCGGGTGTGGTGGAAGTCAACATCCACCCGGCCCACACCTGGGGCGAACTGGTGGAGCACACCGAGTTCCTGTACGAGGCTGCGCACCAGACCAAGATGTGCGCCGAGAAGTTCATGACCGATGGCCGCCACACCGGCACGGGCGGCGGCAACCACTTCGTGATGGGCGGCGCCACCCCGGCCGACTCCCCCTTTCTGCGCAAACCCGAATTGCTCGGCAGCCTGATTGCCTACTGGCACAACCACCCCTCGCTGTCCTACCTGTTCAGCGGCCTGTTCATCGGCCCGACCAGCCAGGCACCACGCGTGGACGAAGCACGCAACGACCAGCTGTACGAGCTGGAAATCGCGCTGGCGCAGATCGAGAAGAACCGCACCACCTACGGCGACCACATGCCGCCGTGGATGGTCGACCGAACGCTGCGCAACGTCCTGATCGACGTGACCGGCAACACGCACCGCAGCGAGTTCTGCATCGACAAGCTCTACTCGCCCGACACGCCCACGGGCCGCCTGGGTTTGCTGGAGTTGCGCGCGTTTGAAATGCCGCCGCACGCGCGCATGAGCATCGCGCAACAGCTGCTGCTGCGCGCCCTCGTCTCGCGCTTCTGGCAGCAGCCCTGGCACGGCCGCCTCACCCGCTGGGGCACCGAACTGCACGACCGCTACCTGCTGCCCACCTATGTGCGCATGGACTTCGAGGACGTGCTCACCGACCTGGCCGACTTTGGCTACAAGTTCGACATGGCCTGGTTCGATCCGCACTTCGAATTCCGCTTCCCCATGGTTGGGCAGGTGGCCGCGCGCGGCATCGAGCTCACCCTGCGCAGCGCCCTGGAGCCCTGGCACGTGATGGGCGAAGAAGGCGCGCCGGGCGGCACCGTGCGCTACGTGGACTCGTCGCTGGAGCGCATCGAGGTGCGCGTGAGCGGCTGGAACGACAGCCGCCACGTGATCACCTGCAACGGCCGCGCCATCCCGCTGCAGACCACCGGCACCGCTGGCGAGTACGTGGCCGGCGTGCGCTACAAAGCCTGGAGCCCGCCGTCGGCCCTGCATCCGTCGATCCCGTCGCATGCGCCGCTCACCTTCGACATCGTCGACACCTGGATGAAGCGCTCGATGGGCGGATGCCAGTACCACGTGGCACACCCGGGCGGTCGCAACTACGACACCTTCCCGATCAACGCCTACGAGGCCGAGAGCCGTCGCATGTCGCGCTTCTTCCAGATGGGACACACACCCGGCCACATGGATGTGAAACCGGCCAGCAGCAGCCGGGAGTTCCCCGCCACGCTGGACCTGCGCTACTGACCGTTCGCCGGGCAAAACGCCCTGTGTGACGTAAGCAACAAGGCGCCACCCCGACGGGGTGGCGCCTGCAGGCCAGCGGGCATACTCTGGGCCAGTGAACAACGACGCCTCCGACTCCCTGTTTGACGAGCTCAGTCCCGAAAACCCCGGGGACTGGGCTTTGTCGTTGTCGATCCCTGCCGATGCCGGCCACCGAGACGAACTGCGCGCTGGCGGCAAGTCCACCAGCGACGCGCTGTCATCCCACTGGGGCAGCTTCTTCGAGCACATCGGCACCGACGGTTTCAAAGATCTGAACCGCCGCAGCGACAACCTGCAGCGCCAGATCCGCGACAACGGCGTGACCTACAACGTCTATGCCGACGCCTCGGCCGGCCTGCAGCGGCCCTGGGCACTCGACCTCTTCCCCATGCTTCTCGGCCCGACAGACTGGGCGCAGATCGAGACCGGCGTCTTGCAGCGCACGCGCCTGCTCAACGCCATCATGGGCGACCTGTACGGCGAGCGCGAACTGCTCAAGCGCGCGCTGCTGCCCGCCGCCCTCGTGCAGGGGCATCCGGGCTACCTGCGCTCCATGCAGGGCGTGAAACCCCTGGGCGACACCTGGCTGCACATCGTGGGCTTTGATCTGGCCCACGGCCCCGACGGACGCTGGTGGGTGGTGGGGCAACGCACGCAGGCGCCCTCGGGCCTGGGCTACCTGCTGGAAAACCGCATCGCCATCGCGCGCCAGTTCCCCAAGGCCTTCGCCGGCATGAAAGTGCAGCGCCTGGCCGCGAGCTACCGCGCGCTCATGGACGGCATCAAGCGCGTGTGCCCCGAGGGCGAAAACGCGCGCATCGCGCTGCTCACCCCCGGCCCGTACAACGAAACCTATTTCGAGCACGCCTACCTCGCGCGCTACCTCGGTCTCACACTGGTCGAGGGCAACGACCTCACCGTGCGCGACCAGCGCCTGTACCTCAAGACGCTCAGCGGCCTGGAGCCGGTGCACGCGCTGATCAAGCGGCTCGACGACGAGTGGCTCGACCCGCTGGAGCTGCGCTCCGACTCGCGCCTGGGCGTGCCCGGTCTGCTGCAGGTGCTGCGCGCGGGCAACCTGCTGCTGGCCAACGCGCCCGGCTCGGCGCCTCTTGAATCCAGTGCGATGCTGGGTTTCCTGCCCGCCATCAGCCGCCACCTGCTCGGTGAAGAACTGGCCCTGCCCTCGCTGGCCACCTGGTGGTGCGGTGAAGACGCCGCGCTGCGCGAGGTGCTGCCGCTGCTCAAGGGCAGTGTGATCAAACCGACCTACCCGCGCTCGGGGCTGGACACGGCCATGGGCCAGAGCCTGAGCGAGCGCGAACTCAACGAGTGGTCAGGCCGCATGGCGCGCCACCCCGATCACTACACCGTGCAGTCGTGGTTGCCGCTCTCCCAGACGCCCACCTGGTCCGGCGAACGGCTCATGCCGCGTTCGTCCATGCTGCGGGTGTTTGCGTTGGCCGATGGCGCCGGCTCCTGGCGCGTGCTGCCCGGTGGCCTGGTGCGGCTGGCGCCGCGCGGCGAGCTCATTGCCGCCATGCAACGCGGCGGCAGCAGCGCCGACTGCTGGGTGCTCACCGAAGGCCCGGTGGACCACACGAGCCTGCTGCAGACGGCGCCCAGCACGCTGGCGCTGGCGCAACAGAAGCGCCCAGTGACCAGCCGCGCTGCGGAAAACCTGTTCTGGCTGGGCCGCTACACCGAGCGCGCCGAAAACAGCGTGCGCCTCGCGCAGATCGTCCTCAACCACCTTGGCGGCGAAGAGCCCAACTCGCGCCCGCTGATGACGTGGCTCACCGCCACCGCCACCGAGAACTCGCTGGTGATCTCCGAAGCGCCGGCCGCCACCGCGTCGCCGCGCGTGTTCGCGCGCAGCCTCATTGCAGCCCTCTGCCCCAAAGCGGGTGACCCACTGGCCGCCACGTCGCACAGTGTGGGCTTCAACCTGCGTGCGCTCAAGGCCGCTGCCTCCCAGGTGCGCGAGCGTCTTTCACAGGAGCACTGGCACCTGATCGAACGCACCGAAACCTGCTTTGCACGCGATTGCGCGGCCCTGTCCGCCGATGCCGAATACACCACCGCCGAGGCCCTGACGGCGCTGCAGAACGCCAGCGAACTGCTGGCCGCCATCACCGGCTCACAAACCGACCGCATGGTGCACGACGACGGCTGGCGCCTGCTATCCATGGGCAGACACATCGAACGCCTCATCACGCTTTCGCGCGCGCTCTCGCTGGCGCTCGAACACGGCTGCGTGCACGACCAGGCCGGCTTCGAGGCGGTGGTGGCCCTGTTCGACAACACCATCACCTTTCACGCGCAGTACCAGCAGCGGCGCGACATGGTCGCCCTGATCGACCTGCTCGTGATGGACCGGGACAACCCCCGATCGATGGCCTGGGTGGTGCAGACATTGCGCTCGCGACTGGCCAAGCTGGCCAGCAGCGCCACACCGCAAGATGCCGTGCTCGCGCAGGGACTGCCCAACCCCGACACCTGGGTGTTGCAAGACCTGAGCAACTGGCAACGCAGCCCCGAAGGCCTGCGCACCTGGAGCGATCTTGCCGAGCTGCTGGACGGCTGCGAGATCGCGGCGGTCGAACTCTCCAACGAGCTCAACCGCCTGCATTTCAGCCACGCCGATTTGAGCAATCAATCGCTCGGAGTCTGAAGTGCTCTTACGCATCCTGCACCGCACGCGCTACCGCTACCACGGCTCGATCGACCTCGCGCAGCACATGGTGCACCTGTGCCCAGTGAGCACGCCGCATCAGCGTGTGCTCCAGAACGAGCTGCGCATCGATCCGATGCCGGCTGCGCGCAGCCAGACCACCGATGTGTTCGGCAACCAGCGCACCTTCTTTTCGCTGCAGGCCACACACAGCGTTCTCACGGTCGAGGCCGACAGCCTGGTGGAGACCAGCGCGCACCAGCCGCTGCCACAGGCCCCGCCGTGGCGCGGCATGACCTGGGAGCGCGTGCGGGAACACTTCCGCTACCGCGCCAACGCACCTTTCGACCCGGCGAGTGAATTCCTGTTCGCGTCCCCCTACGTGCCGCGCGACGATGCCTTTGCCGCCTTCGCGCGTCCGGCATTCCAGCCGGGCCTGCCCGCTCTGGCCGCAGCGCAGGCGCTGATGGAGCGGATTCACACCGAGTTGACCTACGAAACCGCCAGCACCGAGGTGAACACACCCGCGCTCGAAGCGCTCGCACAAGGCAAGGGCGTGTGCCAGGACTTCGCTCACATCATGCTGGGTTGCCTGCGCACCCTGGGCCTGCCGGCGCGCTACGTGAGCGGCTATCTGCTCACGCGCCCGGCACCGGGCAAGGTACGCCTGATCGGAGCCGACGCCTCACACGCCTGGGTGTCG
Organism: Pseudomonadota bacterium; assembly: GCA_040385485.1. Lineage (GTDB taxonomy): Bacteria > Pseudomonadota > Gammaproteobacteria > Burkholderiales > Burkholderiaceae_C > Hydrogenophaga. Next base: position 97,720 of record JAZKHJ010000038.1, on the reverse strand, counting down.
GTCTACGTGCCGGTGGTGAGCGAGTCGGATGAAGAACCGCAACCCCATGGCGCGTGGTTCGACTTCGACCCCACCAACAACCGCTGCGGCTGGGGCAGCCCGGGCGAAGACTATGTGACGCTGGCCACCGGCCGCGATTTTGGCGACGTCTCACCCATGCGCGGTGTGATCCAGAGCGGCGCCGATCACACGCTGCAGGTCGCGGTGACCGTCGCACCGCCTGACGAACTCAAAGTGCTCGAAGCGCAGGAGACAGGCCCCAAAGCCTGAGTCTTGCGCCGAGCGCCCGACGCAAGGGCCGTCATTAGAATGGATCGCTCATTCTTCAGGAGCATCCCATGAGCATTTACGACAAGCTGTCACAACTCGGCATCGTCCTGCCGCCCGTCGCAGTGCCCGCTGCGGCCTACGTGCCCTTCGTGCAGACCGGCAACCTCATTTTTCTGAGCGGCCACATCGCCAAACAAGACGGCAAACCGTGGGTCGGCCAGCTCGGCCTGACCATGACCACCGATGAAGCCAAGCCCGCCGCCCGCGCCGTGGCCATCGACCTGCTCGGCACCCTGGCCGCTGCCTGTCTGGCCGCCGGCAAGACCCTGGACGACGTCAAGCGCATCGTCAAGGTGCTCAGCCTGGTGAACTCCACTGCCACATACACCGAACAGCACCTGGTCACCAACGGCTGCAGCGAGTTGCTCGGACAGGTCTTCGGCCCCGTGGTCGGCGCGCACGCGCGCAGCGCGTTCGGCGTGGCGCAGTTGCCCATGGGCGCATGTGTGGAGATCGAGCTGATCGCAGAGATCGGCTGACCCTCCGCGCGCCTCACGGCGCTCCCCCCTGGGAGGGGGGCGGCATCTTGGGCCGGCGGAGCCGGACCCTTGATGCCCCTGGTGGGGGTTGCCTCACTCGACGCGGGTCTATGGTTTCCGGCGTTCGCTGGCCCGCCGCACCTGGCGGCTCTGGGTGGCTTGTGCGGCGACCTGCTCCTTGACTGCGCGTTTTCGCGCGAAGTGCCGCACCGCAAAGCGCGTGACGCCGAACGCGAGCACTGCCAGCACCGCCGCCGTCACCAGCCCGGTCCATTCACTGTTGTCCATGTTCATTCCTCTGGCATCAGAAAAACCTCGAAACGCGCCAGTTCTTCGTCCAGCGCGCGCTGAAAGCCGGCATCGCGCGGGCGACCTGCGATGAACCCCAGTTCGTGCCGCAGCCGGCCGCGCTCCAGGCGCAGGTTGGCCCAGCCCACCATCTGTTCGCCCCACAGCACGGGCAGTGCGTAGTGGCCCATGGTGCGCTTCGGCGCGGGCACGTAGGCCTCGAACTTGTACGTCCAGTCCCACAGCATCTCGAAGCGACGGCGATCCCACACCACGGGGTCGAACGGCGCCAGAAACCGCACATTCTGGTCTGGCTGGTGGCGGCGCGAGACCGGGTTTTCGTCCACGGGCCAGAACCAGGTTGTGCCATCCACCACCGCGTGGCCGTAGCGCGAACGTGCGGCCTTGGCCACAGCGCGCGCCTCGACCGCCAGGTGGGGCGCACCGTAGCGCAGCAGCGTCACGAGGTAGCCCAGGCTGGGCGCGGGCAATGGCGCATACAGCTCCACGATGCAATCGACCAGGGCCTGGGCGCGCGCCAGGCGCGCAGACGGGCTCTCGTCCTGCTCCACATGGGTCATCGGCGCGTACACCCGGGTGCCCGACTCACGGCGGCACACCCGCAACCAGCCGTGGTGGTGCATGTCGTCCAGCAGGCGGGTGCTCGCGTTGAGTTCCCCGCCCCAGTAGCCCGCCACACGGCCGTGGTGCGCAAAGGCCTCGCTCACCTCACGCGGATGCACCACGCCCCGCTCCTGCACGAAGGCCAGCACCTCGTGCGCCCGGCGGGTGGTGGCCGCGTCCCACGGGCGGCGCGGCGTGCGTGGGTGCAGCAGCGCCAGCATGTCGCGCGACACGAAGCCGTAGTTGACGAAGGCGTCTTCCTCGATGCCCAGCCGTTCGTAGCGGCGCTCCAGATCGCCCGCGCGGTAGTCGCGCACCCGCATGCGCAGGATCAGGTCTTGCGCCCGCGCCGGCGCGCGCATGGGATCGGCCTGGACGAAGCCGAGCCGGCGGATCGCGGCCGGCAGCGTCAACGGTTTGAACAGGCTGCGCGCGATCGCGTGGCGGCGCAGCTCGTCCAGTGTGGGCGAGCGCGCCATGGCCTTACTCCACCCTGGTGACGCGGCTGGGCTTGAAGCCCAGATCGGCCGCCTTGCCCTTGCGGGCCCGTGCCGCGCGCGCGTTGTTGAGGCTGCGGATCTCCAGCGTTTCCTCGCGTTCCTTGCCACCGCGACCGATGCCTTCGATCTTCACGCTGCGGGTGTAGGCGGCCGCGCCGGCCAGCGTGTCCTTGGGTTCGAGGTCGATCAGCATCAGGCCGCGACCGCCCTTCTCCATCAGCTTGAGTTCGCCGAGTTCGAAGGTGAGGATGCGCCCGCCGGTGGAGGCGCAGCACACGTGCGTGGCCGGCACCAGCGGTTGCCCGCCGGATGTGAAGGCTGCGTGCGACGGTGCGCAAGGCGTTTCGCCTTCGCCGAGGTTCAGGAAGGTTTTGCCGCCGCGCTGGCGCGAGACCATGTTGTCCACCGTCGCGAGGAATCCATAGCCGCCCGAGCTGGCGAGCAGCAGCGCGGCGTTGGCCGGGCCGGCGAAGTAGTGCAGTGGTTGCGTGCCGGTTTCGAGTTCGATCAGCGTGGTGATGGGCTGGCCATCGCCGCGCGCGCCGGGCAGGCTGGCCACCGGCACGCTGTACACGCGCCCGTTGCTGCCGAACACGATCATCGTGTCGACCGTGCGGCATTCGAAGGTGCCGTACAGGCCGTCGCCGGCCTTGAAAGCGAAGCTGCCGGCCTCGTGGCCGTGGCCGGTGCGCGCGCGCACCCAGCCCTTGCTGGAAACCACCACCGTCACCGGCTCGTCCACCACCTTGATCTCGGCCACGGCCTTCTTCTCGGTCTGGATCAGCGTGCGGCGCGCATCGGCAAAAGTCTTGGCATCGGCCTCGATCTCTTTCACCATCAGCCGCTTGAGGCTGCCGGGGTTGCCCAGGATATCTTCGAGCTTGCCCTGCTCTTCTTTGAGCGACTTGAGCTCCTGCTCGATCTTGATCGCCTCCAGCCGCGCGAGCTGGCGCAGGCGGATTTCAAGGATGTCTTCGGCCTGCCGGTCGCTCAGCTTGAAACGTTCGATCAGCGCCGCCTTGGGATCGTCGGCCTGGCGGATGATCGCGATCACTTCGTCGATGTTGAGCAGCACGAGCTGCCGGCCTTCGAGGATGTGGATGCGGTCCAGCACTTTGGTCAGGCGGTGCTGCGAACGGCGCGTGATCGTGCTCTGGCGGAACTCGATCCACTCGTTGAGCATCTGCCGCAGCGACTTCTGCGTCGGCCGGCCATCGATCCCGATCATGGTGAGGTTGATCGGCGTCGAGCTCTCCAGGCTGGTGTGCGCAAGCAGCGCGGTGATGAGTTCCTGCTGTTCGATGCGGCTGCTCTTGGGCTCGAACAAGAGGCGCACCGGCGCGTCCTTGCTCGACTCGTCGCGCACACCGTCAAGCACCATCAGGATGCTGGCCTTGAGCTGCGTCTGTTCCTGCGTGAGCGCCTTCTTGCCGGCCTTGACCTTGGGGTTGGTCAGTTCCTCGATCTCTTCCAGCACACGCTGCGTGCTCACGCCAGGCGGCAGCTCGGTCACCACCAGTTGCCATTGGCCGCGTGCGAGGTCTTCGATCTTCCAGCGAGCGCGCACCTTGAGGCTGCCGCGACCGGTGCGGTAAGCATCGACGATGTCACCAGCCGGGCTGATGATCTGGCCGCCGCCCGGGTAATCAGGGCCGGGCAGGATGGCGAAGAGTTCGTCGTCGGTGAGCTTCGGGCTCTTGATCAGCGCCACGCAGGCGTCGGCCACCTCGCGCAGGTTGTGGCTGGGGATCTCGGTGGCCAGGCCCACGGCAATGCCGGAGGCTCCGTTGAGCAGGTTGAATGGCAGGCGTGCGGGCAGTTGCTTGGGTTCGACGGTGGAGCCGTCGTAGTTGGGCACGAAGTCCACCGTGCCTTCGTCGATCTCGTCGAGCAGCAGCGTGGTGATCTTCGCCAGCCGCGCTTCGGTGTAGCGCATGGCCGCGGCGCCGTCGCCGTCGCGCGATCCGAAGTTGCCCTGGCCATCGATCAGCGGGTAACGCTGCGCAAAATCCTGCGCCATGCGCACCAGTGCGTCGTAGGCCGCCTGGTCCCCGTGCGGGTGGAAGCGGCCGAGCACGTCACCGACCACACGCGCGCTTTTCACAGGCCGCGCGGCCGTGTTGTTGTTGGGCCCGCTGAAGCCCAGACCCATGCGGTCCATGCTGTAGAGGATGCGCCGCTGCACCGGCTTCTGGCCGTCGCACACGTCGGGCAAGGCGCGGCCTTTCACGACGGAGAGCGCGTACTCGAGGTAGGCGCGCTGCGCGTAGTTCGCGAGGTTCAGGCCGTCGTCCGGTTCGGACAAGGGCAGTTCGGGATTCAGGATGTCGGACATGTGTCAGTGCAAAAGTGAGAAGGCGATCAGATGTCGATCTCGACCGAATCGCCGTGCAGCTCCATGAGCTCGCGGCGCGAAGCGGCTTCGCCCTTGCCCATGAGCTTGGTGATGAGGGCTTCGGTGTCGGCAAAGTTGATGGCGCCGAGCACCACCGGCATGAGGCGGCGCGTGTCGGGGTTGAGGGTGGTGTCCCACAGCTGTTCAGCGTTCATTTCGCCCAGGCCCTTGAAGCGGCTGATCTGGCATTTGTCGCGCGCCACGCCGTCCTTCTCGGCCTTGTCGAGGATGGCGTGCAACTCGCCGTCGTCCAACGCGTATTGCTTGAGCGCAGGCTTCTTGCCACGCGCAGGCACGTCCACACGGAACAGCGGTGGACGTGCCACGAACACGTGGCCGGCATCGATGAGCTTGGGGAAGTGGCGGAAGAACAGCGTGAGCAGCAACACCTGGATGTGCGAGCCGTCCACGTCGGCGTCACTCAGGATGCAAACCTTGCCGTAGCGCAGGCCGCTGAGGTCGGGTGTGTCGTTCGGGCCGTGCGGGTCGACGCCGATGGCCACGGCGATGTCGTGGATCTCGTTGTTGGCGAACAGCCGGTCGCGCTCGACTTCCCAGGTGTTGAGCACCTTGCCGCGCAGCGGCAGCACGGCCTGGCATTCCTTGTCGCGGCCCATCTTGGCGCTGCCGCCGGCCGAATCGCCCTCGACCAGAAACACCTCGTTGTGCGCCAGGTCCTTGCTCTCGCAGTCGGTGAGCTTCCCAGGCAGCACGGCCACGCCCGAGCCCTTGCGCTTCTCCACTTTCTGCCCCGCCTTCTGGCGAAACTGAGCGGCCTTGATGGCGAGTTCGGCCAGCTTCTTGCCGTAGTCCACGTGCTGGTTGAGCCAGAGCTCCAGCGTGGGCCGCACGAAGCTGCCGACCAGCCGCACCGCGTCGCGCGAATTCAGGCGCTCCTTGATCTGGCCCTGAAATTGCGGATCGAGCACCTTGGCGCTCAGCACATAGCTGGCGCGCGCGAACACGTCCTCGGGCAGCAGCTTCACGCCCTTGGGCAGCAGTGCGTGCAATTCGATGAATCCCTTGACCGCCTGAAACAGGCCGTCGCGCAAGCCGCTTTCGTGCGTACCGCCCGCGCTGGTGGGGATCAGGTTCACATAACTTTCACGCACCGGTTGACCGTCTTCGGTGAAGGCCACGCACCAGGTGGCGCCCTCGCCTTCGGCGAAGCTGTCGTGCCCGCTGTCAGCAAAGCCTTCACCTTCGAACAGCGGAATGACCGGGTCGCCGTTGAGCGTCTGCTGCAGGTAGTCGCGCAAGCCGCCCTTGTAGGCCCAGGTCTGCACGTCCTTGGTTTTGTCGTTGACCAGAGTCACCGTCACGCCCGGCATCAGCACCGCCTTGCTGCGCAACAGATGCGTGAGTTCGGTCATGGGCAGCACGGCGGATTCAAAGTACTTCGCGTCGGGCCACGCGCGCACCGTGGTGCCCTGCTTGCGGTCGCCCTCGCCCTTGGGGCTCAGCACCAGTGGCTCGATCACGTCGCCCGCGGAAAACGCGAGCTTCGCCACCTGGCCTTCGCGGTAACTGATCACTTCCAGCCGGGTCGAGAGCGCGTTGGTCACGCTCACGCCCACACCGTGCAGACCGCCCGAGAAGCTGTAGGCGCCGCCCTTGCCCTTGTCGAACTTGCCTCCGGCGTGCAGCCGGGTGAAGACCAGCTCGACCACAGGGGCCTTTTCTTCGGGGTGCAGGCCAAACGGGATGCCGCGGCCGTCGTCTTCCACACTCACCGAACCATCGGAATGCAGCGTGACCTTGATCTTCTTGCCGTGCCCGGCCAGGGCCTCGTCGGCCGCGTTGTCGAGCACCTCTTGAATGATGTGCAGGGGGTTGTCGGTCCGGGTGTACATGCCCGGCCGCTGCTTGACCGGCTCCAAGCCCTTGAGGACGCGGATGGAGCCTTCGGAATATGCGGGGGGGGTTTGGGTTGCCATGGGGGCGGATTGTAAGCACCGCAGCCCCGAAAGACTGTACAAAAATACAGATACCAGTTGCCGGTATCGCCCGCGATGCCCAACGAGCATCAATCTGCCGAACCGATATCAAGAGCAGATGCCACGTGCGACAGGCAAACCGCGGGCCTTTTCGCTACAGTCGTCGGATGTCCTCCGTCACCGCCTCCCCCACCCGCGCTCCACTCTCCACCTTTCAGGTCCTGGCCTGTGGCGCCATGATCGTCACGCTCTCGATGGGTATCCGCCACGGCTTTGGCCTGTGGCTGCAACCCATCACCCAGGCCCAGGACTGGACACGCGAGAACTTCGCCTTCGCCCTGGCCATTCAAAATCTCTCGTGGGGCTTGTTCGGCATCTTCGCCGGCATGGCGGCAGACCGCTTCGGTGCGTTTCGCGTGTTGATCGGCGGGGCGCTGCTCTACGGTCTGGGACTCACCGGCATGGCCCTGACCACCACGCCCATGACGTTTGCCCTCACCGCCGGCGTGCTGATCGGCGCCGCGCAGGCCGGTACCACCTACGCGGTGATCTACGGCGTGATCGGGCGGCAGATCTCGGCCGAGAAGCGCTCCTGGGCCATGGGCGTGGCCGCGGCGGCCGGCTCGTTCGGTCAGTTCCTCATGGTGCCGGTGGAGGGTTGGCTCATCAGCAGCTTCGGCTGGCAGGAAGCCCTCCTGTTCCTGAGCGCCGCGGTGCTGCTGATCGTGCCTTTGGCCTGGGGGCTGCGTGAGCCCGGCTTCGCCGGCGGCAGCGCGCCAGCGCGCGAGCAGACCATCCTGCAAGCGCTGCGTGAGGCTTTCCGCTACCGCAGCTTCCAGTTGCTCATGGCCGGCTATTTCGTGTGCGGCTTCCAGGTGGTGTTCATCGGCGTGCACATGCCAAGTTATTTGAAAGACAACGGCCTCTCGCCGCAGGTGGCCAGCTACGCACTGGCGCTCATCGGGCTATTCAACGTGTTCGGCACCTACGCGGCTGGCGCGCTCGGTCAGCGCATGGCCAAGCGGCACATCCTGTCGTTCATCTACTTTGCGCGCGCCGTGGTGATCGCCATCTTCCTGATCGTGCCGCTTTCGCCCATGAGCGTGTACGTGTTCGCCAGCGTCATGGGCCTGCTCTGGCTCTCCACCATCCCCCCCACCAACGCGGTGGTGGCGCAGATCTTCGGCGTGGCCCACATGTCCATGCTCGGCGGCTTCGTGTTCTTCAGCCACCAGATCGGCAGCTTCATGGGCGTGTGGCTGGGCGGTGTGTTGTACGACCGCACCGGCAGCTACGACATCGTCTGGTACATCTCGATCGCGCTGGGCGTGTTCGCGGGTCTCATCAACCTGCCGGTGCGCGAAACCCCCATCGTGCGCGCACCGCAACCCCAGGGAGCGCTGGCGTGAAACCGCTGGCTGTTCGCGCCCTGGTGTGGACCGGCGTCATTGCCGTCCTTCTGGGCACGCTCGCGCTCTACAACCAGCCAGGCTTTCTGGTGAACCTGGCCGATCAGCTCTGGAGCTGTTTCTGATGCACGGCACCGAGGCACCCTCAACCTGGGTGCAGCGCTGGTCGCACCTCGTTGCCCCTCAGGGCACGGTGCTCGACGTGGCCTGCGGTCATGGCCGCCACCTCCAGTGGTTCGCGCAGCGCGGTCACAAGGTCACCGGGGTGGACCGATCGGCCGAGGCGATCGAAGCGGTCAAGCCCTTCGGCAGGGCGGTGCTGGCAGACATCGAGAACGGGCCCTGGCCGCTGGAAGGCGAGACCTTCGACGCCGTGGTGGTGACCAACTACCTCTGGCGAGCGCTGCTGCCCGTGATCATGCGCAGCGTCGCACCGGGTGGCGTGCTGATTTACGAGACTTTTGCAACTGGCAACGAGAGCGTGGGCAGGCCCTCGAGACCCGATTTCCTGCTGCAGTCCGGCGAACTTTTGCGCGCCTGCGAGGGCCTGCGGGTGGTGGCGTATGAAGACGGCTTCTGCGACCGTCCCGAGCGCTTCGTGCAGCGAATCGCGGCGGTGCGAAAACACCCTGGAACACCCGACTCGCCGCCCCGGTATCCGCTGGATGCCACTGGGTAGAATGCACGATTCGCGCGAGATGCCGCGCCCACCGGCCGGCACCCAGAACGCGCCCCCATTTGAGCCTGCAGCAATGAACACCATCACCGGCAGCATCGTGGCCCTGGCCACCCCCCTGCATGAAGACGGCAGCGTGGACTACCCCACCCTGCGAAAGCTCATCGACTGGCACATCACCGAAGGCACCGACTGCATCGGCGTCGTTGGCACCACGGGCGAGTCACCCACCGTCACGGTCGAAGAGCACTGCGAGATCATCCGCGTCTCGGTCGAACAGGCAAAGACGCATGGCGCCAAGCGCGTGCCCATCATGGCGGGCTGCGGCGCCAACTCCACCCGCGAGGCCATCGAGCTCGCGCGCTTCGCGCAGAGCGTGGGTGCCGACTGCCAGCTGCAGGTCGTGCCCTACTACAACAAGCCTACGCAAGAAGGCCAGTACCAGCACTTCAAGGCGATTGCCGAGGCTGTGGGCGACCTGCCCACCGTGCTGTACAACGTGCCCGGCCGCAGCGTGGCCGACATGCACCACGAAACCGTGTTGCGCCTGGCCCAGGTGCCCGGCATCGTCGGTATCAAGGAAGCCACCGGCAACATCGAGCGCGCGCAGTGGCTGATCCGCGAAGCCCCCAAGGGTTTTGCCATTTACTCTGGCGACGACCCGACCGCCGTCGCCCTCATGCTGTGCGGCGGCCAGGGCAACGTGAGCGTCACCGCCAACATCGCTCCGCGCCTGATGCACGAACTCTGCGTGGCGGCGATCGCCGGCGACGTGAAGCGCGCCATGGACATCCAGTTCCGCCTGATGCCCGTGCACAAACAGCTGTTCTGCGAAGCCAATCCGATTCCGCTGAAATGGGCCATGGCCCGCATGGGTCTGTGCCGTGAGACCATGCGCCTGCCGCTCACCCCCATGTCACGCCACCTGGTGCCGTTGGTTGAAGGCGCGCTGCAACAAAGCGGCCTGATCTGACTCCAACCCCCTCTTCTGTCCACCCCATACCTCCGGTTCCACCGAGCTCTCCATGTCCACTCCCACTCTGAATCAGACCTCCCGCCTCAAGACCTGGGCCGGTGCTGCCGCGTGGTCCCGCATGGGCCTGGTGGCTGTTGCCGCCCTCGTCGCCTCGGGCTGCTCCATGCTCCAGGAAGACAAGATCGACTACAAGAGCGCTCAGCGCGGCAGCACACTGGATGTGCCACCCGACCTGACACAGCTCAACCGCGATTCGCGCTACAACGTGCCAGGCACCACCGTGACCGCCAGCGGCTATCAGGCTGCCCTGCCTGCCCAAGCCACCGGAGCCACCACCGCCATGGCCAAGGTGGGTGACGTGCGCATCGAACGCGCGGGCAACCAGCGCTGGCTGGTGATCGACCGCCCGGCCGACAAGCTCTGGAGCCCCGTGCGCGACTTCTGGCAGGAAAACGGTTTCCTGCTCGACATTGACCAGGAAACCCTGGGCATCATGGAAACCGACTGGGCCGAGAACCGCGCCAAGCTGCCGCAAGATTTCATCCGATCGACCATCGGCAAGGTGTTCGAGAACCTCTACTCCACCGGAGAGCGCGACCGCTTCCGCACCCGCCTGGAGCGCACGGCCAACGGCGGCACCGAGGTCTACATCAGCCACCGCGGCATGGTCGAGGTGTATTCCAACAAGGAAAAAGACCAGACCGTCTGGCAGCCCCGCCCGGCCGACGTGGAACTTGAAACCGAATTCCTTCGCCGCCTCATGGTCAAGCTCGGAGTGACCGAAGCCCAGTCTCAGGCCGTCACGGCCTCTGCGCCGGTGCAAGCCGCGGCCAAGGTGGTCATGGTGAACAACTCGCCCGTGGTTCAGTTCGAAGACAACTTCGACCGCGCCTGGCGCCGTGTTGGCCTCTCGCTGGACCGCACCGGGTTCACGGTGGAAGACCGCGACCGCACCAAAGGCATCTACTTCGTGCGCTACGTGGAGCCGGTGACCAATGCCAAGGAACCCGGCTTCTTCGGCAAGCTGTTCGGCAGCTCCAAGAAGGAAGCGGCCACCGAGCGCTACCAGGTCGTGGTGCGCAGTGCCGACACGGCCACCACGGTCTCGGTGCTGGGCGCCCAGGGCCAACCGGACGGCTCGGCCAATGCCCAGCGCATCACGCAATTGCTGGCCAACGACCTGAAGTAAAGGACCGCCTCGCAGTCAGAAAAAGGCCGCCCTCGGGCGGCCTTTTCTTTGGTCACGCAGGCGGTTAGAGCCCCAGTTGACTGGCGGGAAACGCCGGCACGCTCTTGAGCCAGCACTCGTTCACTCGCTCCTGCAGCGCCACCCGTCGCTCAGCGTCCACACTGGCAACCAGCGTGTTGCGCAATGGGTCGAGCCGCTCCAGCGTCCAGACCGGGGAAGCCATGGCGCTGGGCAACTCGGCGCCCGACGCACCGGGGCAGGCGTGTGCCTCGATCAGATGGGACCAGGTGACTCGCCACTGCACGAAACGCGGATGCAGCAGGCGCAACTGGTCGTAGCTGCGTGCCAGCATTTTCAGCGTGCGCCCCCGGTGCGCCCAGCGGTTGAGCGCATCCACCACCGAGCGTTCGCCCAAGGGCCAATCGGCGAAGTCGGGGTCGCTCAGCGTGATGTGGTTCCAGCCCTCGTGCGCAGCCACCTCGAAGGCCTGGCGCACGGTGTCCACAAACACCTGGCGGCCTTGCAGGCGGCCTGTGGGCAAGGCCGGCAGCGGTGCGGCGTCCTGCATCTTGGGATCGGTCATGGTGAGCTCCTGGGTGGGTGTTCAGCAAAACCGGCGCGGCTTCACACGCGGTGCAGCCAACCGGCCTCGAACCAGTCTTCCAGCAGGGCCTGTGCGCCCTCGCTGGCGCGTTGCACTTGGCGGGCATCCAGGCCGCGTTCATCGGCCAGGCGCTGCATCAGGCGCGCATCGGCTCCGCCGGCGCGAAAACTCTCGCCGTTGATGAACACATGGCGCGGGTCGTACATCATGCGGGTGCGGCGGTCCAGGCGCACGGCACCCGCTGCCCAGTCGCCCTGTGCCTCGTCAAAAAAGATGCGCGGCTTGGGCTCGGTCATCACCTCACCCAGCGCACAGGCCAGCGACTGACGCTCGGCCAGCAGGCGCTGCAGGGCGTCTGCTGCAAACGCTTCCAGCCCTTCGGGCATGGCTGCCGGGTGGGCCGTGGCAGGTTGGTTCGGGTCGCGGTAGAGCGTCTCGTCGTCGAGCTCGTCGGCCATGCGCTGCAGCAGTTCACCCGCCAGTCCGCCGCGCTGAGGCGCGCGAAAACCGATCGAATAGGTCATGCAGTCGTCGCCCATCGCATTACCGTCGTGCGCCCAGCGCGGCGGCAGGTACAGCATGTCACCCGCATGGAGCACGTGCTCTTCCTCGGGCTCGAAGTTTTGCAGGATCTTCAGCGGCACATCGGGCTGCAAGGTCAGGTCTTTCTGGCGACCGATGCGCCAGCGTCGCTGCCCACTGGCCTGCAGCAAAAAAACGTCGTAGCTGTCGAAGTGCGGGCCCACGCCACCGCCGTCACTGGCCCACGAAATCATCAAATCGTCCAGACGCGCGTCGGGCACGAAACGAAAGCGTTGCAAGAGTTCGTGCACGGCATCCTCGTGTTGATCCACTCCTTGCACCAGCAGGGTCCAGCCGGGCTGCTTCAGCGACGGCAGACCGCTGCGCTTGAACGGCCCTTGCTTGAGCGTCCAGCCTTGAGGCTTGCGCACGATCAGGCGCGACTCGACAACTTCCTGGCTGGCCAGCTCAAACAGTTGCGAGCGGCTCAGAAGCGGTTCGAAGTCAGGGATGGCCTGGCGGATCAGCAAGGGTTTTTTCTGCCAGTGACGGCGCATGAACTGCGTCGGCGACAAGCCGCCCAGCAACTTCACAGGGACTTGCGTGACGGGGGCAGAGGCCGGCGGCCCAAGGGTTTCGGGTTTGAACATGGGACAATTGTCGGATGAAAATCACCCAACAATGCGTCGTGGCGCTCACCTGGACCCTGAAGGACACGCTGGGCGAAGCGCTCGATGTGCTCGAAGAACCGGTGGAGTTTCTCGTGGGCGGCAGCGACCTGCTGGCCAAGATCGAGGAGAACCTGCTCAACCACTCGGTGGGCGACACGATCGAGCTGCACCTGGAGCCGGTGGACGGCTTCGGGGATTACGACGACACGCTGCTCTTTCTGGAGCCGCGCCACCTGTTTCCCGCCGAACTCGAGGAGGGCATGGGTTTTGAAGGCCTGCCACCGGGCTGCAACCCGGCCGCCCCACGCGACCGGCTCTACTTCGTGAGCGATATCTATCCCGAGCACGTGGTGCTCGATGGAAACCACCCGCTGGCGGGCATTGCGCTGCGCATCTCGATGAAGGTGCATGCGGTGCGCGAAGCGACCGAGGCCGAGGTCGGCAAAGGCTCGCTGGGCACCGGATTTTTCCGCATGCAGGTGGATGAGCCGGACGAGTTGCAAGGCCCGGGCATCACGCCGCCCGGCCCCCGGACATTGCACTAACACCCCCGCCGCGCTTCGCGCGACCCCCTCAAGGGGGCGGTGCCTGCGGCCTGGCGGAGCCAGTTCCGCGGCACCACTTGAGCGAGGCAGCTCGCTCGTTGCTATTCCCGCTCAACCACGGCCGGTGGAGCCGTAGCCACCCGCGCCGCGCTCGCTCGCGGCTTCGAAGTCTTCGACCACGTTGAACTGCGCCTGCACCACCGGCACGATCACCATCTGCGCGATGCGCTCCATGGGCTCGATGGTGAAGGGCACGCCGCTGCGGTTCCAGGCGCTCACCATGAGCTGGCCCTGGTAGTCGCTGTCGATCAGGCCCACTAGGTTGCCCAGCACGATGCCGTGCTTGTGGCCCAGACCCGAGCGCGGCAGGATCATCGCGGCAAAGCCCGAATCGGCCAGGTGAATGGCCAGACCGGTGGGCACCAGTTGCCACGCATTGGGTGCCAGGGTCAAGGGTGCGTCAAGGCAGGCCCGCAGATCAAGACCCGCGCTGCCACCGGTGGCATAGGCGGGCAGTTGATCCGCCATGCGCGGATCCAGCACTTTCACATCGATGCGCATTCAGCAGACTCCGAACTGGCTTCTCATTTGGGTTTTTTCAGCGCTTCTTCCATCGCCTTCATGGGGTCAGGGTCCGCTTCCTCGGCCGCAGGCTCAGGCTTCACATCGCCTTCGGGGGCCGGCTCTGCACCCGGCTCCTCGGCGGCTTCAGGCTCTTCTTCCATGCCGGGCATGTTGCGCAGCATGTCGGTCACCGCAGCATCATCCACCTCAACCTTGGCACCCAGGCTGCCCGTGACCAGCGTGGGGTAGGCAATCACCACCACCACCATGATCAGCTGCAGGATGATGAAAGCGATCGATCCCTTGTAGATCTGGGCCGTGGTCACGGCCGGAATGCGCTGCTTGGTGACGTGGTCGGTGTAGTCGCTGCGCGCGGCCACGCTGCGCAGGTAGAACAGCGCAAAGCCGAACGGCGGCGTGAGGAACGAGGTCTGCAGGTTCATGGCCAGGATGACGCCGAACCAGATCAGGTCGATGCCCAACTTGTCGGCCACGGGCGCCAGCAACGGGATCACGATGAATGCGATCTCGAAGAAGTCGATGAACATGCCGAGCACGAACACCAGCAGGTTCACCACCAGCAGGAAACCCATCTGGCCGCCAGGCATCTTGTCGAACAGGTGCTCGACCCAGATGTGACCGTCGGCAGCGTTGAAGGTGAAGCTGAAGACGGTGGAGCCGATCAGGATGAACAGCACAAAGATGGCGAGCTTGGTGGTGCTCTCCAGCGCCTGTTTCATCAGGTCGAACGTCAGGCTGCGCCTCGCTCCGGCCATGATCATGGCGCCCAGTGCGCCCATCGCGCCGCCCTCGGTGGGTGTGGCGATGCCCAAGAAAATGGTGCCCAGCACGAGGAAGATCAGCACGAGCGGTGGGATCAACACGAAGGTGACCTGTTCGGCCAGACGGGACAGCAGGCCCAGGCGAAACAGGCGGTTGAGCAGCGCCAAGGCCAGCGCAAGCACGGACCCGACCGTGATGGACAGGATGACCACCTCGTCGCCCGCCGGGCTCATCTCGCGTTCGATCAACGGGTTGATCACCGATTCGTGCACCTGGGACCAAGCCACGCTGACCGCCGCGCACAGCACCAGCAGCACCAAGAGGGAGCGGTGACCGCTGGAGCCATCGGGTTCGTTGTAAATGCGTGCTTCAGCCGGCAGGGCCGGTACCCATTGGGGCTTGACGATGGCCACTGCTGCGATGAAGAGGAGATAGAGCCCCACCAGCAACAGGCCGGGAATCAGCGCGCCGGCATACATGTCACCCACCGAGCGACCCAGCTGGTCGGCCAGCACGATCAGAACCAGCGATGGCGGGATGGCCTGCGCCAGCGTGCCCGACGCGGTGATGGTCCCGGTGGCGATGGTGCGGTTGTAGCCATAGCGCAGCATGATGGGCAGCGAGATGAGGCCCATGGAGATCACGGCCGCGGCGACCACGCCGGTGGTGGCAGCCAGCAGCGCGCCCACCAGAATCACCGCGACGGCCAGACCACCGCGCACCGGGCCAAACACCTGCGCCACGGTGGACAACAGGTCTTCGGCCATGCGGCTTCGCTCCAGGATGATGCCCATGAGCGTGAAGAAGGGGATGGCCAGCAACGTGTCGTTCTGCATGATGCCGAACACCCGCAGCGGCAAGGCCTGAAACAGGTTGGAGGGGAACAGGCCGGCTTCCATGCCGACGAAGCCGAAGAACAGGCCGGTGGCGGCGAGCGCGAAGGCCACCGGGAAACCCGACAGCAAGAAGACCAGCAGCCCGCCGAACATCAGCGGGACGAAATTGGCGGCAATGAATTCGATCATGATCAATTGGCTCCCTTGAGGCGCTGTTCGGCCTCTTCCTTGAGACGCTGCTCGGCTTCTTCGAGCAGTTGCTGAGCCAGCAGCTCTTCATCGCTGGGGCCTTCATGTGCCAGGACATCGGGACCGTTGCCCGTGAGGAAGGCAATGCGCTTGATGAGTTCGCTCACGCCTTGCAGAAACAGGATGGCAAAGCCCAGGGGAATCAGGCCGTACACAGGCCAGCGAATCAGCCCGCCCGAGTTGGACGACATTTCCCCGGTGGTCCAGGCGCGCTCAAACAGGGGCCAGCCCAGCGTGGCCATCATGTAGCACAGCGGGAACAGGAAGATGAGGATGCCCACCACGTCGACCCAGTTGCGACCGCGTGCGCTGAACTTCGATGAAATGAAATCGATGCGCACGTGCGCGTTGCGCAGGAAGGCGAAACCGCTTCCCAGCATGAAGACGGCGGCAAACAGGTACCACTGGATTTCGAGCAGCGCGTTGGAGCTGTTGTCGAAGAGCTTGCGCACGATGGCGTTGCCCGCACTGATCAGGGTGGTGGCCAGGATGAACCACATGACCAGCTTGCCGATCAGATCGCTCATGGCGTCGATCAGGCGAGAGATTTTCAACAGGAATGACATGAGATTTCCCCTAAGGGAGTTGAACGCAAAAAGAGTCGCAGAGTCTACAGAACCGGCATCCTCAAGATCCGGGTGCGGCCCGACGTGGCATCGCGAACCCGGTGGGGCATTGAGCGATCCGTGCAAAAAACCCCGCCAGAGCGGGGCTTCTTGCAGGATCAACGAACCAATTTACAGCTTGGCCGTTTGCATGTAACGGTCGAATTGCGCTTCGGTAAAGCGGAACCAGAGGTTCTGATCCTTGCGGAAGGCCGAATAGTCCGTGTAGATCTTCTTCCACTTCGGGTTCTTGGCGCTGATTTCGGCGTAAAGCGCCATGGAATTTTTGAACGCAGCGTCCATCACGGCCTTGGGGAAAGGCAGGACCTTGGTGCCGGCGGCCACCAGCTGCTTGAGCGCGGCGGGGTTGAGGGCGTCGTACCGTGCCTGCATGGTCGTGTGTGCAATGGCGGCAGCGCACTCCACGATGGCTTTGTTCTCGGGCGACAACGCGTTGTAGGCCTTGTTGTTGACGTACAGCGAGAGCTGTGGACCACCTTCCCACCAGCCGGGGTAGTAGTAGTACGGCGCCACCTTGTTGAAGCCGAGCTTCTGGTCGTCGTACGGGCCCACCCATTCGGTCGCGTCGATGGTGCCTTTTTCCAACGCCTGGTAGATCTCGCCGCCAGGGATGTTTTGCGGCACACCACCCATGGTGGTGAGCACCTTGCCGGCGAAGCCACCGATGCGCATTTTCATGCCCTTGATGTCGGCCAGCGTCTTGATTTCCTTGCGGTACCAGCCACCCATCTGCGCCCCGGTGTTGCCCATGGGGAAGTTCACGATGTTGTAGCCCTCGTAGAACTCGCGGAACAGCTTCATGCCGTTGCCTTCGTACATCCACGCGGTCATCTGGCGGCTGTTGAGGCCGAAGGGAATGGCGCAGTCCAGGGCGAAGGTGTCGTCCTTGCCGAAGAAGTAATAGGGCGCGGTGTGGGCGCACTCCACGGTGCCTTCCTGAACGCCATCCACCACGCCGAAGGCGGGCATGAGTTCACCACCAGGATGCACGGTGACCGAAAACTTGCCGCCGGACATTTCACCGACTTTTTTAGCGAACACATCGGCCGCTCCAAAGATGGTGTCCAGCGCCTTGGGGAAGCTTGAGGCCAGACGCCAGCGTATGGCGGCCTGGGCATGCACAGCGGGCGCGGCACCTGCGGCCAGAACGCCGGCGATGCCTGCGTTCTTGATAAGTGAACGACGATCCATATCGATTGACTCCGTGGTTGGTATGGGTACACCCGACCCGCTAGACGGGCTGGAGACTGATTCAGTCAGTGGCGATTGTAGGAACGCGCTCCCTGCGAGGCTCAGGGATTTTCCCTCGATGAGCGAGGCTTTGCAATCAGTGGTAGGGAATGTGCACGTTTCATCACGCGCGATGGGCCGGACCTGCTCAGCCGACCACCTTCAGGCCAGGGGCCGCGTGCAGCAGGGACTCGAACCGTGCACGGACAGACGCCTCGATGCCGGCAGCATCCAGGCCCAGCGCACTGAGCAGTTTGGCGTGGTCGCCATGCTCGGAGAATTCGTCGGGCAGGCCGAGTGATAGGACCGGCAGGCTGATGCCTTCGGACTGCAAGGCCTCCAGCACCGCGCTGCCAGCGCCCCCGGGCAGGCAGCCCTCTTCCACCGTGACCAGCGCCTCGTGCGAGCTGGCCAGTTCGCGCAACAGATCCACATCAAGTGGCTTGGCCCAGCGCATGTTGGCCACGCTGGCGCCCAGCTTCTCGGCGGCGGCCAGCGCGGGGTGAAGCAGCGTGCCGAAGGCCAGGATCGCGATGCCCTTGCCCTGGCGCCGAACCTCACCCTTGCCGAACGGCAGCCCATCCAGGCTGGTCGGGACGGCCGCACCCACACCCGCACCGCGTGGGTAGCGCACGGCCACCGGCTGGTTCTGGGCATGTGCCGTCGACAGGAGCTGACGGCACTCGGCCTCGTCGGCCGGGCAGGCTATGGCCATGTTGGGAATGCAGCGCAGGAAGGCGATGTCGTAGGCACCAGCATGGGTGGCGCCGTCGGCTCCCACCAAACCCGCGCGGTCGAGTGCAAACACCATGGGGAGGTTCTGCAACGCCACGTCGTGGATGAGCTGGTCGTAGCCGCGTTGCAGAAACGTGG
This sequence comes from Pseudomonadota bacterium, assembly GCA_040385485.1. Lineage (GTDB taxonomy): Bacteria > Pseudomonadota > Gammaproteobacteria > Burkholderiales > Burkholderiaceae_C > Hydrogenophaga. Next base: position 79,414 of record JAZKHJ010000038.1, on the reverse strand, counting down.
AGTAGATCGCGACCACCGGCTTCAGCCCCTCACAGGCAAGACCCGCGGCGAAGGTCACGGCGTGCTGCTCGGCAATGCCGACATCGAAATAGCGCTTGGGAAAACGGCGCTCGAACTCGACCATGCCAGAGCCCTCACGCATCGCGGGTGTGATGCCCACGAGGCGTTCGTCGGCAGCGGCCATGTCGCACAGCCACTGGCCGAACACCTGGGTGAATGTGGTCTTGGGTGACGCGGCGGACTTCACGATGCCGACGGCCGGGTCGAAGGTGCCCGGACCGTGGTACGCGACGGGGTCGTTTTCGGCCAGCTTGTAGCCCTGCCCCTTTTTGGTGACCACGTGCAGGAACTGCGGCCCGCTGTCGGTCTCGAGCAGATGGCGGATGTTCTCCAGCGTCGGGATCAGCGAGTTCAGGTCGTGTCCGTCGATGGGGCCGATGTAGTTGAAGCCGAACTTCTCGAACAGGGTGGCCGGCACCACCATGCCCTTGGCCTGCTCCTCGAGACGCTTGGCCAGTTCGAACAAGGGTGGCGCTCCCTTGAGCACCTGTTTGCCCACGTTCTTCGCAGCGGCGTAGAACTGCCCACTCATGAGCTGGGCGAGGTAGCGGTTGAGCGCGCCCACGGGTGGTGAGATCGACATGTCGTTGTCGTTGAGCACCACGAGCAGGCGGCCTTCGGCCACGCCGGCGTTGTTGAGCGCTTCAAAGGCCATGCCGGCGGTCATGGCACCGTCGCCGATGATGGCCACAGCGTTGCGGTGCTCACCCTTGATCTTGGCGCCCATGGCCATGCCGAGCGCTGCCGAAATGCTGGTGGACGAGTGGGCTGTGCCGAAAGTGTCGAACTCGCTCTCGGAGCGCCGCGGGAAACCGCTGATGCCACCCAGCTGGCGCAGCGTGCTCATGCGGTCGCGCCGACCGGTCAGGATCTTGTGTGGATAGGTCTGGTGGCCCACGTCCCAGACCAGACGGTCTTCGGGCGTGTTGAACACGTAGTGCAACGCCAGCGTGAGCTCGACCGTGCCCAAGTTGGAGCTCAGGTGACCACCGGTGCGCGCCACGCTTTGCAGCAGGTAGGAGCGCAACTCATCGGCCAGCGGCAGAAGCTGGGCGCGGGTGAGGCGACGCACATCGGCCGGAGACTCGATGGATGAGAGCAATGAACTCATGGGCAGGGTCGATCGGGTCATGAATGAAAGGGCGGGGCCGGTGGACCTCAGGAATCGCGGCGCCCGACCCAGTCGGCCAGGGCATGCAAGGTATCGGCCCGTGCGATGCCGCTGGATCGCAAGGCCTCGTGTGCCTGATCCAGCACACGGTCCGCATAGGCTTGTGCGCAAGCCAATCCCATCAGGGACACGAAAGTGGGCTTGTCTGCCGCCGCGTCCTTGCCGGCGGTTTTGCCCAGGGTAGCCGAATCGGCGGTCACGTCAAGGATGTCGTCCACCACCTGGAACGCCAGGCCCACGCAGGCGCCGTACTCGGCCAAGCGCGCTTCGGTGGCGGGAGACACCTGCGCGGTGGCCGCACCCATCATCACGCTGGCCTGCAGCAGGGCACCGGTCTTTTGACGGTGCATGGCTTCCAGCGCAGGCTGGTCCAGGGCGTGGCCCACGCTGGCCAGATCGATCGCCTGGCCACCAGCCATGCCACCGGCTCCCGCCGCCAGAGCCAGCAGCCTGCACAGGCGCGCAGCCATGGCGGGCTGCACGCTGCCGTCGTCGGGCACCAGCAGTTCGAAGGCGAGCGCCTGCAGCGCATCACCGGCGAGCAGGGCCTGGGCTTCCCCAAACTGCACGTGCACCGTGGGCTTGCCACGGCGCAGCACGTCGTTGTCCATGCAGGGCATGTCATCGTGCACGAGCGAATAGGCGTGGATCAGCTCCACCGCACATGCCGCGCGCATGGCCGCCAGCGGTTGACCGCCGAGGGCCTCGCTCGTGGCAAGCACCAGCAGGGGGCGCAGCCGCTTGCCGCCGTCGAGCACGGCGTAACGCATGGCATCGCCGAGACCGGCGGGCGTCTCGCTCGGCACCCCAACGCAGAGCGCCTGCTCGACAGCCGCTTGCCGCGCTTCGCGCCATGCCATGAAGTCCGTGGATGGAATGCTGGACAACACGGCGCTCACACGGAGTCCCAGGGTTTGAGCTCACCACCTTCGAGCACCTTGATCTGGTTTTCCACCGCTTCCAACCTCGCGCGGCAAAAGGCCAGCAGCTCTGCACCGCGCTGGTAGCGGGTGAGCAACTGGTCCAGCGGCAACTGGCCCGCGTCGAGTTGAGACACGAGCTGTTCCAGCTCTTGCAGCGCCGCTTCGTAGCTCGCGGCGGTGGGAGGGGTGTCGGTCGGGGAAGCGGCCGATGCGGTCTTGGGGGAGCGGGGCACGGGGGGGATTGGATCGTTCACGTCCTTCATTCTAAAGTGGGCACGCTTTTGCATACCGGCGCTGGCCAGTGGGTACTGCCCCGGGGGGTAGAATTCGCCCCTTTTCATCACTGACGGGCCTCCACAGCCCGGAGGGACGCACCACTCCACCCATCCCGCGCGAATTCGTCTCACGAGCACAGCGCTTACCCTGCCCCTTCATAGGGGGAGTCTCTAGGTCAGGACCACGATGTCTGATTTAAGTCTTCAACTGCAGCAGGCCGCAAGCCAACTTCAGGTTTCCAGTTACTTCGACGAAGCGCTGTTCCAGCGCGAAAAGGAAGTCCTCTTCCAGCGCGGGCCCCGGTATGTGGGGCACCAACTTGCCGTCCCCAACGTGGGGGACTACCACGCCCTTCCGCAAGAAGCCGGGGGGCGAGCTTTGGTGCGCACCGCCACCGGCGTCGAGCTCGTCTCCAACGTGTGCCGGCACCGGCAGGCCATCATCCTCAAAGACCGCGGCAACCTGCAGGAAACGCGCAGCGGCAGCGCGGGTGGCAACATCGTGTGCCCCCTGCACCGCTGGACCTACAGCGGCGTCCAGGGCGCACAGGCCGGCCAGTTGCTGGGCGCGCCTCACTTCGACAAAGACCCCTGCCTGAACCTCAACAACTACCCGCTGCGCGAGTGGAACGGCCTGCTGTTTGAAGACAACGGCCGCGACGTGGCCGCCGATCTCGCGAACATGGGGCCGCGCGCCGCGCTCGACTTCGAGGGCATGGTGCTCGACCACGTGGAGCTGCACGAATGCAACTACAACTGGAAGACCTTCATCGAGGTCTACCTGGAGGACTACCACGTGGCACCCTTCCACCCCGGCCTGGGTGGATTCGTCACCTGTGAAGACTTGCGCTGGGAGTTCAAGCCCGAGTACTCGGTGCAGACGGTGGGCCCGGCCAACCTGCTGGGCAAGGCCGGCAGCCCGGTCTACCAACGCTGGCACGAACAGCTCATGCAGTACCGCCAGGGCCAGATGCCCGAGCACGGGGCGATCTGGTTGACCTACTACCCGCACATCATGGTGGAGTGGTACCCGCATGTGCTCACGGTCTCGACTCTGCATCCGGTGAGCGTTGACAAGACCATCAACATGGTCGAGTTCTACTATCCCGAGGAAATCGCAGCCTTCGAGCGTGAATTCGTCGAAGCCCAGCGCGCCGCCTACATGGAAACCTGCCTGGAAGACGACGAGATTGCCGAGCGCATGGACGCCGGGCGCAAGGCGCTGCTGGCGCGTGGCGACAACGAGGTTGGCCCCTACCAGAGCCCGATGGAAGACGGCATGCAGCACTTTCATGAGTGGTATCGCCGCCGGATGGCGGCGGCTCTCACGGGCTGACGGGTGCACGCTGTATACCACCGAAACATCGCAGGAGCCTGATCCGTGCAAGCTCTGTGGATGGTGCTCGCGTCGCTGTTTTTTGCCACCATGGGCGTGTGCATCAAGTTTGCATCGGTCCACTTCAACAGTTTCGAAATCGTCCTCTACCGCGGACTCGTGGGCGTCTTCTTCCTGATTGGCCTCACGCGCATGCAAGGCGTTTCGTTGCGCACCAGCCTGCCCATGATGCATGTGTGGCGCAGCGTGGTGGGTGTGACCGCACTCACGGCCTGGTTCTACGCCATCGCCACCCTGCCGCTGGCCACGGCCATGACGCTGAACTACATGAGCAGCGTCTGGATCGCCGCTTTCCTGCTCGGAGGTGCATTGCTGGTGCAGGGCCGCAACGCGCCCGTCCGCCAGCAAGCGCCGCTGTTCCTCGCCGTGCTCGCCGGCTTCGGCGGCGTGGCCATGATGTTGCGGCCCTCGCTGGGTGAAGAACAGGTGGTGGGTGCGTTCGTGGGCTTGATGTCGGGCATCTTCTCGGCATTCGCGTACCTGCAGGTGGCGGCCCTGGCGCGCGCCGGGGAGCCCGAGAGCCGCACGGTGTTCTATTTCTCCATCGGTGCCGTGCTCGCGGGCGCCCTGGGCATGCTCTTTGTGGGCGCGAGCCCATGGCACTGGCCCAGCGCCCTGTGGCTGCTGCCGATCGGACTGCTGGCGGTGTTCGGACAGCTTTGCATGACGCGCGCCTACTCCAGCGGCGCCACCATGGTGGTGGCCAACCTGCAGTACTCCGGCATCGTCTTTGCTGGCCTGTACAGCCTCGTCATCTTCGGCGACCAGTTGCCCCTGATCGGCTGGCTGGGCATGGGGCTGATCATCGTCAGCGGCATCACCGCCACGGTGCTGCGCACTCGGGCCGTGCCGAACGCGCCTGCCGAGGAACACTGACGCCTGGGACCTGAAGCACAATGCGCGCATGTTCACCACCCTGATCTCTGCGCGCGAACTGCAGCAACTCATGTCCTGCGGCGCGCCGCTGCGCGTGTTTGACTGCAGCTTCGAACTCATGAACCCCGACGCAGGTGCGGCGCAGTTCGCCGATGAGCACATCCCCGGCTCGTTGTATGTGCACCTGGACCACCACCTCAGCGACAAGACAGGCGCCGACCGCACCAGCGGCGGGCGCCATCCCTTGCCTTCGCGCGAGACGTTTGCGCGACGCATGGCGGCCCTGGGACTGTCCGACGGCATGCAGGTGGTGGTGCTCGATCGACAGGGCGCCAACTACTGCGGGCGCCTGTGGTGGATGCTCAAGTGGTGCGGACATGAGGCCGTGGCCGTGCTCGATGGTGGGCTGGCGGCCTGGAAAGCGGCTGGTGGTGCGCTGGGCAGCGGGCCATCACCTCAGTCAGAGCCTGGACACTTCACCCTCAAGCCCTCCGCAGCTGCCACCGCGTCCACCAGCGCCATCGTGCAATCGCTCGGCCGCCCCACACAGACGCTGATCGACGCACGGGCCGCTGCGCGCTTTCGCGGTGAGGTTGAACCGCTGGACCCGGTGGCCGGTCACATTCCGGGCGCACTGAACCGGCCTTTCGCCGAGAACATCGGACCGGACGGTCGCTTCAAGCCGGCAGCGCAACTGCGCGCCGAGTTTGAACACCTGCTGGCCGGGCGCGACCCTGCCAGCGTGGTTCATCACTGCGGCAGCGGCGTGAGCGCCATCCCCAACCTGCTGGCCATGGAAATTGCTGGCCTGGGCCGCACCGCGCTCTACCCAGGCAGCTGGAGCGAATGGTGCAACACGCCCGATGCACCCTGCGCCGCAGGCTGACGGCGACCGCGAATCCGCGCCCATGTCCTTCACCTCTTCCATGCAGTCCTACGACGACGCAGCGCTGAACATTCTCGGGGACAAGGACCGCACCTCTGCGCTGGCCTTGATGTCCCTCGTGATCGGGATCGCGGGCCTGCTCGTGCTCACACTGGAGCTGGTGCTCGCGGCGCCGGGCAAGCACGAAGGCTGGGTGGCCGGCGGGCTCACGGTCGTGGCCTGGTTCTGCTATGGCCTCACGCGCACCGGCCGCACGCGCTATGTGCCGCACCTCATCGTGGCCGCCGTGCTGGGCGCTGCCATCTTCTCCGCCCTCACCTACGGCTCGGTGCGCACTGCCGTGGGTTTCCTGTTCATGGGCGCGGTCCTGGGCGCGGGCATATTCCTCGGGCGCACGGCACTCATCATCACCACGGTGGCCAGCATCGGCTCGCTGGGCGCCCTGACCTGGGCCGAAGCCAACGGTCTGTTGACGGCCACACCGGATTTCAACGTGAGTCTGCGGGTGTGGATCACGCACTCGGCCACCGTCCTGGTGTGCGCGCTGATGGTGCACCACAGTCGGGTGAGGACCAACCGGGCAATGCGGCTGCAGTCCCAGGAATTCGAACGGCGCAAAGCCACCGAACAGGAGCGTGACCGCAGTCTGGAGCGTTTTGCCCGCATCTTCCGCACCAGCCCGAGCCCCATGGTGGCCCAGTCGGCGCGCACCGGCTCCATCCTCGATGTGAACCCGGCGTTCGAGCGCAGCTACGGCTACGCCCGCGACCAGGTGCTCGGCCGCCAGGAGAGCTTTCTCTGGAACGACCCGGCCCAGCGCGAGACCTACTTGCAACAGCTCTACGCCGAGCGCCACATGGACCAGTTCCCCTGCCTGGGCCGGCGCGCCGATGGCACCGTCTTCCAGGCGCTCATCTCCAGCGAGATGGGCACCGACCGTGAAGACAAGCTCATCATCACCACCATCACCGATGTGAGTGCGCAGGCCGAAGCCATGGACCGGCTCAGGCGCTCTGAAGAGCGGTTTGCGAAGGCCTTCAACTTCAGTCCGCTGAATCTCACCATCACCCGGCTTTCCGACGGAAGCTTCGTGGAGATCAATGAAGCCACCGACTCCGTGCAGGGATTGCGGCTTGAGGAACAGCTGGGCAAGACATCGGTCGATACCGGTGTCTGGCTCACGCCAGCTGACCGGGAGCGCTTCGTGGCCCAGCTCCTGCGCGACGGCCGCATCGACAACTACGACACCCGCATGCGCCACAAGGATGGCGGCCTCATCGACACCCGCGTGTGGGCCGAACTCATCGAGATCGACGGGGAAGCCTGCATCCTGTCCTGCACGATCAACACCACCGCCGAAAAGAGGCGGGAGTCCTTGTTGCTCAATGTGGCCAAGGGCGTGGCGGCGGAAACCGGAGAGGCGTTCTTCGGCGCGCTGACACGGCACCTCTGCGAAGCCATCGGATGCGACATGGTGGTGATCGGCGAATGCAGGGATCCGCAACAGGTGCATGTCCTCTCCATCTGGAAGGATGCATTGCCCATGCCTACCTTCAGCTTCGACACAGTCAACACACCGTGCGCTGAAACCCTCCAGCAGAAAGACGTGTTCGTGTGCGCCCAAGGCCTGCCGCAGGAATTTCCGCAGGCCAGAGGCATCAACCGGGAAGGTTTCCAGGCTTACCTGGGTCAGGCCTTGCGTGACGCCGATGGAACGCCCATCGGCATCCTGTTTGCCATGTGGCGCAAACCCTTGACCTTGCGCGAAGACCTTCAGGCGCTGGTCTCCATTTTTGCCAGCCGCGCCAATGCCGAGCTGGTGCGCCTGCACCGCGACCGCGAGATCCAGCGCCTGACCGAGACGCTGGAGCAGCGGGTGCGCGAGCGCACCGCCGATCTGCAAAAGCTCAACGCGGAACTCGACTCCTTCGCCTACACGGTCTCACACGACCTGAAGTCACCCCTGCGCGCCATCGACGGCTTCACCCGTCTGCTCGACGAACAGCTCGGTGAGCGCATGAATGCCGACGAGCGCGAGATGTTCGACCGGGTGCTGTCGTCCACCGCGCGCATGGGCTCGCTCATCTCCGCGCTGCTGGCGCTGGCCCGCGTGAGCCAGGCACCGCTGGAGCGTCAGAACGTTGACCTGAGCGAGCTGGTGCGCAACATCCTGGCTGAACAGCTGGACAAACAACCGCAGCGCCAGGTGCAGTGCCACATCGCACAAGGGCTGGCCGCGGGATGCGACCCGCAGCTCGCGCGCATCGCGCTGGAAAACCTGCTGGGCAACGCCTTGAAATACAGCCGCGACAAGCCACAGACGGTGATCGAGTTCGGGCGATCCGAGCACGAGAGTGATGGAGCGCCGCGGTATTTTGTGCGGGACAACGGTGTGGGCTTCAACATGGCCTACGCAGGCAAACTGTTCAAACCTTTTCAGCGCCTGCACATGGCCAACGAGTTTGAAGGCACGGGCATCGGCCTGGCCACCGTGCGCCGCATCATCGAGCGCCACGGCGGTGACATCACGGCCATCAGCGCGCCCGGCGAAGGCGCCACGTTCAGCTTTTCGCTCGGCGACGCACCCGCCGCTTGATGGGGGTCAGTGGGCCAGGCTGCTCACCAGCGTCACGAGCGCGATGCCCGCCAGCAACCAGGCCACCTGCGCCACGGTGTCACGAAAGCCCAGTTGCTTCTGCAGCTGCGGAATCAGATCGGCCAGCGCCACATAGACAAAGCTGCTGGACGCGGCCACCAGGAAGAACGGCAGGTAGTCCTGCAACTGCGTCACGAGGAAATAGCCCACCACCCCACCCAGTGCGGTGACCGTGCCCGCCATGGAGACCTTGACCAGCGCAGCGCGCGAGGTGCCCGAGGTGAGCCGCAGCACCACCAGATCACCGATGTGGTGCGGCACTTCGTGGGCCAGCACCGCCAGCGAGGTGATCACGCCCAGGCGCATGTCGGCCAGGAAAGCCGACGCGATCAGGATGCCGTCGCCAAACGCATGCACGCTGTCGCCGGCCAGCACGGCCCAGCCACCCGAGCGCGGCCCGTGGTTGTGATGCCCATGACCGTGGTCGTGGTGATGGTGGGCATGATCCCCATGCGCTTCTGCCTGCGCCGGCCCGTGGTTGTGCTCGTGCCCGTGGTGCCACAGCTCGGCCTTGTCGAGCAGGAAGAAAAACACCAGTCCGCCCAGCAACATGGCAAACAGCTCGTGCGCGCCGGCCTCGCTCTCGAACGCCTCGGGCAGCAGGTGCATGAAGGCCGTGGCCATGAGCGCCCCGGCGGCCAGGCTGAGCATGTGCTGTGTGTAGCGCGCCAGCATCGCAAACGCCATCAACGCGGCCAGCCAGACGCTGCCCACACCAGCCGCCACCGTACCCACCAGGATCGCCAACAAGGTCATGTTGTTCTTTTCAATTCATCCACAAAAAAGGCCGCTCTTCAGCGGCCTTGGCTCCCCGGGACGGTGCGACTCAGGCCACGCCGTGCTGCTTGAACCACGCCAGTGCACGGTTCCAGCCGTCTTCGGCCGGCTCCTTGCGGAAGCTCGGGCGGTAGTCGGCATGGAAGGCGTGCGGCGCCTCGGGGTAGACCACAAAGGTCGACACTTTGGCGGCCGGAGTGCCCACCGCCAGAGCAGCCTTCATCTTATCAACCGTGTCAAGGGGGATACCGGTGTCGGCGCTGCCATACAGGCCCAACACGGGTCCCTTGAGCTGGGCCGCCACGTCCACCGGGTGCTTGGGATTGAGGGGCGTCGACTCGCCCACCAGGCGGCCGTACCAGGCCACGCCGGCCTTCACCGCCGGGTTGTGGGCCGCGTACAGCCACACGTGGCGCCCACCCCAGCAGAAACCGGTCACGCCCACCTTCGAGGCATCGCCGCCGTTGACCGCGGCCCATTTCACCGCGGCGTCCAGGTCGGCCATCACCTGTGCATCGGGCACCTTGGACACCACCTCGGCGATCAGCTTGGCCATTTCGCCATAGCTCTGCGCGTCGCCCTGGCGCACGAACAGCTCGGGCGCAATCGCCAGATACCCGGCCTTGGCGAACCGGCGGGAGGTGTCGGCGATGTACTCGTGCACGCCGAAGATTTCGGAGAGCACAAGCACCACCGGCAGGCCGGTCTTGCCCGCGGGCGCGGCGCGGTAAGCCGGCATCTTGTAACCGTTGACGTCGATCATGACCTCGCCCACGGTGAGGCCGTCGGACGATGTCCTGATCGCCGTCTGCGCCATCAGGGGCAAGGCCGACGCGGCGTAACCCACGCCCAGCGCCGCCTTCAGAGCGGTGCGGCGGGTGGTGCCGTGTTCATTCGACTGGCCGGGCAGCAGGGCACCGAGGTCCAGGGCATGTTGGTCGTGCGGTTCATTGAGCATGGGTGTGTCTCCTTGTCTGGATGGGGTCGACCCAGTCTGCCACGGCCGTCAAACCCGTGTGGCCGCGTCGAACATGTCCAGCAACTCCTGCTCCCACAGACCCTGCTGGTCGACCGCCGTCTGCACGAGCACGGTGCGCGTGGGCATGTCGATGAGCACGCGCTGGCCGTGGTGCCCGTGCATGGCCGGTCGGGAGCCGTCGGCCCGGGAATGCCAGAACAAGGCCTTGTACCCCACCGCTGGCCGCGCCCAGCCATAGCGCACCGCGGCATCACCGCTGCCCCAGGAGGTGCATTCGTTGATCCAGGCCTCGCTGACGATGGTCTGGCCCTGCGGGCCGCGGCCCCGTTGCGCGACCAACTGGCCCAGGCGCGCCCAGTCGCGCAGCCGCGCGGCGAAGCCGATGCAGTTGAACTCGGCGCCGCGCGCGTCGGTGAACCAGGTGGCCGGCGCCTCGGCGCCCAGGGGCCGCCACACGGCCTGTTCGGCCAACGCCGACATCGTCCCGCCGGTGACGCGACGAATCACCATGCCCAGGGCCAGCGGGCACAGCTCGTTGTAGTTGAAGCGCGCGCCCGAAGGCTCGCCGCGCTGATTCCAGGCCTTCACCGTGCGGGCGATGTCCGGGTCCCGGCCCAACAGCGCGCCCGGGTACAGGGTGGCGTTGTCCCGCTGGTGCACCACATCGGCGCCGCTGCACATGTTGGCCAGGTGGCGCAACGTGGTCTCGCCGTGCAGGGTGCCATCCAGTTCGGGCACGTATCGGGCGGCCGGATCGTCCAGCGACGCGATGAGCCCGCGGTCCAGGCAGATACCCAGCAACAAGGAGCTCACGCTCTTGGCCATGGACCAGCTCTGCAAGCGCATGGACGGTTGGCGCGCGAAGCGGTAGCGCTCAAAGAGGATGTTGCCGTCGCGCGCGATCAGCAGACCGGTGACGGGCCAATGCGCGAGGTACTCGTCGGGCGTCTTGCGCAAGCCTCCCCACCGGTAGTGGAAATCGTTCACCGGCGTTTCGTTCCAGGCAGCCACCCGGCCGCCCGCGCGGATCACGTGGTGGCGGATCGAACGCTCGTGGCCCCCCGAATAGTTGCCCACGCGGAATTCTGGAAGGCGCTCGAAGCTTGAGCGGCTCTCCGGGTATCCGCGCTGCGCACCCCACTTGTCATCGATCTGCGCCCACGCGGGCCAGCCCGCCACGGACAGGCCGGCCGACAGAACCGCGCGGCGCGAGAGCTTCATCTCAATGGGCCTGATCCCAGTTCGGACCAACGCCCACTTCCGCGAGCAGCGGCACCTTCAGCTCAGCCACGCCCGCCATCAGGCGCGGGATCTCGACTTTGATCCAGTCCACCTCGGCCTCGGGCACCTCGAACACCAGTTCGTCGTGCACCTGCATGATCATCTTCGTGCCGCGGCGCTGCTCGTCCAGCGCGTTCTGCACCGCCACCATGCTGAGCTTGATGAGATCGGCTGCCGTGCCCTGCATGGGGGCATTGACGGCCTGCCGCTCCAGCGAGGACAACAGCGCACCTTTTGCCGCCTGGATGCTCGGCAGCACCAGACGCCGACCGAACACCGTCTCCACGTAGCCCTGCGCTTTGGCCCTCTGCCGCGTCTCGTCCATGTAGCGCTTCACGCCCTCGAAACGCTCGAAGTAGCGCTGGATGTAGTTCTTGGCTGCCGTGTTGTCGATGGACAGCGCCTTGGCAAGACCAAACGCGCTCATGCCGTAGATCAAGCCGAAGTTGATCACCTTGGCATAGCGGCGCTGCTCGCTGCTGACCTGCGCCGTCTCCACACCGAACACCTCGGCGGCGGTCGCGCGGTGCACGTCCAGGCCTTCGTGAAAGGCGCGCAGCAGGGCCTCGTCACCGCTGATGTGGGCCATGATGCGCAGCTCGATCTGCGAGTAGTCGGCGCTGGCGATCACGTGGCCCGCAGGGGCCACGAAGGCCTCGCGCACGCGCCGGCCTTCGGGCGTGCGCACCGGGATGTTCTGCAGGTTGGGGTCGTTGCTGGAGAGCCGCCCCGTCACCGCCACGGCCTGCGCGTAGTGCGTGTGCACACGGCCGGTGCGCGGCAGCGCGAGCTGCGCCAGCTTGTCGGTGTAGGTGCCCTTGAGTTTGGACAGGCCGCGGTGCTCCAGGATCTTGGCCGGCAGCGGGTAGTCTTCGGCAAGTTTTTCCAGCACCTCTTCGTCGGTGCTGCGCGCGCCGGTCGCGGTTTTCTTGATCACGGGCAGGCCGAGCTTGTCGAAGAAGATTTCGCCCAGTTGCTTGGGGCTGCCCAGGTTGAAGGGCTGGCCCGCGATGGCATAGGCCTCCTGCTCCAGCGCCACGATGCGCTGGCCCAGTTCGTGGCTTTGCGCGGCCAGCATGGGCGCGTCGATCAACACGCCATTGCGTTCGATGCGGTAGAGCGCCTCGCTGCTGTCGATCTCGAGCTGGTAGATGAAGCGCAGCTTCTCGTTCGCTTCCAGCTGAGGCCAGAGCACCCGGTGCACGTCCAGCGTCTGGTCGCTGTCCTCGCACGAGTACTCCGAGGCCTTGGCCACGTCGACCTGCGCAAACGGGATCTGGTGCGCGCCTTTGCCGCAGAGGTCTTCGTAGTTGATGCCCTGGCGGCCCAGATGGCGCTCGGCCAGGCTGGCCAGGCCGTGCGGCTTGTGCACTTCGAGCACGTAGCTCTGCAGCATGGTGTCGTGCGCGTAGCCCTGCACCTCGATGCCGTGGTTGGCGAACACATGGCGGTCGTACTTGATGTGCTGGCCGAGCTTCTTCTTGCTGCCGTCCTCCAGCCAGGGTTTGAGCCGGGCCAGCACCTCCTCGATGGGCAGTTGCTGCGGCGCGTCCGGGCCGGCGTGCATCAGCGGGATGTAGGCCGCCTCGCCGGGCTCCACACTGAAGCTGATGCCCACGATCTGCGCCCGCATCTCGTCGAGCGAGGTGGTCTCGGTGTCGATGGCCGCGAGCTCCGCGGCCTGCAGCCGCGCCAGCCACTCGTCGAACAAGGCCCAGTCAAGGATGGTGTCGTACTTCAGGTTCGTCGTGCGCTGCGCGCTGCCACTGAGATCGGGCTCGTCGAAGAGCCCGGGTGAACCGTCACCAGCCTTGTCTTTGGCCTTGGTCTTTGCATGGTGCTCCTCGATCAGCTCGGGTGGCGTCTGGTGCTGCACCAGCGTCTTGACCAGGCCTTTGAAACCGTAGCGCTCGCCAAAGACGATGAGCGCCTCGGAGTCCTGTCCGCCGATGGTGATCGCGTCCAGCGCGGGCAGCCCGTCGATGTGTTCCTTCAGGTCGCAATCGGTCTTGATGGTGAGCAGCTCGCGCCCCTTGGGCAGCCAGTCGAGCGCGTTGCGCAGGTTCTCGCCCGCCGCGCCCTTGATCTCGCCCGCACGCGCCACCAGCGCCTCCAGCGAGCCGTATTCCGTCAGCCACTTCACCGCAGTCTTGGGACCGACCTTGGGCACGCCCGGTACGTTGTCCACCTGGTCGCCCACCAGGGTCTGGTAGTCCAGCATCAGGCTGGGTGGCACACCGAACTCCGCCGTCACGCCCGCGATGTCACGCCGGCGGTCGTTCATGGTGTCGATCACCGTGATGTGCTCATTGACGAGCTGGCTCAGGTCCTTGTCGCCGCTGGAGATGATGCAGGTGATGCCCTGCTGCGCCGCCACGTGCGCCAGCGTGCCGATCACGTCGTCGGCCTCCACGCCGGGCACGTCCAGCACCTTCCAGCCCAGCAGCTTCACCACCTCGTGGATCGGCCCGATCTGCGCGCGCAGGTCGTCGGGCATGGGCGAGCGGTTGGCCTTGTATTCGGGGTAGAGCGCGTCGCGAAAGGTTGGGCCCTTGGCGTCGAACACGCAAGCCGCGTAGTCGGCGCGCACATCCTTGCGCAGCTTCTGCATCATGTTGATCATGATGCGTATGGCGCCGGTTTTCAGCTCCGTGCCATCGGGGAGCCTGGTGCTCATCGATTCGCCGCCGGCGAAGAACGCGCGGTAGAGGTAACTGGATCCGTCGACCAGCAACAGGGTGGGGGCGGGGGATGTAACGTCGGACATGCGAGCATTGTCAGGGAGATCGAGCCCGCTTCGCAGGCTGGGCGCTTCGCCCTTCGCGTGCGCCGCGGGCCCCCCCTGCCTACAATGAGGCATGAACGCCCACATCCCACGCCTGCTCCCCGCCCTCGCCCTGGTGGCGGGCCTCGCCTTGACCTCGGCCGCCCAGGCCCAGACCGCTCCGGTGGAGCAGCCGCCCCAGCCGGTCTCGCCACGCGATCGCATCGAACGCATCACGAACGAAGACGCGCTCACCCGCATCGACGAGGTACGTGTGGGCGGCGAGACAAAAAGCATCGAGGTGCAACCCAAGAACGGGGCGCCGGCCTACCAGATCAACCCCGACACGAACGGATCAGGCACCGGCGAAGTCGGCGGCAAGCGCACCGGCAATGCCGGGCGCAGCAGTTGGCGCATCCTGAACTTCTGATTGCGCGTTTCATGGCCGTTTACACCGAAGTCGCGTTCGCGGAAGCCGCTGCCCTGCTGCACACCCTGGATCTGGGAGACCTCACCGAATTGCGGGGCATTCAGGGCGGCATTGAAAACACCAACTACTTCGTGACCAGCGAGCGCGATGGCGCCACGCTGGAACACGTGTTGACCGTGTTCGAACGGCTGGGTTTCGAGCAACTGCCGTACTACCTGCACCTCATGAAGTTTCTCGCGGGCAAAGGCATTCCGGTGCCCGACCCGGCCGCCACTGCGAACGGCGAGATCCTGCACACGGTGCAAGGCAAGCCCGCCGCCGTGGTGGACAAGCTGCGCGGCAAGAGCGAGCTGTCGCCCTCTGTGGCGCACTGCGAAGCGGTGGGCGCCATGCTGGCGCGCATGCACCTGGCCGGACGCGACTTCCCCTTGAACCAGCCCAACCTGCGCGGTCTGCCGTGGTGGAACGAAACCGTGCCAGTGGTGCTGCCCTTTCTGAGCGCGCCGCAGGCCGACCTGATCCGCACCGAGCTGGCTTACCAGAACCACGTGGCCGCCAGCCCGGCCTACACCGCCCTGCCCCGCGGCCCGATCCACGCCGACCTGTTCCGCGACAACGTGATGTTCGAAGCCGGTGAGCTCACCGGCTTCTTCGATTTCTATTTCGCCGGCTGCGACACCTTCCTGTTCGACATCGCGGTCTGCCTCAACGACTGGTGCGTGCACCACAGCCAGGACGCCACCGACGGCAGCCACGACCCTGAGCGCGCCCGGGCCCTGCTGGCCGCTTACCAAACGGTGCGCCCGCTGAGCATGGCCGAGCGCAGCCTGCTGCCGGCCATGCTGCGCGCCGGCGCCCTGCGCTTCTGGATTTCCCGCCTGTGGGACCTGCACCTGCCGCGCGAAGCCGCCATGCTGCAGGCCCACGACCCCACCCATTTCGAACGCGTGCTGCGCGACCGCGCCGCCCACGCGCGCAACCTGTCGGTGCAACTGCTCGATGCCGCAGCCCCCGCCACAGCGCCCCAACCCCTGACCGCATGAAACTCCACCTCGTTCCCGCCCGCACCGGCCTGCAGTGGGTCAAGCTGGGCGCGAAGACCTTCTTCCGCCAGCCGCTGGCCATGTCCGGCCTGTTCTTCATGTTCATGGCCACCGTTTCGGTGCTCTCGCTCATTCCGCTGCTGGGCACGGTGATCTCGCTGGCACTGGTGCCGGCGGCCACGCTGGGGTTGATGGCGGCCACGCGCGAAGCCGTGCAGGGCCGCTTTCCCATGCCGTCCACGCTGATCTCGGGCCTGCGGGGCAAGCCGGTGCAGACCCGCAACATGCTCATCCTCGGTGCGATGTATGCGGCGGGCCTGTTGCTGGTGCTGGGCGTGGCCACGCTGTTTGCCGGTGAAGCGCCTGCCGTGGACCCGAATGCGGGTGAAGTCACAGCCGAAGTGGTGCGCGCCTCGCTGGCCAATCAGGGCCTGCTGGCGGGCCTGGTGGTCTACCTGCCGGTGCTCATGGCCTTCTGGCATGCACCGGCCCTGGTGCACTGGCACGGCGTGAGCCCGGGCAAGAGCCTGTTCTTCAGCTTCATGGCCTGCTGGGGCAACAAGGGCGCGATGCTCATGTATTCGCTGGGTTGGGTCGGCGTGTTCATGCTGGTGGGCCTGCTCATGAGCCTGCTCGGCGCATTGCTGGGCGGCGCGGCCGCGCTCAACATCGTTTTGTACCCGGCTGTCCTGTTCATGGCCTCGATGTTTCACACCTCGATATATTTCACTTTTGCTGACAGTTTCGAGTCGACCGAGCAACCCGTGCCCCCCACCACCGGAGAAGATGCATGAGCCACCACACCCTGCAGGGCCGCGTCGAGAGCGAAGTGACCTGGGTCCAGCGCCGCGACACCCTCAAAGCCGCGGCCGCCTGGGTGGCCATGGGTGGGTTGCCGGCGGCCCTGGCGCAGCAACGCAGCAACGTGGTGGAGCTGTTGGGCGACGTGCTTCTCAATGGGCGGCGCATGCTGCCCCAGCAAACCATCCAGACCGGCGACGAGATCGCCACCGGCCCGGCCTCGCGGCTGATCTTCGTGCTGGGCAATGCGTCCTTCAACGTGCGGCAAAACTCGCGCATGACGGTGGAGCGTGGTGCCACCCTGCACACCGTGAGCTTGCTGCGCGTGCTCACCGGCGCCGTGGTGAGCGCCTTCGGCAGCGGCCCCGGCCGCTCCATCGTCACCCCCACGCTGACCGCCGGCATCCGGGGCACGGGCGTGTACACCGAGGTGTTTGCCGACCAGGCCAACCGCAGCTATTTCTGCAACTGCTACGGCACGGTGGAGATGGAAGCAGGTGGCAACCGGGCGCTGTCGGTGTCGAGCTACCACCAGTCGTTCTGGGGCGAGTCCTCGCCCAAGGCCGGGCGTTTCCTCACCCCCGCGCCGGCCATGAACCACTCCGACGAAGAACTGGAATTCCTCGCCCGCCTGATCGACCAGCGCACGGCCTGGCAGATCGCCGGGCGCACCGGTGTGAAGGACGGGCGCGGCTACATGGAGCAGCGCCCGCCCGAAACCCATCCGGCCGTCGTGCGCTGAAGCGCACACCCCCAAGAAAAAACCCGGCTGAGCCGGGTTTTTTCTTGGGGGCAGGTGACTCAGAGACCGATCACACCACCATCGTTGCGGGTGATGACGATCGTCGCCGAGCGCGGGCGGCTCCCGGTGCCGTAGCCTTTGTTGCTGGGCCACTGGCTCTGGAAGCTGAACGGGCCGGCGCCAAAAGCCGCCGTGCGCTCGCCCGGGTGCTGCACGTTGACGAACAGCGTGCGGCCATCGGCGGTTTCGGTGATGCCGGTGATCTCGCAGCCCTTGGGTCCCACCAGGAAGCGGCGCAGCTTGGCCTCGCCCAGCGCCGCACCAATGAAGGTGCCCTGGCTGCCGGTTGAGCCACCCAGGCTGTTGTTCACCGTGATGGCGCCGCCGTCACCGACAGCGCCTGGAATGGCGGCCAGCAACATGCAGTTGGTCACATCGGTGTAGGCGCCGTCGTCGGTCTGGATCCAGCAGATGCCGGTGGCCTTGCTGAACCACAGACCGTCGGGCGACGAGAAGTCGTTGGCGGCGGTCAGACCCGAGAGGTTGATGCCGCTGGCGGCGTCTTCTTCGGCGCCAAACAGGAAGATGTCCCAGGTGAAAGCGGTGGCGGTGGAGGCACCGGCTTGCTCGCGGAAGCGGATCACGTGGCCGTTGGGGTTGCCCGAGCCGGCATTGCCGTCGACGTCGGCGTAGGCTCGCGGGTTGGCCGCATCGGTGTTGGCCACGGCGCGGCTGCTGTTGTTGGTCATGGTGAAGTACACGTCGCCGTTCTTCGGGTTCACCGCACCCCACTCCGGGCGGTCCATGCGGGTGGCGCCCACGGCGCTGGCGGCGTGGCGGGCGTTCACCAGCACATCGGCCTGGTTGTCGAAGGTGTACGCGGCATAGGCCGGTGCCGCGGCGATGGTGGTTGTGTTGAGTTCGAGCCACACACCGGCGCCGGTGTCGCTGAATTTCGCCACGTACAGCTTGCCTTCGTTGAGGTACTTGTCACCCGCAGCCATGCCGCCACCCACATCGGCCGGGTCCCACACGGCGTCGGACACGAACTTGTAGATGTACTCGTTCTGAGAGTCGCAACCCATGTAGAAGGCCAACGGCTGACCAGCCACCGGAATGCCGCACACGGCAGCCTCGTGCGCGAAGCGGCCCATGGCCACGCGCTTGGCGGGCACGGAAGCGGGACGCAGCGGATCGATCTCGAGGTTGAATCCGAAGGTGTTGGGTTCGTTGCGGAAGTCGGCGGCGGCGGAGACACCCGGGGCGGACACGTTCCAGCGGCCGAAACGGTCATCGGCACCAGCACTGGGCACGGTCGACCAGCCCTGGCCCGGCGCACCGGTGACGCCGGTGAACGGCGCACGGATGACGCCGTAGCGAGCGCGGGAATCCTTGATCTTCTGGCTCACGTCGGTCGAGCCATTGGGCATGTAGAAATAGGCCGACCAGTTTTCCTCGCAGGCGAGGTAGGTGCCCCAGGGCGTCTTGCCGTGGCCGCAGTTGTTGATGGTGCCGCGTGCGGTGGCGCCGGTGGTGTCGAACTGCGTCACCATTAGCGCGCGGATGTCGGCCAGATGGGCTGCGGGGCCGGTGACGTTCACCACGGTCTGCGGATTCACGCGACGATTGAAGGCGGAGTCGAGCTGGAATGTCCACACGCCGCCCACCTTGCGCAGTTCCACCACCGACACGCCATGGTGATTGATCTCCTTGATCGCTTCGGACTCCGGGCGTGCCAGCAAGTCCCAGCCCCCCGAAGAAGCCGAGAACTGTGAGAACTTCTTGCCTCCCACGCCACCCGAAGTCTGGCCAGTGGCGTGGAAGAAATGCGCATCGGCCGAACTCTCGTGGTTCACCACGAGCACCGCACGACCGGTATCCACCGTCGTGTAGTTGCCCGAACCATCGATGTAGTACAGATCCATGCCGTCGTGGTGATCGCCGATGCGGCGGCTCCAGTCGTCAACCTCGGTACCGACGTTGGAGTAGGCGGTCTCGGTGCCGAAGAGGCGGTCGCCGGTGGCGTGCAGCACGCTGTAGCTGTAGCCCGCTGGCAGGATCACGTCGTCGAGCAAGCTCTTGGTGATGGCATTGAAGCCCAGGCCCGCCTGGGCGGGCGTGGTCGGTGCGGGCGCAGGCGCAGGGTCATCACCGCCGCCACAGGCGCTCAGAAACGGAATGGCCGACAACGCGGCCAGACCGAAGCCACCGCGAATCAGGTTGCGGCGGGTGAGCGGTGTGCGGGTGCCGCGTGCCAGCACCTCCTGAAAGCTTTCGTTGTTCGAGAAATTGCAGTTTTCATCGTCGTGGGACATCGGGGACTCCGGGGTTGAAAGAACACACTCCCGCGCAGTCTGTTCACCCCGTATGACGCCACCGTGAATCGGTCAATACCCTCCATTGCTCCTCTTGCCTGAGGTCATGTCACGAGCGTTTCACACAAACACCGGCGTCACGAGAGCGAAGTCGCTCCCTTCATTGAAAGCTCGCGGACGGGCGATCCATGGGAAGCGCGCAGCAGTTCGGCCATGCGCTTCAACCCGGGCGCGCGCGCCTCACGCAGCCTGGCCTGCAACGCACCCCACGCCGGGTCTGCCCGGCTCTGCATGCGCTCGAACAGATCTGTGTAGGCATCCAGGCGGGAGCCCCGGAACCACGCCTGCAGTTCCGGCCGCTGCGACCAGCGCATCTGGTTTTTCGCGGTCTGCAGGTGCATGCGCAGCCAGTCGATCGGCACCTGCGGCACCAGCACGGGTTCGCACAGCGCATTCTTCTCGTCCTCGTCGTCCAGCGTGGCATCCAGGTGAGCGATGAAGGCTGCGCTGAAGGTCGGCGAGCAGCGCCGCACATACCGCGGCACGATGCGCGTCCCCTGGAACACCGCCTGCACCGGACCGCGCGGCAAACCGCCCGCGCTGCAATGCACGTGCACGTGCCGCGCCGACGTCGCGATCTCGCCGTGGTCCAGCACGATGCCGTCGATCTCGATGGCCTGCACGTGGCCCAGGCGCACGACGGTTTTTATCCGGCGCAGTTGTGCCAGCTCCGCCTCGCTGACGATGGCGCAGCGGTACATGGTGGGCTGCACCGTGGGGTCGATGCGCTGCAGCAGCCGCGCGGCTTCGAGGCGGTCGAACAGGTCGGGCAGCGAAGCGGCATCGCGCGCGGCCTCAACTTCGGCCACCGTGGCGGCGAGCGTCTGGTGAGCGAAGGTGGCGGTGGGCTGCACGTTGGCGCGGTTGAGCAACCATGCCTCGCGCGGGCGGATCCAGGTGATGGCATCCGGGTCCGCACCATGCTCCAGCAGCCAGAGGGCGGTGTCCATCGCCGTCTTGCCACCGCCCACGATGACGTGGCCGGCCGCGGGCTGCTGCCACTGCGTGAGTTCGGTCGGCGTCAGGCAGGTCACCCCTTCGGCCACCGCGAATCGCGGGCCATGGGTGGCGGGCACCTGGGTGTCCGCCTGCGTCGCGTCCACCCAGCGCCGCCGCGCCATCAGGTGCCGGCGCTGGCCATTCACCAGCGAGATGGCCACGCCATCCTCATCCACGTCGTGCAACGGCAACCAGGTCACGCGGCCGCTGGGCAACAGCGTTTCCCGCATCACGCGGTCGTAGTAAGCGCAGATCTCGGCCCCGCTGGCCAGCTCGTTGAGCCCGGCGTTCAGGCCCACCGTGTCGATACGGCCGCTGCCCAGCGGCATTGAATTCACGCCATAGGTGACCGAGGGGCCATGCAGGCGCACGAAGGGGTAGGCGTCGTTCCAGTGGCCGCCGGGTCTGGCGCGACGGTCCACGATGACGACGGTGGCCGAGGTCTCCGCCGCCAGCGTGTCGGCCATGGCCATGCCCACGGCGCCCGCGCCGACGATCACATAGTCGGCTTCCAGTGTGTGTTCGCTCATCTCGGTCTCCCGGGCGGTGCGTCAGTGTTGCGCCGCAACGCTGCGTGTCAGGGCCCATTCGCCGATGCGCCGGCCCATGGCCATCCCCACCTCGGTGGAGTTGCGGTAGTGCACGCCACCGAAGATGCGGGCCTGCGCCACTTCTTTGGCGAATTCGTCGGGCGTGTTCCAGCGGCGCACAACGCCGGGCAGCGTGGCGCTGGTGGTGCTGAGCACGGGCAGTGGCGTCTTCTGCCCCTCGGCGTCGAGCACCGTGGCCACGGTGCTGGCCAGGATGCAATGCGCGCAGGGGTACTCGGGGTGCATGGGCGTCTCGATCAGCGGTGTCCAGCTGGCGTCGCGTTCGGTGCTGTCCAGGCCATCGAGGTCGCCGTTGCGGATCGCCGTGACGGGGCGCCAGAAGTTGTACTGGTACTTGGCATCCATCACCGCAATCAACGCGTCGTCCATCGACTGCGCGACCACCGCGAACAGCCTGGCATTGGCCAGCACGTCGCGACCGGTCTGCAGCGCGACCGAGCGCACCACGCCGTGGTAGATCGCCGGCAACGAATAGTCCCAGAAGCGGCCGATCTCGGTCTGCTCCGCGCTGCGCTGCTTGCTGTCTCGGCCACCCACCGACTTCATCTCGTTGTAGTCCGCGACCCAGCGGGCGCTGCTCAGCGCCGGCGGTGGTCCGGGGCGGAACTGGTCGGGGCGCTGCAGCAGCCAGGGCTTGCGCTGCGGCCATTGCAGCGCCGCCAGCGCCGTGGTGGGCACGTACACGCCCGGGGTGGTGTGCGGACGGTAGGAGTCAGCCCCGACCGGCATCTCGCCAGCACGCGCGGCCAGCACACGCTGCGCGGCGCGCTCGCCGGCCGCCACATGCGCCGCGCGAAGCGCATCGTCGGGCACGGCCGCCAGCGCGGCCTGCACGGCGGCTTCGATGGCCGTGCGTTGCGCCGGGAGCAGTTGCGTCAGCGTGGCGCGGTGGGCGCCCGCCACCGCGGCATCCACCGCGTGCGGTGGCGCCGAGGGTGTGCGCGTGGCTTCCCGCGCCGCCTCCCAGGCGGCGGTCTGCACCAGCGCCATCACGCGCACGGCAGGCGGCGTGCCGATGCGCGCCTCGCCGACGATCTGCGCGCAACGCTGGTTCCAGTCGGTGATGACATCGGCCCGTGCGGGCAAGGCGAGGTTGGCGAACAGGGCGCCCGCGAGGGGCATGGCCAGACGCGCTATCGAGTAACGGGTTTTCATCGTATTTCCTTCAGATGGGTGAACAGCTTCAGTGTTTGGTGATCACGACCTCGAGGTACTCGCTGGGCACCACCAGCGAGTCGGGACCGGCCACGTTCAACTCCTCAAGCAAGGCCGTGATGGCGCGCTCGAGCGACTGCGCACCGGCGGCGTCGAGCGCGGCGAAGGCCTTGTGGGTGGGGCCGTACAGCTCGCGAAACACCGTCACGAAGTGCGCCGCAGAGCGGTAGCGGAAATTGAAGTGGCGGCGCTGGCATTCGATGTTCGAGGCCTGGGCGCCGAACAGTTCGACGATGTGCGGTTCGGTGCCCCACAGCGCGGGCGATTGCACGCCCGCCGGTGGCGCGACATGGGCGCCGATCACCTTGAACAGGCGGCCGATGAAGCCGGTGGGTGTCCAGTTCGCCAGCGCAATCCGGCCACCGGAGCGCAGCACGCGCAGCATCTCGCTCGCGGCGCGGCGGTGGTCGGGCGTGAACATGACGCCGAAGGTGGACAGCACGACGTCAAAGCTGGCGTTGGCGAAGGGCAGCGCCTCGGCATCGGCCAGCTGGAACTGCATCGGCAGGTGTTCGGCCTGCGCGCGGGCGCGCCCCTTGTCCAGCAGGGCCTGCACGTAGTCGGTGGACGTGACCAAGGCGTGGCGGCGCGCGGCCGCCAGCGAGGCATTGCCATTGCCGGCGGCCACGTCGAGCACGGCCTGGCCGGCGCGCACATCGGCGGTTTCGGCCAGCGTCTCGCCGACGATCTGCAGGGTGGTGCCGATGGTGGCGTAGTCGCCGCTGGCCCAGGTGGCCTGCTGACGCTGCTTGATGGCGGTGAAATCCACGGCGGGTTTGTCGATGACGGTGTTCATGGTGTCGGAGCTCCTGAGAAGGGGTGTTGGTGTTGCATCGACGCAGGTGGCGCCGATGGAATTCATTCTCGAAAATCGCCCTCATTGACGCTTCACCTTGCGTTCGGCATATTTGCTCGCGCGTCCGCCATTGACGGCGCGCACTGCCGGGCCTTTGCCGTGCGTCCGGGCGGCTTGATCGAAACAACTCGCGGCGGGAGCAATCGATGAGCCACGACCCCTTGTCCGATGTGTTGCGCAGCGTGCGCCTGCGCGGTGCGATCTTTTATTACGTGAGCTTCGACGGCGATTGGGCGGCCGAAACGCCGCCGTCGCCGATGCTGGCCGGTGCGCTCATGCCGGGCGCCGACCACGTGCTCGCCTACCACCTGATGGCCAGGGGAGAAGGCTGGGCCGCCTCCGACGGCCAGGCACCGGTGCGGCTGGCCACCGGCGACATCGTGATGTTTCCGCGCGGCGACGGCCACACGATTTCCAGCGCGCCCGGCATGCACGCCATCGAAGACCAGAGCAGCTGGCGGTACGAGACGCGCAACGACCCCAAGCCGATCCCCGTGGCCTACCACCGGGGCGTGCTGCGCCCCGGTCAGCCTGGCATGTCCGACGACGCCCGCTCCGTCGTGGTGTGCGGCTTCGTGGCCTGCGACATGAAGCCCTTCAATCCCCTGATCAACGCCCTGCCTCCCCAGCTGCACCTGCCCGCTGGCGCACTGGGGGCGTGGACGACGCAGCTGCTCGACCAGGCGGTGGCGGAGTCGCGCGAGCGCCGCGCCGGCAGCGCCGCCATCCTGGAGCGCGCCAGCGAGTTCGTGTTTGTCGATGCCGCGCGGCGCTACCTTGAATCGCTGCCGCCGGGCTCGGCGGGGTGGCTGGGCGCCCTGCGCGACCGCCACGTCGGACAAGCCATCTCGCTGCTGCACGAACGCCCGGCAGACCCCTGGAGCGTGGAGGAACTGGGCCGTCAGGTCGGGCTGTCACGCTCGGCCCTGCACGAACGATTCATGGAGCTGACCGGACAGGCGCCGATGCAATACCTGACGAACTGGCGCATGCAGCTGGGTGCGGGCTTGCTGCGCAAGGGGAACGCCAAGGTGGCGGCCGTGGCGCAGGAGGTGGGCTACGACTCCGAAGCCGCTTTCGCACGCGCCTTCAAGCGCCTGGTGGGCCAGCCGCCCGCGGCGTGGCGGCGTGCCCAGACCGGGTGACGCGTCGACGCGGGGCAGACCCTGCATGCACCGGGTTCGTTGACCTACGTCAAGCGATCCCCGCATCACCTCCGACATAGTCGAGCAGGTCCTTTCCACGGGAGTATCGGAGGTCGCGAGCATCGCACCTGCGCCCTGCCCCACCAGATTGCTGCAGACACCATGAAGCTTCCCTTTCATTTGCCCAAAGGGGTCGTGCTGGTCGCAGCCGGCCTGGCGGTGCTGCTGTCCCTCGGCTGGCTCGCCACCCGCACCGGCCCGCTGGCGCCGGTGCGCGTCACCGTCGCCGAGGTTGCCAGGGGTGAGCTGCGGCCGTCGTTGTTCGGCATCGGGACGGTGGAGGCGCGCCGCGACTACCTCATCGGACCGACCACCGCCGGCCGCGTACAGCGCGTTCTCGTGGACGTCGGCGAGGCGGTGGTTGCGGGCCAGTTGCTCGCGGAGATGGAGCCTGTGGACCTGGAAGCGCGGCAGCGCGCCGGTGATGCGGCCGTGGCGCGCGCGCGCAACGCCGTGAGCACAGCGCAAGCCCAGCTGAGCGATGCCGCCAGCCGGCTTGCCTTGGCACAGACCGAGGCCAGCCGCTATGAGGACCTGGGCCGCCAGGCCTTCGTCGCATCGAGCGTGGTCGATGGCAAGCGCCAGCAGGAGAACTCGGCGCGGGCCCAGCTCGCTGGGGCAGACGCGGCACTCGCTGGCGCCCGCCACGATGAGGAGCGTCTGCAGGCCGAACGCCAGGCGACCGGGCAGCAGCGTGCCAACATTCGTTTGCTGGCCCCGGCCAACGGGGTGGTGACGGCGCGCGACGCCGAACCCGGCTCCACGGTCGTGGCCGGGCAGGCCGTGCTGAAAATGATGGATCCGGACAGTCTCTGGGTTCGCACACGCCTGGACCAGAGCCGGTCGTCCGGCCTGCGCGACGGATTGCCGGCGGTCATCACCTTGCGGTCCAGCGCGCGCGAAGCCCATGCCGGCAAGGTGACGCGTCTGGATCCGTTCAGCGACAGCGTCACCGAGGAGCGCATCGCGCAGGTGGCGTTCGAGCGCTTGCCCGCGGGCGTCACCACGGGCGAGATGGCCGAGGTCGTTGTCCGCCTGCCCGCCGTGCAGGACGCGCTGCTGATCCCCAACGCGGCGCTGCGCCGTCAGGGCTCGCTGTCGGGCGTCTGGCTGCACGAGGACGGCAAGCTGCGTTTTGCCCGCATCCGGACGGGCGCAGAGGACCCGGATGGCCGGGTGCAAGTCCTCGAAGGCCTGGAGGCCGGTGACGCCATCGTGGTCTACAGCGAGCGAGAGTTGAAGGCAAAAGACCGCATCCGGGTCGTGCCCTCGCTGATCGGGGAGTCACCGTGATCAGCCTGGCCGGGCGCGACATCCTGCATGAGTGGGGCAAGTTCGTGCTCACGGGCATGGGGCTGGGCCTGCTGATCGGGGTCACGCTGACCTTCGCCGGCGTGTACCGCGGCATGGTTGACGACGCCAAGGTGCTGCTCGCCAACAGCGGCGCCGACCTGTGGGTGGTGCAGAAGGACACGCAGGGTCCGTACGCCGAATCGTCCAGCCTGCGCGACGACGTCTACCGCAGTGTGCTCGGCCTGCCCGGCGTGGCCCAGGCCGCGAACGTCACCTACCTGACCATGCAGGTGCGTGGCCAGGGCGGCGACGTGCGGGCCATGGTGGTCGGTTTTGAACCCGGCCAGCCTGGTGAACCCGGCTTCCTGGTGGCGGGGCGGCGCACCACCCGCAGCCATTACGAAGCCGTGGCCGACCTCAAGACCGGCTTCGAGCTCGGCGAGCGCATCCGCATCCGCCGGCACGACTACACCGTGGTGGGGCTGACCCGGCGCATGGTGTCTTCCGGGGGCGACCCGATGGTGTTCGTTCCGCTCAAGGACGCGCAGGAAGCCCAGTTCCTGAAGGACAACGACGCCATCGTCAACGAGCGTGCGCGCACCGCAGAAGACCCCACGCTCAACCGACCCGGCGTGCCAGGCCTGCTGGAGGCCGTCAACGCGGCCCAGGCGGGCAACCACAACGTCAATGCGGTGCTGGTGCGCATGGCAGACGGCCACTCACCCGATGACCTGGCACCCATCGTCCAGCGCTGGAAACACCTGCAGGCCTTTTCGCGGGAGGACATGGAGGAGTTGCTGATCGCCAAGCTGATCGCTACCGCCGCCAGGCAGATCGGCATGTTCCTGGTGATCCTGGCGGCGGTCAGCGCCGCCATCGTGGCCTTCATCATCTACACAATGACACTGGGCAAGCTGCGCGAGATTGCCGTGCTCAAGCTGATCGGCACCCACGGCCGCACCATCGCCAGCATGATCCTGCAACAGGCGCTGGGCCTGGGTGTCATCGGCTTCATCGTGGGCAAGCTGGCGGCCACTGTCTGGGCGCCCTTGTTCCCGAAGTACGTGCTGCTCGAGACGCAGGATGCGGTGCTCGGCTTCTTCCTCGTGATGGGCGTGTGCGCGCTGGCGAGCACGCTGGCGATTCGCGTGGCGCTCAAGGTCGATCCGGCCGCGGCGATCGGGGGCTGAGGTGGATGCCCGCACGCGCACCGAGGCCGGCATCCTGATCGAGGGGTTGAGCAAGCGCTATGGCACCGGAGCCGCCGCCGTCGATGCGCTGAAAGACGTCAACATGCGTGTGGCACCCGGCGAGGTGGTCGGTCTGATCGGGCCCAGCGGATCCGGAAAAACCACGCTGCTCAAGTGCCTGGGCGCCATCACCACGCCGACGCGCGGTCGCATGACGCTGGGTGGCGAGGTCATCTTCGACCAAGGCTGGAAGATTCGCGACCTGACGGCGCTGCGCCGTGACCGCATCGGCTTTGTCTTCCAGGCGCCGTACCTCATTCCCTTTCTCGATGTCACCGACAACGTCGCACTGCTGCCGATGCTGGCAGGGCAGCCCGACGCCCGCGCGCGGGCGCGGGCCATGGAGCTGCTGCAGGCGCTTGACGTCGCGCATCGCGCGAAGGCGCTGCCGTCCGAACTCTCCGGCGGCGAGCAGCAGCGGGTGTCGATCGCGCGCGCGCTGGCCAACAGGCCGCCGGTGATCCTGGCCGACGAGCCCACGGCTCCGCTGGACAGTGAGCGCGCCCTGGCGGTGATGCGCATCCTCAACCAGATGGCCCAGCAGTACCAGACCGCGATCATCGTGGTCACCCACGACGAAAAGATCATTCCCACCTTCAAGCGCCTGTACAACATCCGCGACGGGCAGACCATCGAGGAGGCAGGCCGAGGGCTTGCGACCGCGTAGTCGATACCGAAAGGAGACAGATCGCGCTGCATGTCCCGGCATTCGCCGATGGCCCGCCTGCGGCATCTTCACCAGTACCCCCGGGGGTTGTCACCAGAATTTCACGCAACCTGCACATGATCCGCAGTGGTTCATCCACTCCAGGTCACTGCAATGCCCCACGACAACATCCGCGCCAACGCCCAATTCAACGACGAAGACTCCAACACCAGCAACAACCCCGCGTTCGACACCGTGCTGCAGGCCCGCCTGAGCCGTCGCGGTCTGCTGCGTGGCACCGCCGCCCTGGGTGGCGCCGCTGCCCTCGGTGGTTGCTCCACCATGGCGGGCCCTGTCGCTCCCGTCCACGCACTCGGATTCACGCCGGTGGCCAAGACCATGGCCGACCAGGTCACCGTGCCCACGGGCTACACCGCGCGCGTCATTTACGCGCTGGGCGACCCGCTCACCGCCGTCACCCCCGCCTACAAGAATGACGGCACCGACGCCGATTTCGGCAACCGCGCTGGTGACCACCACGACGGCATCGAGTGGTTCGGCCTGGACGCGGCCGGCCAACCGTCGGACAGCTTCTCATCGCGCGGCCTGCTGGCCATGAACCACGAAGCCACCACCGACGAAAAGCTCAGCTCTTTCTTCATCCACGCCAACGGCGGCACGGCCACCCTGCCCCGTCCGGCGGCCGAGGTCGACAAGGAGCTCATGATCCACGGCCTCTCGGTGGTTGAGGTGCAAAGCGATGGCAAGGCCTGGGCCACGAAGCCGGGCTCGGCGTTCAACCGCCGCGTGACCACGATGACGCCGGTGGCCATTCACGGCCCGGCGCGCGGCAGCGAGCACCTGGTGACGAAGTTCAGCCCCGACGGCACGCAGGCGCGCGGCACGCTCAACAACTGCGGCACCGGCCGCACGCCCTGGGGCACCTTCATCTCGGGCGAAGAAAACTGGTTCGGCTACTTCTTCCGCGATGCGAAAGACGACGACGCGCGCAAGAAGGACAAGCAGGTGCAGGCCCTCAACCGCTACGGCCGCAAGGCCGGCGCGGCCAGCCGCCACGGCTGGGAAAGCGGTGGCAGCGCCGACACCTACACGCGCTGGAACAACAGCGCCGTGGGCGCCAGCGCCAAGGACGATTTCCGCAACGAGATGAACACGTTCGGCTACATCGTCGAGATCGACCCCCACGACAAGACCACCGCGCTGCGCAAGCGCACCGCGCTGGGCCGCATGGGCCACGAGAACGCGACCTTCGCGCGCGTGAGTGCTGGCCAGCCGGTGGTGGCCTACATGGGCGACGACGCCCGCGGCGAATACATCTACAAATTTGTCTCGGCCGCGAAGTGGGACCCGGTTGACGCCAAGCCGGCCAACCGCCTCGCCGCGGGCGACAAGTACCTCGACAAGGGCACGCTCTTCGTCGCGCGCTTCAAGGGCGACGGCACCGGCGAGTGGCTGGAGCTGTCGATGGACAACCCCGTGATCGCCGGCAGCTCGTACTTCGAGTTCAAGAGCGACGCCGACATCGCCGTCTTCACCCGCCTGGCCGCCGACGCGGTGGGCGCCACGCGCATGGACCGCCCCGAGTGGGGCGGCGTGAACCCGAAGAATGGCGAGGTCTACATCACCCTCACCAACAACAGCGCACGCACCGTGGCCACCGTGGACAGCGCCAACCCGCGCGTGTACACCGACCTGAAGGCCGGCAAGGAGCAGAAAGGCAACGTGCATGGTCACATCGTTCGCCTGGCCGAGAAGGCGCCGGCAGACGCTGCGTTCCTCTGGGACATCTACCTGTTCGCTTCTGAAGCCGACGCCGACAAGGCCAGCGTGAACCTCTCCAACCTCACCGAAGACAACGACCTGTCCTCACCCGACGGCTTGGTATTCAGCAAGGCCACCGGCCTGTGCTGGATCCAGACCGACGACGGCGCCTACACCGACAAGACCAACTGCATGCTGCTCGCCGCCCTGCCCGGCCAGCGCGGCGACGGCGGGAGCAAGACCCTGACCCATGGCGACAAGCAGGTGACCACTCACATGGGCAAGCCGCAGACACCCGCCACGCTCAAGCGTTTCCTTGTCGGCCCCAAGGGCGCGGAGATCACCGGCATCACCGAAACGCCGGACGGCCGCGCGATCTTCGTGAACATCCAGCACGCGGGTGAGAACACGAAGATGGCGGACGTGAACGACGCGACGAAATACGAGAGCCGCTGGCCCGCGAACGCGGGTTACGGCGCGGGTCAACGCCCCCGTTCCGCAACCATCGTCATCACGAAAAACGATGGCGGTGTGATCGGGACCTGAACGATCAGACGATCGGGGTGAGCTTCGCGACGCTGAGCGCGAGCCACTTCGTGCCGTGCCTGCTGAAGTTCACCTGCGCGCGGGCATCATCGCCCGCGCCTTCGATGGACAAGACCTTGCCCTCGCCGAACTTGTTGTGAAAGACGGCCATGCCGGCCTTGATGTCGGTGCCGCGGTCGGGTTCGGGTGCGTTCTGACCCAGACCTTTGGGGTCGCCCTTGTCGTTGAAGCCGGGTGACCACGAAGGTTGCAGCGCGGGCGCTGCGCCAAAGCGCCGCCCGTTCTGCCACTGTCCACCACCGCCGCCCGCGCCACCCGGTGCGCCCCAGGCCGGCTGCTGTGGCGTGAGCCACTTCAGGCAGGCCTCGGGCAGCTCGTCGAAAAAGCGGCTCTTCATGTTGTAGCGCGTCTGGCCGTGCAGCATGCGCGTCTGAGAGTGGCTGAGATACAGCCGCTTTCTCGCACGCGTGATGGCCACGTACATCAGGCGGCGCTCTTCTTCCAGCCCGTCGCGGTCGCTCATCGAGTTCTCGTGCGGGAACAGGCCCTCTTCCATGCCGGTGATGAACACCACGTCGAACTCCAGCCCCTTGGCAGCGTGCACCGTCATGAGCTGCACCGCGTCCTGCCCGGCCTGCGCCTGGTTGTCGCCCGATTCGAGCGCGGCGTGCGTGAGAAAGGCCGCGAGCGGGCTCATGGTCTCGCCGGTTTCGGCGTCGGGCGCCAGCGGTTCGTCCAGCACCGGCAGCGAAGCGTCCAGTCCCTGGCTGGCCGGGCTCTGCGTCAGCGGCGACCCTTCCGCGGTGCGCGCCACGGCGTCGCGCCCGAAGCCTTCGATGCCCACGAAGCTCTTGGCCGCACTCACCAGCTCCTCCAGGTTCTCCACCCGGTCCTGCCCTTCGCGTTCGGCGCGGTAGTGTTCCACCAGGCCGCTGTGGTCCAACACCAGCTCGATGATCTCGGACAGCGTCATGCCTTCGGAGCGTTCGCGCAGCACATCGAGCTTGGCCACGAAGGCGCCGATGGCCACGCCGGCGCGACCGGTCACCGCGCTCACCGCGTCGTGCAGCGAGCAGCCCGAGCTGCGGGCCACGTCCTGCAGCTGCTCGATGCTGCGCGCACCGATGCCGCGCGGCGGAAAGTTCACCACGCGCAGAAAGCTGGTGTCGTCATTGGCGTTTTCCAGCAGGCGCAGGTAGGCCAGTGCGTGCTTGATCTCGGCACGCTCGAAAAACCGCAAGCCGCCATACACGCGGTAGGGCATGGCGGCGTTGAACAGCGCGGTTTCCACCACGCGGCTTTGTGCGTTGCTGCGGTAGAGCACGGCCATCTCCACCTTGGGCACGTCTTCGCGTGCGAGCTGCTTCATCTCGTCGACCATCCACTGCGCCTCGGCGAAATCACTGGTGGCTTCATGCACCCGCACCGGCTCGCCCGCCCCGGCGTCGGTGCGCAGGTTTTTGCCCAGACGGTTGGTGTTGTGGCTGATGAGTTCGTTGGCGGAGTCGAGGATGTTGCTGCAGCTGCGGTAGTTCTGCTCCAGCTTGATCTGATGGCGCACGTTGAATTCGCGCACGAAGTCGGCCATGTTGCCCACGCGCGCTCCGCGAAAGGCATAGATGCTCTGGTCGTCGTCGCCCACCGCGAACACCGCGTTGCCCGAACCCGGCAGGCCTTCGAGTGGCGGCGCGCTGAACATCTTGATCCACGCGTACTGCAGGCGGTTGGTGTCCTGGAACTCGTCGATCAGGATGTGGCGGAAACGCCGCTGGTAGTGCTCGCGCACCGGATCGTTGTCGCGCAGCACTTCATACGAACGCAGCATGAGCTCGCCGAAGTCCACCACGCCTTCGCGCTGGCACTGCTCTTCGTACAAGGCATACAGCTCCACCTTCTTGCGTGTCTCTTCGTCGCGCGCCACCACATCGCGCGGGCGCTGGCCGTCCTCCTTGCAGCCGCTGATGAAGTACTGGATCTGCTTCGGCGGATAACGCTCGTCGTCCACGTTGAACTGCTTGCACAGCCGCTTGACGGCCGAGAGCTGGTCCTGCGTGTCCAGGATCTGGAAGGTGGCCGGCAGGTTGGCCAGCTTGTGGTGCGCGCGAAGGAAGCGGTTGCACAGGCCGTGGAAGGTGCCGATCCACATGCCCCGCACGTTCACCGGCAGCATGCTGGACAGCCGGGTCATCATTTCCTTGGCGGCCTTGTTGGTGAAGGTCACCGCGAGGACACCGCCGGGCGTGACCTGCCCGGTCTGCAAGAGCCAGGCGATGCGGGTGGTGAGCACGCGCGTCTTGCCCGAGCCCGCCCCGGCCAGGATGAGCGAATGCTCGGCAGGGAGCATGACGGCGGCGGCCTGTTCGGCATTGAGGCCCGCGAGCAGCGGGGACGGGGCGACGGATTCTTCAAACAACATGGTTCGATTGTAGGAAGCACCCCGTGCAGCGCGCGGCATACGGTCATCCGTATGGCCTTCATATGCGGTGGCGAGCGCCCAAAGTCGCCCGCGATCCGCTCAAGGCGCCTAGAATCAGTCACCGGGCCCAAGATTCTTGCGCCCGGTTTCTTTTTGGGCGATCCAGAAAGACCGGACCCAAGCCAAGCGCTCTCCCTGTTCAACAACAGTTTTCTGGAGCCTGGTTTTCTCATGGAAATTTTTGACTACGACAACGTTCTGCTGCTGCCGCGCAAGTGCCGCGTGGAGAGCCGTTCGGAATGCGACGCCGGCGTGGAGCTGGGTGGTCGCAAGTTCAGACTGCCGGTGGTGCCGGCCAACATGAAGACGGTGGTGGACGAGTCCATCTGCGTCTGGCTGGCCAAACACGGCTACTTCTACGTGATGCACCGCTTCGATCTGGACAACCTCCAGTTCGTGCGCGACATGCGCGCCCACGATGTGTACGCCTCGATTTCGCTGGGCGTGAAGGCGCCCGACTACGCCACGGTGGACCAGCTGGTGGCCGAGGGTCTGGCGCCCGAGTACATCACCATCGACATTGCGCACGGCCACGCCGACAGCGTGAAGAACATGATCGGCTACCTCAAGGAGAAGCTGCCGTCGTCCTTCGTGATCGCGGGCAACGTGGCCACGCCCGAGGCGGTGATCGACCTGGAGACCTGGGGCGCGGACGCAACCAAGGTGGGCGTGGGCCCGGGCAAGGTCTGCATCACCAAGCTCAAGACAGGCTTTGGCACCGGTGGCTGGCAGCTCAGTGCGCTGAAATGGTGCGCCCGCGTGGCGACCAAGCCCATCATTGCCGACGGCGGCATCCGCAGCCATGGCGACATCGCCAAGAGCGTTCGTTTCGGTGCCTCGATGGTGATGATCGGTTCGCTGTTCGCGGGCCACGAAGAGTCACCGGGCCAGACGGTGGAGGTGGACGGCGTGCTCTACAAGGAGTACTACGGCTCGGCCAGCGATTTCAACAAGGGTGAGTACAAGCACGTGGAGGGCAAGCGCATCCTGGAGCCGATCAAGGGCAAGCTGGCCGACACGCTGGTGGAGATGGAGCAGGACGTGCAAAGCTCGATCAGCTATTCGGGTGGCACGAAGCTGATGGACGTGCGCAAGGTGAACTACGTGATCCTGGGTGGGGACAACG
Organism: Pseudomonadota bacterium; assembly: GCA_040385485.1. GTDB lineage: Bacteria > Pseudomonadota > Gammaproteobacteria > Burkholderiales > Burkholderiaceae_C > Hydrogenophaga. The sequence continues at coordinate 45,974 of JAZKHJ010000038.1, read as the reverse complement.
CGGGTGAGCATTTGTTGATGTAGTTGGGTTTTTGGGGCGTTTCGCTCAACCACCTCGCGGGCTCGCGGACGCGGCGTGCTCTGCTCCGCGGCTGTCCCCCGAGGCGGCTGCGCCGCCTCTCCTCCTTGATGCCGCTGCGCAGAACACACCGCGCCCGCGAGCCGAAGCAATGTTGGTGTACGCACTGACCGAGTACCAACGAGGTCATCGGCGGCCATGGGGCACGGCGCAGCGGCATCAAGGAGGAGACCCGGCGCAGCCGGGTCGGGGGACAGCCGCGGAGCCGTGCCCCGTGGTCGCCGATGACCGGAGCCTCCCGGAGAAAACCAGACGTCAAACCGCCAGCAGCTCCCGAGCCAACAGATGCAGCCGATGCCCAGGCCGAGCCAAGGCCTCGACAATGCTGAAGTGATTGAGCCCCGGCAAGGCCTCGCACACCGGAACCACTTCCGGTCCCCAGGCCTTCTGGATCAAGCGGTTGTGGCGCAGGAACTCGCTGCTCTCATCGGCGCCAGCGACCGCATACAACTGACCCCGGCCTTCGCGCAGCAATGGCGCAGGCAACAGCGCCGGGCTCGCCTTCTTCACCTGCGCAGGCGTCAATTTCAAGGACGACTGAACGAACGGTGTGAGCCGCACCGGCTCCAGGTCATACAAGCCCGAGATCGAGAGAGCGTTCTTCACCAGCGCCTCGGGCAGATCGTCACCCACGCGCTGCCATTCGCAGGCCAGCATCATGGTGGCGAGATGCCCACCCGCCGAGTGGCCCACCACCGAGATGCGGTGCGGATCACCACCGTGCGCGGCGATGTGGCGAAACGTCCAGGCCAGGGCCTGAACCATCTGCATCACGATGTCCGGAATGGTGACCGCAGGGCACAGCGCGTAGTTGGGCACCACCACACAGGCTCCGTGTTTCGTGAACGCGGGCGCGATGAAAGAGTGGTCGGACTTGTCCAGGCTGCGCCAGTAGCCGCCGTGGATGAACAGCATCACCGGCGCCAACGGCGCTCCCGCCCTGCGCGGTGCGGGGAAGATGTCCAGCGTTTCCCCGGGGCCGTGACCGTAGCTCACGTCCAGCAGTGGGCGGCTGCTCTGCCGGGTTTGCGCCGAGCTGTCGGCCCAACGCTTGAAATGCTCGGCGTGCTCGGGCACCAGCGCCCGGTTGTTGTACTCACCGTCCAGCCAGACGGGGTCGGTAGAAGGTGTTTTTTCCATGGTCGCGCATTGTGTCATGGGGTCGTTTTCAGCGTGTGCTGACGAGCTCGACAAACATCACTATTCTGCATGCGCAACTCCCCTTCAATGCTTCTCCAGGCGCTCCAGTGAACACCACCAATTCCTCCACCCCACCCTCCCCAGCTTTGCAAGTGGCCGTGCTCGGCATCGGCCTGATGGGTTTTCCCATGGCCCGTCGCCTGTGTGAGGCCGGCTGCACGGTCAGCGCGTGGAACCGTTCGCGCAGCAAGGCCGAGCGCCTGGAGGCCTTCGGTGCTCGCGTGGCCGACACACCTGCTGACGCCGTGGCGCAGGCCGACATCGTCATCGCCCTGCTTGAAAACGGCGACATCGTAGAAGACGTGTTGTTCAACCAGGGCACCGTGGACGGCCTGCGCCCGGGCAGTGTGGTGGTCGACATGTCGTCCATCCTGCCGCGCCAGGCGCGTGACCACGCCGCGCGCCTGGCGGCCGCCGGCATGCACCACCTGGACGCGCCCGTCTCGGGCGGCACGGTGGGCGCCGAGGCCGGCACGCTGGCCATCATGGTGGGCGGTGAGCCGGCCGTGTTCGAGCGCGCGCGCCCCTTGTTCGATCTGCTGGGACGCCCCGTGCATGTGGGCCCGCACGGCGCCGGGCAACTGGCCAAGCTCGCCAACCAGATGATCGTGGGCATCACCATTGGCGCGGTGGCCGAGGCACTGCTGCTGTGCGAGAAGGGCGGTGCCGACATGGGCAAGGTCAAGCAGGCCATCACTGGTGGCTTTGCCGACAGCCGCATCCTGCAGGTGCACGGCCAGCGCATGGTCGAACGCGATTTCACCAAACGCGCTGCGATGGCCGTCCAACTGAAAGACATGCGCAACGCGCTGACCACGGCCAGCGAAGTCGGATTCGATGCGCCCATCACCGGATTGTTCGAACAGCTCTACGCCCAGTCGGTCGATCACGGGCTGGCCGACCTGGACCACTCGGCCCTCTTCGTCGAACTGGCTCGCCGCAATGGCATGGACGGGTCTTCTCGTTAGCATTTGAAGCCGTGGGGACGCGTCCCGGTGGCACCACCGGATCTTCCCTGACGGCGGTCAGCACCGCAGCCCGTGTGCCGGTCAGATGACCGCTGCCTGCATCCGCAGACACTCGGCAGCACATGCGCGGCACTCCTGTGCACAGGCCTGGCAGTGGTCCATGTCGTGTTTTCCACATTCGTCGCCACAGAGTTCGCAGATCTGGGCGCACAGCCGGCACAGGGCATGGGCGTTTTCGCTGTCGCGGGCCATGGCAGCGGCGGCGAGTTCACAGATCGCTGCGCAGTCCAGGTCCAGTGCTATGCATCTCGCCATGGCATCGACACGCTCCTCGGTCAGGCACGCGGCGGAGCAATGGTGGCATGCAAGGGCACATCGCATGCAGGCCTCCATGCACGATGCGTATTGTTGCGGGTTCATGGGCACTCCTTTTTCAGTTGAACGTCGGGCACCCCGGGCAATGCATGTTCCTCCTTGAGAGGAATCGACAACCGCATCACACCTCTGTAGAGGGCTCCTCACAAGGCAGTGACCTGGACCCCCAGTTACCTGTCGAAGGAGTCGGGTGGTGGCCCAGAAGTATTTGCTGCAATGCTTGCGGCAAGGGCCGGGAAACCGGGCTCAGCGGGGCCCTGTGCCGTGCGGCCGGAACTGACCGACTCGGCCGACTACCATCTGCCCTGGCTTCATCCACCTCATCTCAAGGAAGCTTCATGGCATCTGTTCCCTCCCCCCGTGTAGCAATGGTCACCGGCGCCGGCAGCGGGATTGGCCGCGCCGTGGCGCTCGGTCTGCTCAAGGACGGCTTTCACGTCGTGCTCACCGGGCGGCGCTCCGAGCCGCTGGCCGCCGTGGCCGAAGCGGCCCAAGCCGCAGGCCAGCATGCATGGGCCATACCCGCCGACGTGCGCGACGAGCACAGCGTGCAGACCTTGTTTCGCGAGATCGAGAAGCGCTACGGCCGCCTGGATGTCCTGTTCAACAACGCGGGCGTCAATGCCCCCGCCGTGCCGATCGACGAGCTGCCGCTGGTGCGCTGGAAGGACGTGATCGACACCAACATCACAGGCGTGTTCCTGTGCGCGCGCGCCGCTTTCGGGCTGATGCGCCGGCAAGCGCCGCAGGGCGGGCGCATCATCAACAACGGCTCCATCTCGGCCCACGCGCCGCGCCCTTTCAGCAGCCCCTACACCGCGAGCAAACACGCGGTGCTGGGCCTGACCAAGACCATCGCTCTGGATGGGCGCGACTACAACATCGTGTGCAGCCAGATCGACATCGGCAACGCGCTGACCGAACTTTCTGCGCGCATGACGCAGGGCGTGCGCCAGGCCAACGGCACGATGGCCACCGAACCCATGATGGACGTGCAGCACGTGGCCGAGGCCGTGCGCTACATGGCGGGTCTGCCGCTGTCCACCAACGTGCTGAACATGACCGTGATGGCCAGTCAGATGCCCTTCGTGGGCAGGGGCTGAGCGGCCGCGGTGCGCGGCCGCGCCGCGGCCTCGCTCCATGCGTAGGCCGGCAGAGCCAACACCAGCGGCAGCAGATAGTAGGCGGCGCGGTAGGCCAGCACCGTGGCCAACACCTCGGTGGCGGGCAGTCGGCCACCCAGCGTGGCGACGAACACCGCCTCCAGCACACCCAGGCCGGCCGGCACGTGCGTGAGCACACCGGCCACCGCCGCGAGCAACAGTGCGCCGAGCACGGCGGGGTAATCGATGCGCCCGCCAAAGAGGCTCCAGACGATGGCGCCGATCAGCAGCCAGCTGGCGCCACCCAGCAGCGCCTGCAGCGCGGCCAGGCGTGCGCCGGGCAAGGCCAGGGTGTGCCCGCGCCAGTTCAGTTCGCGCTGGCGCGACCAGATGCACAGCGCCAGGTAGACCAGTGCCAGCGCCACCATCACCGCGCCGATGGCGCGCAAGCCCACGTCGCTCGGCACCCACGACTCGGGGAGTCGCGGCGGGGCGAGCAGCAGCACGGCACCCGCCACCCACAGATAGCCCAGCCAGTTCGTCACCATGCTGTGCGCAATGACCTTGGCCACCGTCGGCGCCGGCAGGCCACCGCGCATGTAGAGCCGAAGGCGCAGACCGAAGCCGCCCACCAAAGCGCCGAAGTTGAGGTTGAACGCGTAGCTGATGGCGGCGGTGGCGAGCGTGCGCGGGATCGAGAGCGTGTGGCCGGTGAGGCGGCGCCCGATCAGATCGAAGCTGGCATACAGGCCGCAACTCAGCAGCGCCAGCCCCGCTGCCGTGAGCCCCTGGGCCAACGTGAGCGCCTGCAGTGCCCGCCACACCTCCGGCCACTCCACCGTGCGCGCCTGTCGCACCACCAGCGCCAGCACCAGCGCGGCCAGCGCCCACGGCGCGATGCGCTTGAACCATCCCCAGGCCCGCTGCGCCGCCGGACTCATGGCGCGTCGGCGTGCATCGGCACGACCCTCGGTTCTCGCACCGACCATTTCGATGCCCAAACGGGAAAGCGCCGCAGCGCGTGAAACACCACCATGCTGCGCACGGCGATCCAGGCCGAGCGCAGGCGCCCCGTGGCAGGCCGCTGCACGCTGTCGCAGCTCTGCGCCATCAGGTGTTCGATGCGCTCGCGCAGGTGCCTGGCAAAGGCCGCGTCGCGAACCACCACATTGGCCTCCAGATTCAGGCTCAGGCTGGTCGGATCGAGGTTGCTGGAGCCCACGGTGGCCCAGGTGTCGTCCACCACCGCCACCTTGCCGTGCAGCGGCCGTTCGTTGTATTCGTACACGCGCACACCAGCGCGCAGCAGGTGGCGGTAGAGCAGCTCGGTGGCGCGTTTGACCCAGGGCTGGTCCGGGTGGCCCTGCAGCACCAGATCGACTTGCACCCCACGCCGCGCCGCCTGGCGCAGGTCGCGCAGCAGTCGGTAGCCGGGAAAGAAATAGGCGTTGGCAATCAGGATGCGCTGGCGTGCACTGCGCACCGCAGCGCGGTAATGGCGTTCGATGTCGGTGCGGTGCTCGTTGTTGTCGCGGGTGACGAACGCGGCCACCGCGCCGTCTTCACGAACACCGGCCACATCGCCGCGCCTCAGACTGGCCCGCCAGCGTTGAAGCCACTGCCTGCGCGCCGGCTGCGGCGCGTCCACGTTGGCGCGGCAGAAGGCCTGAATCTGCCCCACCAGCGGACCTTCGATCTCGACCGCATAGTCCTGCTTGGCCAGAGGCCCGAACTCCAGAAGGTGGTCGATCGAATAGTTGATGCCACCCACGAAAGCGCGCTGGCCATCCACCACCACCAGCTTGTGGTGCATGCGCCGCAGCAGGTTGATGCGCGCACCGAACAGGCGCTGCACCGGCTCGAAACTGCGCAGACGCACGCCGGCATCGAGCAAGGGCTGTGTGAACGACGCGGGCAGGTCGGGCGATCCCCACCCGTCGATCAGCACATGCACTTGGGCACCGCGAAAGGCTGCGGCCAGCAAGGCCTGCTGAAGTTCGCGCCCGACCTTGTCGTCAAACAGGATGAAGGTCTCAAGCAGCACCTCGTGCTCGGCGGCCGCGATGACCTCGAAAACACGCGGGTAGTAGCCTTCACCGTTCTCCAGCAACGAGATGCGGTTGCCAGGTACCCAGCGCGAGTTCACGGCGCCTCCAGCAGCTCGATTTCGGCGGCCACTGGCGCGTGATCCGACAGCTTCGCCCAAGGTTGGCGGGGCATGGGCAAGGGTCGCGCTGCCGACAAACCGCGCGTGTAGATGCGGTCCAGCCGCAGCCATGGCCAGCGCGCCGGAAACGTGCGGGCGTGTTGACCGTGTGCCTGTTGGAACACCTCGCGCAGGCCGCTGGAGGCGAGCTGCTCGTCGGCCCGCGAGCGCCAATCGTTGAAATCACCGGCCACCACCAACGGGGCATGGGCAGGCACCTCCTCCAGCACGGTCTCGCACAGGCGCGCGAGCTGGTGGCGCCGGTGCGCTTCGCGCAGACCCAGATGAACACACATCACATGCAGCGGCGGCTGTTCGCCTGGCAGGGTGACTTCGCAGTGCAGCAGACCGCGCGGCTCCACGCCGGGCAGCGAGACGTCGTGGTTGTGGCTGCGCCGCACCGGAAAGCGCGACAACACCGCGTTGCCGTGATCCATGCCCTGGGCAACCGCGTTGCGTCCGTAGGCGTGGTCGGACCAGATTTCGTCGGCGAGGTACTCGTATTGGGCGCCCAGCGCCGCCCCACGGGATGCGCCGCTGCCGCCGTCCACCTCTTGCAGAAACACGAGATCGCTTTGCATGGCGCGCACGGCCTCGCGCAGTTCATGCAACACGAAGCGCGTGTTGAAAACGTCAAAGCCTTTGTGGATGTTGACCGACAACACGCGCAGGGACCTTGCAATGGGTTGCTCGCTCACGCCGAAAAGGCGCGAGCGCGCGCTGGTGATATCAAAAACATCTCACCATGCTGCCCCACAGACGCCCAGGCGTCTGTTTGATGGACCACAAAGGCTCAGGCTTCTGCCAGCATTCGCGCTCCCTGGGTGACACCCCGGGCGACCGCCCGTCGCAAGAAGCCGTGGTTGACAGGACTGTGGGCGCGCAGCGCCAGGCGTTCGTTGGCCAGCGCCTCGGCCAGATCGAAGCGGTGCCCGCGCAGCGCGGCCTCGGTCAAGGTCCAGTCGATCACGTCGCGCTGTGCGTGGCTGCCGCCAAAGCTGTTGGCAATGAAGCGCGCGCGGTGGAGGTGTTGCACAGCCGAGTCGTGGTCGCCGCGCCAAAAGGCGGCGAAGCCGGCCACCAGATCGGCCCCCGTGTCGGCCGCCCAGCGCGAGGCTTCCCGAGCGCGCGGGGCGTCGCGCAGCGCCGCCTGCAGACGCTCCACGTCGGCCTCGCGGCCCGCGCCCAGCCAGGCCATCGCGGCGTGCCAGTCGTTGAACGGGTAGAGCGCACCATCGGCGTGCGCGTCCCAGGCGGTGGCGATTTCGCTCCAGCGGTCCCCCACGTCCACGCCGCTCATCGTCAGGCGCCAGAGCAGGGCCGAGGCGTCGACCATGTCCACCGCCACCACGCTGCGCCCACTGCGGATCGGGCCGTCGTACAGTGCGAGCGCCTGATCGGCCTGCCCGAGTTCCAGGTGGCACAGCGCGCGGTGCCACCAGTTGTGCACCTGGAAGAAGTTGTCGCCACCCGACCAGTGCGGCTCGCGCGCGATCATCCAGCCGATGCCGTCCTGGTGGCGCGCCTGCATCTCCATCACGTGGGCCACGGCGTGGTGAGCCCAGCAGTCCAGCGGCTGCGCATCGAGCGCGCTGCGCCCCACGTCTTCGGCCTGCGCGTACTGACCCGACTCTTCCAGGCCAAACGCGTACATGCCGAGCAGGAAGGAGTGCCCCGGCATCTCTGGACTCCAGTGCGGCAGGGTGCGCGAAATGCGGTCGCGCAGGCTGCGAGCGTTGGCGCGGAAGAAGTCGCACAGGTGGCCCACCTGCAGCGCCACGATGTCGAACGGGTGGCGTGTGTGGTGGTGGTCCAGCGCGATGGCCGCGGCCGACCACTCGCCCTGCAGGATCAGCTCGATGGCTGCGCGGTGCGAACGCTCGCGCTCGTTCATGGGCAGATCGGCCGTGGCCTGCAACAGCTCGCGCGCGCCGGCGGCGGCGGTGGGCTCCGTGGCGATGGCCATCAGGTGGGCCTTGAGCAGGTGGGCCATGACGAAACCGGGCGCGGCTTCGGTGGCGCGCTCCAGCGCGGCCATCGGGTCGCCGCGGTACAGGTTGAAGGCGGTGACGGCCTGTTCATATTGGGTGGCGGCCTCTGCGGTGGCGCCGGTGAGGGTGTGACCCTGTGCGTCGGTGATCATTGAAAAATACTCCTTGTTGCGTGGCCGGTGCTCGATGAATGGACGGAGGGCATTGCCTCGCTGGCACCGGTGGGATTAATCTATGCCCCGCTGCCCGCGGGCGCCATGCCTGCGGCGCCGGCTTTTCTTGCCGAAACGCCTGCCATGACCACCGCTTACCCCATCGAGGCATTGACCGACGTGCTGCACGCGCTGCGCCTGCGCGGCGGCGTCTTCATCGAGGCCGAGATCGGCGCGCCCTGGAGCGTGTTCTCCAAAGTCGGCCCGGAGGACTGCGTGGAGTTCAACCCGGCACCGCGCGAGGTGATCGCCTACCACTACGTATGCGAGGGTGAAATGGCGCTGCGCGTGGAGGGCGAGGCGGGCGCCGTGCGCGTGCAAGCGGGCGAACTGGTGATCCTGCCGCGCAACGACCGCCACCTGCTGGGCAGCGACCTGGGCGTACCGCCCATGGATGTGGAGCAGCTCGAGCACCAGCCCGGCGAAAGCGGCCTGGTGCGCATCACGCACAAGGGCCAGGGGCCGGCCACGCGCTTCTTCTGCGGCTACCTCGGCCACGACAACATCAACGACCCGCTGATCAACGCCCTGCCCCGGGTGTTGCACCTGAGCCTGCGCGACCCGGCCGCCGCCCAATGGTTCGAGAGCTCGTTGCGATTCGCCTCACAGCCCATGGGCGTGGTGCACGGCATCTCGCCCAACCTGCTCGGCCGACTGGCCGAGCTGCTGTTTGCCGAAGCCGTGCGTCAGTACCTCGCGGCACAGCCCGAAGGCAGCACCGGCTGGCTGGCGGGTCTGGGCGACACCAAGGTGGGCCGCGCCCTGGCTCTGCTGCATGCAGACCGACAGCGCGGCTGGACCACCGAAGAGCTGGCGCGCGAGGTGGGTTTGTCGCGCTCGGCCTTCGCCGAGCGCTTCAATGCCCTGATGGACGAACCCCCCATGCGCTACCTGGCACGCCAGCGCATGCGCTATGCCGCGCAGCGGCTGCTGGAGAGCAACGAGCCGATCTCGCGCATTGCCCAAGCCACGGGCTACGAGTCGGAGCCGGCCTTTCACCGGGCCTTCAAGCGTGCGCACCAGATGGCACCCGCGGCCTGGCGCAAGCAGCACGCGGCAAGGCCGCCTGAGGCCCGGCATTGAAGGCGGCAGCCAGGCCGCTCAAACCACCGGGTCGAGCGTGAACTCGGCGACCGTGCCCACACCGCGCTGGCTGCGCACGCGCACCTCGCCGCCGTGATGGCGCACGATGCGCTGCACCATGCTCAGGCCGATGCCGCTGCCTTCGAACTGCGAGGTCGAGTGCATGCGCCGAAACGGCTGGAACAGGTGACGCGCGTGTGCCATGTCGAAACCGGCGCCGTCGTCGGTGACGCGGTACCAGGTGCGTCTATCTTCCTGAAAGCTGTCGACCCGAATGTGTGCCACCGGCACGCGCGCGGTGTACTTCCAGGCGTTGTGCAGCAGGTTCTGCCAGACCTGCGCCACCAGATCCGGGTTACCCAGTGCGTGCGGCAGCGGATCGAACTTGATCTTGATGTTCCGATCGGTCTCGCCCCCGCGCACCAGAGCCCACGTGTCCTCGGCAAGGTTGCGCATGTCGATGTCCTGCCGCCGCAACACTTCCTGGTCGATCTGCGCCAGCTTGCACAGCGCGTCGATCATCGAGTTCATGCGCCGCGTGGCTTTGTCCACCTGCTCGCTGTACTCCAGCGCCTCATCGGTGTGCCCTTGCTCCAGGCGTTCGCGCATCAAACCCATGAATCCCTGGATGGCCAGCAACGGCGCCCGCAGGTCGTGCGCCACGGCCCGGGTGAACTCGCGCACGCGCTCCTCGCCGCCATCCGGCGGTGGCTGGGTGTCGGGCGCTTCGATGAGCGACTGCTCGTTCATGGCCTGCAAGGCCAGGTACCCCTGTCGAAACACCGGGTCCTGTGCCATGCGCTCGGTCACATCGCGCACGATGCACAAGACGATGGTGATTTCGCCCACGCGCATCTTGTCGGCGCTCACCAGGCAGGCGCGCTGTTGACTGTCTGCGCGGGTCACGGTGACCGGCAGCGCGTCCAGCAGGCCGTCCAGGTCGATCGCACGCGCCATGCTTTTCAGGTTGTCCATGCCGATGTGGTGTGCCAGAGCCCGCAACGGCTGCCCCACCACCTCACCCTCGGGCAGGCCCAGCAGCGTCGCCACCGCCGGGTTGGCGTCCTGCACCAAGCCACTGGCATGGTCGACCACCAGCATCGGCTCGGGGTTGCGCTGGAAAGTGCGATCGAGCAACTCCTCGGAGCGGCGCAACGACCCCTCGGCCGCCGTTCGCCGCGCGCGCTCGGCGGCCACCGCGCGACCACGCTGGCGCAACGCGTACGCCGCCAGCAACAGCAACAGCGAGCCCCCCACCGCGATGCGCCAGATCCAGTGCCGCTGCAGCTTCAGATCGCGCTCCATGGCCAGCCGCTCGGCGCTGGCGGGCTCATCGTTGAGCCAGCGATCGCGCAGCGCAGGCAGGGAGCCGTTGGCCTCGAGGCGGTCGAGCGCGCCTTGCAGGCGCTGGCGCAGCGCGTCGTTGTCTCGCACCACCGCCAACGAGTAGGTTTGCAGGCGAAGGTTGCTCAGGCCCGAGATCAAGCCCGACACTTCACCGCTCGCCATCACCGGATCGGCGTAGGAACGGGGGAGCAAGGCCATGTCGGCGAGCCCCAGCTCCACCGCCTTCAAGGCCGACAGCGCGTCGGGCTGGGTGATGAACGGGCCCTGGATGCCCGAGAGCCACTTGCTCAGGCTCTCGCGCATGGGTTCATGGTCCAGCACGGCAATGCGCGACCCCTGCAGGTCCTGCAGGGCGCGCGGCGCGGGTCGATCCACTGGCAGGTACACCGCAAACGCCGGCGCCGCGTGGCCTTTGAGAAAGTGCGCGTAGGCGCGCCGCTCGGTGGTCTCGACCATTGCGATCACGTCCACCCGACCGGCCTTGAAGGCCTCCACCGTGGCCGGCCAGGCTTGCAGGCTGAAGGCAACCTCCATCCCGAGTTCGCGCCCGACCGCCTGCATCAGCTCGATTTGAAAACCCTCGGCCTGGCCGCGGGCGTTGAGGGACTCGAAAGGCGCGAACGCGGCGTCTCCGCCATAGCGCAGGGTGGTTTGAGCCTGCACCACAGGACAGACGGCCGCCCACGCCAGGACCACGGCACACAGCCAATGCGCGGCAGGGCTGCCGAGCCAGAAGTCATCTCCCGTTTGATGTCGATTCGCGTGTGTGGATCGCGGCATGCTGATGGCACAGGGTGGGTGTCCCGTCCCCCACGGACGACACCTTTCGTGACAGTGCCACAAATCCGTGCCTGACAGGTGTCAGCGTCACAGCAAGCCACCCGATTTGTCGGATACCCCCCACACCACGGGGGGGCGCGAGCGCCGGATCAGCCCTTCAGCGCAAAGCCCGCGATCTGCTTGTAGTTGTCCGAGATGGCGCGCAGCTCGTCCTGGCTGATCAGATCGTCGATGTTGTCGAAGGGCCGTCCGCCGCTCAATTCGTCGGCTTTCATGATGATGAAGTCCGGTGGCAGGGTGCGGTTGGTTTCCACCACGCGGGCGGTGGCCAGCAGGCGGGCGTCCTGGTAGCGCTGCAGGGCGGCGCGCAGATCGCCGCCCGCGGCCTGTTCGGTGGCGATCTCGTCGGCCAGCGTGCGGGCATCGATCAGCGCCTGCGCCGATCCGTTGGAGCCGCGCGGGTACATGGGGTGGGCGGCGTCGCCCATCAAGGTGACGCGCTCGAAGCTCCAGCGCGGCAGCGCGTCCTTGTCGACCATGGGGTACTCGAACACGTGTTCGGCTGCGGTGATGAGCGCGGGCACGTCGAGCCAGTCGAACGTCCAGTCGGCGAAGGTGGGCAGGAAGTCCTCGGCCCGGCCCGGGCGGTTCCAGTCGTTCATGCGGGCTTCGCTGTCGCGGATCTCGGCCACCCAGTTGATGAGCTGATTGCCCTGGCCATCCACGTTGTCCACGATGGGGTAGATGACCATCTTGCCCGTGTCGATGGAGCCCACACGGATGTAGCTCTTTCCGCCCAGTATGGGCTTGTGCACCGAGGTGCCGCGCCAAGTGTTGATGCCGGCGTAGCGGATCTGGTCGTCAGGGTAGAAGTGCTTGCGCACGACTGAGTTCACACCGTCGCAGGCCACCACCCACTGCGCGCGCACCGGCGCCACCGGGCCTTGGGGGTTGTCGGAGAACGAGAGCGTGACGCCCTCGCCGTCCTGCGCCAGGCCGGTGCAGCGGTAACCCGTGTGCACATGCTGCGCGCCCAGGCGTTTGAGCGCCGCTTCAAACAGGATGCGGTGCAGCTTGCCGCGGTGGATGCCGAGTTCCGGCAGTTCGTAGCCCGCATGCCGCCCACGCGCCTCACCGTAGACGCGCTGGCCGAACCGGTTGAAGAACACGCTCTCGCGGTTTTCGATGCCCGCGGCTTCCAGCGGCGGCAGCAAGCCCAGCGCGGTGAGCTCCTCCATGGCGTGCGGCAGCAGCGTGATGCCCACGCCAAGCTCCTTGACCTCGGCCACACCCTCGTACACATCGCAGGCAATGCCGCGCTGGTGCAGCGCCAGGGCAAACGCCAGCCCGGCGATGCCGCCGCCCACCACCGCGATTGCGGTCTGATCTGCCATCGTCATTCCGCCTTGATGTTCTGGACCTTGATGAGCTGGGCCCAACGCTCGGCGTCCTTCTGAACCAGCTGGCCAAACGCCTCCGGCGTGCCGGTGCTCGGGTCCATGCCCTGCGATGAAAACGCCTTCTTCACCTCCTCGCTGGCCAGGATGTCGTTGATCTCGCGGTTGAGCGTGGCCACCATGGCCGGGGCCATGCCTTTGGGGGCAAACACGCCGTACCACATGTCCACGTTCACGTCGGCGGTGCGCGACTCGGTGAGCGTGGGCACGTCGGGCAGCAGGGCGTGGCGCTTGTCGCTGCCAATGGCCAGGGCCACCAGGCGACCACTGCGGATCTGCGGCAGCGCCACATGGATCGGCAGGAACATCGCGTCCACCTGGCCCCCCAGCAAATCGGTGAGCGCCGGGCCGGTGCCGCGGTAGGGGATGTGGGTGATGAAGCTCTTGCTGGTGTTCTTGAACAGCTCCATCGACAGGTGGTGCGGCGTGCCGACGCCGGGCGATGCGTAGTTGAGCTTGCCGGGCGCCTTGCGTGCGGCCTCCACCAGATCACGGGCGGTCTTGAAACCGGTCTTGGGGTGCGTCACCAGCATCAACTGGCCCCAGCTCGTCAGGCTCACCGGCGTGAGATCGCGCAGCGGGTCGAACGGGGTCTGCGGGTACAGACTGCGGTTCATCACCAGGGTGTTGACGCTGACCAGCAGGGTGTTGCCATCGGGTGCGGCGCGCACCACGGCCTCGGTGCCGATATTGCCCGAGGCCCCAGCCCGGTTGTCCACCACCACTGGGCGCTTCAGCCGCTCGGACAGTCGGGGTCCGATGGTGCGGGCAATCAGGTCGATGCCGGTGCCGGGGGTGAACGGAACGATCAGGCGCAGCGGCGCATCATTCGTCTGGGCGTGGGCCAGACCGGTGCAGGCGAGCACAGCCAGCGCCAGCAGGCCGCGGCGGGCGCAAGATGCCAGGGGCTGCCATGAAACAGCGGCAAGGGTTTTCGAGCCTGTCATTTGATGTCTCCTATCGTTAGCATGCGAACCATTATGGAAGTCGCTGCTCATTGACCGCCATTCGTAGAATCCCGAGTTTCCGAGAGTTTCATGACCCTGAAAGACCTGTACCAGCGCCCGGGCTTCTTGCTGCGCCGCACCCACCAGATTTCGGCGGCGGTGTTCGAGACCGCCTGTGCCAGCGTGGGCCTCACCCCGGCCCAGTACGGCGTGCTCACCGTGCTGGCCAACGAACCGGGCCTGGACCAGACCCGGCTGGCGCGTGCGCTGGCCTTCGACAAGGTCACCGTGATGCGGGTGTGCAAGGGGCTGGAGGAGCGCGGCATGATTGAACGGCGCATGTCCGAGCACAGCAAGCGCCAGATGGCGGTGGTTCTCACGCCCGCGGGCAAGACACTGTTGCTGCAGGCGCGCGGCCCGGCCGAGCAGGCCTACCAGCGCCTGCTCTCGCCTTTGACGCTCACGCAGCGGCAGCAACTGATCGAAATTCTGGAAACCCTCACCCAAGGCCTGGCCGACGACGCGCGCGCACCCTTCGTGCCCCTGCTTCCCCCGGATGCGGCCGACACACCGGCCGATGCATCTGTCGAAACAGCGACCGCACCCAAGCCGAGGGCTCCACGCACGCCCCGCACCAACACAGGGCGCAGTGCGCCGGCCAAGCGCCGCTGATCCGCCCGCGGCCATCTGCTTTTGGTGCAAAACCAGCGCCAGCGCGGCGCAGAAACGGGCCGGCGTTCGGCAAAAGGCTGGCACGCTTTCTGCTGATTCAACACTTGCAAGAAGAGCGATCCGGGGTCCGCCCCATGTTGCTCGGCACTCAGGTGCACTAGGGTTCCGACCGCGAGATGGCTCGCGGTGTCTGGTCCGAGAGTGTGCCGGCCTCATCGCAGGCTCCACGGAGGGACAAAAGCCCGGGAGAACGATCACAGATCGGTTCTTCCTGCACGTCCCTTCAACCCATGGAGCCTCAATGATGAAATCCTCTGCCCCCACCAACTCGAGCCGGCGCAACCACTTCCTCAAACCGGCCCTGGGCCTGGCGCTGTCGATGGCAACGCTCACCTCGTTCGCCCAGAATGCCCCGTCCATGAAGATCGCCACCGTGGTGTGGATCGGCTACGGCCCGTTCTACGTCGCTGAAGCCCTGGACCTCTACAAGAAGTACAAGCTCAAGGTGTCGCTGCAGGTCTTCAACGACCCGGCGCTGATCCCCGCCGCCATCGCCTCGGGCGCGGTCGATGGCGGCATGCTGACCTACGACCAGGTGGTGGGCCAGGTGGCTGCGGGCCGCAACATGAAGGTGGTCATGCCCATCGATTACTCCAATGGTGGCGACGCCATCGTGGCCGACAGCAGCATCACCAAGGTGGCCGATTTCAAGGGCAAGAAGATCGGCTACAACCCGCTCTCACCGAGCGACTTCCTGCTGTCGTACGCACTCAAGACGGTGAACCTGACCGAGAAGGACATCACCCCGGTGAGCATGACACCCGAAGCGGTGCCGGCGGCCATGGCCTCGGGCCAGCTGCCGATCGGCGTGACGTATGAGCCCAGCCTGTCGCAGGTGCTGGGCCAGGGCGGTGGCAAGAAGTTCAAGGTGGTGTTCTCTTCCAAGAACGCGCCCGGCCTGATCGCCGACGTGCTGGTGTTCGACGACAAGGTGATCAAGGCCAAGCCCGCCGAGATCACCGGCATCATGCAGGCCTACCTGGACGGCATGGCGTACATGAAGGCCAAGCCAGCCGAAGCGCACAAGATCATCGGCAAGTTCATGGGCGTGTCGGCCGCCGAGGTGAAGGAACAGCTCACCGGCGTCTACAACATCCCGCTGGCCGAGATGCCCAAGGCCTTCCTGCCGGCGAAGGAAACCACCTCGTACTACGCGAGCGGCGACATCATCGGACAGCTGCTCAAGGCCAAGGGCCAGATCACCACGGTCCCCGCCACCGAGGCCACGTTCGACGCCGGTCTCGTCAAGGCCCTCGCCACCAAGTAAGCCCCGGGGCCGCCGTGCCGGCGCCGCTCGGGCGCTGGCGCGGCGGGCCGTATCTGGTCCGTACGAAAGCACTTCCATGAAACCGGTATTCCGCTATGAGGACGGCGTGTGGCCCAACGTCGCGGCCCTCGCCTTCACCGTGCTCGGCTGGCCCGTGGGCATCGCCCTGCTCGGTCAGGCCAGTGGCTGGCTCAACGCGCTGGGCGTGCTGCTGGTCGCGCAGACGCTGGTGTGGTCGGCCTACTTCATCCACGAGTTCGCGCACAACGCCATCTTCCGCACGCCGCAGGCGAACGAGCGTTGGGGCACGCTGATGAGCTGGATCAACGGCAGCTGCTACGCCAGCTTCGCCGACCTGCGCCGCAAGCACATGCGCCACCACGTCGAGCGCGCCGACGTCATCACCTTCGACGCGCAGGCCTTCCTGCGCGCGAATCCCACGGTGCGCCGCGTGGTGCTGGCGCTGGAGTGGGCTTACATCCCGGCGGTGGAGTTCGTCATGCGCGGCTTCGTGATTGCCATGCCCTTCATGGGCGACCGGAAGAAGGCCGCACGCGGGCGCGTGGTCGGGATCGCGCTCATCCGCATCGCCGCGCTGGTGCTGCTGGGCTGGTGGTCGCTCAAGGCGCTGGCCCTGTACTTCCTGGCCTTCCTGATCTTCGTGACCTTGCTGCGTTTCGCCGACTGCTTCCAGCACACCTACGACGCCTATCCCATCCTGGACGACACGCCGATCCCGCAGGACAAGCTGCGCGACCGCGCCTACGAACAGGCCAACACCTTCAGCGACGTGGTGAGCCTGGACGCGAAATGGCTCAACCTGGTGTGGCTGAACTTCGGTTTCCACAACGCCCACCACGAACGCCCCACCGCGCCCTGGTACCGCCTGCCGGCGTTCCACCGCGAGCTCTACCCCGACGAGTACGCGCAGGTGGTCACCGTGGGCGAGCTGCTGCGCAGCTTCCACATCAACCGCGTCAAGCGCGTGCTGGCCAGCAACTACGGTGCGGTGCAGCCACCCGGCACACCGGGCCGCGCGGACGGCTTCCTCGGCGCCGTGGGGGTGTCTTTCCTCACCGCAGTCTGAGGCCGCGGCCATGAACTACGGCCTGCAGGGCAAGACCGTGCTGATCACCGGCGCGGCCGGCGGCATCGGCAGCGCGCTGGCGCGCGCCTTCGCGGCGCAGGGCGCGCGGCTGATGCTGCTGGACCGGCCCGACACCGCCCTGCCCGCGCTCAGCGCCGAGCTGGACGCCACCGCCGCCGCGTGCGACCTCGGCGACGCCGCGCAAGTCGCCCGCATCGCCACTCTGGTGCGCGAGCGCTGGGGCACGCTGGACGTGCTGGTGAACAACGCCGGCACCGAATACCCCACGCCACTGGCCGACGCGGCGCCCGACGCGATGGCGCGCTGGGCCGGCCTGCTCGACAACAACGTCACATCGATGGTGCGCCTGACCCAGGCGCTGCTGCCCTTGCTGCCGCGCGGCGCGAGCGTGATCAACCAGTCGTCCATCTGGGGCCGCATCGGCGTGGCCGGATTCTCGGCGTACGCCGCGAGCAAGCACGCGGTCGTCGGCCTCACGCGCTCGCTCGCGCTGGAGCTGGGCCCGCGCGCCATTCGCGTCAACGCGGTCTGCCCCGGCTGGGTGCGCACCGCCGCCGCGCTGCGCTCGCTCACCGCCATGGCGCAAGAGCAGGGCCGCAGCGAAGCCGAGGTGGAGCGCGAGATCCTGTCGAAGCAGGCCATGCCGGTGATGCTCACGCCCGAGGACCTGGCCGGCGTGTTCCTCTTTCTCGCGAGCGAGGGCGCTTCGTCCCTCACCGGCCAGTGCATCGTGGCCAGCCATGGCGAGGTGATGGCATGAACCCCCTTTCATTGCAGGGAAAGACAGCGCTGGTCACCGGCGCGGCCACCGGCATCGGCCGCGCCATCGCGCTCATGTTCGCGCAGGCCGGGGCACGCGTCGTGGTCAACCACCTGAGCCAGACCGCGCAGGCGCAGGCCGTGGTGCAGGCCATCACGAACGCGGGCGGCGAAGCGCTCGCCATCGATGCCGACGTGAGCCGCGCGGCCGACGTGCAGCGCCTGGTCGCCGGGGCGGGCGAGGTGCACCTCCTCGTCAACAACGCCGGCATCATTCAGGAGAAGCCTTTTCTGGACACCACCGAAGACGACTGGGACCGCATGCTGGCCGTCGATCTGAAGTCGGTGTTTCTCACGGCGCGCGCGGTGCTGCCCGGCATGGTGGCGCGTGGCAGCGGCGTCATCGTCAACCTCGCGTCCGACCTCGGCATCCTGGGCCGCGAGAACTACGCGCCCTACTGCACGGCCAAGGCCGGCGTGATCGGGCTCACGCGCTCGCTGGCGCGCGAGTTCGCGCCGCACGGCATCCGCGTCAATGCCATCGCGCCCGGCCCGGTGAACACCGCCATGGTCTCGCTGGAAAACATGAGCGCCGAGTGGATGGAAAAGGAACTCGCGATCCCGCAGCACCGCGTGGCCGAGCCCGACGAAATCGCGGCCACCGCGCTGTTCCTCGCGTCCGACCTGTCGCGCTTCTACTGCGGCCAGGTCCTGGGACCCAACGGCGGCTCCGTCATGCCCTGAGTGCCTTTCATGTCGCTGCTCACCCACCCGTCCAACCGCGTCGCCACCGGCGTGCTGCTGTTCTCCGCGTCGCTCTGGGGCCTGTCGTGGATGCCGCTCAAGTGGTTCATCGCGCAGGGCCTCACCGGCCCCATGGTGTCGCTGCTCTCCTACGGCGTGGTGGGCCTGTTCACCAGCGTCTTCATCTGGCGCCAGCGCGCCGCGTGGCGCCCGCAGTGGGGCCTGCTGCTGGCGCTGGCCGTGGTGGGCGGCTGGGCCAACACCGCGTTTGTCAACGCGCTGATGCTGGGCGACGTGGTGCGGGTGATGTTCCTGTTCTACCTCTCGCCCGTGTGGTCGGTGCTGGGTGGCTGGCTGTTCTTGAAGGAGCGCATTCCGCCGCTGCGCTGGGCGGCCGTGGTGGTGGCGCTGGTGGGGCTGTGGTTGTTTCTCGGCGGCCCGGGCGGGATCGATCTGGCTTTCACCTTCGTCGATTTCCTCGCGCTCTCCGCCGGCTTCTGCTTCGCGGCCAACAACGTGATCGCACGCGCCGCGCAGCAGGTGCCCATGGTGAGCAAGACCTTCGCGGTGTTCGCTGGCTGCGGCGTCATCTCGCTCATCGCCACGAGCGCCCTGGGCCACAGCGTGCCCACCGGCATGGGCCTG
Organism: Pseudomonadota bacterium; assembly: GCA_040385485.1. GTDB lineage: Bacteria > Pseudomonadota > Gammaproteobacteria > Burkholderiales > Burkholderiaceae_C > Hydrogenophaga. Next base: position 26,972 of record JAZKHJ010000038.1, on the reverse strand, counting down.
GGTGTGTGGCTGGCCGTGCTGGCCTACGGCTTCGTCTGGCTGCTGCTGGCCACCGCCACCTGGCAGTTCGGCGTGACCCACATCGAAAGCAGCAAGGCCGGCGTGATTTTGCTGGCCGAGCTGGTGGTGGCGGTGATGAGCGCACTGTGGTTCGGCAACGAGTCCATGACCGGCCTGGAGTGGGCCGGCGGCGCGCTGATCGCCATGGCCGCTTTCGCCGAAGCGCTCGACACCTCTGCAGCTCCGAAACCCCAACCCCAAGGAACCTGAATGAACACCACCGTGTGGATGAACGAACTCTCGTGGGTGGACTACCAAACCCGCGTGCAGCGCGACCAACCGCCCGTGCTGCTGCCGGTGGGCGCGCTGGAGCAACACGGCCCGCACCTGCCGCTGGGCACCGACGGCCTGCTCGCCAGCGCCGTGGCGGCCGACACCGCCGCTTTGGTGGGCGGGCTGGTCGCGCCCACGCTCTCTTACGGCTACAAGTCGCAGCCCAAGTGCGGTGGTGGACAACATTTCTGCGGCACCACCAGCGTGGACGCGGCCACGCTGGTGGGCCAGGTGCGCGACGCGGTGCGTGAATTTGCGCGGCACGGTTTGACCCAGCTCGTCATCGTCAACGGCCACTACGAGAACCAGTGGTTCCTGATCGAGGGCATCGACCTCGGCCTGCGCGATGCCAAAGCCGCCGCCCCATTGAACCAACTGCAGGTGATGCGCCTGGAGTACTGGGACTTCATGACGCCGCAGACACTGGGTGATGTGTTCCCCGACGGATTCCCCGGCTTCGCGCTGGAGCATGCGGCCGTGCTGGAGACGTCGATGATGTTGCACCACCACCCCCACCTCGTGCGCATGGACCTGCTGCCCGACGACGGCCCGGCGGATTTCCCGCCCTACGACATGTACCCACCGCGCACCGACTGGGTGCCCGCCTCCGGCGTGCTCTCGTCGGCCAAAGGGTCTGATGCCGCCAAGGGCAGGCTGCTCGCCACCGAGGTCGCCCGCCGCATGGCCCAGGCCATCACCACCGGCTTCACGCGGCCCGCCGGCGTCTGAACATGGACACCGCCCTCGACCCCACCCGCACCGCGCTGGTCGTGATCGACCTGCAGCGCGACTTTTGCAGCCCCGGCGGCTACGCCGACAAGGCCGGCATCGACATCGGCCCCATGCAGGCGGTGGTGGCCAACGCCGTGCGGCTGCTGCAGGCCGCGCGCGCCACCGGCCTGCTGGTGGTGCACACGCGCGAAGGCCACCTGAGCGATCTGAGCGACTGCCCCGCCGCCAAGCTTCAGCGCAGCGTGGACGCGGGTGCACCCATCGGCAGCCTGGGGCCGCTGGGTCGGCTGCTGGTGCGCGGTGAACAAGGCCACGACTTCGTGGACGCGGTGCGCCCGGTGGCGGGCGAAGAAGTGATCGACAAACCCGGCTACGGTGCCTTCCACCGCACGCGGCTGGCGCAGGTGCTGGCCGCGCGCGACATCGAGCGGCTCATCGTCTGCGGCGTAACCACCGAGGTCTGTGTGCACTCCACGCTGCGCGAAGCGGTGGACCGGGGCTTCGCCTGCACCACCGTGGGCGACGCCACCGCCGCGAGCAACCCCGCGCTGCAGACGAGCGCGCTGGCCATGATCGGGGTGGAGGGCGGCATCTTCGGACGCGTGTGCAGCACCGACGAAGTGGTGGCTTCATTGCAAGACCTGCACGCGGCGGATCCCGACCGGCTGGACACCCGGGTCAACACCTGGGTAAAAGCCTTCACCGGACCATGACACCATGACCCAGGCGCTTCGCATCTGGCCGCTGCTCACCGCCACCCACCGCTACGACAAGACAATCTCCACCTTCAACCGTGGCCATGGCCAGACCATCGAGGCGCCGATCCTGGCCTACCTGATCGAGACGAAGCACGGCCGCCTCCTGTACGACGTGGGCTGCGACCACGCCAAGATCCACACACCGGCGCTGCGCGAGCGCTACTACGACCCCACCACCTTCGAGATGGGCGCGCCCGACATGCGCGAGGAGCAGCGCATTCCCCACCACCTCGCGCGCCTGGGGCTGAGCGCGAAGGATGTTGACGTGATCTTCATCGGCCACCTGCACTTCGACCACGCTGGTGGCCTGAAGGAACTCAGGCGCTGCGGCTGCGGCGCCGAGATCCACCTGCAGCGCGACGAATGGAACGCCGCCTGCAGCGGCCTGGACGGCGCGGTGTTCGAAGACGACCTGATCGACGACGCGGGCCGCGCCCTGCAGTTCTGCCTGAAGCACGGCGAGTACAGCGTGCTGCCGGGCGTGCAGGCCGTGGCCACGCCAGGCCACACCGCCGGCCACATGTCGATGCTGATTGAGCTGCCGCAAGGCGCGCCAGTGCTGCTGGCCGGCGACGCCGCCGACCTGCAGGAAAACATCGACGACGAGGTGGCGCCCGGCACGCTGTGGCAAGGCCGGGAACAACAGGCCATCGACAGCATCCGCAAACTCAAGGCGCTTGCCCGCGAGACCGGCGCGCAGCTCTGGCCCAACCACGACATGGCCTTCTACCGTGGCCTGCCCACCTTCCCGAACGCCATCACATGAACATCCCCGATCCTGTCCCCGACCGCTACCACGGCGTGTGGCAACGCACCCTGCTGCAAACCCCCGCCACACACGACACCACCACCTGGGTGCGCTGGCTGCAGACCAGCCTGTGGCACGGGGACCTGCGCGTGCCGCCCGAGGCCGATCGCACCACCGTGGCCGGTCGCGCCGGACAGCAGGGCTTTGGCGGGACCACGCTCATCACACAACCCGACCCCGCGCAACCCGAGATCTGCACCTGGCAGCGCCAGATCGACCTGCAACCCCCGCGCAGCACGCCAGACGCCGGCCACATGGTTTTTGAGTCGCCCGATGTCGTGCACGAAACCGGCATTCACGGGCAGTACTTCGAGGTGTGGGAGCGCCTGCCCGGCTCACTGGGCACACGCATTGCGCTGGCCGCGCTCGACGCCACCGGCACACCCACGGCCGAGCGGCTGCTGGTGGCCGGGCGCTACCTCATGCACCTGCGGCCACGCACGGCCCCCTGGCCGCTGAGCACCGCACCCGACGACACCCTGGCCGATGCAGTGGCGCGCCATCCGCAACAAGCCGAGGCCCTGCTCGATTTCGTGATTGCCTTTGGCACGCTGGAGCACGGCGAGTGGGCCATCGAGCGCGCCACCGTGCCGGCACTGGAGGGCCTGGCGCAAGACTTCAGCCTGCAGCGCGAAAGCGAACACCTCGCCGTGGTCGGGAACGCGCGGCTGCCCCGGCGGTGGCGGGTGCTGGAGTGGCACTGGGTGAGCGCACCGGACTGAAGCGGTCGCGCCGCACCGCCGCAGTGCGAGCGCCGTCCCATGCACCGGGCTTACTGCCGGTGGCTTGGCCGCGCCCATCGCCACTCTGTTGCGCCGAGCCTCCAGCCGGTTCGCCGGGCACGCTCCTTGCGCTTTCCTGGCAGCGCTCGACGTCTGCTTCCAACCTCCTTCAGGAACCTCACCATGTCCAAGAACCTTGCTCCCTCCACCCGCCGCGGCGTGCTCGCCGCCCTGCTGCTGGCACCGGCCCTCTGGGGCGCCGCGGGCACGGCGCACGCCGCCAACCTCGACGAGATCAAGAAGCGCGGCTACATGACCGTGGTCACCGAAGACGATTTCCGGCCGTTCGAATTCGTCAAGGACGGCAAGCCCACCGGCTTCAACAACGAGATGGTCGATGCGCTGCGCAAATACGCACCGTTCGAGATCCGCCAGGAAATCCTGCCCTGGCCGGGCATCCTGGCGGGCGTGGCCACCGGCAAGTACGACATCGCCATCACCGCCGTGCTCATGACCAGGGAGCGCACACAGTCGCTCGACTTCACCAGCCCGATTGCCGACGCCACGCACTACTACGTCAAGCGCAAGGACGACAGCAGCATCAAAAGCATCAAGGACCTGAGCGGCAAAACCGTGGGTGTGCAGACCGGCAGCGCCTTCCTGAGCCGCCTGCCCGAGCTGCAGGCCATGCTGGCCAAGGAAGGCGGCAAGCTCGGCAAGGTGGTGGAGTACGCCTCGTACCCCGAGGCCTACCAGGACCTCGCGCTCAAGCGCACCGACTTCGTGGTCAACACCGTCATCAACCTCAAGGCGCTGGTGGCCGAGAAGCCCGCGGTGTTCGAACTCGGCCAACCGGTCTCGGGCAACTCGTACCCGGCCTGGGCAGTGAAGAAGGGCAACACCGAGCTGCAGAAGTTCATGAACGACTTCATCGCCGCGCAGAAGGCCAACGGCGTGATGCCGGCACTGCAGAAGAAGTGGTTCGGCGAATCCTTCAACCTGCCGGTGAGCTACACGCCCGAGCAGTGACGCACACATGAGCCTCGCCGATGTCCTGTCGATCTTCAGTGGCGCGCTGACCACGCTGCTGCTCTCGCTCGCCGGCATCGCGCTGGGCCTGCCGCTGGGCTTGGGTCTGGCGCTGACGCGCTGGGCCCGGGTGCCCTTGCTCAACCGGGTGGTGGCGGTCTACGTGAGCCTGCTGCGCGCCACGCCGCTGGTCACGCTGGTGCTGTTGATCTTTTTTGCCTTGCCCACGGTGGGCCTGTCGGTCGGGCCGGTGCAGGCTGGCCTGATCGCGCTGGTGCTCAACACCGCCGCCTTCAACTGCGAGGTGTGGCGCGCGGCGCTGCTCGACCTGCCCAAAGACCAGATCGAGGCCGCGCAATCGGTCGGCATGGGCCAGGCCCTGCGCTTTCGGCGCATCGTGCTGCCGCAGGTCTGGCGCACGGCCCTGCCCGGCCTCATCAACGAGATGTCGCAACTCGTCAAGCTCACGCCGGTGCTCGCGGTGGTGGGCGTGGTCGACATCACGCGCGCTGCCGTGCGCATCGGCGCGCAGACCTACGAGCCGCTGCCGCCCTTCCTGGTGGCGCTGGCCATCTACATCCCCATCGTCTATGCGTTGGTGAGCGTGCAGCGCTGGGTGGAGCGGCGCGCGCTGCTGCGCGAGGCCGCCGCATGATGCGCGACTTCGCCACCGTGTGGTCGGAGCGCGGATTGCTGCTCTCGGGCCTGGGCAACACCGTGCTGCTGTCGGTGCTGGCGGGTCTGGTCGCGCTGCTGCTCGGCGCTCTGCTGTCCATGCTGCTGATGTCACCGAAGCGATCGCGGTCGCTGCCGGCCAAGGCGCTCGTGGACCTGGCTCGCTGCACGCCCTTTTTGCTGTTCGCCTACATCGTCTACTACGGCCTGCCCTCGATGGGCCTGCAGTTTGACGCCTGGAGCGCGGGCCTCTTTGCGCTCAGCGCCTACCACGCGGCCTACATGGCCGAAATCCTGCGCGCGGCCTGGGTCAGCCAGCCGCGCGCACCCATCGAAGCCGGCGTGGCGTTCGGCTACAGCGGCCTGGGCCTGTTCCGGCGCATCGTGCTGCCGCCGCTGGCGCTCTCCAGCGCGCCGGTGCTGGGCAACCAGCTGATCCAGATCATCAAGGACAGCGCCTTCCTCACCATCATCACGCTGCCCGAGCTCACCCATGCGGTGAGCTCCATCCAGTCGCGCCACTTCATCCCGTTCGCCGCCTTCCTCACCGCCGTGCTGCTCTATTGGGCACTGTGCCTGGTGGTGGAGGCCGGCGTGGCCGCCGTGGGCCGCATGGCCGAGGCGCGGCGCTGAGTCGTTTCACACACCACAGCGCACCACCATGCCCAAGCTCATCCCCCTCCTCAGTGTCCAGTCGCTCAGCAAGAGCTACGGCAGCCTGCGCGTGCTCGACAACATGTCGTTCACCGTGGCGCCGGCCGAAACCGTCTGCCTGCTCGGCCCCTCGGGGTCGGGCAAGTCCACCCTGCTGCGCTGCATCAACTGGCTGGAGCGCCCCGACAGCGGGCGCATCCTCATCGACAGCCAGCCCATCGGCATCACCTCGGGTGGCGTGGTGATGAACGACCGGCAGCTCGCGCAGGTGCGCACCCGCATCGGCATGGTGTTCCAGCAGTTCGCGCTGTGGCCGCACCTCACCGTGTTGCAGAACGTGATGGAGGCGCCCGTGCATGTGCAGCGCCGGCCGAAAGAAGAAGTGCGTGCCGAGGCCGAGGCGCTGCTCAAGCGCGTGGGTCTGTTCGACAAGCGCGACGTGTTCCCGGCTCGCCTGTCCGGTGGGCAGAAACAGCGCGTGGGCATTGCACGCGCGCTGGCCATGAAGCCCGCACTGATGTTGTTCGACGAACCCACCAGCGCCCTCGACCCCGAACTGGTGGGCGAGGTGCTGGCCGTCATGCGCGACCTGTCATCCGAGGGCATGACCATGCTGGTGGTGACGCACGAAATGGCCTTCGCCCGCGAAGCCGCCCACCGCGTGGTCTTCATGGACCACGGTGTGGTGGTGGAGACCGGCACGCCCGAGGCGTTCTTCACCGAGCCCGGCACCGAGCGCGGGCGCCAGTTCCTGCAGCGGTTTTCGCAAGGGCGGGCGGCGGCCATGGGCTGAAGGCCGGCGGCGGGCGGAATTGGCCCCGCATTGACGTGGATCAAGCCCTTGGTCCTGCAGGGGTCTAAGGTGCAACCTTGCACTTGAACAGGGGCGTCGCATGGATCTTCTGGACTGGGCCAGGGGCCCCTTGTTGGTGGCGTCCCTCGCCATCTGTGGTGCCGGCATCGGGTGGCGTCTTCTGTGGCTGTGGCGCATGCCGGCAGGTGGCCGTGGAGGCGCCCCTGCGCGGGTGGACTACGGCAAGGCAGCGGCGTTTCGCGCGGCCCTCACCCGGACCTTGCCGCCAGGCGGGTTCCATCCGAGCGCCACCCTCGTCACCGCCAATCCCTATGTGTTTCACATCGGCCTGCTGGTGGTCTTCCTGGGCTATGCGCCGCACATCGCCTTCATCCACCGGTTGACGGGGCTCACGTGGCCGGCGTTGCCTGATCTGGTGATGTACATCGCGGCCGCCGGCACCATCGTCTCGCTGTTGATGGCGCTGCTGTTCCGGCTCACGGACCCGGTGCTCAGGCAGATCTCTCATGCCGACGACTGGATCACCTGGACCGTCACCTTCCTGCCGGTCCTCACCGGCATGGCCCTCGTCGGCGACCCGTCGGACACCATCCTGTCGCGCGACCATGTGATCTACCGCGCACCCCTGGCCGTTCACCTCCTGAGTCTCGAATTGCTCCTGGTCTGGTTTCCGTTCGGCAAGCTCATGCACGCCCTCCTGGTGTGGCCAGGGCGCATGCAGCTGGCCACGTTCTTCGGTCGTCGCGGGGTGCGGTCATGATCAACATGGATGTCTTTCACGGCTTCCTGCAGGCCATCGGTCATTTGCCGGAGATGGCCCAGCCAGACGCGCTGACCGACGGGGAACGCGTCTCGCGTGCCAAAGCCGTGATGAAAGCCAAGACCGACCGCGGCCTGGCCCTGGATCTGGAGTCCTGCGTGAACTGCGGCTACTGCTCGGAGGCCTGCCATTTTTTCCAGAGCACCCAGGACCCGCAGTACAGCCCCAGCCGCAAGCTCGACCTGCTGCGCCGCGTGCACGCGCGGGAGACCTCGGCCTTTGCGCCGATCCGACGGCTGTTCACGCCCGACATCACGGCCGACGACCTGCGGGCATGGCAGCCGCTGGTGTACGACAGCTGCACCGAATGTGGCCGTTGCAGTCTGGTCTGCCCCATGGGCATCAACACGGCGCGCGGCGTCAATGTGATGCGTGAAGCCTTGTTCGAGGCCGGCTTGGCGCCGCTGGAGCTCACGGCGGTGGCGCAGGAGCAGGCGGGCCGGGGCACGGTCTTTGGCGTGGGACCGGCCGAGTTGCTGAACACGGTCCAGTTGCTGCGGGCGCAGGGCATTGTGGTACCGCTTGACGAGCCACGGGCCGACGTGATGCTGGTGTCCACCGTGATCGACGTGCTGCTCTATCAAGACGCTCTGGCGGCCACCGCGCGCATCCTCAACCACCTGGGTGTGAGCTGGACCTTGCGAAGCGCCGGGTTCGAGGCGGCCAACTTCGGACTCCTGGCGGGCGACGAAAAACTGCAGCGCGCGGCCACCGCCAAGCTGGTGGACGAAGCCCTGGCGATCCAGGCGAAGGTGGTCATCCTGCCCGAGTGTGGTCACGCCTACCCGGCCCTGCGTTGGGAGGGCCGCATGCCCGATGGCGGCCCGCTGCCGTTCGAGGCGCTGGCGGTGTCCGAGTATGTGGGGCGGGAAATCCAGGCCGGACGCCTGAAGCTGTTGCCCGGCGACGCGAGCCGCACCGTCACCTACCACGACGCCTGCAAGCTGGCCCGCCACGGCGGCGTGATCGATGAGCCCCGCGCGGCGCTCAAGGCACTGGGCGTCACCGTCATCGAGACCGTGCCCACGGCGCAACAGAACTGGTGTTGCGGCGGTGGCGCGGGCGCTTTCCTCATCAACCGTGCGTCGGAACTGCGCCACAAGGCCTGGGGCATCAAGCGCGAACAGATCGACGCCACAGGCGCGCACACGGTGGCGGTGTCGTGCGCGAGTTGCCGGCTCAACTTCATGGCGGGCGCCGAACGGGACGCCTGGCCCACCCAAATCGCCAGCGTGGTCGAACTCGTGGCCGCGCAGCTGCCTGATCAACCCGCCTGAAAGTCCAGCTGCCTCCACCCGCGCAGGGCTGGGCTGACTCGCTGACCTCCTCGCTTCGCAGCGTCGGTACCATCGGTCTGTCGCACCGACCTGGAGCCCCCATGGCCTCACCGCAGCCCCACACCCGCGAAGCCGGCACCGGCCCGGCCGTCGTCTGCCTGCACTCCAACGCGAGTCATGGTGGCCAATGGCGCGCGCTCACGGCGCGGCTGGCTCCGAGCCACCGCGTGCTCGCGCCCGACTCCTACGGCTCGGGGTCCAGCCCGGACTGGCCGTCGGACCGCACGATTTCCCTGGCCGACGAGGTGGCCTTCCTGGAACCGGTGTTCACCCAGGCCGGTGATGGCTTCAGTCTGGTGGGCCATTCCTTCGGCGCGGCGGTGGCGCTGATCGCGGCATTGCAGCAGCCGCAACGCGTGCGCGCCCTCGTGCTGTACGAGCCCACGCTGTTCTCGTTGATCGAAGCCGATGGGCCCGCGCCCAACGAAGCCGACGGCATCCGCAACGCGGTGACGGCAGCCACTGCGGCGCTGGACGCGGGCGACAAGTCCCTGGCTGCGAAATGCTTCATCGACTACTGGATGGGCAGTGGCAGCTGGGACGCCACGCCGCCTGAGCGCCAGCCGGCGATCGCCAACGCCACGGTCAATGTGCGCCGCTGGGCCCACGCACTCATGACCGAAACCACGCCCCTGGCCCGCTTCGCCAGCCTGGACATCCCCGTGCTGTGCATGACGGGCGCGCGCTCCACCGCCTCGGCCCACGGTGTGGCGCGTCGCCTGCTGAGCGTGCTGCCCCGAGCCGAACACCAGGTGTTCGAGCAGCTCGGCCACATGGGTCCGATCACGCACCCCGAGCCGGTGAACGAAGCGATCGAAGCGTTCCTGCAACGGCACCCCTGAGCACGCCGCGTCACGCGGCATACCCCCCGGCCCCCGCGCCCCGCCGCCTCGGCCATACTTCGGCACCTCCGGCCAGCCCCCCTTTCTCATGCCCCTCTTCGCCACCACGGTCTTCCTCTCCGCCTTCCTGCTGTTCCAGATCCAACCCGTCGTGGCCAAGATGATCCTGCCGTGGTTCGGCGGCTCGTCCTCGGTGTGGACGCTGTGCATGGTGTTCTTCCAGGTGGAGCTGCTGCTGGGCTATGCCTACGTGCACGTGATGCACGAAAAGATCAGCGCCCGGCGCCAGCCTTGGGTGCATGGCGCGCTGCTGTTGCTCAGCCTGGCCACGCTGCCGGTGGTGGCCGACCCCTCGTGGAAGCTCGACGCCCAGGCCTACCCCACCTGGAGCGTGCTCGGCGTGCTGGCCACCACCGTGGGGGTGCCCTACCTGCTGCTCTCCACCACCGGCCCGCTGATGCAGGCCTGGTACGCGCGCACCTTCGTTGCCCAGGGCGTGCAGCCCTACCGCCTGTACGCGTTGTCCAACCTGGCGTCCATGCTGGCGCTGCTCTCCTACCCGGTGCTGGTCGAGCCGCTGCTGGCCGTGAAGCCGCAGGCCTGGGTGTGGTCGGCCGGATACGCGCTGTTCGTGCTGGTGTGCGTGGCCACCGCGGCCTACACCGTGCGCCGCCACATCGATTCATCGGCCTCCCATGCCCCTCAGCTGGAAGACGCGCCCCGCCCCGGCTGGCGCGAATGCCTGATGTGGGTGGGCCTGGCGGCCACCGCCTCCATGCTGCTGCTGGCCATCACGCGCCACCTCACGCAGGACGTGGCGCCCGTGCCCTTTCTCTGGGTGCTGCCGCTGGCGCTGTACCTGCTGAGCTTCATCCTGTGCTTCGACGCGCCGCGCTACTACGTGCGCCCGTTCTTCCTGATGGTCGCCTTGCCGCTGGCATTCGTGGCGCTCGACTTCGCGATGAACGAGGGCTTGGACGTGCCGGTGCTGGTGGGCCTGCTGTGCGCGGCGGTGTTCGTGTTCTGCATGGTCTGCCACGGCGAGCTGGTGCGCCGGCGCCCGCCGCTGCGTCACCTCACGCTGTTCTATCTCATGCTTTCGGTGGGCGGTGCGCTGGGCGGCCTGTTCGTGGGGCTGGTGGCACCGGTGGTCTTCAACGCGTATTTCGAACTGCCGCTGGGCCTGTTTCTCTGCGCGCTGTTGATGGTGCTGGTGCTCTGGCCCGAGCTGCGCGGCCGCTGGCTGCGTGGCGCCCTGCTGCTGGCGCTGTTGCTCTACGGCGTGCGCCTGTCCAGCATCTCGCTGGACTACGTGCAGGGCTACACCGAGGTGGTGCGCAACTTCTACAGCCAGACCCGCATTGAAGAGAGCGTGGACGAGGACGGCCTGGGCCCCGTGCGCAGCATGGTGCACGGCAGCATCACCCACGGCGAGCAGTACCTGAACCACCCCAAACGCGCCACCGCCTACTACTGCGAGCGCACCGGCATCGGCCGCGCGTTGCAGAGCCTGCCCACCGACCGTGCGCGCAAGCTCGGCGTGGTGGGCCTGGGCGCGGGCACGCTCGCGGTGTACGGGCGCGCGGGCGACGAGATGCGCATGTACGAGATCAACGACCAGGTGCTCGACCTGGCGCGCAAACACTTCAGCTACCTGGCCGACAGCGCGGCGAGCATCGTGCCGGTGCTGGGCGACGGCCGCCTGATGCTGGAGCGCGAATCACCGCAGGCCTTTGATCTGCTGGCCATGGACGCGTTCTCGGGCGACTCCATTCCCACCCACCTGCTCACGCTGGAAGCGTTCGACGCCTACATGCGCCACATGCGCCCTGATGGTCTGCTGGCGGTGCACATCACCAACACCTACCTCGACTTGCGCCCGGTCATGGCCTCGGCCGCGCAACACATCGGCAAGGTGGCGCTGCTGCTGGAATTGCCGGGCGGCCACGGCGACCCGTTCTGCCGGCGATCCACCTGGGTGGTGTTTGTGAGCGCCGCCCAGGCCGCCGCGCTGCCGCCCCAGCTGCAAGGTGCTCAGGTGCTGGAGCCACGACCCGGCTTCCGGCCGTGGACGGACACGTTCTCGAATTTGTTTGACATCTTGATCTGAGTGGCCCGCGGCGGTCTTTCGCCAGGCGCTGCCCCTCACCGCCTACACTCTCTCCTGCTCCGGGGTGCACCGATCTGAAAAGGTCGGGCGCTGAGACGGCCTACCAGCCGAACCCGTGAACTTGATCCGGTTAGTACCGGCGAAAGAAGAGCGCATGCCCCACGCGGCATGTGGGCGAACACCTCCTCCGTTGTCACGGCGGAGATGCTTCGCCCGCCGTCGCGGTCCATGGGGCGGTCCTCCGGAGCATTCACTGCCCATCCACCGGAACCGGAGACCGCCACCATGAATGCACCCGATCAACTCCCCGTCCAGTCCCCCGCTGCCTCGCTGGCCCTCAGCCGCGAGCCCTTCCCCGCTTCCCGCAAGCTCTACGTGCCCGGCCAGCAGCCCGGCGTGCACGTGCCCATGCGCGAGATCGCGCTCACCAATGGCGAGCGCGTCGTGGTGTACGACACCTCGGGCCCGTACTCAGAGCCCTCGGCCGCCATCGACGTGACACGCGGCCTGCCCGATGTGCGCGGCGCGTGGATAGCGTCGCGTGGTGACACCGAGACCTACGCCGGCCGCGCCCGCCAGGTGCTGGACGACGGCGTGAAGAACGAGGCGCGCCAGAACGACACGACCATCGAACGCATCGAGGCGCTGCGCGCGCAAGCCGCCGGCCTGCAGCGCACGCCGAGCCGCGCCAGAAGCGGCATGAACGTGACGCAGATGCACTACGCACGCCGCGGCATCGTCACGCCCGAAATGGAATACGTGGCCGTGCGCGAAAACGGCAAACGCGAATGGATGGCCGAGTACCTGGGCGACGCAGCTCGCGAGGCGCGCCTGCGCGGCAACCCCATGGGCGCGCGCATCCCGGACATCATCACGCCCGAGTTCGTGCGCGACGAGGTGGCGCGCGGCCGCGCCATCATCCCGGCCAACATCAACCACCCCGAGGTGGAGCCGATGGCGATCGGGCGCAACTTCCTGGTCAAGGTCAACGCCAACATCGGCAACTCGGCGGTCACGTCGAGCATCGAGGAGGAAGTGGACAAGCTGGTGTGGGCGATTCGCTGGGGTGCGGACAACGTGATGGACCTCTCCACCGGCCGCAACATCCACACCACGCGCGACTGGATCGTGCGCAACTCGCCGGTGCCCATCGGCACGGTGCCGATCTACCAGGCGCTGGAGAAGGTGGGTGGCGTGGCCGAAGACCTGACCTGGGCGATCTACCGCGACACCTTGATCGAGCAGGCCGAGCAAGGCGTGGACTACTTCACCATCCACGCCGGCGTGCGCCTGGCCTACATCCACCTCACGGCGAACCGGCGCACGGGCATCGTTTCGCGGGGCGGCTCCATCATGGCCAAGTGGTGCATCACGCACCACCAGGAAAGTTTTCTGTACACGCACTTCGACGAGATCTGCGAGATCATGAAGGCCTACGACGTGAGCTTCTCGCTCGGCGACGGACTGCGTCCCGGCAGCGCGGCCGATGCGAACGACGAAGCGCAGTTCGCCGAACTCAAGACACTCGGCGAGCTGACGCAGACCGCGTGGAAGCACGACGTGCAAACGATGATTGAAGGGCCGGGCCACGTGCCCATGCACCTGATCCAGGCCAACATGGACGAGCAATTCAAGCACTGCCACGAGGCACCCTTCTACACACTGGGCCCGCTCACCATCGACATCGCGCCCGGCTACGACCACATTGCCAGCGCCATCGGCGCAGCCATGATCGGCTGGATGGGCACGGCCATGCTCTGCTACGTGACGCCCAAGGAACACCTGGGCCTGCCCGACCGCGACGACGTGAAGCAGGGGTTGATCGCCTACAGAATAGCCGCGCATGCGGCCGACATCGCCAAGGGCCACCCGGGTGCCCGTGCGCGCGACGATGCCATGAGCAAGGCGCGCTTCGAGTTCCGCTGGCACGACCAGTTCAACCTGGGGCTTGACCCGGACACCGCGCGCGAATTCCACGACGAAACCTTGCCCAAGGACAGCAGCAAGGAGGCGCACTTCTGCAGCATGTGCGGGCCGAAGTTCTGCTCGATGAAGATCACGCAGGACGTGCGGGACTACGCGGAAAAACAGGGATTGAGCGAGACGGACGCCCTCGCTCGGGGCATGGCCGCCAAGTCGGCCGAGTTCAAGGCCGCGGGCGGTGAGTTCTATGTGCCGGTGGACACCTTGACCCGCAAGGCCTGAGGCCCTGCGGTCATGGCGCCTCGGGCGCCACCCGTGCCAGCGCCTCGCGCTTGCCCAGGGCCAGCAGCTGCAGGATCTTGGGCACCCGGGAGGCGCGTGGCACGGCGCCGCCCGACTCCCATTTCCAGATCGAGAGCGAGGAGACGCCCAGCAGCATGGCCATCTGTTCCTGCGTGAGGCCCAGCCGGGCGCGCTGCGTTTTCAGACGCTCCGCGGTGAACAGCACTTTGCGCCCGGGCTTGCCCCGCGGCGCCTCCACGCTCGCAACGCGGGCAGGGCGCGGTGCTTGCTGTGCAGCCTCCGCCCTCATCTTGCCCAGCCTTTTCAGCTGTGACTGCATGTCCTTGACCTGCTTCTTCAAAGCAGCGATCTCGGCGCGCTGAACCAAAGAAGTCTTGCGCAATGCGGCCATTTCGTCGCGCAGCTCCTTGCGAGCCACGCGGGCGATCTCTCTCTTAAGGGAATCGGCAAAGGTAGTCATAGCTCCCATGGTACGACATCGAACACACCACAAACCGAGGCTTTGACCTGCTCCTCCAGTAGCATCCAGCGCATGCCCACCCACACCAACCTTGCACGCCTGACTCCCGAAGCAGTGACCGCCATCGCGCAGGCGCACACCGCACCCACGCCCTGCCCCAGCTGCCGGCCCTACGCCAGCCCGGGCTGGGAATCGTTCCCCGCCTCGCAGGACGGCACCGCGCTGCAGCCGCTCGGTGCGCTGTGGCTACCGGGCGACGACGAACCCACGCTGGAAGAGCACCGTCCCACCGGGGTGGATGCGTGGTCGGTCGACGCGCCGATTTCGCTGGCTCACCACCCCTACAACCGGTGCGAGGTCTGGGCCTGCAAGGCCTGCGGCTTCCCGTTCCTGCGCTACACCGAGTACGGTGGTTACTACATCGACCCACGCATCCGCGAGCTGCGGGCCGGGCTGATCGTGAAGACCTGAGCCGCAAAAGCCCACTAGGGTTATCGATCTGCCAAGCGCGGCGTGTGCATGCTTACCATCGGGCCACAACAACCCGACGGAGACAAGACATGCTGAAAAAACTCGTGGTGGGCGCCCTCGTGTCCACAGTGGTGGCCACCTCGGCCTCGGTGGCTTTTGCACAGGAGTGGCCCGCGGCCAAACCGATCCGCGTGATCGCGGTCTTTCCACCGGGTGGCTCGGTCGACCAGGTCTCGCGCATCCTGGCCGAGGCGCTGCGCGTGCAGTTGAACCAGTCGGTGATTGTGGAGAACATCGGGGGTGCATCGGGCGTGATCGGCACGGCAGCCATCGCCAAGGCCGCGCCCGACGGCTACACCATCGGCGTGGTGTTCGACACCCACGCGGTGAACCCTGCGCTCAAGCCCAGCATGGCCTTCGACACCATGAAGGACCTGGAGCACATCACCCTGATCGGCACCGCGCCCATGGTGCTGGCCTCCACCAAGGGTTCGCCCATCACCAGCTTCGCCCAGCTGGTGAGCGAAGCCAAGGCCAAGAAATCCACCAGCTACGGCACCATCGGCACCGGCAGCCTGGGACATCTGGCGATTGCGCAGATGGCCAAGAACGCCGGCTTCGACTGGACCCATGTGCCCTACAAGGGCGGTGGCCCGCTGATGAACGACGCGATCGCCGGCCATGTGCCGCTGGCCGTGGGCTCGCTGTTCCTGATCAAGCCGCACGCCGACTCGGGCAACGTGACGCCGCTGGCGGTGAGCACGAGCAAGCGCTCCAAGGACATGCCCAACGTGCCGACCATTGCCGAGAGCGGCTTCCCCGGTTTTGACGCGCCCGCCTGGTGGGGCGTGATCGGCCCGGCGAAGATGCCGCCAGCCATCACCAGCCGCATCCACGCCGCCGTGGCTGCTGCCCTGAAGAACCCTGACGTGGCCAAGAAGCTCGAGGCCCAGGGCATCGAACTGGTGGGCGGTGGCCCCGACGTGTTCAAGCCATTTGTGGAAAAGCAGATGACGACCTGGTCGGCTTTCATCAAGGCGAACAACATCACGGAATGAGTTGGGAAACGGCGGGTGATGGGAGGGACTGGAGGGCTTGGTTCAGGCCGTTCCACCCCTGGTCGTACAGCCCGCACCCACTAACTTGGGCGCCCCCGCTCGACCCAGTGCAGTTGGTCGTACTGGAGCAGTGGAGGACAGCAGTGCAGCGGTTGCTGCCCGTCGCGAGCGCGTACCCACCGACTGCTCCCGCCGCTTTTTCGGAAGTCGACTGCCATCGCTTGCCGGCCGGCTGAGCGTGCTTTTCCAGAGCCCTAAACGCGCAGCAGACGTGGCACCACAATGCGTCGGCTGGCGTCCGGGAACAAGGTGCGGACTGTACGCTCCGGATCCAGCTTGAACGCCTCAGCGCACGTCGCTGCAATGAGCGAATCCAGTGCCAGGGTGGGCTTGAGGTCTCGGCCTTCCAGCAGTTGCGCCGGCGCCAGACCGGGCCAGTCGGCAACGACAAGCCCGCCCTGCACGGCGCCGCCCAGCATCATGGCCGCAGCTGCGGTGCCGTGGTCGGTGCCGCCCGTTCCGTTGGCTGCCACGGTGCGGCCGAACTCGGTTGCGACGAGCACCACGGTGTTCGCCCACGCGGCGCCCATGCCGTCGCGCAGCCCGCTGATCAGGCCATCGAGTCCGCGCAACTGGAACGCAAGGCGCGCGTCCTGTCCGCTGTGCGTGTCCCAGCCGGTGGTCTCGATCATCGCAATGCGCGGCCCGTCTGCGCGGCCCAGGAATCCAGCGGCAATGCGCCCCAGCGCAGCGGTGTCCTGGCGGCCCGAGCCCCCTTCCATCTTGCCGCCTGCCATGCCACGGGCTTCGAGCGCCGAATTCCACAGCGGGTGCAATTGCCGGTCGGTCTCGTACAGCTGCGCCACCCGCATGAGCAGGTCTTCGTTGGCCTCGGGCAATGTCGACGGCGCATAGGTCGTAACGGGCGTCGCACCTTGCAGCGCCAATGGCACGGCCTGCGAAAACGCGATGGCTTCCTTGCCGGTGCGCGGCAGCAGGCCGAGCAGGCGGTTGAGCCATCCATCCTTCAGTTGATAGGGCGACGTGCCGCCGGTTTCGAGCACGTTCTGGCCGTCGAAGTGGGAGCGGTCGCGGTAGGGGGACGCGACGGCCTGCAGGAATGTGGCTTCACCGCCCGCGTACAGCTCGCGCATTTTGGGCAGTGCGGGGTGCAAGGCGAACGTGCCGTCCAGCTTCAACGCGGCGGCCGGGTCGATGGCCAGTGCACCACGCGCGCTTGCATAGCCAGGGTCGGCGTATGGGATGACGATGTTCAACCCGTCGGCCGCGCCGCGCTGGATGATGAATACAAAGCGCCGTTCCGTGGCGGCCTGCGCGAACAGGATGCGCGGCGCCGCCACCAACGAAGCTGCGCCCAGAAATGCGCGTCGATCAATGTTCATTTTTATCTCCTCAAAAATTCAGGGGATACCAGCAACAGCGCGAGCGCCGTGCCGCCACTTTCTGCGCGCGCAATGGCCGTTGCCGTCTCCTGGCTTAGCGTGCCGGGCAGCACGCGCGGGGCGAGCTTGCGTGCGTCGGCTGCATCGCCCATTTCTTGCGCGAAGCGCTGGGCCACTTCCACGCGGCGCATCAAAGCATCAGGCGCAGCCCAGGTGGCGGCGGTGTCGCTGTAGCCGGCGGGCGAGCCAGGCCGCCACACGGGTTGGCCCAGCTGCGTCATCAGGCTGGCGGCCTGCGCGGGCTCCATTGAGAGTCGGCCCAGGGCGCGCATGCTGGAGATGGCCCAGTCCCACGGTGACTTGAACTTGGTGGTATTGGCCTGCCACGATTGCGGCGCCGTGATTAGCTCGCGGTACACGCTGGTGAGGTCACCACCGCTGCGGCTGAAGGTGTCGGCCAGCCGTTGCACCAACGCTTGCGGTGGATCGTCGGCCACGAAATGCCGCGCCAGCTTCTGCGCGATGTGCAGCGCGGTGGCCGGCGCGGCGACCAGATCGCTGATTACCGCGCGGGCTTGGGTCTCGCCACCGTCGGGGTAGCCTTTGCCGAGGATGGTGCGCGCGCCCGGCTCGTGCAGCGCCGGCACGAAGCGGTAGGTGGCGCCACCCGGCGCGGCTGCGTCGCCGGGCATCGTCCAGCCGGTGAGCGCCAGCGCGAACTGCCGCACGTCGTCCTGCGTGTAGCCACTGCGCACGCCCAGCGTGTGCAGCTCCAGGATTTCGCGCGCCAGGTTCTCGTTGAGGCCGCGCCCGCGCGAGCCCATCGGGCTGCCCGGCCCGGTCGACTGCGCCTGGTCCAGGTACAGCAGCATGGCCGGGTGCCGGACAACAGCGAGCAGCAAGTCTTCGAATCGGCCCAGCACGTTGGGTCGAATGGCATCGGCTTCGAAGCTGCCCGCCAGTGCGACGATAAGCAGCTTGTCGACCGACACGGCAAAGTGGTTGGACCAGAAATGCACCAGCCGCTCGACAAAGGGCGTGGATGTCTGCAGGGCACTGGTGGTGCGCGCGCCGGCCGCTGCCTGGTAATGCCGGCTGCCATCGCGCAGATAGGCCTCGCGGATGCCGCTGCGTTGCCCTTCGGGCGCGTCCCGCACGCTGCGCTGCATGGTGTTCCAGACGTCCACGAGCGCTGGGGTGCGCGGCACCGACTTCCAGGCCGGCGGCAGCGGGTCGTACACCTCGAATTGGTTCAGCAGCCAGCGCTGCGGGTCGGCCGGTGGCGTGTCGTCGGGGCGCGCGCCAAGGCCGAAGCGGTTCAGGGCAAGGGCAGGGTTTGTCATGGCTTCATTCTTGCGCTGCGTGCGCCCGCCGTATTGTCTGGCGCGTTGCATGTGTGTGAAGCGTTCGCTCAGGCCGCGAGCAGTTCCAGCGTGACGCAGAGGCCACCGACGGCACGGTTGGCGATCAACAGCTGCCCACCCTGCCGCGTGGCCACTTCGTTCGCAATCGACAAGCCCAGGCCCGCGCCAGCCGCCCTGCTGCGCGATCGGTCGAGCTGCTCGAAGGGCTGCAGCATGCGCGCCATTTCTGCGTCTGGAATGCCTGGTCCCCGGTCCATGATGTGCACGCGCAGGCGCCCTTGCTCGGCGTCGACCGATAGCGACGGATCGGACGCATGCACGACAGCGTTGTGCAGCAAGTTGACGAGGGCACGCCGCAGCGAGGGTGCATGCCCGCGCACGGTGAGGCCGGTGGGTTCGGGGCTTGCGATCGGCTTGCCCAGCGCTTCGGCATCTTCCACCGCTTGCGCGATCAGCCCGTCCAGGTCAATGGGCTCCAGCGGCTGTGCTTCGCCCAGGCCACGCAGGTAATCGAGCGTGCCCTGCACCATCTCTTCCAGTTGCCGTAGATCGCGGCCGAAAGAGGCGCGGCTGTCGGCGTCGGACAGCAGTTCGGCGCGCAAGCGCAGCCGGGTGATGGGCGTGCGCAGATCGTGCGAGATGGCCGCCAGCGACTGTACGCGGCCTTGCACATGGTCCTTGAGCCGCTGGTGCATGTCGTTCAACACATCGGCCGCGTGGCGCACTTCCGGCGGGCCGCGACTGGGCAGCGGCGTGGCGTCCAATCCCGCACCCAGGGCCTGCGCGCCACGGGCCAGTTGTGCCAGCGGGCGCAAGGCCCAGTGCAGCGCCAGCAGCGCGAGCATCGAGGTCAACACGCCGACCAGCAAGAACGGCCCGAGCAGACCATCAGAGCGCAGCCGAGGTTGGCCCACTTCCACTTCGGTTTGAATGCGCTGCCCGTCGCGCAGCCGCGTGGTCATCGTGATGCGCAGCCCTTGCGCGGACGACGCATCGCGCGCGCGCTGCAGGGGACCGCGCACGACGGTGACCGTGAGTTCGCGGTCGGGCAGACGCCGCCGCCACACCTCGCGCACCACGGCGGTCATTTCTGGCAGCGTGGCTTCGGGTAGCGTGGCGGCCGGTACGTCGAGCCGGACGATGGGGTACGCCACCGCAGCGGCGACCTTGCGCCGGTCTTCAGCGCGAACGGCGTCGATGACCGCCACGACGTCCGCCGCGCGTTGCACTTGTTGCACGAGTGCAGCGCGGCGCGCGGTGGCCGCGCGGTCCGACACGGCCCACCACAGACTCGTGGCCTGCACCGACAGCAGACCGGCCAGCAGCAACAGCAGCAGCCGCGTTCGCAAAGACACGCCAGCCCAGGCCCGCTGCAGCTGTTCACGCATTGTCTGGCACCGTCTCAACATCGGCGTCCAGCGCGTAGCCAATGTTGCGCACGGTCCTGAAGAGCTGGCCGTCGCTGGCGTCCCGCAGTCTCTGCCGCAAACGGTGGATCTGAATGTCCATCGAGCGGTCGGTCGGCCGCAACTCGCGCCGGTGCGCCAGCTCGACCAACCGCTCGCGCGACAGCACGGTGCGCGGGTGCATGAGGAAGACGGTCAACAGGCGGTACTCGGAAGTGGACAGCGGCACCAGCACACCATCGGCATGGCGCAGCTCGCGCGATGCGGTGTCCAGCTTCCACGCGCCGAACCGGAATGCGACTGACTGGATCGGCGCCGTTGGAACACCAGCACCGGCAGTGCGCGTGGGCGCCCAACGCAGCACCGCGCGGATGCGGGCCACCAACTCGCCTGGCTCGAAGGGCTTGCTGACGTAATCGTCGGCGCCGATCTCCAGGCCGACCACGCGATCGATGGTGGCGCCGAGCGCGGTGACCATGATCACGGGCACGCGCGTGTGCTCCCGCAACCACCGCAGGAAGTCCAGTCCTGATTCGTTGGGGAGCATGACATCGAGCAGCACCAGGTCGACGGGGTGTTGCTGCAGGGTTGTGCGAGCCTCGCTCGCATCGGCCGCGAGCAAAGGTCGCATGCCAGCGACTTCCAGGTACTGCCGAAGCAACTGCCGGATGTCCGGATCGTCGTCGACGATCAGGACGGTTTCAAGGGGGTGTGGCGCAGCGCTCGTCATGTGGGAATTTTGAAGGCGAATATTGTGCGCGGCGCGCATCGTACAAAGCTGCAACGCCGACTTTACAAAGGTCGCCCGCAAGGCCTGCGTTTGAAAGAATGAGGGCGGCCGCATGCGGGGAATCCCTCAACTCGATGAGCAGAAGGAAGGTGGGGCGCGCGAAATCGCCCCATTCCCCTGAAACTAGGTAGCAAGCTGCGCCTGCGGTGAGGTCGCTGCTTGCATACTGACGGGTGATAGCCGTTGCGGTCGTTCGAGCTTCTACCTCGACTGTCCGACTTCAGTCTGAAGCTGCGGTAGAAGCGCCAACACAACGTTTGCTTGAGTGTTCGTCTGACACGCTGCAAGGCCCATTTGTCGAGCCAGCCGCGAGTAAAGTGGGGCCGCTGAACGCTGACCGTTGCAAATGAAACGGGCGGGCTCCCGAGGGAGTCCGCCCGTCATTCTCTAAAGCCGATTACTTGGGCAGCATCACCTTGTCGATGACGTGGATCACTCCGTTTGACTGGTACACATCTGCGATGGTTACGGTGGCAACACCGCCTTTTTCATCCGTCACGGTGACCTTGCCGCCAGCCGACTTGGCAATGAGCGTACCGCCGGCCACCGTCTTGATCGATGCCATGCCTTTGCCGTCGGCAATCATCTTGCTGATCGCCGCCGCGTCGAACTTTCCCGAGACCACGTGGTAAGTGAGGATGCCCTTGTTTTCAGGCTTGAGCAGGGTGTCCACAGTGCCGGCGGGCAGTGCAGCAAAAGCAGCGTTGGTGGGCGCGAACACGGTAAAGGGACCAGCCGACTTGAGAGTGTCCACCAGGCCCGCGGCCTTGACGGCAGCCACCAGCGTGGTGTGGTCCTTCGAATTCACCGCGTTGTCGATGATGTCCTTGCTGGCCAGCATAGGGGCGCCGCCAACCATGACCTGCGCGAAAGCACCGATGGATGCCGTGCCGATGGCCAGAGCCAGGACAGTCTTGCGGAGGGTTTGTTTGATCATGAGATTTCCTTGGGTTGAAGCCTGAAGAGCGGCTGCAGGTGATACGCAGTGCACCCCCGTACCAGATTCAAACCCGCGAGAATGACCAGGAACTTTTAGGGCCATTCCAGCGCCGCCGGAGCGCCGCTTGCAGCATCGGCAAACACGCAAGCCCCTCCAAACTCACAGGACCGCGTGAAGGCGGGGACTTTGATCTCAACAACAGATAGGTTTTTGGACACTGTCAGTCCGCACATTCCCGTGACAATCGCAAGATGACGCTTCCAACTTGGGTGGACTACACCCGCCGCCACCCCTCCGCAATCTTGCTTTTGGTGCAACTGGCGGGGATGCTGCTCTACCCCTTCATCGAGGGCACCGACATGGGCCGTATTGGCTTCGGGGTTTTCGGCATGGTGGTGCTCGGTGTGACGATCGGGATGGTACGCCGCACTCGCGGCCTGACGTGGGTCACATTCAGCATCGCGCTGCCGAGTGTGGTGCTGCTTGCGCTGCAGGTATGGTTTGAGATGGAGTGGCTCCTTCCTTGGTCAGCTGCGTTGGAAGCCATCTTTTACTTCTATGCCGCGGGCAGCTTGATCGCCTACATGATGGCTGACCGCCGCGCGACCACCGACGAGTTGTTCGCAGCAGGTGCTACGTTTACGCTGCTGGCATGGGGCTTTGCCTACCTGTACGTGTTGATGCAGGCATTGCAGCCAGGATGTTTTGCTGCGGCAGTGAATCCGCAATCAGCTCGTACTTGGACTGAACTGATGTACATGAGTTTTGCGCTGCTCTCGAGCACAGGCATCGGTGACGTTATCCCGATCAGTACCCACGCCCGCATGCTGGCGGCGGTGGAAATGTTCATAGGCGTGATGTACCTGGCGGCTGTTGTATCGAGATTGATTGGCTTTACTTTGATCGAGCGCAGTGGACCTCCGCCACCATAGCGTTGCCAGAGGGCGCGGTCATGGCGGTCTTCTCGCGGGCGTTGGCCATATCGTCGTCATCCGGACGCCCGTGATCTCGTTGGCTTTACAAGGATCAGCTGCGATCACGACGTCTTGACACTCGCTTCGCAGCCAGCGCTTCACATCGTTCGGCGTCCAGCGGTTGACCCGCTTCCCGAAAACGCAAGGCTGCTGCGCCAAAGCGCGAAGCCGTCTCATCTCGATGACGTCCTTCGGCGACACCGATATGTCCGCACACTTCCTGGTGGGCTGCGTACCAAGCGGGCAAGCGCATGACCACGTTGGCCAGGTAGGCGCATTGCTCTTCGTGTTTGTGCGCCAGATCAATCTCGTCAGCGCGCGCGGCCGCGATGGCAGCCGGGATCGCGAAGGTAATTCGGCAACCTGGGCACGTCTCCAAGGGTCCACGAACCGATTCGCTGGCATCCTCCATCACGTGCAACGCCGCAGCAGGGTCATCGGCATGCAGACTGATTCGGGTGCCGTAGATGCGGTCCAGCAGATGAAAACCGATGTCGGTCTGCCTTGCAACATCGAGTGCTTCATCGATCAAGGCACGGGCTTCATCGCGGCGACCTTCGTGCAAAGACACCTCGGCCAGCCTCTGCAGCGACAGCGCCTCCCCCACCGGCCCGCTGATGGCCCGGTGCAGGCGGGCCCCTTCACGCAGGTGCATCCGGGCAGCGCTCAAATCCCCGGCCAGCCACTCCGCCTCGCCGCGCAGCGTCGTTCCAAAGGCCAGGCCGCGCGCCGCACCGATCCGGCGCGCTTCGGTGCAGAGTGCCTCAGCGAAGGCGATCACCTCGGGATACGGTCGAGCGCCGTACAAAAAACGCTGGGTGATGCACAGGTGACCGTCGAACACCCGCACCGCCAGGTGGGGCACATGACTGGTCTCCTGCAGGTCGGCCCACACGCTGCGGTGCAGATCACCGCGTGCGTGCGCCGCCGCCGCCTGCGCCCAGGAGGCAATCACCAGTGAACTGGTGTCCCCTGTTTGCAGCGCGAGCTGCCGTGCAATCGCTGCCTTCTCGGTGCCCATCGCCGGATCGGCCGCGCCCAGCGCAGCCGCGCCACTCCAGGCCAGCGCTTCGCACAGGCGACCTTCCACCGACGTGGGGTGAACGCCTTCCAGCGCGAGCAGCGCACCTTTGGGATCGCCCTGCTTCACCTGTGCCAGCGCGGCCTTGGCTCGCAAGTCGTGACTGCCCGGCTCCCCCGCCGCGTTGGCCGCGAGGCGGTACGCAAACAAGGCAGCGGGGTCGCCTTGGGCATCGAGCGCCTCAGCACGCAGCCGCAGCGCCTCTGCATGCCCGCCGTCCACAGCCAGCAGCGGCTCGAGCTGACGCAACGCGTCACCAAACGCCGCCAGGCGCATGGACTCTCGCGCTGCCGCCAACCACCAGACCACCGCTTCACGGGGCAGACCACCGGCTTGCCAATGTGCGGCAATGCGTCCTGGCGAGCCCTCGCACTCGACAAGCGCCTGGGCAATCAACCGGTGCATCTTGACGCGTCGATGCGGTGCGATCTGCGCCAGCAAAGCCTCACGGACCAGCGCGTGCCGGAACAGATAACGCCCGTGGGACACCACCAGAACGCCCGCCGCCAGTGCACCGTCCAGTGCTGAGAAGGCCTGAACCTGAGCCTGCGCGGCCAGCGCGGTGACGGTGTCGACATCGAATTCATCGCCGGACAGCGCCAGCCAGTTGAGCAGCGCCAGGGAAGAAGGCGGTGCATCGCACAGGCGCTCCGTGATCGCGTCCGACGTGCTCGCGGGCAGCCGTTGCAGACCGCCCGAGGCGACGCAGCGTGCGAGCTCGATGGCGACAAAGGGGTTGCCCTCCGCTTTGTCGGCAATGTGTTCCACCAGCTTCTGGTCTGCGGGCGCAGCCATCACGCGCTGCACGAGCCGACACACCTCGTCATGACCCAAGGGGTGCAAGTCCATCATCTGCAACACCCCGACACGCTGCAGCCGAGCCAGCCCGCGCGCCAGTGCAGCGTCTTGAGCCATGGGCCGGACCGTCATCAACACACACACCGGGGCACCGGCCATCGCCAGCTGGATCAGCACCTCGGCGTCGGAGTCTTCAGCCAGGTGAGCGTCATCCACCTGCACCAGCAAATCGCCTCCAGCGTAGCCACACACCAGCAGACGTCGCACGGCGCCCACCACCTGGTGCCTGCTGAGCGGGCCGGAGAGTTTTTGAGCGGGCGCGGCCAAAGGGGTGAGCTGTGCCAGCACCGCATGCGCCGGTGCACCCATCCGGTCGAGCACGCTTCGGTCTTGCAGGATCAGGCGCTCGGCCATCGAGATGACCAGACTGTAAGGACGGCCGCTTTCGGTGGCATCCACACGCAGCACCTGCCAGCCTCGCTGGCGCGCTTCGGCCTCGACCTCCCTGCTCAATGCACTCTTTCCGATGCCGGCAGGTCCTCTCAGCCCGATGCCTCCGAGTCGTTGATCGGCCGGCACCTGCAACCAGGCAACGATCTGGGCCAGTTCGACGCTGCGGCCCACAAACGCGGGCCCGTCAGCCTGCAGACCCGCAATGCACCGGTCATAAAGGGCGCGCGTCCGCGCATCGGGCGTCACGCCCAGTTCATGCTGCAGCGCCTCACGCAGGTGGGCATACCAATGCAGGGCTGAGGCGCGGTTGCCCTTGTCCAGCGCCTGTTGCATCAGTTCACGGTGCGCAGCCTCGTCTGTGGGTTCCAGCGTGGCAAGCCGTTCCCACTGGGCGCTGGCGCGCAGCAGCGCGAGCAGCCGGGCACGAAGCCGCTCCCGGGTGGATTCGGTCCACGGTTCGTAGCGCGACCCTGGCAGCACATCGCCCGTGTAGAGCTGCGCGGCGCTTGCGCACGCGGCTGGATCGGCCTGGCGAAGCGCTGCATCTGCCAGTGCTTCGAAGGCATCAACATCAACCTCGGCAACACCATGAGGCCACAACACCAGCTCGCCTCCCGCGATGGTGATGGCGTCATGCCGACCCAGCGCCTGGCGCGCGTGAAACACCGACTTGCGCAGATTGGCCGCGCCCGCTTCAGGCTCCAGCTGTGGCCACAAGGCGTCGATGATCAGGTCCTTCGTGGCGCGCCGTCCAGGTTGGAGACTGAGCAGTTGGACAAGGTGCGAAGCCCGCAGGCTGGGCCAGCGCTCGGCCGGCAACTCAACGCCCTCTGCGACGACTGTGAAGCGGCCCAGCAGACCAATCGAAAGTCGACCGGCGGCGTGGGTTGGGTGCGGGTTGGCGGGGTTCATGGCTGGCAGTGTGGGCCGTCTCGACGGGCCCGACAAGTGCCCCACGCGCCAGGAACGTTTCAGGAACGACCCATGGGAATGATGGGGTCCAGTCGCGCAATCCCGCCCGGCTTGACCACTCAGGAGCAACCCCATGAACACCGAACACATTCAGGTTCCCCTGTCCACCCATGGACAGGCCCGGCTCGACCTCCCGACCCCATTGACACACGAACTGCTGACCGTGCTTGAGCAGTCACTGGCCCAAACCCTGGCCCGGCTGCGCCGCAGCCTGTCGGTGGATGCCGTCGATCCAGCGCTCATCGAGTACGCCTCGTGGATGCCGGCCGGTCGGCAGTGAAAAGTGCGCCAGCGAAATCTCAGCAAACACCACAACCAGGAGAACCACCATGCAAACCGTTTCTGCAACCACCCTGTATGAACGCCTGGGCAGCCACGACGGCATTGCCCGCATCACCCGCGAGCTGATCAAGAACCACCTGAACAACCCGCTGGTGAAGACACGCTACGAAAACATCAAGGACCTCGAACGCGTTGAGCAGCGCGTGGTGGAATTCTTTTGTGCCGGCGCGGGCGGACCTGAGTCCTACAGCGGCCAAGACATGCTGGCAACACACCGTGGCATGAACGTGAGTGAGCAGGAGTTCATCACGGTGATCGATGACGCCATGGACGCTTTGGAGAAGTGCGGTGTCGAGCCGTCCACACGCACCGAAGTGCTGGCCATCCTGTGGTCGCTCAAAGGTGAAGTCATTCGCGTATGAACTTGGACCTGTTCGGGTAAAGTTTGGGAGGCTTTGCGGCCGTTCTGGATGCTGCTGCAGCCGGCCGCCATCGCGGCCCTACCCCCCGTGCTGCGGCTGCAACAGCGGCACCCGATTGATGGCCATGGCCGCGGCGGCCGTGCGCGTTTCCACGCCGAGCTTGGCGTAGATGCGCTCCAGGTGTTTCTTCACCGTGGCGGGGCTGGCGCCCAGGATGTCGCCGATGTCGCGGTTGATC
>JAZKHJ010000037.1:0-18655 GCA_040385485.1 Pseudomonadota bacterium | reverse complement strand
CTTCCAGCCGTCCCAGTCGCCTTCGGCCATGCCGTCTTCGATGCTGATGATCGGGTACTTGTCGACCCAGGTGGCCAGGATGTTGGTCCAGTCTTCGGCGCTCAGCACCAGCCCTTCGGCTTCGAGGTGGTACTTGCCGTCCTTGTAGAACTCGCTGGCGGCGCAGTCCAGACCCAGGGCGATCTGCTCACCGGCGGTGTAGCCGGCGTTGCTGATGGCTTCCAGGATCATCTGGATCGCGGCTTCGTGGTTGGCCACGTTGGGCGCAAAGCCACCTTCGTCGCCCACGGCAATGCTCATGCCCTTGTCGTGGATGATCTTCTTCAGTGCATGGAACACCTCGGCGCCCCAGCGCACGGCTTCGCGAAAGCTCGGCGCGCCCACGGGAATGATCATCAGCTCCTGCAAATCCAGGTTGTTGTTGGCGTGCGCGCCGCCGTTGACCACGTTCATCATCGGTACGGGCATCTGCACCGCGCTCATGCCGCCGAAATAGCGGTACAGCGGCAGGCCAGCTTCTTCAGCGGCGGCGCGGGCCACAGCCATGGAAACCGCCAGCATCGCGTTGGCGCCCAGGCGCCCCTTGTTGTCGGTGCCGTCGAGGTCGATCAGCGTCTTGTCCAGAAAGGCCTGCTCGGAAGCGTCCAGGCCCAGCACGGCTTCAGAGATTTCGGTGTTGATGTGCTCCACAGCCTTGAGCACGCCCTTGCCGAGGTAACGGCTCTTGTCGCCGTCGCGCAGCTCGATGGCTTCGCGCGAGCCGGTGGAGGCGCCCGAGGGCACGGCCGCGCGGCCCATCACGCCGCTCTCCAGCAGCACGTCGCATTCGACGGTGGGATTGCCGCGGCTGTCCAGGATTTCGCGGCCAACGATGTCAACGATTGCACTCATGGGTTCAATACCTTTGGGTCAGGAACAAGGAAAGGGAAATCAGGCGTTGAAGTGGTCTTCAAGAAAACCGTTCTTCTTTGTCACCGCGTCCAGCGCCAGCAGCGTTTCCAGCAGCGCCTTCATGTGTTTGAGCGGCACGGCGTTGGGGCCATCGCTCATGGCCTTGGCGGGGTCGGGGTGGGTCTCCATGAAGAGACCGGCCACGCCCACGGCCACGGCCGCGCGCGCCAGCACCGGCACCATCTCGCGCTGGCCGCCGCTGCTGGTGCCTTGCCCGCCGGGCAGCTGCACGCTGTGGGTGGCGTCGAACACCACCGGTGCGCCGGTTTCTCGCATGATCGAGAGCGAACGCATGTCGCTCACGAGGTTGTTGTAGCCGAAGCTCGCGCCGCGTTCGCAGGCCATGAAGTTGTCTTCATTCAGGCCGGCCTCTTTCGCCGCCGCGCGCGCCTTGTCGATCACGTTCTTCATGTCGTGCGGCGCGAGGAACTGGCCCTTCTTGATGTTCACCGGTTTGCCGCTCTGCGCCACGGCGCGAATGAAATCGGTCTGGCGGCACAGGAAGGCGGGTGTCTGCAGCACGTCACAGACCTTCGCGGCTTCGGCGATGTCGTCTTCGCTGTGCACGTCGGTGAGCACCGGCACACCGAGTTCACGTTTGACCTTGGCCAGGATCTCCAGGCCCTTCTCGCGGCCCGGGCCGCGGTAGGTGGTGCCGCTGCTGCGGTTGGCCTTGTCGAAGCTGCTCTTGAAGATGAAGGGAATGCCGAGGCTGCCGGTGATCTCTTTCAACTGGCCTGCCACGTCCATCTGCAGCTGTTCGGACTCGATCACGCAAGGGCCGGCGATCAGGAAAAAGGGCTGGTTCAGGCCGATGTCGAATCCGCAAAGCTTCATGGTGGGTGCTCGATCAGGCGGTGGCAACAGCCGGGATGGTCTGCGCCTGCTGGGCCAGCGCGGCCTTCACATAGGCGTTGAACAGCGGGTGCCCGGCCCAAGGCGTGGACTTGAACTCGGGGTGGAACTGCACGCCCACGTACCAGGGGTGCACGCTCTGGGGCAGCTCCACCATTTCGGTGAGCTGCTCGCGCTGCGTGAGCGCCGAGATCACCAGACCGGCCTTGCGCAACTGGTCGAGGTAGTTCACGTTGGCCTCATACCGGTGGCGGTGGCGCTCGGTGACCACCGGACCGTAGATCTGGTGAGCCAGGGTGCCGGGGGCCACGTCGGAGCTTTGCGCGCCCAGGCGCATGGTGCCGCCCAGGTCGGAGTTGGCGTCGCGCTGCTGGATGCTGCCGTCCTTGTCTTTCCACTCGGTGATGAGTGCAATGACGGGGTGCGGCGTGTCGGCCTCGAACTCGGTGCTGTTGGCGTCTTTGAGGCCCGCCACGTGGCGCGCGTATTCGATGGTGGCCACCTGCATGCCCAGGCAGATGCCCAGGTAAGGCACCTTGTGCTCGCGGGCAAAACGGGCCGCGCAGATCTTGCCCTCGATGCCGCGCTTGCCGAAGCCGCCGGGCACGAGGATGGCGTCGAAGCGGCCCAGGACCTTGTCCACGTTGGCGGGGCTGATCGTTTCCGAATCGATGTAGTCGATCTGCACCTTGGCGTGGTTCTTCATGCCGGCGTGGCGCAGCGCTTCGTTGAGCGACTTGTAGCTGTCCGACAGGTCGACGTATTTGCCCACCATGGCGATGTGCACCGTGGACTTGGGGTGTTCCACCTCATAGACGAGATCGTCCCAGCGCTTGAGGCTGGCCGGCGGCGTGTTCAGGCGCAGTTTGTCGCAGATCAGGCCGTCCAGGCCCTGCTCATGCAGGATGCGCGGCACCTTGTAGATGGTGTCGACGTCCCACATGGAGATCACGCCCCACTCGGGCACGTTGCTGAACAGGCTGATCTTGGCGCGCTCTTCGTCGGGGATGCGGCGGTCGGCGCGGCAGAGCAGGGCGTCGGCCTGGATGCCGATGGCGCGCAGTTCCTTGGCGGTGTGCTGCGTAGGCTTGGTTTTCAGCTCGCCGGCGGCGGCGATCCAGGGCACATAGCTCAGGTGCACGAAGGCCGAGTTGTTCGGGCCCATGCGCAGGCTCATCTGGCGCACGGCTTCCAGGAAGGGCAGGGACTCGATGTCGCCCACGGTGCCGCCGATCTCCACGATGGCCACGTCCACCGCATCGGGCGTGCCGATGCCGGCGCCGCGCTGGATGAATTCTTGAATCTCGTTGGTCACGTGCGGGATGACCTGCACCGTCTTGCCGAGGTAGTCGCCGCGGCGTTCCTTCTCCAGCACCGACTGGTAGATCTTGCCGGTGGTGAAGTTGTTGGTCTTCTTCATCCGCGTTTCGATGAAACGCTCGTAGTGGCCCAGGTCCAGGTCGGTTTCGGCGCCGTCGTCGGTGACGAAGACCTCGCCGTGCTGGAAGGGGGACATGGTGCCCGGATCCACGTTGATGTACGGGTCGAGCTTGATGAGGGTGACTTTGAGGCCGCGGGACTCAAGAATCGCGGCCAGGGATGCGGAGGCTATGCCTTTGCCCAGAGAGGACACCACACCGCCGGTGACGAACACAAATTTGGTCATGTCTCGGGCGAGCCAGATGCTCGCAGGAGGTGGAAATGGCGATTATAAATGCCCACCCCCGCCCCCACCCGGATGGCCGTGTGGACAGGGCCCAACTGCTACATTGCGCCCATGAACGAACTCACTGGAAAACACATCGTCCTGGGCCTCTCGGGTGGCATTGCCTGCTACAAAGCGGCCGAGCTGTGCCGGGCGCTGGTGAAAGAGGGCGCCACGGTGCAGGTGGTCATGACCGAGGCGGCCGAGCAGTTCATGACCGCGGTGACGATGCAGGCGCTCTCGGGCCGCCCGGTCTTCACCTCGCAGTGGGACGCGCGCACCTCGGGTGGCGCCGACAACAACATGCCGCACATCAACCTCAGTCGCGAGGCCGATGCGATCGTGGTGGCCCCGGCCAGCGCCGATTTCATGGCCAAGCTGGTGCACGGCCGGGCCGACGAACTGCTCTCGCTGATGTGCCTGGCGCGCCCCATCGAGAGCGTGCCGCTGATCCTGGCCCCCGCCATGAACCGTGAGATGTGGGCGCACCCGGCCACGCAGCGCAACATCGAGCAGTTGCGCACCGACGGCGCCACCGTGCTCGACGTGGGCGCGGGCGATCAGGCCTGTGGCGAAACCGGGGACGGCCGCATGCTGGAGCCCGACGAGCTTCTGTACGACCTGGTCCGCTTCTTCAAGCCCAAGGTGCTCGCGGGCCAGCAGGTGCTGGTGAGCGCCGGCCCCACCTTCGAAGCCATCGACCCGGTGCGCGGCCTGACCAACCTCTCCAGCGGCAAGATGGGTTTTGCCATCGCGCGCGCCGCGCACGAAGCGGGCGCCCATGTCACGCTGGTGGCCGGCCCGGTGGGCCTGCCCACGCCGCGCGGCGTGGGGCGAATCAACGTGAAGTCGGCGCTGGACATGAAGGAGGCGCTGGACCACCTGGCGCAGACCGCCACCGTGTTCGTCTCGGCCGCCGCCGTGGCCGACTGGCGCCCGGCGCAGACGATGGACCAGAAGATCAAGAAGGACGGGTCGGGCGAAGTGCCCACGCTGTCGTTCGTGGAGAACCCCGACATCCTGGCGGGCATTGCAGCGAGCCCGCGCGCGCAGAGCGGAGCGCTGTACTGCGTGGGCTTTGCCGCCGAGAGCCACGACCTGCTGGCCCACGCCCAGGCCAAGCGCGCGCGCAAGGGTGTGCCGCTGCTGGTGGGCAACATCGGCCCGGCCACCTTCGGCCAGGACGACAACGCGCTGTTGCTGGTGGACGCGCACGGCACCACCGAACTGCCGCGGGCTTCCAAGCTGGTGCTGGCGCGTCAGCTCATCGCCGAGATCGCGAGTCGGCTCAAGAGCTGAGCGCAAGCAAACGGAACAGCGAGCCTTCGGGAGGCTTCGACAAGCTCAGCCCGAACGGCATTTTTTTCAGTCCCACCAGGGCAGCAGCCGCTTCATCGCGGCCACTTCGCCGCAATGGTCGGGCACATAGCCCGGCAGTCCCGCCAACTGGTCGTGCCAGGCGCGGCTGCGCAAGCGTTGCAGCAAGCGCTGCACGGCGGGTTGCTCCAGCGCAGTCTTCAGGCACACCAGCAAGTAACGCTCTTCGGTGAGCGGCACAAAGCCCAGACCCTGCGTGCGGGCGGCGTACTCGGTGCCCAGGCCCACATCGGCCGTACCGCTGGCCACCGCCTGGGCCACCGCGGCGTGTGAACTCTCCACATGGTCGAAGCCGGTGATGTCTTCCGGCATCAGCAGCGCCTGTGTGAGCAGCTCGTCCATCAGCAAGCGAGTGCCGGTGCCCAGCGCGCGGTTCACGAAGCGAGCCTGCAGGCGGGCCACATCGTTCATGTCTTGCAGCCGCAGAGGGTTGCCCGGAGCCACCATCAGGCCTTGGACGCGGCGCGCGAAACCGATGATCTTGTGCAGACCGGGCTTGAGCAGCGGGCGGTAGGTGCGCGCGCTCTGGCTGCCGGAGGCGGCGAAGGGCTGGGTGTGAAACCCGGCCAGGGCGCAGCGGCCTTCGTTGAGTGCCCGAATGGCGTCCACGCTGCCGCAGAAGCGGATGTCCAGGTGCAGACGGCCTGCGTTCTTGCCCCCCGGTGCCGGGGTGGCCGCAAATTCCTGCAGGGCGCTCAAGGCGTGGTCGTGGCTCGCGTACAGCGTCAGCACCTCGCTGTCACCGTCCTCGCCTGCGTCGTCGAAGGCTCGGGCGAATGCACGCTCCAGCTCGGCCCGCAAGCCTTCAATTTGTGGCCCCAACCGGGCCTGGGCCAGCCGCTCGGCCATCAGCAGCCGTTCGCCAAACGGCGTGAGGCGCGCTGCCTGCCCACGTTCCCAGAACACCAGCGCCTGGCCCAGCGCAGCTTCCCAGTCCTTGAGCTGCCCCCAGACATGGCGGTAGGACAGATCCAGCTGTCGCGCAGCGGCCGAGATTGAGCCACTGGTGTGAACCGCCTGCAGCACGTCCATCATCGGATTGCGCAACAGCGCATGACCGCTAGAACGGCCCGGTGCGCGGGCGGCGAACGCGTACGACAACTCGATCTGTTTCATGGTCCGCGAGTGTGCCCCAAGCGCGCTGCGCCTCCGTCAGGCCAGGTGCCGTGTCAGCGCAACGTATGCAAAGAATTGCCTATGCACAGCGGTTCATACCGTGTCTGTACGTAGTGGTCCCCGGGGGCGTTCCCCCTATGCTGTGCGTCCACATGAACACCTTTTCCGATAGCGTCACCACCGCACTGCAACTGGTGCTTTCGGGCGATCCGGGTCTGTGGGCGGTGGTGAGCCGGTCCCTGGCGGTGAGCGCCATGGCGTGCCTGCTGGCGTGTGGGCTGGGCCTGGTGCTCGGTGCCTGGCTGGCGGTCTCACGATTCCCGGGTCGCGGCGCCGTGCTCACCCTGCTCAACACCTTCCTGGCCGTGCCCTCGGTGGTGGTGGGCCTGGTCATCTATCTCTTGCTGTCGCGCTCGGGCCCGCTGGGGTTTCTCGGTTGGTTGTTCAGTTTTCAGGCCATGGTGCTGGCGCAGGCCTGTCTTGTGCTGCCCTTGGTCACGGCGCTCACGCGCCAGGTGGTGGAAGACGCTGACCGAAGCCACGGCGAGCAGCTCTCGTCCATGGGTGCGAGCCCCGTGTTGCGCAGCCTGCTGCTGGCCTGGGACGATCGCTACGCCCTCATCACCGTGTTGCTCACGGCGTTCGGTCGCGCGGTGTCCGAAGTGGGCGCGGTGATGATCGTGGGCGGCAACATTGAAGGCTTCACCCGCGTCATGACGACCGCGATCGCGCTGGAAACCAGCAAAGGTGATCTGCCGCTGGCGCTCGGCCTGGGCCTGGTGCTGCTGGGTGTGGTGCTGGTGCTCAATGCCCTGGTGTCGTTGATCAGCCGCTGGCGCGAGCGCGCCGACAGTGCCGATGCAACCCGCTTGACCCTGGTGACGCCATGACCGGCCTGCCCCTGAACGCGGTGGTGCCCGCGGTGAGCTTTGACCTGCGCAATGTGCAGGTGCACCTGGGCTCGGCGGGCCGGCTGCATGCCCTGACCGATATCTATCTGCGCATCCAGGCCGGGGAGCGCGTGGCCGTGGTGGGCGCCAACGGCAGTGGCAAGAGCACGCTGCTGCGCACCTTGCACAGCCTGCAGCGCATCAGCGGTGGCGAGTTGCACACATCGAGCCAGCAGCGTGTGGCCATGCTGTTCCAGCGGCCCCACATGCTGCGCCTGAGCGTGCGGTTGAACATCCAGCTCGGGCTCTGGCTCAAGGGCGTGGCCTGGCGCGAAACGCGTTCGCTGGCGCTGGCCGCGCTGGACCGCGTGGAGCTGGGCCACCTGGCCGAGCGCAATGCCCGCGCGCTCTCGGGCGGGCAGCAGCAGCGCGTGGCATTGGCCCGCGCCTGGGCCTTGCGCCCCGACGTGTGGCTGCTCGACGAACCCACGGCCAGTCTGGACCCGCACGCCAAACGCGAGGTTGAAGCGCTGATCGCCGAGTTCACCCTCGGTCGCCATCATGTTGGCGAGCGCCCGCCCACGCTGGTGTTCAGCAGCCACAACCTCGGCCAGGTCAAGCGCCTGGCCAGCCGTGTCGTGTACCTGGAGCAAGGCCGCCTGCTGGCCGACCTGCCCGTGGCCGATTTTTTCAACCACGACCTGCTGCGTTCCCTGTGTCCGCAGGCACATTTGTTTGTTCAAGGAGAAAGTTTGTGAATGCCTTCCGCCGCCTGACCCTCGCCGCTGCCCTCGGTACTGCACTGTTGGCCAGTGCCGGCGCCATGGCCCAAAGCATCGTCGTGGCCTCCACCACCTCCACCGAGCAGTCGGGCCTGTTCTCCTACCTGCTGCCCGAATTCAAGAAGGCCAGCGGCATCGACGTGAAAGTGGTTGCGCTGGGCACCGGTCAGGCCATCGACATGGCGCGCCGGGGCGATGCCGACGTGCTCTTCGTGCACGACAAGGTGGCCGAAGAAAAGTTTGTGGCCGACGGCTTTGCCGCCAAGCGCCAGGAGGTCATGTACAACGACTTCGTGCTGATCGGGCCCAAGGCCGATCCTGTGCAGGCCAAGGGCAACGACATCGTGGCCGCCATGAAGAAGGTGGCCACAGCCAACGCGCCTTTCATTTCGCGCGGAGACAAGAGCGGCACGCACGCGGCCGAGCTGCGCTTCTGGAAGATGACCGACACCGACGCCAACAAGGGCTCGGGCTACAAAGAGTGCGGCTGCGGCATGGGCCCGGCGCTCAACATCGCGTCCAGCGCCGGCGGCTACGTGCTGGCCGATCGCGGCACCTGGCTCAATTTCAAGAACCGCGCCGACCTCGTGGTGCTGGTGGAGGGCGACAAGCGCCTGTTCAACCAGTACGGCGTGATGCTGGTGAGCGCGGCCAAGCACCCGCAGGTCAAGACCGCCGACGGTCAGAAGTTTGTGGACTGGGTCACCGGCCCGGCGGGGCAGACAGCGATCGCTGGCTACAAGATCGGTGGCGAACAGCTGTTCTTTCCGAACGCGACGAAGTGAAGTGCCATGCGCCGCAGCAGCCTGACGGTCGTTGCCCTGGCCACGCTGGCCGGCTGCGTTTCGCCTGAGGCCACCCCGGTGACGAAAGAACCCCTGCAGGTCTACGCCGCAGGCAGTCTGCGCGAGGCGCTCACGGAGATCGCGCGTGATCACGAAGCCCGCACCGGGCAGAAGATCGCGCTGACCTTCGGCGCTTCGGGCCTGCTGCGCGAGCGCATCGAAAAAGGCGAGGGTGCCCAGGTGTTTGCCTCGGCCGACACCCAGCACCCGCAGCGTCTGGCGGCCGTCGGCGGTTGGACGCCGCACACCGTGTTCGTGCGCAACAGCCTTTGCGCGCTCACGCAGGCAGGCGTGAACGCCACGCCGCAGAACCTGCTGGAAACGATGCTCAACCCGGCCGTGAAGCTGGGCACCTCCACACCCAAGGCCGACCCTTCGGGCGACTACGCGTGGGAGCTGTTCCGCAAGGCCGAGGCGGTGCGCGCTGGCGCGTATGCCGCGCTCGACACCAAGGCGCTCAAGCTCACCGGTGGCCCCGACTCGCCCAAGCCACCCGCTGGCCGAGGCACCTATGCCTGGGTCATGGACCAGGGCCAGGCCGACGTGTTTCTCACCTACTGCACCAACGCCGTGGCATCACAAAAAGAGGTGCCACGCCTGAAGGTGGTGCAGGTGCCCGCTGCCTTGCAAGTGGGAGCGGCCTATGGCCTCACCGTGCGGCGCGGCGCTCCCGCACCAGCCGAGGCGTTTGCCAAGGCCTTGCTCGCACCGCCCGCGCAGGCGGCGTTCGCGCGTCACGGCTTTGGCCAACCTTGACAGCACGGCGGTGCGCCGGCGCGATCTGCTGATCGCTGCCGGGGCAGACCAGGTAGGCCATGAGCGTGTCGAGCGGGAACATGAGCGCAGTTCAGTTCGCGTCACGGGCTTGTGCGACCATAACGGCTCGCGTTTGAATTCCCACCGACACACCCTCAAGGAGCATCTCATGGGCCTCTTCAGCAACATCCTCGAAAAACTCGGCATGGGCTCCCCCAAGGTGGTGCCACAGCCACCGGCCGCCGCACCCGCGCCTTCGGCCGCACCTGCGCCGGCACCCGCAGCGGCGCCAGCGCCCGCACCCGTGGCCTCCATCACCATGGTCGACGTGGTCGCCCTGATGGAGCAAAAGGCCGCGGCCAACCCGCAAAAGCTCAACTGGCGCACATCCATCGTCGACCTGCTCAAGCTGCTCGACATGGACAGCAGCCTGGCCGCGCGCAAGGAGTTGGCCAAAGAGCTCTACTGCCCGGACGAACTCATGGACGACTCGGCCAAGATGAATGTGTGGCTGCACAAGAACGTGTTGGCACACATCGCGGCCAATGGCGGCAACATCCCCAAAGAACTGCTCGATTGATACTTTCGATGCTGGGATGAACCCGAGGCGGGCATCGATTCCCGCCTCGGTGCATTGACAGTGTCATCGCGCTGACCTTCAATGAATTTTTTCATTGATGGAGATTTGAATGCGCGCAATCTGCTTGGGCTCGATCGTTCTGGCCGTGTTGATGCCCCTGTCCGCCATGGCAGTCGACGGTGCGAGCTGCACGGCATCCGCCACCGAGAAAAAACTCGCGGGCGCGGCCAAGACCTCGTTCATGAAGAAGTGCGAGAAAGACGCCACCGCCAGCTGTGATGCTGCTGCGGTCGAGAAAAAGATCTTCGGTGCGGCCAAGACCAGCTTCACCAAAAAATGCGTCAAGGACGCCGTGGGCTGAAACCAGCGCTCCCTCGCCCCGAACGATGGCGTGAGGCCATCGGGGCTAGATTGTGATCGGGCGGAGACGGCGGCTGTACGCCAATCCGGCGAGACCCAAAGCCAGCAGAGCCCAGGAGGCAGGCTCTGGCACGGAACTGCCCGGCGGGAACGAACCTTCCTCCTGTTCGAAAGCGGAGTAAACGACGCTGGACTGGGAGAAGTTGTAGAACGCCAAGCGGCCGTCGGAGAAGGAGCCGCTGATGTCCAGTTGTTTGACGCCGTTGACAAACACCTCCAGGTCGTTCGGACCAAAGTCGAACGTGAACTCGTATTCCGTGTTGTCTGTCCAGCCCACATTGCCCAGCGTTGCGCCGCGCGCGAGTTCGGTGAGCCCGCTTCCAGCCGGTGTGCCGGCCAGGTTGTCGTGTTGCCAGAACTCATCGGCGTCCGGAATGCCCGTGACAAGTGAGACCGCCAAGCCTGCTGGCGACAGACCGCCTGGCGATGTCGAGGGTGCACCAAAATCAAAGTTTTGAGTGCCTTGCTTCCAGTCGATCAGCAGGTAATTGGCCAAGGGGTTCGCCGTGTCACCAGATTTGAAGCCCAAGGCAAAACCGATGTAGTCGTCGTCGCCATCGTTGCCCGCCCGGATCTTTCCAGTGATCTTGGTACCGAAGGCATTGAAGTCGCCGACGAACAAGGTGGGCTGTCCGTTGACGGATTGGGTGACGTTGGCGCCACCGCCCCCGACAGTCCACACCCCCGGGGAGAAGCCTGCCACCGCGGGGTAGGACTCTTGGCTCCAGGTGGTCAGGTTGACGGGCGCGGCATGTGACGACACAGAGAACAGGCCCAGCGACGAGGCCAGGGCAAGGGACAGCACTGTGGTTTTCGTCATGGTCGCGTCTCCGGTGGTTGTGGATGGGATAGCTGCAGAACTACCGACCCCGCGCACGGCCATGTCGCTGGCCGCTGGGTCTGTATTGACGGTTCG
Organism: Pseudomonadota bacterium; assembly: GCA_040385485.1. Lineage (GTDB taxonomy): Bacteria > Pseudomonadota > Gammaproteobacteria > Burkholderiales > Burkholderiaceae_C > Hydrogenophaga. The sequence continues at coordinate 7,462 of JAZKHJ010000037.1, read as the reverse complement.
AGCATCAACCATGCCAATGGGGCGCAACACGTAAAAAAATGCTTCAAGTTCAACGGGTTGTCACGCCGTCGACGCGACGAGGCATCGTTCGAGTGGCGCGCAGTTGTCAGGTTTTCCGACAATGTTCGACGCTGCCCGCGCACGACCTCAGCGCACCATCGCCACACCTTTGATCTGCGCAAACACCGCCTGACCCGGCGCAATGCCCAGGCGGTGCGCGGAGAGCCGGCTGATGCGCGAGAGCAGCCGCACAGGCCTCGGGCCGTGGCCCAGCTGCAGCCCCACCAACACCTGGCCGGGCGTGTCGTCCACCACATCGACCACCGTGGCGCTCAACACGTTGAGCACGCTGCTGTGCTCGGGTGCCTGCAGCGACAGACTCACGTCGCGCGCCTGGATGCGCACGCGCACCGGCGTGCCTTTCGGGAGGGCGGCGTTGCTGGCTTGTGGCAGCAGCAGGCGCCCGCCGTCGAACGCCAGCGCGCTCAAACAATCGGCCGGTGAATGGTCGACGGCGCGTGCTTCGATCAAGGCGGCGGCCGCGTCGCCGCGCGCCAGCGGCATGTCCAGCCGCGTCATGAGCTCCGTCACCGGCCCGCTGCACAGCGCACGGCCCTCGCTGAGCAGCACCACGTGATCGGCCAGGCGCGCCAGCTCGTCGCTGGAGTGGGTTACGTACACCACGGGGGTGTCCAGCCGCTCGTGCAGTTGTTCCAGCCACGGCAGGATCTCGTTCTTGCGCGCCGCGTCGATGGCCGCCAGTGGCTCGTCCATCAGGAGCACACGCGGGCTCGTGGCCAGGGCGCGCGCGATCGCCACGCGCTGGCGCTCACCGCCCGAGAGTTCGTGTGGCCTGCGTTGCAGCAAGTGGGCAATGCCCAGCAGCTCCAGCCCGTGGTCCCAGGCGTGGCGGCGCTGGGCGGGCGGCGTGCGCTTGAAGCCGAACATCAGGTTGTCGCGCACGCTCAGGTGCTCGAACAGGCTGGCCTCCTGGAACACATAGCCCAGGGCGCGCTGGTGCACCGGCAGCATCACCTGCTGCGCGCTGTCCTGCCACAGCTCGCCATCCACGCGCACCACCCCCTGGGCCATGGGCTCCAGACCCGCGAGCACGCGCAGGCATGAAGTCTTGCCCGAACCCGACGGACCGAAGAGCACCGAGACGCCGCGGGCGGGCAGACGCAGATCCACGTCGAGCAGGAAGCCGGAGCGCTGCAGGCGTGCGGTGAGTTGCAGATCACCACTCATGCGCGGCCCTTGTGCTGACGGTGGTTGTAGAGCTGCAGCGCCAGCAGCACCAGGAACGAGAAGCCCAGCATCACCGCCGCCAGTCGGTGCGCGTCGCTGTACTCCAGCGCCTCCACGTGGTCATAGATCTGCACCGACACCACGCGCGTCACACCTGGAATGTTGCCGCCCACCATGAGCACCACACCGAACTCGCCCACCGTGTGCGCAAAACTCATGATGACGCCCGTGACCAGGCCCGGCCGACACAACGGCAGCACCACCGAGAAGAAGGTGTCCAGCTTCGAAGCGCGCAGGCTGGCTGCGGCCTCCAGCGGGCGTTCACCGAGCGCCTGCATGGCGTTCAAGACCGGCTGCGCCATGAACGGCAGCGAATAGAACACCGAGGCGATCACCAGGCCCGCGAAGCTGAAGGTGAGCACGCCCAGGCCGAGCGCCTGTGTGAGCCCACCCACCGGGCCATTCGGCCCCATCAGCACCAGCAGATAAAAACCCAGCACCGAGGGTGGCAACACCAGCGGCACCGACACCAGCGCGCCGACCGGGCGGCTCCACGCCGAGCGGCTGCGCGCCAGCCACCAGGCCAGCGGCACACCCAGCACCAGCAGGATGGCGGTGGTGAGCGTGGCCACTTGCAGCGTCAGGCCGATGGCCTGGAGATCGGAGGGTGTCAGGAGCACGGCGGGTCAGAGGTCGTAACCATAAGAGCGGATCAATGTTTTGATGTTGGGGCTCTGAAGCAATTTCATCAACGCATTCGCGGCCTCGTTGCCAGCGCCGGTTTTCAGCAGCACCGCGTCTTGCCGGATGGGCGCGTAGAGATGCTGCGGCACCACCCACATCGAGCCGCTTTTGAGCCGGCCACCTTCCAGCACCTGCGACATCGCCACGAAGGCTGTTTCGGCGTTGCCGGTGTAGGCGAAGTTGTAAGCCTGGCCAATGCTCTCGCCCCGCACCAGCTTCGGGCTCAGCGTGGCCGCCAGGCCCAGCTTGTCGATCACTTCCACCGCCGCCGCGCCGTAGGGCGCCGTCCTGGGGTTGGCGATGGCCAGCTTGCGAAGGCCATTGCTCTTGAGCACCGCGCCCTGCGCGTCCACCTTGGCCGCGTCCGCAGACCACAGCACCAGCTTGCCGGTGGCGTAGGTGAAGCGGGTGCCCGGCTGCGCCAGGCCATCGGCCTCCAGCTGAGCCGGGGTCTTGGTGTCCGCCGCGAGCAGCACGTCGAATGGTGCGCCGTTTTTGATCTGCGCGTAGAGCCGGCCGGTGGAGCCCACGGTGATCTTGAGCTTGTGGCCAGAGGTCTTTTCCAGCACCGCGGCAATGGCCTTGATGGGCTCGGCGAAGTTGGCGGCCACCGCCACCTGGGTCTCGGCGGCGTGCAGCGCGCCCGCCATGAAAAACAGGCATGCGATCAGCGGTGAACGTGCGAACATCGGAGCGATCCTCTCAAAAATATCGCTATTCCAATCAGGAATAGCGGTGAGTATAGACGGCACCTCAAGATCCCATGGCCTCCAGAAAAGACAACCCTCGCTCGCCCACCGCTCTGCCGCAGGCCCTGACCGATGCCAGCGCCGACAAACGCCTGGACGTGCTGCGTCACGTGGCCGCCGGCTGCTCCATCTCGCAGGCGGCGCGCCAGGTCGGCATCAGCTACAAGGCCGCGTGGCAGGCCATCGACACGCTGAGCAACCTCAGCGGCGTGCCACTGGTGGAGCGCACCGTGGGCGGCGTGGGCGGTGGCGGCGCGCGCATCACCGCCGATGGCCTGCAACTGCTCGCGCTCGCGGCGGAGTTGGCCCGCGCGCGTCAACAGGTGCTGACGCGCTTTTCCGGTGGCGCCCTCATTGAAGGTGGCCTGGGCTTGCGCACCAGCATGCGCAACCAGCTGCGCTGCCGCGTGCTGCGCTGTGCTCCGCTGGCCCCGGGCGACCCGATGGTGGAGGTGACGCTGGCCACCGCGGGCGGCGCGCAACTGGTGTCCCGCATCACGCAGGAGAGTGCGGATCTGCTGGGCCTGGCGCCGGGGCTGGCCGTGCTGGCCTTGTGCAAGGCGACGGCGGTGGAGGTGTCGCTCGCTGCTTCAAACGTTGCCGCTGGCGCACTCACCGGCCGCATCGAGCGCTGTTCGCCCGGTGCCCGGCAAGACGAGGTGGTGCTGGCGCTGGAGGGTGGGGGTCACTGGGTGGGGTTTGCGCGGCATCCGTTCAAGGGGCGGGTGGGAGATGTGGCTGTGGCGGCTTTGATGCCGGCGGCTTTGGTGATTGGACTGGCGGGTTGAGAGGACCCCAGTTGCCGATCACACCAGTCCGCGAAATGCGGACGCCGATTGCAAGCCCCGAGGATCGGCGTCTGTTCAGTAACGAACACTGCACGAAGTTTTTCCCTGTCTTTGATGCAGCCAGAAATGCCCACCTTGAACTATGCTGGAGACCCAAGTGGAGGACCACAGCATGGACGAACCAATCAAGTGGGTTCCTTACTGCGGCGAGGCACCCGGCCCCGAGATCTGGCTGAGCCGCTGGAATCTCGATCCGGTGCTCGGTGCAATCCTGTTGCTGCTTGCCATGGCGCTGTGGCGCGTGTCGGTGAGACATGACGTCACGCCCAGGCAAATGCTGAGCCTGCGTTGCGCGTGGGCCCTCACGGTCGTTCTCTACGTGTCGCCGCTGTGTGCCCTGAGCTCGGCTTTCTTCACCGTGCGGGTGATCCATCACATCGTGCTTGTTCTGGTGATGGCGCCGTTGCTGGTGTTCGGCTTGGAACCCTGGATTCGGCGACTACCGACTTCGCTCTGGAGCGCGACGGCCATCGCCGCCGTGATCTTCTGGACCTGGCATGCGCCGGCCCCCTACGCGGCAGCGCTGTCGTCGGACTTGATCTACGCGCTGATGCAGTTCACCCTGCTGGCCAGCGCGACGGGTTTCTGGATGGCGGTGCGAAGATCCGGCCCGACGGCGGCGATGGGCGCCATCCTCGTCACGACGGTGTTGATGGGACTGCTGGGCGCGTTGATCACCTTTGCCGCGCGGCCGCTGTATGCCCCGCACTTCGCGTCCACCCTCGGCTGGGGCATTTCGCCGCTGGAAGACCAGCAACTCGCCGGCATCATCATGTGGGCGCCAGGCAGCATCGCCTACCTGGCTGTGGCCATCTGGATCGGCTGGCGCTGGCTGGACGCCGAACGTGCGCGCGGCTTGCGCGCCGACCCTGCATGAACCTCATTGCCGCCATTGAATGGGCCGAGGGCTACCACCGGCGTGGCCTGTACTCGCCGATCGGCGTCACCTTCCACTGGGTGATGGCGGCGCTCATGATCTTCCAGCTGGCACATGGGTGGTACCTGGGCTGGCAACCGGTGGGCGGCCACAAGTACGTCGGTTACCAGACCCATACGCAGATTGGCCTCACGATCATGCTGCTGGGCACGCTGCGCCTGTTCTGGCGCGGCCAGATCACCGGTCCCGACAACGTCGACGATGCGTCGTTGGCAGGCAAGGCCAGCCGCCTCTTGCAGACCTGGTTCTATTTCAGCTTTTTCGCTTTGCCCATCAGCGGCTGGGTCATGTGGTCCACCTTGCCCAGTGATCTGCCGTTGTCGATTGCAGGCGTGATCCCGTTCCCCAACCTGCCTTTCGATCAGTTGTCCGAGGGCCTGCAGCACCGCCTGATGCAGTGGGCGGCCACGGCCCACTTCTGGATCGTGTGGATCACGGCCCTCATCATTCCCGGCCATGCCGGGGCGGCCGTGCTGCACTACGTGGTCAAACGGGACCGTGTCCTGCCTTCGATGTTCGACCTCAACGGTCCAGATGAGCCTGGCGTGGTGGGATCCCCGCGAGGTAAAGGCTCAGTTGGCTGATCTGCGAGGCATCGAGCTGCTGCGCCACCTTCAACATCACATGATTGCCGTCATTGCGCCGTTTCGACAGCTGCCAGTCCTGCAATTGCTGGGTCAGGTAGAAGGCCGGCTGGGCGTTCAACGGCGGCCCCTTCACGGTGCCCACACCTTCGACGCCGTGGCACTGCTGACACGTACTTGCATACAGCCCCGGGGTCGCCGCGGCGATGGCTTCGTCGGTGGCGGGCGGCAGGGCCTGCGGCGGCAAGGCGGCGTAGTGGTTGGCCACCCGCACGCGTTCGTGGCTGTCGAGAAAGCGCGCCACGTCGCGCATCACCTCGTGCGCCCGCAAGCCCGTTGCGTAGTCTTCCATCTGCTTTTGCAGGTAGCCCGCCGGCAGGCCGGCCAGTCGCGGCGCGTCGAACCCGTTGCCCTCGCCGCGCACGCCGTGGCAAGTGGCGCAGGCGTAGCGCGCGCCACCTTCGCCGCCGCTCATCGCGATGAGCTCGCCGCTGCGGCCAAAGCGGTCGTCACTGCTGTCCATGCGATCGGTGCATGCCGTCGTCAGCACCAAGGCGCACAGGGCCAGCAACAGACCGCCGAAGTTCACGGGCCGGTCGTTGTGCATCGACAGGTGTTTGCTCATGGGATCTAGATCATCGTTCATGCGGGCGCCCGGTTGTGCATCGGCAAGTAAATCCAGCCGATGGCTGGTGCTGGCCTGCATCAGCCTGGCGGCCTGCGATGGCCCGCCCGACCGCACGCCGACGCTGGGCGACGCCGACGCCGCAAAAGGTCGGCTGCTCGTCACGGAAAAAGGCTGCGTGGCCTGCCACACCTTCCCCGACGTGAAGTGGCCGCGCGGCGGGCTCGGGCCCTCATTGCACGACTTCGCCCGTCAGGGTTTGATCGCCGGGCGGCTGCCGAACCAGCCCGGCGTGCTGATGCAGTTCGTCAGAAACGCCCCCGGGCTGGTGCCCGGGACGGCCATGCCCGCCATCACGATGACCGACCAGGAAGCCCGCGATGTCACAGCCTATCTCCTCACGCTCAAACCTCGCTGAAGCCCTGAGCGGCTGGCCCCCGCCCGTGCTCGATCCGCACGGCCCGTTCTCGAACACGGTCACCACGCTGGCCTGGGTGCTGATCGCGCTCGTCACGCTGATCTTTGTGCTGGTCTGCGCGGCCATGTGGGTGGCGCTGTACGGCAGCGACGAACTGCGTGCCAAGCTCGGTGGCGTGGGCGTCGTCAAATGGTTCGGGCTGATCGTCCCGGCCGGCGTGCTGTTTCTGCTGCTGGCCTGGGGCACGACGATGGTCGCCGGCATGACGACGATCAAAGGCGACGAGCTGCGCATGCGCGTGTCCGGCAACATCTACTGGTGGCGCGTGTCCTACCTGGATGCGGCAGGCAACGAGACCCACGCCGATGCCAACGAACTGCACATCCCGGTCGGTCGCCCTGTCGTCGTCGACATGGTCTCCGAAGACGTGATCCACAGCTTCTGGGTCCCCAAGCTGGGCGGCAAGATGGACATGATCCCGGGTCGCACCAACAGGCTCAAGCTGCAGGCCGACAAGGCGGGCGTCTACGGCGGGCAGTGTGCCGAATTCTGCGGCGGGGCGCATTCGCTGATGGGCTTTGTGGTCGTGGCGCATGAGCCCGCCGACTGGCAGCGCTGGCACGATGCGCGGCTAGCGCGCCAGCAGCCACAGCCCGCCCCGGCGGCGGCACCCGCCAACGACGAAGTGCTGCGCGGCCGCAAGCTCTTCGGCGAGGCCGGCTGCGCCGCCTGCCACCGCATCGCCGGCACGTCCGCGCAAGGACTCTCAGGCCCCGACCTCACGCACATCGGTTCGCGTCAGTCGCTCGGCGCCGGCATCCTGCCCAACACCCGCGGAACGCTGATCGGCTGGATCGGTGACAGCCAGTCGATCAAGCCCAACAACCGCATGCCGGCCTACCGCTCGCTGCAGGCCGCAGAGCTCAACGCGCTGGCCGCCTACATGGAGTCGTTGAAGTGACGGACCGCGTTCCCCCGGGCGTGTCGGGTGCCGTCGCCGACGCAGCGACCGCGCCGTCGGAGACCGGCTTTGACGCGAAGCTCTACGAGCGTTTTCCGACACAAGACAAAAGACCGAGAGGCGAACTGGCAGCCCTGAAGAAGGTCTGGGAAACGCCGACGGGATGGCGCGCCTTCAGCGCCGTCAACAACAACTTCATCGGCTTCCTGTTCATCGTCACGGCGTTCGGCTTCTTCGTCGCCGCCGGCGTCCTGTCGCTGGTGATGCGCGTGCAGCTGGCCGCACCACTCGCGGGCATCGTGCCGCAGGAGACCTACAACCAGCTGTTCACGATGCACGGCTCGGTGA
>JAZKHJ010000036.1:0-68344 GCA_040385485.1 Pseudomonadota bacterium | reverse complement strand
TGCTGGGCCGCAAGGTGCTGGGCAACAACGGCGCCACGCTCAAGAAGTTCGGCAAGCTGGTGGGCGCGCTGGTGATGGAAGAGGGCGTCAACGAGAAGATGGCCGAGTTCATCAACCCGCTGGCCATCCTGGGTGAGCAGATCACCAAGTTCACCACCGAGATCGGTTTCAAGGGCCTGCAGAACGCCGACGAAGTGGGTGCCGCCGCGGTGGACTACCTGCGCGTGGCCGGCCACTTGGTGTTCGGCTACTTCTGGGCCCGCATGGCGCAGGTGGCGCTGCGCGAGATCGCCGCGGGCAACACCGACCCCTTCTACACCGCCAAGCTGCAGACCGCGCGCTTCTACTTCGCCAAGCTGTTCCCCGAGACCGCGACGCTGATGCGCACCGCGCGTTCGGGCAGCAAGGTGCTGATGGACACCGACGCTGCCCTGGCGTAAACACGCGTTTCCCCAACCACCACCAGGAGACTTCCATGATCAAGACCGTTGTGAGCACCCTCGCCCTGTCGCTGGCTTCGTTGTCTGCGTTCGCGCAGATGTCGCCCGTGGGTCTGTGGAAAACGATTGACGACGACTCGAAGAAAGAGAAGTCCCTGGTGCGCATCAAGGAAGCCAACGGCGTTTACAGCGGCACGATCGAGAAGCTGCTCGACCCGACCAGCAAGCCCGACGCGGTGTGCGACAAGTGCACCGACGAGCGCAAGGACAAGCCCGTGCTGGGCATGACCATCCTGCGCAACCTCAAGCAGAGCGCCGACGACAAGGCCGTGTACGACGGGGGCGACATCGTCGACCCGAACAACGGCAAGGTCTACCGCACGCGCCTCAAGCCCGTCGAAGACGGCAAGAAGCTGGAGATGCGCGGCTACATCGGCCCGTTCTACCGCACCCAGGTCTGGATCCGCGTCGAATGAAGCACGCGCGTCCGTTCCCTTTCATGGAAAACCAATGAACCGATTTCAAGTGAAGAAAGTCGCCGTGCTCGGCGCGGGCGTGATGGGCGCGCAGATCGCTGCGCACCTGGTCAACGTCAAGGTGCCGGTGGTGCTGTTCGACCTGCCGGCCAAGGAAGGCCCGAAGAACGGCATCGTTACCCGGGCCATCGAGAACCTCAAGAAGCTCAAGCCTTCGCCGCTGGGCGTGGCGGCCGACGCCGACCTGATCGGCCAGGCCAACTACGAAGAGCACATGGAGCAGTTGAAGGACTGCGACCTGATCATCGAGGCCATCGCCGAGCGCATGGACTGGAAGCTCGACCTGTACCAGAAGATCGCGCCCTTCATCGCACCGCACGCCATCGTCGCGTCCAACACCTCGGGCCTGTCGATCACCAAGCTCGGCGAGGTGCTTCCCGAGGCGATCAAACCGCGCTTCTGCGGCATCCACTTCTTCAACCCGCCGCGCTACATGACGCTGGTGGAGCTGATCGCCACGCCCACCACCGAAGCACAGATCCTCAACGACCTGGAGACATTCGTCACCAGCGGCCTGGGCAAGGGCGTCGTGCGCGCCAAGGACACGCCCAACTTCATCGCCAACCGCATCGGCATCGCCGGCATGCTGGCCACGATGAAGGAAGTGGAGAACTTCGGCCTGACCTTTGATGTGGTCGACGACCTCACCGGCAAGCGCCTGGGCCGCGCGAGCAGCGGCACCTTCCGCACCGCCGACGTGGTGGGCCTGGACACCATGGCCCACGTGGTCAAGACCTTGCAGGACAACCTGAGCCTGGAGACCGACCCGTTTTATGGCAGCTTCGGCACGCCGCCGGTGCTGGCCAAACTCCTGGAGCTCAAGAACCTGGGCCAGAAGACCAAGGCCGGTTTCTTCAAGAAGGTGGGCCGCGACATCCTGCGCTTCGATCTGGACAGCGAGGACTACGTGCCCGCTGGCGAGAAGGCCGACGAGGTCTACGGCCGCATGCTCAAGCGCCCGGCCGCGGAGCGCCTGAAGCTGCTGCGCAACGCCGAAGGCCCGCAAGGCCAGTTCCTCTGGGCCATCCTGCGCAACAGTTTCCATTACGCCGCGGTGCACTTGGGCCAAATCGCCGAGACCGCACGCGACGTGGACCAGGCCATGCGCTGGGGCTTCGGCATGAAGCAGGGTCCCTTCGAGCTTTGGCAGGAAGCCGGCTGGCTCGAGGTGGCGAAGATGATCCAGGAGGACATCGATGCCGGCAAGGCACTGAGCAAGGCGCCGCTGCCCGAGTGGGTGTTCAAGGGTCCGGTGGCCGAGGCCGGTGGTGTGCACACCGCGCAAGGTTCTTGGAACCCGGGCAAGGGCTCATTTGACCCGCGCCTTCAGCTGCCGGTCTACCAGCGCCAGCACTTTCCCGAGCTGCTGCTCGGCGAAGCCGGCCTGAAGTTCGAGACCGCGGGCAACACGATCGAAGAGAGCGATGCGATCCGCATCTGGACGCTGGACGAGCAGGTGCTGATCGCCAGCATCAAGACCAAGATGCACGCCATCAGCCCCGAGGTCTGCGAAGGCCTGATGGCTGCGGTGGACCTGGCCGAGCGCGAATACCAGGGCCTGGTGATCTGGTCGGGCGACGAGCCCTTCAGCGCCGGCGCCGACCTGCAGGCCATGCTGCCGGCCTTCATGGCCGTGGGCGTGAGTGCCATCGAGGACGCCGAAGGCTTCATGCAGCAGACCATGCTGCGCCTGCGCTACGCCAACGTGCCGGTGGTCTCCGCCGTGCGCGGCCTGGCGCTGGGCGGTGGTTGTGAACTGGCCGTGTACAGCGCGCGCCGCGTGGTGCACATGGAAAGCTACATCGGTCTGGTGGAAGTGGGCGTGGGCCTGGTGCCCGGCGCCGGCGGCCTGACCTACATCGCGCGCCGCGCGGCCGAGAACGCCGAGACCTCGACCGGCAAGGACCTGCTGCCCTTCCTCACCGAAGGCTTCACAGCCGCGGCCATGGCCAAGGTTGGCACCAGCGCGCTGGAATCGCGCCAGCTCGGCTACGTGCTGCACTCCGACGTGATCGTGCCGCACAAGGACGAGCTGCTGTTTGTTGCCATCAACGAAGCCAAGGGCCTGTTCAACGGTGGTTACCGCGCACCGCACAAGCGCCTGTTCCCGGTGGCCGGCCGCGACGGCAAGGCCACCATCCTGGGCAGCCTGGTCAACATGCGCGACGGCGGCTTCATCAGCCAGCACGACTTCCACATTGCCTCGCTGATCGCCAACGTGGTGACCGGTGGCGACGTCGAACCCGGCACGCTGGTGAACGAGGACTACCTGATGACGCTGGAACGTCGGGCCTTCTGCTCGCTGATCGTGCACCCCAAGACACAAGAACGCATTCTCGGCATGCTCAACACGGGCAAGCCGGTGCGGAACTGAAGGGATGTGTTTGGTGCGCGTGCCCCCATCCCTGCCTTCCCCCAGAGGGGGAAGGAGTGGAGCCCGTCTTGCTCCTTCCCCCTCTGGGGGAAGGCCGGGATGGGGGCGCTCCGCCAGCCAATAGCCATGCAGAACCAAGCCACTCACAAAGCCCAAGTCAACGCCCGCGCCCTGCGCCGGGACATGACCGACGCCGAGCGCAAGCTCTGGTCGGGGCTTCGGGGCGAGCAACTGGGGTTCAAGTTCCGCCGTCAACACCCACTGGGCAACTTCATCGCCGATTTCGCCTGCCTCGAACCGAAGGTGATCGTCGAGCTCGATGGCTCGCAGCATGCCAACAACCAGGCCTATGACCTGGCACGGGACGCGTTCTTCAAGGCCCAGGGCTTTGCCGTGATGCGCTTCCCGTCGAACGCACCGTTTCAGAACCTCGATGGCGTGCTGAGCGCCATCCTTCATCAACTCAATACGTTGGCGGGCGTTGCCCCCATCCCTGCCTTCCCCCAGAGGGGGAAGGGGCCAGACACCGCTGAAGGAGCGAATTCATGAGCAAACAAATCCAAGACGCCTACATCGTCGCCGCCACCCGCACCCCCATCGGCCGTTCGCACAAAGGCTCGTTCAAGCACCTGCGGCCGGACGACATGCTGGCGCTTGCGCTGCGCTCGGCGCTCAGCCAGGTGCCCACGCTGGACCCCAAGGCCATTGAAGACATCATCTGCGGCTGCGCGATCCCCGAGGCGCAGCAGGGCCTGAACGTGGCGCGCATCGGCGCCATCCTGGCCGGCCTGCCGCACAGCGTGGGCGGCATCACCGTCAACCGCTTCTGCGCCTCGGGCCTCTCGGCCCTGCAGATGGCGGCCGACCGCATCCGCGTGGGTGAGGCCGACGTGATGATCGCCGCCGGCACCGAAAGCATGAGCATGGTGCCCATGATGGGCAACTCGCCCAGCCTCTCGCCCACCATCTTCACCAACACCGACGACGTGGAGAGCTACGGCATCGCCTACGGCATGGGCCTCACGGCGGAGAAGGTGGCGCAGCAGTGGAAGGTCTCGCGCGATGCGCAGGACGCGTTTGCCGTGCAGTCGCACCAGCGCGCCGTGCTCGCCATGAAGAACGGCGAGTTCACCGACGAGATCACACCGGTGGAAGTGACCGAGCGCAGCGTGAACCTGGAGAGCGCCGAAGTCACCACCACCCAGCGCACTGTGAGCCTGGACGAAGGCGCGCGGCCCGACACGTCCATTGAAGGACTGGCCAAGCTGCGCACCGTGTTCGCTGCGCGCGGCTCGGTCACGGCCGGCAACAGTTCGCAGACCAGCGACGGCGCGGGCGCGCTCATCCTCGTGAGCGAAGCCGCCCTGAAGCGCTACAACCTCACGCCGCTGGCGCGCTTCGTCAGCTACGCCTCGCGCGGTGTGCCGCCGCACATCATGGGCGTGGGGCCGATCGAAGCCATTCCGGCCGCGCTGAAATACGCCGGCCTGAAGCAGGACGACATCGACTGGTTCGAGCTCAACGAAGCCTTTGCAGCGCAGTCGCTCGCGGTCATGAACACGCTGGGCCTGGACCCAAGCAAGGTCAATCCCATGGGCGGCGCGATCGCGCTGGGCCACCCGCTGGGCGCCACCGGCGCCATCCGCGCGGCCACCGTGGTGCACGCCCTCAGGCGTCACAACAAGCGCTACGGCATGGTCACGATGTGCGTGGGCATGGGCCAAGGGGCTGCTGGAATCATCGAAAGGGTCTGATGGGCGCGCACGCTTTCGACTCGGCCATCGCCCTGCAGCCGCTCGGTGAGGGGCGCTTCGCAGGCGCGACTTCGCCCGCCTACGCCAACATGGTCGGGCCGTTTGGTGGCGTCACGGCGGCCACCGCGCTCAACGCCGTGCTGCAGCACCCGGCCCTGCTGGGGGAGCCGGTGGCGCTCACGGTGAACTACGCCGCTGCGCTGGCCGATGGTCCGTTTGAAGTGATCGCACGGGCAGCCCGCACCAACCGATCCACCCAGCACTGGGTGATCGAGATCGCGCAGGCAGGTGAGACCGTGCTCACCGCCACCGCCGTGACGGCCGCGCGCCGCGAAACCTGGAGCGTGGACGAGCGGGCCGCGCCCGACATGCCTACACCCGACGCGGTGGGCAAACCCAACATGGCCGCGATGGTGGAGTGGGTCAAGCGCTACGACATCCGCATCACCGAGGGGCCCATCCCCACCGCGTGGGACGGCAGCGGCGACTCCAGCCGCACAACGCTGTGGATGCGCGACGAACCCGCCCGAGCGCTCGACTTCTGCAGCCTCACCGCCATGGCCGATGTGTTCTACCCGCGCGTGTGGCTGCGCCGCGCCACGCGGGTGCCGGCGGGCACCGTGTCGATGACGGTGTACTTCCACGCCGGTTCGGCGCAACTCGCCGCTACCGGCACGGGCTGGTTGAAGGGGCAGGCGAGCGCCCAGGCGTTGCGCAACGGCTTCTTCGACCAGACCGCGCAGGTCTGGAGCGAGGCCGGCGCGTTGCTGGCCACCACGCACCAGGTGGTTTACTTCAAGGAGTGACCGCCTTCAGGGCCGGCCGAGGAACAGGTAGAGCCCGGTGTAGCCCTTGGGCGCGCTCACGATGCTCAGGTACAGCGGCCCAATGCCGGTGTCCGCGCCCACAAACAGGCTGCCGGCGCCGCGCAACTGCCGCAACGTGATGTCGCTGCGCTCGGTCCAGGCGTTGCCGGCTTCGAGCGATCCCCCCACGAACAAGGCGCGAGCCACCCCGACCGAATAAGGCAGGCGCTGGTAGTAGGTGAGCCGGCCAAACAGCAGGTAGTTGCCCGCCACCTGTGCCGTGCGGTAGCCCGAGAGGTTCTGGAAACCGCCAAGCGAATACTCGTCGATGGCGGCCAGCGGGATCTGGTTGGTGTAGGCCATGCGGCCGCCGACATTGAACGTGTGCACGCCCCAACTCTTCACCGCGGTGAATGAACTCTCCAGCCGGGTGAAGTCGCTGGTCTCGCCGCCGTCCACCTGGCGCCGGCCCCACGACAGCTCGGCCTGGCCGCGGTAGCCGCGCGAAGGGAAATTGGCGAAGTCCAGCTGATCGGCCATCACGGCGGCACGCAGGCCACGCTCGGTCCAGCGCACCGTGCCCACACCGGCGGGGATGGCCGCGGACAGCAGTTCGGGCTTGGCCCGCCGCGCACTGGCCACCACACCCAGCCGCGCCTCGCCGACGGTGCCGCGCAGGCCGATGGGCCAGCCCAGGTCGGCGCCGACCTTGATGCCTTGCCGCTGCACCAGCGCGAGCGCATCACCCTCGTCGCTGAACAGCTCGACCTTGTTGATGCTGGTGTCCACGTAGGCCGCCGCAAAGCGTTCGCTGTTCACCCCCAGCGGCTGGTAGATCTCGGAGTACAGGCCCACCGTCTCGCCGAGCTGCACCCGGTTGCGCCACTCGGCCCCGCTCTCGTTGAGCCAGTGCCGGTTGTGGCTGATGCGCAGGTTGAACGCGCCCTCTCCCTGGAAGTCCGTGCGCAGGTCCAGGCCCACCCGCAGGTAGTTGGGGCCCCAGGCGTTTTCTCGCAGCTTGATCGTCAGGTCCTCGGTGCCGTTGTCCTCGCGCCGGCTCAGCGTGTAGTCGATGCGCTCGTAGTCGCCGCTGACCGAGAGTTTCTGCAGATCGGCCTCGAGTCTGGGCACATCTACCCGCTGGCCAGGCTCGGTGTCCAGCGCCCTGGCCAGGCGCGCCGCGCGCTCTTCGCTCACGCCTTCAAAGCGGATGGCACCGATCCGTCCCACCCGGTCGGCGTTGGCCAGCGCCTGTGCGCTGCGCGACTTCACCCAGCCCGCGTAGCGTGGCTCGTCCACCGCGAAGCGCGCAAGCGCCTCGCTCACGGTTCGTGCGTACTCGCTGCCCATCTTCACCAGTTCGACCGACTTGTCGAAGTCGCTTGACGTGAGCTTGCCCAGCGGCGGCGCGAGCAGCAGGTCTTTCGGCGTGAGCGTGGCGATGCTGGCCTGCACGTTCTGTTCGGTCAGGATGTTGACCATCTGCGTCGTCACACCCAGCACCGTGCCCAGCGTTTCGCGCCCGGCCAATGGGGTGCCGATGTTCACCGCGATGATCACCTCGGCGCCCATGGCGCGTGCCACGTCCACCGGCAGGTTGTTCACCAGCCCGCCGTCGCCCAGGATGCGGTCGTCGATCGACAGGGGTGAGAACACACCGGGCACCGACATGCTGGCGCGCAGCGCCGCGGCAAGGTCGCCCCGGTCCATCACCACCGCCAGGCCGGTCTCCATGTCGGTGGCCACGGCGCGAAACGGCGTGGGCAACTGATCGAACGACTCGAGGTGCCGGGTCGAGAGCGTGTAGCGGCGCAGCAGCATTTCCAGTGAGCGGCTGGACACGGCGCCCGTGGGCAGCTGGAACTCGCCGTCGCGAAAGCCCAGCAGCAGCACCGGCGAGAGCTCGAAGTCCTCTTCCTTGCGGCGTTGCGAGAGCAGCTGGCGCGGCTCACGGCTGTTGAAGAGACCGCCCCAATCCACCTCGACGATCTCGCGCTCCAGATCGTCTGCCTTCATGCCGCTGGCGTAGAGCCCGCCGATGATCGCGCCCATCGAGGTGCCCACGATCATGTCCACCGGCACCCGCGCGGCTTCCAGCGCCTTGAGCACGCCCACGTGCGCAAACCCGCGCGCCCCGCCGCCCGAGAGCACCAGGGCCACGCGAGGGCGCTCGCCAGCGCTGCTGCCCTGGGCGGCCGAGGGCAGTGGCACCAGCAGGGTCGCCACCGTGGCGAGGATGAGAAGAATGGAACGGGAGCGCATGAAACACCTGTGTGCAGAAGCGGCGTCCAGGCGCCGGGATGCGGCCAAGTGTAGGCGGGCACCTGTTGAAATCCGGTGCCGATACACGCTGTCACGCACCCGTCAGACCTCGGGAGCGCGACCCAGAAAAGCACGCCCGTTCGTGGTAATTTGCGGCTTCCCTTTTGCCCACCGAGAGACCCCCCATGAGCGACATCCTCGTCCACACCGAAGCCGGCGTCTGCACCCTCACGTTCAACCGTCCGGACAAGAAGAACTCCATCACCGCTGCCATGTACGGCGCGCTCGCCGACGCGCTGCAGGCCGCGCAGGACGACGCGGCCGTGCGCTGCGTGGTGCTCCAGGGCAATGAGACCATCTTCTCGTCCGGCAACGACATCGGCGACTTCCTCAACAACCCGCCCGCCACCACCGATTCACCGGTGTTCCGATTCCTGCGCGGCATTGCGCAGTTCCCCAAGCCGCTGATCGCCGCCGTGTGCGGCCCGGCCGTGGGTGTGGGCACCACGATGCTGTTTCATTGCGACCTCGTCTACGCGGGCGACAACGCCGCCTTCTCCATGCCCTTCGTGAACCTGGGCCTGTGCCCCGAAGCGGCCAGCAGCCTGCTGGTGCCGCAGATGCTGGGCTACCACCGCGCCGCCGAGGCGTTGCTGCTGGGCGAACCCTTCATGGCCGAGGCTGCGCTCGAAGTGGGCTTGGTCAACCGCGTGCTGCCGCCGCTGGAAGTGGCCGGCTATGCGCAGACCGCGGCGCGCAAGATGGCCGCCAAGCCCATCACCGCCTTGATCGAGACCAAGCGCCTGATGAAGAAGGGCCAGCTCAAGCAGGTGATGGAGGTGATGGCCGAAGAAGGCGCGAGCTTCGGCCGCATGCTCGGTGAGCCAGCCGCCAAGGAAGCGTTCGGCGCGTTCATGGAGCGCCGCAAGCCTGATTTTTCGAAAGTGTGAAATGCAACAGGGCGGTCAAGCCGCCCTGTTTGTATCGGGAATGTCGCGGGCCTGAGGCGACCCGGACTTCACCTGGATATCAGGCCTTGCGCCGGCGAGCCGCGGCCATGCCGACCAGGGCCAGACCGAGCAAGGCGATGCTGCCGGGTTCCGGCACATCAAACACCTCGGCCGCAGTGCCCTGCACACCGACCGTGAAGCCGTTCCAGTACTCGTTGCTCAGGCTGCGCCAGCTGACCGTGTCGAAGGTGCCGGTGAAGCGCAGCGTGCCGTGTGGCTCGCCGGTACCGAGCAGGCGGTATTCCATGACACCACCGCCGATGTCGACGATCTGCTTGAACGAGGTGCCGCAGCCCCAGTAACCACAGGCGTTGCCGTTGCTGGCGTCACCGAAACTGAGGATGTCGAAGTCCTGGTCGAAGGCGTATCCGTTGCCGTTCAGGCTGACATAGGAGAACACTGGATTGGCGATGGCCTGGGAGAAGCTGAGCGACTGCGTGCCCGCGAACTGCAGCGCAATGATGTCCGAACCGGTCGGACGGTTGTCCACCAGCGCGCTGGTGAACGGTGAAGTGGATGCATCGCCGCCGGTGTAGTAGTCGATGCCGCCGCTGGGCTGATAGAACCCCACGCCGTTGCGGTTGACGTAGGTGACCGTCACCGAGCTGGTGCTCGTGGTGATGGTGCCTTGGGCCTGGAAGCCTGCCGATGCATCGAGGTCCCCACCGGTCCAGTCGGTCCAGTAGATGGGAGCGGCCACCGCGAATGCCTGGGTCGATGCGAGACCCAGTGCGAGCACGCTGCGGACCAAGGTGTTTTTCCAGAGAGTTGTCATGTGTGGGTTACCTGTGTTGCAAGGGCGGCGATCGGGCCCGTGTAACGATTGGTAAGCAACTATTGAGCCATTGCGCTCCACGCCCGGGGTGAGGTGTTGGACACGGTCTGGTCCTTCGCCTTCTGTAATTTTTCCCGACAGTACGGCACGGCTTGCCTCTGCACCCTGGGGACGAGGTGGCTCGTGTAAGGTACTGCGCCATGACCGATCCCACCGAACAAGCCAAAGCCCATTTCTTCGAAGGCAATGCCTTGTTCGAAGCGGGGCAGTTGGAAGAAGCCGCTGTGCGCTACCAGGCGGCGCTGGCCCTGGTGCCGGGGCGCCCCTCCATCCTGGCCAACCTGGGCGTGACACAGTGCCGCCTGGGCCGGTGGCCCGAGGCCGTGGCCACGCTCATGCTGGCCACCCAGGCCGACCCCGCGCACCGCGACGCCTGGGTCGCGCTCGGGCTCTCGCACGAGGCGCTGTCCCACTGGAGCGATGCGGCGCAAGCGCTGCAACACGGCATTCGCCTGGGCGCGAACACCGGGCAGCTGTGGCTGTCGCTGGCCATGTGCCGCATGCGCCTGCAGCAGCCCGACGAGGCGCTCCAAGCGCTCGACCAGGCCATTGCCATCGAGCCCACCCTGGCCGAAGCCTGGAGCCAGCGCGGCAGCCTGATGCGCGACACCGGGCGCCACGCGGAGGCCGCGCGTTGCTACGAGCAGGCGCTGGCCAAAGGGGGCGATGAAACGCTCAACCGTTTCTATTTGTCCTCCGTGCAGGATGGCCCTGTGCCGGCCCATCCGCCCGCCCTGTACGTGGAAGCCTTGTTCGACGAATACGCCGACGACTTCCAGACGCACCTGGTCGAACAACTCAACTACCAGGCGCACAGCACCTTGCTGGCGCCACTGCGCGCCAGCGGGCAGCGCTTCGAGCGTGTGCTCGATCTCGGCTGCGGCACCGGCCTGTGCGGCCGTCTCATCCAGGCCCAGGCCGGGACGGTGGAGGGGGTGGACCTGTCCGCGGCCATGGTGGCGCAGGCGCGGACCAGCGGCGCCTACCGACGCGTGGTGCACGGCGATCTGCTGGCCTTCCTGCGCGAGAGCCCGGAGCCGGTCGACCTCGTGATCGCAGCCGATGTGTTCATCTACGTGGGTGCGCTCGACGCGGTGTTCGAGGCCGTGCGTGAGCGCTTGCAGCCCGGCGGGTGTTTTGCATTTTCGGTCGAACTCGCCACCGATGGCAGCGAACTCAAGTTGCTGCCCAGCCTGCGCTACGCCCACTCACCGGCCTATATCGATCGTCTGGCCGAACTCGGTGGCTTTCGCGTGCGCCAGACCTGGCGGGCCCCGCTGCGCGAAGACCAGCAGAAGCCGGTGATGGGTCTGTATGTGCTGCTGGAGCCGGTGGTCAGCGCCTGAACCTCAAACCACCTTCGCCGGGCTGTACCTGAACGTCGCCCGGATCACGCCGTGGTCGCCGGTGCCCAGGGCCTTGTGGTCGTCGAAGTTCAGGTGGTCGTTGTTGATCACCAGACCGTCAAACAGCCACTGGCGCTTCTTGCTGTTGTCGTAGAACTCCTGGCTCACGAGGATGTGGTCGAGCGATTCGCGGATGTCCTGGTGCACGTGGGTGTAGTACACGTCGCGCGTGTCGCGGTACTCCTGAAGGGTCTGCGCGGTGTAGAGCGATGTGTCACCGCCACCCCTGCTTTCGCCCACCAGGTAGTGCGGTTGCTCGGTGAGGATGTTGGCGGTGTTGCTGTGCTGGCCGTCGTTGATGTCGCCCAGCACGATCACCGGCGTGTCGTTGCCCCTCATCTGTTCCGAGAGCAGGAAGCGCAGCGCCGTGGCCTCGGCCGTGCGCCGGATGGTGGAGATCGCCGCGCCGATGCCCGTGGCGTGTTTGCCGTAGAGCGCCTTGTCGGCCTTGAACCACTTCTCGTTGAAGACCTGGGTCGGCCCCTTGGACTTGAAGTGGCACACGTAAACGTGCACCTCGGGGCCGGGGCTGCGCGGCTGGATGGTGAAGTGCAGCACCGGCCTTGAGAAGCCCTGGATGTTGACGCTGATGCTGGGGGTTTGCGGGTCGTCGCCGGTGGAGCGCAGCACGAAGCCGGGCGGGAATTTCGTGATCCATTCGGGCTGGCCCGAGAGCAGGCCCTTGCGCACCAGGGCGCCGCAGTCGATGCGTTTGCCGTTGGCGTTGGGCGGTGCCAGCAGGTCGTAGCTGTCTGCCACGCCGGCCGACGCCAGCGCGCGCTGCACCGACACCGGGTTCCACATTTCCTGGAGGCCGAACACGTCGGCGTCCAGCGACTGGAGCTGGTGCGCGGTCCAGCCGATCTTGCGGTCGTACTCGGCCTGGGTCCAGCCCGTCTTGTCGGTGTACATCGGCAGGCCGGGCTCGTTCAGGTTGTAGAGGTTGAACGAGCCGATGCTGAGCTGTTTCAGGTTCATGGTGGCACCTCCTGCCGGTTGAAGGCACCACTGTGCGCTCGCTGCGTGACAAAACCACCCCCCAGATGAGGGAAGGCGCCAGGCGGTTCAGGCGTTGCGCCGGGCCACCCAGTAGGCCGCACCCTCGGCGCCGTAGCGCTCGGCGTGCTGCACATGCGCGTCCAGCTCGAAGGTGTCGCCGGCCAGCAGGTGGCGCGTGTGGCCGCTCACGGTGAGCCACATCTCGCCGCGCGACACCAGCGCGTTGGCGGCAAACGGGTGGCTGTGGGTGTCGAGCACGGTGAGCGGTGCCCAAACGCGCTCCAGCACCTCGTCAAAACCCTCGGCGAGGCGTTGCTGGCGGAAGTTGTCGAAAGTGGTGGTGTTCATGGCGCGGATTCTCCGCCCGGGCGAGCGCAGGTCAAGCGCCCGGGTGACGGTGCGGCTAGGATGCTCAGCCTGCTTCAACACATTCGTCCTGGAGACCACCATGTCCTACATGTTGCTGATCATCGAACCCACCACGCAGCGCGCCACACGCACCGAAGCCGAAGGCCGCGAGGTCTACGGCCGCATGCAGCGCTTTGGTGAAACCCTGCAGGCGCAAGGCAAGCTCAAGGCGGTGGAGTCGTTGACCTCGCAGGCGAGCGCGGTGCGCGTGTCCACCGCAGGTGGGCAGGCGAAAGTGGTGGACGGCCCGTTCGCCGAAGCCAAGGAAATGGTGGGCGGCTTTTTCCTGCTCGACTGCGCCAGCCTCGACGAAGCGGTGGCCATTGCCCGGGAGTGCCCGGCGGCCGAGTGGGCCACGGTGGAGGTGCGGGCGGTGGGCCCCTGTTACCAGTGACCTTGTCGAAAAGGCCGTGGCTGGTTCGTCGTAACGGTTGGAGTCCGTGACACCCACCCAACCCACCAGGAGAAGCCCATGCGATTCATGATCATCGTCAAGTCTTGCGACGAATTTGAAGCCGAGACCAGTCCCGCGCCCGACGAGGCGCTCATGGCCGAGATGGTGCGTTTTCACGAGGAGATGGCCCAGGCCGGCGTGCTGCTCGACGGTTCGGGCCTGCACCCCAGCCGCAAAGGCTGGCGCGTGCACTACAACGCCGACGGCAGCAAGCGCGTCGTCGACGGCCCGTTTGCCGAGGCCAAGGAACTCATCGCCGGCTACACCCTGATTCAGGTGCGCTCGCGCGAGGAGGCCCTGGAATGGAGCCGGCGTTTTCCCAACCCGGCAGGCCGGGGCAAGGAGGCCGTGATCGAGCTGCGCCAGCTCTACGAGATGGACGACTTCCCACCCAGCCAGCCGCTGGAGGATTTCAAGAAGCTCGACGCCATGCAGGGCAACAAACACTGAGGAGACCCACCATGAAGAAGCAACATTTCGAGATCCTCATCCAGGCCCCGCGCGAGCACGTCTGGACCACCATGCTTCAGTCGCCCACCTACGAACAATGGACCAGCGCGTTCTGCGAAGGCTCGCGGTTCGAAGGCTCCTGGAAGCAAGGCGATGCGATCCGCTTTCTGGACCCGGCCGGCAATGGCATGGTGTCCGAGATCGCCGAACACCGCCCCGCCCAATTCGTGTCGATCCGCCATCTCGGCTTCATCGAGAACGGCAAGGAAGACACCACCAGCGACGCGGTGCGCGCCTGGGCACCCTGCTACGAAAACTACACCTTCACCGACGAGAACGGTGGCACCCGCGTCAAGGTGGATACCGACGTGTTCGGCGACTACGAGGACATGATGGCCAGGGTCTGGCCGCAAGCCCTGCAAAGCCTCAAGAATCTGTGCGAAGGCACGAACTGAACCCCGACAGGAGAGCCACCATGCTGCGCCAGATATTCGTCAACCTGCCCATCAAGGACATGGCCCGGTCCCAGGCCTTCTTCAAGGCCCTGGGCCTCACGTTCAACCCGCGTTTCACCAACGAGCAGGGCGCCTGCCTCGAGATCGCACCGAACATCCACGCCATGCTGCTGGTGGAGCCGTTCTTCCAGGGCTTCACCAAGTTGCCCATCGCCGATGCGAAGAAGACCACCGAGGTGCTCATTGCCCTCTCGGTCGACAGCCGAGCCGAGGTGGACGAACTGGTGGCCAAGGCGGTGGCTGCCGGCGCCACCACGCCCAATGCACCGATGGACCACGGCTTCATGGTCCAGCACGGCTTTGCCGATCTGGACGGTCATCAGTGGGAGGTGTTCTGGATGGATGAAGGCGCCGCGCCGGGCCGTTCCCAAGCGGGCGCGCACCGCAGTGCGGAGCACGAAGGTGTTCCAAGCTCGGCTGCACCGGCGCAGATGTGACGATGCGGATGTAGATTCCGGCCCATGCATTCCGGTGTTCACCAGTCCATCGCCACCGTCTGGCGCCTCGAGTCCGCACGCATCACGGCGCATGTGGCGCGCGTGGTGCGCGACGTGGGCGTGGCCGAAGAGCTGGCGCAGGATGCACTGCTGGCCGCGCTCGAGCACTGGCCCACGCAAGGCGTGCCCGACAACCCCGCCGCATGGCTCATGACCACCGCCAAGCGCCGCGCCCTGGACCACCTGCGCCACCGCCAGATGGCCGAGTCCAGGCACGAGGACATCGCCGCCGACCTCCAAGCCCTGGGCGCCGACCACGTGCCCGATTTCGTGGATGCGCTGGACGAAGCCCGGCAGGACGACATCGGCGATGACTTGCTGCGTCTGGTGTTCACCGCCTGCCATCCGGTGCTCTCGACCGATGCGCGCGTGGCCCTCACGCTCAAGCTGCTGGGTGGCCTCACCACGCACGAGATCGCGCGCGCTTTCCTCGTGCCCGAGGCCACCATCGCGCAGCGCATCGTGCGCGCCAAGAAGACGCTGAGCGAAGCGGGCGTGCCTTACGAGGTGCCGCGCGGCGAGGCGCTGGGTGAACGCCTGGCCTCCGTGCTGGAGGTGGTGTACCTGGTGTTCAACGAGGGCTATACCGCCACCAGCGGCGGCGACTGGATGCGCCCGGCGCTGTGCGACGAGGCCCTGCGCCTGGGCCGCATGCTCGTCGGCATTGCACCGCAGCAGGCCGAGGTGCACGGCCTGCTCGCGCTGATGGAAATACAGGCCTCACGCGCCAGCGCCCGCACCGACGCGCAGGGCCGCCCGGTGCTGCTGGCCGCCCAGGACCGCACCCGCTGGGATGCCTTGCTCATCCACCGCGGTCTGGCCGCGTTGGTGCGCGCAGAAGCGCTGGCGCCAGCGGCTGGGTCCTACCAGTTGCAGGCCGCCATTGCCGCCTGCCATGCCCGCGCGGTGCACGCGCAGGACACCGACTGGGCGCGCATCGCCTCACTTTACGGTGAGCTGGCGAGGGTGGCGCCTTCCCCTGTGGTGGAGCTCAACCGTGCGGTGGCCGTGGCCATGCACGCCGGCCCTGCGGCGGGGCTCGCCCTGGTGGACGCGCTGCTGGACAACAAGGCCTTGCGCAGCTACCACTGGCTGCCCGCCGTGCGCGGGGACCTGCTGGCCCAACTGGAGCGGCGCGCCGAGGCCTGCGCCGAGTTCGAACGCGCGGCCGCCCTGGCCGGCAACGAGCGGGAGCGAACTTTCCTGCTGGAACGGGCCGACAGCTTGCGCTGATCTGAGGTCCTTTTGCACGGGTGTAAGCCCTCATGGCGTGTCGCGCACGCGCCAGACACACTGGACGCAAAAGGCGAGCGTCCATGGACCCCAAACCCACCACCCGCACCGACACCGACACGCTCGTCATCGGTGCAGGTCCCGCCGGGCTGGCCACGGCGGCCTGCCTGGCACAGCGCGGCACACGTGCCCTGGTGGTCGATCAGGCGCACGAGGTGGCATCCAGCTGGCGCCACCACTACGAGCGCCTGCATCTGCACACCGTCAAGACCCATTCGGCGCTGCCGGGCCTGCCCTTTCCCGACAGTGCGCCGCGGTATGTGTCCCGCCAGGGTGTGGTGGACTACCTCACCCGATACGCCGATCACCATGGTATCGACCCCGAGCTGGGTGAATCCGTGGTGAGCATCGAACCCGCTCTCGGGAACGCGGGCTGGCTCACACGCACCACGAGCGGGCGGCTGATCGCCTCACGCCAGGTGGTGGTGGCCACCGGCGCCAACCGACGCCCGCGCGTGCCCACGCTGCCGCACCAGGCGCTTTTTGGTGGGCGTGTGCTGCACAGCCGCGAATACCGCAACGCCAGGCCTTTTGCCGGTCAGCGTGTGCTGGTGGTGGGCATGGGCAATACCGGTGCCGAGATCGCGTTGGACCTGGTGGAACACGGCGTGCGCGCCGCGCTCTCGGTGCGCTCGCCGCTCAATATCGTGTACCGCGACGTGCTGGGTCGGCCCACCCAGCTCTCCAGCATCATGCTCAGCCGGCTGCCCACTGCGTTGGGCGATGCGGCGGCCACGCTGCTGCGCAACCTCACGGTGGGCGACCTTGGCCGCTACGGCCTGCACACCGCCGCGGTGTCACCGCTGCGCCAGTTGCGCGAAGACGGCAAGACGCCGGTGATCGATGTCGGCACGGTTGCACGCATCAAGAACGGCGACATCCAGGTCTACCCCGGTGTCCAGACGCTGATGCACGGCGGCGTGCGCTTCACCGACGGCACCGAGCACCCGTTCGATTCGGTGCTGCTGGCCACCGGATACGACGCGGCGCTGAGCGAGCTGTTTCCCGCCACGCCCCCGCCGCTGGACGCACGCGGCATGCCCGCCGAGGTGGTGGGGCAGGGCGCGCTGGCCGGGGTGTACTTCGTCGGCTTCGACGTGCGCCAGCCCGGTGGACTGCTACGCTCGATCGCCGCGCAGTCGCAGGTCGTGGCGGAGCACATCTGTCCTGCCGAGGGCGTGAGCAGCAACACAGCCGCGCCGGTTCTTCCTCTCTGAAAGCCCCCTTGCATGCCCAGTTCCGACACCCTCGAACGTTTCATTGCCCTGGTGGAGAGCAACGCACACGACCAGGCGATCGCAGACTTTTACGCGCCACACGCCTCCATGCAGGAAAACCAGGCCCCGCCACGCGTGGGCCGTGACCAGTTGGTGGCCGGCGAGCAAAAGGTGATGGCCCGCGCGACCGCCATCGAATCGCGTTGCGTGCGCCCGGTCTTCGTGAACGGTGATCACGTGGTGATTCGCTGGGTGTTCCGCTTCGTCTGGCGGGACGACTCGGTCACCGAAATGGAAGAGCTCGCTTACCAGCGCTGGGAGGGCGAACGCATCGTGGCAGAACAGTTTTTTTACGACCCGGCGCAACGCACACCCCAGCCACCCCCCGGGGCCGCCACATGAGCTCGGAGAATCCTCCCCTGGAATTCCTCGTCATCTCGCGCGGCCAGTGGGACGCCGACAAATCGCCCGAAGAGATTCAGGCCGCGATCGACCGCTTCTACGAATGGCACGGCGAGATGGTGGCCCAGGGCGTGATGCGCTCGGGGCAGCGCCTGGCGCGTGAAGGCAAGCTGGTCTCGCGCGAGCGCATCATCGACGGCCCATTTGCCGAGGCCAAGGAAGTGGTCGGCGGTTTCTGGTTCATCCGCGCGAACAGCCTGGAAGAGGCCGCGCGCATCTCGGCCGACAACCCCTGCCTGGCCTGCGGCCTCGAATACGAAGTCCGACCCTTCGAGCATGTGCGGGCCAGCGCGTTCGCGCTGACGAGCGAGACGCCCGGCCAGCCTCAGCGCTGACCGATCTTCACGTCGCCGAACAGCTGGTTCATGCCGCGTGGCTGGCTGCGCCAGTACTGTGGCGGGGCCTCCACCTGTGCGCCCAGCGCGGCGGCGGCGTGCCAGGGCCAACGCGGGTCGAACAGCATGGCGCGGGCCAAAGCCACGCAGTGGGCGCGGCCGCTGGCGATGATCTCTTCGGCCTGCTCGGGCTCGGTCACCAGGCCCACGGCGATCGTGGGCAGGCCCACCTCGCGCTTGACCTGCTCGGCCAGCGGCACCTGGTAGTTGGGGCCGAGTGGAATCTGCTGCAGCGGCGAGATGCCGGCGCTGGAGACATGCATGAAGTGGCAACCGCGCGCCTTGAGTTCATGGCCGAAGACCACGCTTTGCGCCGCGTCCCAGCCGCCGTCCACCCAGTCGGTGCCTGAGAGGCGCATGCCCAGCGCCATGCTGGCCGGCAGCGCGGCGCGCACCGCGTCGAACACCGCCAGCGGGAAGCGCATGCGGTTCTCCAGCGAGCCACCGTATTCATCGGTGCGCTGGTTGGAGATGGGCGAGAGGAACTGGTGCAGCAGGTAGCCGTGGGCCGCGTGCAGTTCGATGGCGTCGATGCCGATGCGCTGGGCGCGCAGCGCCGCATCCACAAACGCTTGCTTGATGCGCTCCAGGCCCGACACATCGAGCGCGTGCGGCGGTGCCTCGTGCGTGAGGTGGGGAATGGCCGAGGGCGCCAGCGTTTCCCAGCCACCGTCGTCGGGCGCGATGAGCTGGCCGCCTTCCCATGGCGTCCGGCTCGATGCCTTGCGCCCGGCGTGCGAGAGCTGGATCGCGATCGGCATGGACGAGTGCTTGCGCACCTTGTTCAGCACCTCGCCCAGCGCGTGTTCATTCGCCTCGTTCCACAGGCCCAGGTCGGTCGGTGAGATGCGGCCTTCAGGCGTGACCGCCGTGGCCTCCAGGATCAGCAGGCCCGCGCCCGAGAGCGCGAGGTGGCCCAGGTGGATCAGGTGCCAGTCGGTGGCGTTGCCGTGCTCGGCCGAGTACTGGCACATGGGGGCGATCACGATGCGGTTTTTCAACCGCAGCGGACCGAGGTCGAAAGCAGAAAAGAGCTGGCTCACGGGGGTTCCTTGAAACGAAGGGTGTGCGGGATGGGGCGCGTTCAGGCGCTGCCCACGGTGTCGAACGTCAGGTGCTCGCGCACCCAGTCAGCGGCGTTGGCATAGACCTCGCCTTGCGCGCCCACGGCCACGTAGTCGGGGTGGCGCACTTCAAGCGGGCCTTCCAGCGTGGCCAGCAAGGCCACGGTGTCGGGCGGCACCTGCACCAGGCGGCTGAGCTCCACCTTGCGGTAGCGCCCCGGCCCGGCGGCTTCGTAGGTGCGTTCGAACAGATCTTTCTTGATCGGGTAGGCCGTGCCGTCGTCCAGCATCACCACCCAGTCCACGCCGGGGTCGGCCGTGAGCTCGCCCCAGGCCACCGAGAAGGTCTCGGTGCCTCGCGGTTCGCGGATGGCCACCGTGAAGCGGCGCGCGGCGGTGCGCGGGGCGCCCCAGGTGGGGGGTATGTCGTTGGCGTGACCAATGGGGACGCGTTGTTCAGGCATGGTTCAGCGGGGCGAAGGGGCATCAACGATCTGGAATGACAGGCCTGCGCGCTCCTGCAGCCGGCGCACCAGCGTCAGGCCCATGGCCGCACCGGGCGTCCACACGCCGCCGGGCGTCATGTCCGGGTCGATCTCGCGTGCCAGGCACAGCGCGGTTTCACTGATGAGTTTGCAGGTGGAGCCATAGCCCGGGTCGCGATCGCCCTTCACGCTGGCGCACAGCGTGCGGCCATCCGCGGTCTGGCCGATGAAGAGCACCTCGTAGCGACCTTTCTCGCGCTGTTCCTTCGTCGGCCCTTGTCCGGGCTTGGGCAGCACGAAGCGGCGGATGAGCGCTCGCGTGGGGCCAAAGGCCAGCAGCGCGTTCTGCACCCGCGTGTTGCGTGCCAGGGCGCGGGCGCGCTTTTCGCC
This sequence comes from Pseudomonadota bacterium, assembly GCA_040385485.1. Classification (GTDB taxonomy): domain Bacteria; phylum Pseudomonadota; class Gammaproteobacteria; order Burkholderiales; family Burkholderiaceae_C; genus Hydrogenophaga. Next base: position 48,292 of record JAZKHJ010000036.1, on the reverse strand, counting down.
ACCCTCGCCGCTGCCCGTGAGCATGCGTTCGCTGTAGACGAAGTCGGCACCCCAGGGGTGGCCGCGCAGCGCGTGGGTGCGGTGCACGTTCTTGGTGTTGATGGGTGCCATCACGAAGGGCCCGGTCCACGACTGCGCGAGCTCGTCCCAGGCGGCGGTGCTGTCGTCAGGCTGCTTCGAACCGCGAAAGCCCGGTGTGAGTGCAAACGGGTCGGCCAGCGTGCGCGCCAGCGTCGGGTCGCGCCCGGCGTTCTCCAGCGTGGCCAGCAGGCTGGCCGCGGTGCCGCCGGAGAAACCGCCCTTCATCACCTTCACCCGGCCATGCACGCGCACCAGCGGCGCACCCAGGCGCTGCATCGCCTCGTGCTGCAGGTAGACCACGCCAAGGTCGAACGGGATGGAATCGAACCCGCACGAGAACACGATGCGCGCGCCGCTGGCCGCTGCCGGGCCTTGGAGGCGGGGAATCATCTGCGCCATCCAGCCCGGCTCGCCGCACAGGTCCACGTAGTCGGTGCCGGCCTGTGCACACGCGTCCACCAGCACCTGGCCGTGCTGCTGGTAGGGCCCCACGGTGGTGATCACCACGCGGGCCTGGGCCACCAGCTGGGCGAGTGCCTGCGGGTCGTTCGCGTCGGCCACCAGCAGGGGCAGGGCGGGGCTGATGCCGAGCGCATCGCGCACCTGGGTCAGCCTGGCCTGGCTGCGCCCGGCCATGGCCCAGGCCACGCCGCGTCCCACACCGCAGGTGTGGTTCAGGTACTCGGCCACCAGCCGGCCGGTGAAACCGGTGGCGCCAAAAACGATGATGTCGAAGGCTTTGTCCATGCGGCATGGTCGCAGAAACGCGGGCGCACATGCTCTCCCTCAGGGTATGCACGGGGCCACGATGTCGAGCCGGAGACAGCTGCTCACATTTTCACAAAGCAAGTGCTTGTTGAAATTCAGTCGCGCTGATATGGTCTGCGTCCATGAACCTGGACATTCCCGAATCCCTGGCCGCCGAAGCGGGCAGCGAGGCACCGCGCCGCGCGCGCGGCCGCCCCCGCAAGACCGCTGGAGAACGCGACGACGGCAACCGCCGCCAGGAGCTGATCACGGGCGCTGCACGCTTGTTTCGGACGCAGGGTTTCGCCGGCACCAGCACGCGCGACATCGCCGCCGCCGTGGGCATGCGCTCGGGCTCGCCCTTCTACCACTTCGAGAGCAAGGAGGCCCTGCTGGCCGCTGTGATGCTGGAGGGCATGAAGGGTGCGCTCCAGCGGCAGAACGCCGCCCTGGCAGGCCTGCCGCCGACCGCCGACGTGCGCGAGCGCATGAGGGTGCTGGTGCGCAACCACTTCGACGTGCTGCTTGGCCCGGACAGCGACTTCATTCCCGTGATGCTGTACGAATGGCGCTCGCTGGACGCCGCGCAGCGCAGCGAGGTCAACCGCTTCAAGGACGACTACGAAGCCGCCTGGGTGCCGGTGTTCGAGGCGCTGCACGCCACCCATCAGCTGGCGGGCGACCCGGTGCTGGCCCGCCTCATGATCTTTGGCGCGCTCAACTGGTCGGTGCAGTGGTACGCACCGCCTTCGGGACGCAGCGCCAAGACCCGCGCGCGCGCCTCGCTCGACGACCTCACCACCTCGGCCTTGCAACTTTTCCTGAAGGAGCCAGCATGACGAACCACTACCGCTCCGCCTTCGCCCCCCACCTGCTGCACGGCCGCGTGATCGTGGTCACCGGCGGCGGCTCCGGCATCGGCCGCTGCACCGCGCATGAACTGGCCAGCCTGGGCGCGCACGTGGTGCTGATCGGGCGCAGCCTCGCCAAGCTGCAGGACACGGCGGGCGAGATCGTGGCCGACGGCGGGCGCGCGAGTTTCCACGCCTGCGACATCCGCCAGGAAGACCTGGTGCGCACCGTGGTCACGGCCATCGTCGGCGCGCACGGCCGCATCGACGGCCTGGTGAACAACGCGGGCGGCCAGTACATCACGCCGCTGGAGAACATCAGCGCCAAGGGTTGGCAGGCCGTGATCGACACCAACCTCACCGGCGGCTTCCTGATGGCGCGCGAATGTTATGTGCAGAGCATGCAGGCGAAGGGCGGCGCCATCGTCAACATCGTCGCCGACATGTGGGGCTCCATGCCCGGCATGGGGCACAGCGGCGCGGCGCGCGCGGGCATGGTGAACTTCACCGAGACCGCGGCGCTGGAATGGGCCAAGAGCGGCGTGCGCGTGAACGCGGTCGCGCCGGGCTACATCGCTTCCAGCGGCATGGACCACTACCCACCCGAGGCCGGGCCGATGCTGCGCGAGATGCGCGAGACGGTGCCGGCCGGGCGCTTCGGCAACGAAGCCGAGACCTCGGCCGCCATCGTCTTTTTGCTGAGCCCGGCGGCCAGCTTCATCAGCGGGAGTGTGCTGCGTGTGGACGGTGCGCGACCCCAGGTGCGCATGGGCTGGGGCCAGGTGGCCGCCCCCGTGGCCGTCCAAGACCGCGACGCGGTGAAACCCTTCGATGGTTTCCACCGCTACGTGACGCCCAAGGTGTTCCAGCCATGAGCGCAGCGCAGGGCCGCCCCAAGCAAGCTCGCGCCCCCCTGGGGGGCAGCGCCGTACACGAAGTGACAAGCGTGGGGGCGAAATGACATTTGAATCAAGCTTCAATCCCCAGAGCCCGCAAGCGCAGCAGCGCCGCGACGCCATGCTGGCGCGCATCGCGCAGCTGCGCGCGCTGGAAGACCGCACGGCACAGACCTCGGCCAAGTCCAAAGCGGTGTTCGACAAACGCGGCCAGTTGCTGCCGCGCGAGCGCGTGGCCCTGCTGCTGGACCCGGGCGCGCCCTACGTGCCGCTGTGTTCATTGGCCGGCTACCTGCAGGACACCAAGGACCCCGAGAAGACGGTGCCCGGTGGCGGCATGGTCGCGGGCATGGGCTTCATCGCCGGCGTGCGCTGCATGGTGGTGGCGAGCGACTCGGGCATCGACGCTGGCGCGATCCAGGCGCGCGGGCTGGAAAAGATCCTGCGCGTGCAGGAGATCGCGCTGGAAAACAAACTGCCCTTCGTGCACCTGGTGGAGAGCGCTGGCGCCAACCTCACCAAGTACAAGGTGGAAGGTTTCGTTCACGGGGGCTCGCTGTTCCGCAACCTCGCGCGCCTCTCGGCCGCGGGCATTCCGGTGATCACAGTGCAGCACGGCTCGGGCACAGCGGGTGGGGCTTACATGCCGGGCCTGAGCGACATCGTGATCATGGTGCGCGGGCGTTCGCGCGCGTTCCTGGCCGGGCCGCCGCTGCTCATGGCCGCCACCGGCGAGGTGGCGACGGAAGAGGAACTGGGCGGGGCGGAGATGCACACCGGGGTTTCGGGGCTGGGGGAGTACATGGCTGAAGACGATCGGCAGGCGTTGGGCATCGCGCGTGACGTGGTGCAGCGCATCGGTTGGCAAGGCGCGTCGGCGCAGCGCGCGCACGGCCCCGAACCGGTGTTGCACCCCGACGAACTCTTCGCCCTCATGCCCTCGCACCACCGCGAGCCGGTGGACATGCGCGAAGTCATCGCCCGCATCGTCGACGGCTCCGAGCTGCTCGAATTCAAAGCCCTCTACGGCGCAGCCACGCTCTGCGTGCAGGCGCGCATCCAGGGCCACGCGGTCGGCATCATCAGCAACAACGGCCCGATCGACGTGGCCGGCGCGAACAAGGCCACGCACTTCATCCAGTGGATGTGCCAGCTCGGCCACCCCATCGTCTATTTGCAGAACACCACCGGCTACATGGTGGGCAAGGAGAGCGAGCAGGGCGGCATGATCAAGCACGGCAGCAAGATGATCCAGGCGGTGACGAATGCCACCGTGCCACAGATCACCATCCAGTGCGGGGCATCCTTCGGTGCGGGCAACTACGGCATGTGCGGGCGCGGCTACGAGCCGCGCTTCCTGTTCAGCTGGCCGCAGGCGAAAACCGCGGTGATGGGCGGCGAACAGGCCGCGCGCACCATGCAGATCGTGGCCGAGGCCGGCATGGCGCGCAAAGGCATCACGCCCGACGCGCTTCAGATGCAGGCCCAGTTCGACCAGATCGTGGGCGTGTTCGAAAGCCAGGCCGACGCCTTCTACACCAGTGGCCTGGTGCTCGACGACGGCGTGATCGACCCGCGCGACACCCGCGCCACGCTCGCCTTCTGCCTGGACACCTGCGCCGAGGCCGCCGCGCGCGAGCCGCGGCGCATGCAGTTCGGCGTTGCGCGCATGTGACCCCATCTCATTCCAACAAGACCGGAGACAAAGAATGCAGTTCACCCATGAGCATCGCGAAGTCCAGAAGACGCTGAAGCGCTACATCGACGAGCACATCAACCCACACGTGGACGAGTGGGAAGCGGCCGAGATGATGCCGCTGCACGAGATCTTCAAAGGCCTGGGCGACCTGGGCTTGCTGGGCCTGACCAAGCCCGAAGCCCATGGCGGCGCGGGGCTGGACTATTCGTACAGCATGGCCATGGCCGAGACGCTGGGCCACATCCACTGCGGCGGTGTGCCCATGGCCATCGGCGTGCAGACCGACATGGCCACGCCCGCGCTCGCGCGCTTCGGCAGCGAGGAACTCAAGCGCGAATTCCTCGCGCCGGCCATCGCCGGCGACATGGTGGGCTGCATCGGCGTGAGCGAGCCCGGTGCGGGCAGCGACGTGTCGGCCATCAAGAGCTTGGCGCGCAAGGACGGCGACGACTACCTCATCAGCGGCCAGAAGATGTGGATCACCAACAGCTTGCAGGCCGACTGGATGTGCATGCTGGTCAACACCGGCGACGGCCCGGCGCACAAGAACAAGAGCCTGGTGATGGTGCGCATGCGCGAGAACGGCAAGCTGGTCAAAGGCATCGAGGTGGCGCAGAAGATCAGGAAGATCGGCATGAACAGCAGCGACACCGGCCTGATCTATTTCGACGACGTGCGCGTGCCGCAGCGCAACCTGATCGGCACCGAGGGCTCGGGCTTCATCTACCAGATGCAGCAGTTCCAGGAAGAACGCCTGTGGTGCGCGGCCAGCACGCTGCAGAGCCTCACCAACTGCATCGCCTGGACGGTGGAATGGGCGCAGGACCGCAAGCTCTTCGGCGCCTCGCTGGCCGACCAGCAGTGGGTGCAGTTCAAGCTGGCCGAACTCAAGACCGAGGTGGAAGCCTTGCGCGCGCTCACCTACCTGTCGGTGGAGCACTACGTGGCGGGTGAAGACGTGACCGAGTGGGCGACGATGGCCAAGCTCAAGGCCGGCCGCCTGAACCGTGTGGTGCCCGACACCTGCCTGCAGTTCTGGGGCGGCATGGGTTTCACCTGGGAGAACAAGGTCTCGCGCATGTACCGCGACGGTCGCCTGGCGTCGATCGGGGGTGGGGCGGATGAGGTGATGCTGGGCATCCTGAGCAAGATCATGGGCATCGCGAAGAGGCCGGTGAAGTGAGCCAGGCCTTTCTGGTTGAGCGCCAGGGCGACACCGAGCGCTGGACCCTCAACGATCCCGCCACCCGCAACGCGCTGAGTGACACCATGGTGCTCGGCCTGTACGAGGCAACCCTGCGAGCAAAACAGGACGACACCCTGCGCATCGTCGTGCTCACCGGCGCTCCAGGCGCCTTCAGCGCGGGCGGCAGCCTGGGCAATTTCTCCAGCGCCATAGGCCAGCCACTGCAGCCGGGTGAAGACGACCCGCTGATCGCCATGAACCGTGGTTTTGGCGATGCGTTGCACGCGCTGTGCGCGCTGCCGCAACTGCTGGTGTGCGCGGTGGACGGCGCGGCCATGGGCGGTGGCTTTGGCCTGGTGTGTTGCGCCGACCACGTCATTGCCACGCAGCGTTCCAGCTTCGCCACGCCGGAAGTCACGCTGGGCTTGCCGCCGGCGCAGATCGCGCCCTTCGTGTGGCAGCGCCTGGGCGAGGCCGCCGCGCGCCAGTGTTTGCTGCAAGGCCGCGTCTACCGTGCGCAAGACGCGCAGGCGCTGGGCCTGGTGGACGAGGTGGTGGCCGACGACGCGATGGACGCTGCGCTGCGCGAGCGCGTACCGGCTCTGAAGCGCGCCGCGCCCGCCGCGGTGGCCAGCACCAAACGGCTGCTGCAGCGCCTGCGCGGTGATGTGCCCGACCTGCGCGATGAAGCCGCCATCGCATTTGCCGCCGCATTGCGCGGCCCCGAGGCCGCGGCGGGCCTGTCCGCGTTTGCCAGGAAGCAACCCGCGCCGTGGGCAGGGACCGAAAAGAAATGAAACGCCTGCTCATCGCCAACCGCGGCGAGATCGCCCGCCGCGTCATCCGCACCGCGCACGCCATGGGCATCGAGACCGTGGCGGTATTTTCCGAACCCGATGCCGACGCCCTGCATGTGCGCGAGGCCACCAGCGCGTTTGCGCTCGGCGGCACCACCTCGGCCGAGTCGTATCTGCGCGTGGACCGCCTGCTGGACGCCGCGCTCGCCACCAACGCCGACGCGGTGCACCCCGGCTACGGCTTCCTCAGCGAAAACGCCGACTTCGCGCAGGCCGTGATCGACGCCGGCCTCACCTGGGTCGGCCCGCCGCCGGCAGCTATCCGCGCGCTGGGCAGCAAGTCCGCCGCCAAGGCGCTGGCCGTGGCGCAGGGCGTGCCTTGTCTGCCCGGGTACTTCGGCGAGGACCAGCGCGAAAAAACCTTTGTGGACGAAGCACAGCGCGTGGGTTTTCCGCTCATGGTGAAGGCCGTGGCCGGTGGTGGCGGGCGTGGCATGCGCCTGGTGCACAGCGCAGACCAGCTGCTGCCCGCGCTCAAGGGCGCGCGCTCGGAAGCGCTGGCGGGTTTTGCCAACGGCGACCTGTTGATCGAACGCGCGCTCCTGCGCCCGCGGCACGTGGAGGTGCAGGTGTTTGCCGACGCGCTGGGCCATTGCGTGCACCTGGGCGAGCGCGACTGTTCGGTGCAGCGCCGGCACCAGAAGATCATTGAAGAAGCACCGAGCCCGGCCGTGTCGCCCGCCTTGCGCGAAGAGCTCGGCCGCTGCGCCGTGGCGCTGGCGCAGGCCGCGGGTTATGTGGGCGCGGGCACGGTGGAGTTTCTGGTGGAGGGGAGTCATTTCTATCTGATGGAGATGAACACCCGCCTGCAGGTGGAGCACCCGGTGACGGAAGCGCTCACCGGGCTCGACCTGGTGGAATGGCAGCTGCGCGTCGCGCGCGGCGAGCCATTGCCGCTGGCGCAAGAAGACATCACCTTCAAAGGCCACGCCATCGAGGTGCGCCTGTGCGCCGAAGACGAGCACTACACGCCGCACACCGGCCGCGTGCTGTACTTTGCCGAGCCGCCCATGGTGCCCGGCCTGCGCTTCGACCACGCGCTGGAAACCGGCGGCGAGGTCACGCCGCACTACGACGCCATGCTCGGCAAGCTCATCGTGCACGCGCCCACGCGCCGGGAGGCGATCGACCGCCTGGCCCACGCGCTGGACCAGACCCGCGTGCTCGGCCTGCCGACCAACCGCGCCTTTCTCGCGGCCTGCCTGCGCCACCCCGTGTTCCACGAAGGCGGCGCGCTCATTCCCTTTCTGGCCGATGAGGGCGACACGGTGCGCGCCATGCTGCTGCCCCCGCCCGACGCGGTGCTGGCCGGCGTGCTCGCCGCCACCTTCCACGTGCAGGCCCCCGCCACCGCGCTGCCATGCCCGTTCGCGCGCCCGCTGCGCTGGCTGCACGGCGAGCAGGTGCTGGACGCGGTGGTGCAGGAACTGGGGCAGGGCGCCTTGCGCGTGGCGCTGGGCGAGCGCACCGCGCAAGCGCGTGTGGCCCCGGGCCGCGTGGTGGTGGAAGGCGTCACCTGGCCCGTGGCCACCGTGCAGATCAGCGCGGGCCGCTGGCAGGTGCAGGTCGGCGCGCACACCATCGCACTCACCGACCTCAGCCTGGTGCCACGCGAACGCGCGGGCGGTGCGTCCGCCGCGCGCGAACTGCGCGCGCCTTTCAACGGCAAGCTGATCGCGGTGCACGCGTTGCCCGGCGCTGCGATAGCCAAGGGCGAGCCGCTGCTGGTCATCGAATCCATGAAGCTCGAACACACCCTGGCTGCGCCACGCGACGTGACTGTGGACATGGTTTCGGTGGCCGCAGGGCAGCAAGTCGCGCCGGGGCAACTCTTGGTGACCTTTGCCCCATGAAAACGTCCACCGACAACACCTTCACCCCCGAAGACCGCACAGCCCTCATCGATACCGTGCAGCGCTTCGCCACGCAGGCCATCGCCCCGCACGTGAGCGCGTGGGACGAGGCCGGCGAGTTCCCGCGCGGCCTCTACCACCAGGCGGCAGAGCTGGGCCTGCTCGGCCTGGGCTACCCCGAGCACCTCGGCGGCACGCCCGCGCCCTGGAGCGTGCGCAACGCCATGTCGCAAACGCTGGCGCGTTTTGGTGGCAGCGGCGGGGTGATGGCCAGCCTCTTCACCCACAACATCGGCCTGCCGCCCGTGCTCGCGCACGGCAGCCCCGAGCTGCAGGCCGAGGTGATCCCGCCCGTGCTGCGCGGCGAGCAGATTGCAGCCCTGGGGATCACCGAGCCCGGCGGCGGGTCGGACGTGGCCGCGCTGCGCACCACCGCGCGGCTGGAGGGCAACGAGTACGTGATCGACGGCGAGAAGGTGTTCATCACCTCGGGCATGCGCTGCGACTGGATCACGCTGGCCGTGAGGACCGATGAGCCCCCACGCTCCGCCGCTTCGCGGGTCGCTGCCCCCCACGGGGGCTCGGTCGCCTTGGGGCGGCCCGGCGGCGACCGTCCGCTCAACAAAGGTGCCAGCGGCATCAGCCTGATCGTCGTGCCCTGCAACGCCCCCGGCATCTCGCGCAGCAAGCTGCACAAGATGGGCTGGCACTGCAGCGACACGGCGCACCTGCGCTTTGACGGCGTGCGCGTGCCCGCACGCTACCGCCTGGGCGCCGAGGGCGCAGGGTTTCGCATGATCATGGGCAACTTCAATCGCGAGCGCCTCGCCATGTCGGCCATGGCGCTCGGCTTTGCGCAGGCCTGTTATGACGAAGCCCTGGCCTGGGCCCGCCAGCGCAGCACCTTCGGCGCACCCCTGATCGAACGCCAGGTGATCCGCCACAAACTCATGGACATGCAGATGCGCATCCACTCCACCCAGGCCTGGGTGGACGCGCTCGGCGCTCGTGTGGACGCCGGTGATGACGGAGCGGACTGGGTGGCACAGGTGTGCCTCTTGAAGAACCACGCCACCCAGACCATGCAGCACTGCGCCGACGCCGCCGTGCAGATGCTCGGCGCCATGGGCTACATGCGAGGCACCGTGAGCGAGCGTGTGTACCGCGAGGTGAAGGTCATGATGATCGGTGGCGGGGCCGAAGAGATCATGAAAGAACTTGCCGCACGACAATGGGCCCTATGACCAAAACAACCACCCCGGCCACCCCCGTCGAATTTGAAGCCGAGTTCATCGAAGCCCTGACGCAGATGTTCGAGGAAAAGATCGTCTTCAACCACGTGCTCGGCCTCAAGATCACGAGCATCCGCCCCGAGATGGTGACCGCCCGCATCGACATGAAGCCCGAGTTGATGGGCAGCTTCGTGCACAACCGCATTCACGGCGGTGTGGTGAGCGCGGGGTTGGACGCCATGGCCGGCCTGGCATGCATGGCCGCCATCGGCGCCCGCCACATGGACGAAGCCCCGCTGCAACGCCTGCACCGCTTCGCCAAACTCGGCACCATCGACCTGCGCATCGACTACCTGCGCCCCGCCATCGGCGACCACTTCGAACTGCGTGCGGAAGTGATGCGCCTGGGCTCGCGCGTGGCGAGCACGCGCATGGAGTTTCTGGGGGCGGATGGAAAGTTGTTGTCGACGGGGGCGGGGGCCTACATCGTTTCCTGAGATCAGAGGCTCGACGGCAGGATCACGCACCCGGCGGCGTCCCACTCCACCCGGGTGATGCCTGGCTCCAGGGCTTCGAGTCTGTGCATCTCCAGCGTTTGCGCACTCACCTGGCCCTGGCTGGCGCCCCATTGCAGGGCGTGATCTTTTTGCGACCGTTGTTCGGCGCTGAACCTGAGGGCCGACGAGATGTGTTGCACCAGCTCATCGATGTCCCAGGGTTTGGTGAGGTAGCGGTACAGGCCGAACTTGTTCACGGCCTCCTGCGCGGTTCCGAAATCCGCCGTTCCGGTGAGGATCATTCGCATGCAGCCGGGCTGGATGTCTGCCGCCAGGAGCAGGAGCTCCATGCCGCCCATCTCGGGCATGCGCAGGTCGCTGACGATGACGTCAAACCGACGCGCCATCATCTCGCCAATCGCCGCCTCGCCACTGTTGCAGGTCACGATGTTCACCTGTTGGCCAAGGGGGGTGCGCAGCGCACGGTGCAAAGCGCGCGTGATCGGCACTTCGTCGTCAACGAGAAGAAGGTTGCCTTGAAGTGCTTGTTTCATTGACGCTCCAGTGAAGTGATTCATGCGCCGGACATGATGTGAAGTTCGTCGGTGATGCGCATCGCCAGGGCGCGCAGCTCCTGCTCGCCGCACCCCAGAACGGACCACATCGGGTCCTTCAAAAGGGCTTCAACGTCGGCGGAGGGCTCTTCCAGACCGTGGGCCATCTGGTTGGCCAGATGAATCAGAAGGGGAAGGGACGGGCGCTGTCCTGCTGGAGCGGGAACCGGGCGGTGATGATCGGCAATCGCTTCCGCGAAGGCAGCAGGAAAATTCCACTGCCTGGCCACGACCGCACCCACTTCCGCGTGGGTCACGCCGAACAGCTGCTGCTCTGCGTCGTGCATCGCCATGCCTTCAGACCGCGCGAGTTGCAGCGCCTGCGACTCCAGCTCCGGGCTCGTCATGGCCAGGATCAGCTTGCCCACGTCGTGCAGCAGCCCCAGCAAAAACGCTTCACCGGCGTCCTGCTTCGTTGCCTGGGCGAGCTCCCGGGCCGCAATGGCCGAGCACAAGGTGTGGCGCCAGTAGCTGGCAAAGCAGAACTCCTTGCAGCGCAACGAACCCAGGGCCGTGCGCAAGGAGACGGCCGCCAATGCGCTGGCCACGGTGCGCAGGCCCAGCATCTGAACGGCATCACCGATGCGGGAGACCTGGCCCTGGGCTCCGTAAAAAGGTGAATTGGCCAGGCGAAGAACACGCACGGTCAGGGCCTGGTCTCGCTCGATGGCAGCGATGCAGGATGCCGCAGACGCGTCGTCGTTGCTCAACAGTTCGACGGCTGCGATGAAGGCGCTGGGAAGCGATGGGAGCGACACGATGCACCGCGCCCAGGCGGCGGGTTCCAGGTGCCTGGTGGCAGGGCGGGCTTCCACAACGCTCACGTCAGGCTCCCCGGCGCCACCATGGCGGTCTCGTGAAGCAGTTGCACCAGCATCAGATGCCCCAGTGGTTGCTGCTGCCCCGTGAGTGGACAGATCCATGCCCTCGTGCTTCGACCCTCGATGGTCGTGCGCAGCCCCTGCGTGTAAGGCCGTTGTGCGGGCTGCATCAGCGTGTCCAGCACCTGCTGCATCGACGGCTCCGGTTCGCCGCCCAGTGCACACGACCACTGGGGCCACTGGATCACGGCCTGGCGGTTGACATACGCGAGCATGCCGTCGGCACCGATGCCGAACACGGCCATGGGCAAGCCGTCGAGTGCGTCCCGGGAGGCGCCGGCTGCGTTCTGCATCGCTTGTCGACGTTCGCCTTCATCGCGCACCATGCGTTCGAGCCGTTGGTTGGCCAGGGCCAGTTCGTTGTTCGCCTGTTGCACCGCGCCCCACAGCCGGGTGTTCTCCGCGGCCATTTCGCTCTGCTCGAAGGCATGGGTCACGTGGCTGCGCAAGAGGTCGTCGTCCCAGGGCTTGGTGAGGAACTTGTACACCGCGCCTTCATTGACCGCCTCGATGATCGACTGCAGATCGGTGTAGCCGGACAAGGTCATGCGCAAGGTGCGGGGATACAGGCGCTTGGCCTCGCGCAGGAATTCGATGCCCGTCATGCCGGGCATGCGCTGGTCCGAAAGAATCACGTCCACAGGTTGCTGGGCGAGCACCTCCAGCCCCCGGGCTCCGCTGGTGGCCGTGATCACCTGGTAGCCGTCGCGACGAAACACCCGCTTGAGCGCCGAGAGAATCGATTCCTCGTCATCCACCAGCAGCAGCGTGCGATGCCGGATGGGTGCGCTCACAAGGCCATTCAACGCAGACTCAGGCGATGTGTGCATGGCCGTGCTCCCACAGTGGTGGCACGGCATCCTTGGCCGGGGTCTGAGGCCGCTCGATGGGCAGCCACACACGCATGGCCGTGCCCACACCCACGGCGGAGCGCACCTGGATGGAGCCGCCGTGTTTCTGAACGATGGAGAAGGACAGCGACATGCCCAGGCCGGTGCCTTTGCCCACGTCCTTGGTGGTGAAGAAAGGCTCGAAGATCCGTCGCTGCACCTCGGCGCTCATGCCGCAGCCCGTGTCTTCCACCTGCACCCACACCCAGCCCTGGTCCACACCGCTGGACAACGTGATCGTGCCCTTGTCGGCGATCGAATGCGCCGCGTTGACGATGAGGTTCATGAACACCTGGTTGAGCTGCCCGTCCAGGCACATGATCGCCGGAAGCGGCGCGAGCTTCTTGATCACGTCGGCCTTGTATTTCACTTCATGGCGAACGACGTTGAGCGTGGACTCCAGGCCCACATTCAGATCCGACTCCTGCCAGTCCGAATGATCGACGCGAGAGAAGTCCTTGAGGTCCTGCACGATCTTCTTGACACGCCCAAGGCCTTCGGCGCATTCGTCCAGCAGCAGCGGCAGATCCTCGCGCAGAAAATCGATTTCGACTTCCAGCCGCTTCTTCGTCAGTGCCGCGCCCACGGTCGCGTCGTTCGGTGCGGCCAAGGCCGCGTCGCAGGCCGAACTGAGGCCCAGGAGACCCTCCACATACTGGCGCAGCGTGTTGAGGTTGGAGCTGACGAAGCCGATCGGGTTGTTGATCTCGTGTGCCACACCCGCGGCCAGTTGCCCGATCGACGCCATCTTGTCCTGTTGAAGCAACTGCTTCTGCGCTTCGTCCAGCTGGTGATTCGTTGCAGCGAGCTCGTCGATCCGCGCCTGCAGTTGCTCCTGGGCGAAACGGATGTCGGAGCGGTCCTGCATCATCCACCAGGTGCCGTGGCTGGTGTCGTTCGTGTCGACCACGTAGGCGTCGATCTGCGCCCAGATCGGATGGCCATCGGCGTGGCGCATCCACATCTCGATATGAATGGGCTCACCTTTGGAGAGCCGGGGGCCGGCGTACACACCAAAGCCGGCATAGTCTTCGTCCGACATGTAGGCTGCCCGCCCCGGAAGACCGATCATGTCGGACTCGGCGTACCCGAACATGGCGGCCATGGCGGGGTTGACGCGCTGAATGTGGCCGTCCCTGGAGTAGGCCACCCCGATCGGCGAGTTGGCAATGAAAAGTTCGAGGTCGCGGGCCGTGGCTGCCAGCTCGGCCGAGCGTTGCCTGACCGTTTCTTCCAGCTCGGAGCGGTGCAGCAGCAGAGCTTCTTCCGATCGACGGCGGGTGGTGACGTCCTGCAGGGTTTCGATGGCGCCGATCACTTTTCTGTCCGCGTCGTACAGCGGCGCCGCCGTGAAGAACAGCCAACATCCCGAGTCGCCCAACTGCGGAAAGAAAGCCTCGACCTCGATGCCGCCGGTGATGCTCGATGAATGCACCATCCTTCCACCGTAGAACGCCTGCATCGTCGCCTCATCGACGCCGTCGACGATCATGTCGGCGAGCAAGGGCCGTTGCTCGCTGTAAAACGCTTTCCAGCCGTCGCGCGAGCCGAGCACCTCGTGCCGTTTGATGCCTGTCATGTGCTCGCAGGCCGTGTTCCAGTGCGTCACCCGGTGGTGCTGGTCGATCACCAGGGAAGCCACCGAGGCCCCGTCGATGATCTGCGACAGCAGCTTGGTCATGTCCATCAGGCTGTTTTGCACATGCATCACGTCGCTGAGGTCGACACAGGTCACCACCACCAGGGGCTGACCGTCCAGACATATCCGCCTCGCATGGATCTCCACCGGACGGTCTCCACTGTCGGGCGTGACCAGGGAGCCCGACACCGCGCGCGGCGATTCACCCTGTCTCGCGCAAGTGCTCAATGCAAGGCGCAGCTGGTCGCGCGTTGCGTCGTCCACCAGATTCAGCAAAGGCATGCCCATGAGCGCTGCCGGGCTGCGGGAACTCAGGCGGCACAGTGCGTCGTTGGCGCTCAGTATCTGACCGTCTTTGAGCAGGGTGGTTGGCACGGCCACCGCATTGACGATGTCGCTGGCAAAGCTGGTGGTGAGGCAGTGCACGTCGGGTGTGTCCATCATGACGGGGCTCCTTGTGCATCGGCGACGCTGGCTTCGCTGGCGTCACTGGGATCGGGTTTCCTTTGCACCCACAAGCTCAGGCGCACACCCTCTCGCGACGAGAAGGTCTGCACCTGTCGGACCATGCGTTCGTCGAACACGTGCCCCGCAGCCAACAGGGTGGTGCCCTTGGACGACACCATCGCCCGTGCCAACACCATGCCAGGGAGCAGGTCGCGCACGTCGAGGTACAGGTCCGCCTTGGCTGCATTCGCCATGTCGTCGACGACCTTGAGCAGGGTCTCGATCACCGTGCGGTCGTAGCGCGTGTCGATGCCACCCACGAGCATCTTTTTCGCGTTTTCCATGGTGTAGCGCTGGAGCCCCATGCTGCCGTGGAGCATGTCGTCCAGATCGGTGGCGGCCGCCACGATGCGCGCGCCGGCCACGATGTCGGGTGCGGTCAATCCGTCGGGAAATCCTTTTCCGTCCGATCGTTCGTGATGCTGGCGCACGATGCGCGCCACGCCTTGCAGTTGAGACATCGCCATCAACGCGGTTTCGCCGTCGATGGTGTGGCGCCGGTAGCGCTGGTGTTCTTCGGCGTTGAAGGCCGAGATCGCCTTGCCCAACATGGCATCGGGAAATCCGATGGTGCCGATGTCGTGCACCAGGGCCGCCAGGTAGACGTCGCGCACGTCGCGGTCCGACATCTCCAGCCGCTTGGCGGTCTCCCTGCTGATCTCGGCCACCCGGCGCGAATGGCCGGACTGACCGCCGCGCATCTCCAGCAAACTGGAAAACACATTCACGGCGTGCACGAAGGTGTTGTTCAGGTCTTCGTAGGAGGCATCGAGCATGCCGTTGATCTGCTGGAGCTCGGCCGTTCGCGCTTCCACCCGGGATTCCAGCGTCTGGTTGGCATCGCGCAACTGGTCGTTCTGCCGCTTCGTCAGCTCGGTCAGGTCGGCGTTCTTCTTTTCAAGGCCGCGACGAACCAGGGCCTCTCGCACCGCGAGCACCAGATCGTTGTCGTCCCAGGGCTTGGCGATGTAGCGGTGGATGGCACCCTTGTTGATGGCGGCCACCGTGGAGGAGATGTCGGCGTAACCGGTGAGCAGGATGCGCACGATGCTCTCATCGTGGGCCTTCACCCGTTCCAGGAAGCGCGCGCCGTCCATTTCGGGCATCCGCATGTCCGAAATCACCAGGTCCACGTGATTCGACTCCAGCAGGATCAGCCCCTCGGCGGCGCTGGTGGCCTGCAGCGTCTTGATGCCTTGCGCCCGAAACACCCGGCGCAACGCGCTCAGCACCGAGGGCTCGTCATCAACCGTCAGCACCGTCGGAGCCACCATCTCGCTGTCGATCGCGTCGGCAGCGGGGGGCTCTTGGAGCACTGGGGTGGTCATGGCGGTAGATGTGGGGTGTGCAGCTTGTTTCGACACCCCAGCCGCGCTCTTGAGGTGTGCTTACCCTTGAACCACCCCAGATACCTTTGCTGACGCAATGGAGCGCGCACGGCGTGAGCGAATGCACGGTGACAGGAAGATGCGGGTCTTCTTGTGGGCCCGGAATCAGGACGACCCGGGCTTGAGCAGATCGTCAATCAAGCCAGCCTTGCGCTCCGGCTCCGCGTCAAACACCTCCACCGGAGCCAGCTTCAGCAGCGCCTGCGCCTGCCCCACCGTGCCGGCCAGCCACTCGTCCACATCGCCGCGCTCGATGGGCACCACGCTGCGTTTGTCTTGCCGATCGGGTGGCAGCGGCTGCCGCGTGGCAGGGTCCAGTTCGGGCTTGTGCATGCGGCTCATCAGCGGGTGGCTGTTCGCACCCATCGTGAGCATGGTGTAGGACTCGTGCACCACACCCGTGTTGCGGTCCACCCAGCGATGCCACAGGCCGGCCAGGCCCCAAGGGTCACCATCGGCCCGCTTGAACGACCACCACACGTTCTTGCCCGTTTCCCAGTTGGGCTCGTAGAACACCGTGGCCGGGATGATGCAGCGCTGACCACGCGCCCAGGCGTCCCGAAAACTCGCCTTGCGCGCCATTTCTTCGGCGCGCGCGTTCCAGGTGGCGAACTTCACATCGGGCGTGTCGGAAAACGGCGGAATCAAACCCCAGCGCCCCGCCACCAACTCCAACGAAAAACCCACATCGCCGCGTGCCCGCCGCAGGAACGGCCCCGTCTGCCGAGGGAACAACTCCACGGCGAACACCTGCCGCAACCAGGCTTCGCTGTTGTCGCGGCCGAGGTGCCAGGCGCGCTCGATGGAGGCTTGATCCGGGGAGATGTAGCGGGTGCACATGGATCGGTGGTTTGGGCGTGTGAGCGATCGCTGTAGGGTACCCCCTGGGGGTACCATGCCGTGCCTGCCAACCGATTCACCCAACCACAGGAGTCCAGCCATGATCAAAGTCAGCGTGATGTACCCCAACACCCCGGGCGCGAAGTTCGACCACGACTACTACCGCGACCAGCACATGCCCATGGTCAAGGAAAAACTGGACGTGGCCTGCAAGTTCTACACCGTGGACAAAGGCCTGGCCGGCGGCGCCCCCGGCGCACCCGCCACTTACGTGGCCATGTGCCACCTGTACTTTGACTCGGTGGAAGTTTTCATGGAAGCCTTCGGTCCCCACGCCAAAGACATCATGGCCGACGTGCCGAACTACACGGACATTGCGCCGGTGATGCAGATCAGTGAGGTGGTGGTGGGGTAGGTGGGGTGATGGCTGGAGCGGCCTTGCAGAACCTTTGAGACTCGGGTGAGCGCGAACTCGCCAAACGTCGTTGCGGCATTTCTCAGTGGGATCGAAACACTGCGTCTCTATGGAAGCTCATGAACGGTTCGTGCTGTGCAGTGAGCTCAACCCGCATGGATGCCGTGATTCCCAATTTTCCAGGTTCAGTCAGCAACGGCGACAGCGCAATGGGCCCCTTCTTGGTGAAGGTGACGAGCCCTGAGTCAAATGCTTTGTCCAGGTTAGGTGTGAGCAACAGGCCGTTGTACGGGTTCAGTCTCTCAGCGCTCGTGCAGTCACGCCAGGGTTTGATGTGGGATGCCACCAAGAGGCCTGTGTCTCGGTAGCCCGTGACCGCACACGCTTGCCAGTACGTGAGCAGCTTTTGTCGAAATGCGCCTTGCCCAATCCGTGACATGACCAAATCGACACGCTCTGTTTTGCTCAGACCGTCATCCTCCAAGATGGCGTCGATGTCCGATGCCGCGTCGGTGCCATGTCCTTCTGCGAGGTACTCGGTGAACTTGTTCAGTGCACTGCTGTACATGTTGCGGCCTTTCCCATCTCGCTGCTGAAAGATCTCCAAGGCACGGATCTGCAACGCAATCTCGCGGAACGCGGCCTCGCTGTTGAATGAAGTTAAAGGGCCCGCAGCGAGCTTGTGCTGGATGGCCCAGGCAGACATGGGGCCTCGAATGGCGCTCGAGTAGTTTTCAACAGACGACTTGCTGAGCCCGCGGTGAAGCATCCAGTCTTCGAAGTTCATGGCCCCGGAATCCTTTTGATATGCAACTGTTTGATTGAACGAATGTTACGGCGCACCGCATTTGATCTCCCAGTTCTAGCGCCTCGGCCTCACCCCCCACCAAGCCACCCCCACCCCCACCGCAAACCCCGTATACGCCGCCACAAACACCCACCAAGGTGCCTCCCAGTACAGCAGCCTTGAAAGCCAGTGCTCGATGAAGCTTTCGCGGTAGCCGCTCTGCCCGGCGAGGCGTCGCAGGTCTTGTTCCCACTCGGTCAGTGGGCAGAGCTGGCCGAGCCAGGCCTGGGCGGCTATGAAGACCATCAGGGCCAGGTGGGTGAGGCGCAGGCCGAAGTGGCGCACCCAGCGCCAGCCGAGAGCGCCGCCGATCAAGATGAGTGGCAGCAGGCCCACCACGAAGATCACGATGCCCATGTGCAGCGCGAGGATCGCGTCGGCGAGCCACAGGGCCAGGGTGGGGCTCAGTGAGTTCATGCGGTCATGGTACGGGCACACCCGAAAAAAAACCGCCAGCACACGAAGCGCTGGCGGTTTCACGCATGGCCTGCCGAAGCAGGCAACGTGTTACCTGGAGATCACTTGGCCGCGTCGATCTTCATGTATTCAGACACCACTTTCCAGCGGTTGTCCTGCAGTTGCGACAGGCGCGTGGAGTTGCTGCCCAGGCGCTTCTGCGGGCCAAAGGTCATTTCGGCGCTGCCGAAGATGTCCGGCGGGATGGTCATGGTGTCCATGGCCTTGATGAAGCTCTCGGTGGTCAGGTTGTTGCCGGCCTTGCCCGCCGCGCGCAGGAAGGTGTCGACCAGCGAATAGCCGTAGACCGAGAACACGGTCGGGTCTTCGTTGAACTTGGTCTTGTACTTGTTGGCCCAGAAGCGGATCGGTTGCGAGGCTTCGTCGGTGTAGGGGTTCTGCACCGTCATGGTGGCGTAGAGGCCGTTCATGGCCGGGCCGCCGAGCTTGTGGATCAGGTCGGTGTAGGCGGCGCTGGAGCCGATGAAGGTGGGGTTGAAGCCCAGGCGCTTGGCCGTGGCAATGCCGCCAATGGTCTCGCGGATGATGGTGCCGAGCACCACCATGTCGCAGCCGCTGGCCTGCAGCTTCTGCATCTGCGAGGCGAAGTCGGTGGCGCCGCGCTTGTAGCTGGTTTCTTCGGCCAGCGTCATGCCGATGCCCTTCAGGCCTTCTTCGGCGCCGCGCTTCACTTCCAGGCCGAACTCGTCGTCCTGGTACATGGTGCAGACCTTCTTGGCGCCTTTTTCCTTCACCAGCTTGGGCACGGCGATCTTCATCTGATCGAAGTAGGTGGCGGCAAAGCTGTACTTGAGCTTGTGGAAGGGCTCATACATTTCGCGCGCGGCCGTCACAGGGAAGAAGTTGATGACGTTCTTCTGGAACTGCACGGGCATGGCGGCCATGTTCTGTGCGGTGCCGATGTGGCCGACCATGGCAAAGATCTTGTCCTGGTTCACCAGCTTCTGCGCGGCCAGCACGGCGCGGCGCGGGTCGTAGGCCGAGTCTTCCACCAGCAGCTTGATCTTGCGGCCGTTGATGCCGCCTTGCTCATTGACCTCGTCCACCCGCAGCATCATGCCCAGGCGCACCTGCTTGCCGAAGCCGGCAATGGGGCCTGAGAGATCCTGAATGGAGCCCAGGACGATCTCGTCCTTGCTCACGCCTTGCGATTGCGCCAGCGCAGCACCGCTGCCCAGGGCGAGCAGTGCGGCAACCAATGTCAGTCGGGATTTCATGTTGTGTGTCTCCTGGGGTGGTGGTCGGGTGAGGGTCGTCGAGAACGGGGTCAGCTGTACATGGCGTTGATCTGTGGCTCGTACTTGGTCTGCACCAGCTTGCGCTTGAGCTTCATGGTGGGGGTGAGTTCTTCGTCTTCGGCGCTGAGCTGGGTGTCGAGCAGGAAGAACTTCTTGATCTGTTCCACCCTGGCAAATTTCTTGTTCACGCGATCGATCTCGGTCTGGATCAGCGCCTGCACCTCGGGCGCTTTGGTGAGGCTGGCGTAGTTGGAAAACGGCACGTCGTTGTCCTGCGCATATTTCTCCACGTTCTCCTGGTCGATCATGATGATGACGGTGAGGTAGGGCTTCTTGTCACCGATCACCACGGCGTCGGTCACGTAGGGCGAGAACTTGAGTTCGTTCTCCAGTTCGCTCGGCGTGATGTTCTTGCCGCCTGCGGTGATGATGATGTCTTTCATGCGGTCGGTGATGCGGAAAAACCCTTCCTCATCCACCACGCCCACATCGCCCGTGTGCAGCCAGCCCTCGCTGTCGATGGTCTCGGCGGTTTTCTCGGGCAGGTTGAGATAGCCCATGAACACGTTGGGCCCGCGCACCAATATCTCGCTGGTCACGGGGTCGAGCTTCACCTCGTTGTAGCTGGCGGCCGGGCCGATGCTGCCGGGCTTCATGCGCTCGGCCGGGATGCCGGTGGAGGCGCCGCAGGTCTCCGTCATGCCCCACACCTCCAGCATGGGCACGCCCAGCGCCAGGTACCAGCGCACCAGCTCGGGCGAAATGGGCGCCGCGCCCGTGACGAGAAAGCGCGCCCTGTGGATGCCGATGAGCTTGCGCACGTTGTTGAGCACCAGCGTGCGCGCCACATGAAACTGCAGGCGCAGCCCGCCGGGAACGGGCTTGCCGGCCATCACCAGATCGGCCACCTGCTGGCCCACGCCAATGGCCCAGCCGTACGCGGCCTGTTGGATCTTGCCGGCTTCTTTCAGGGTGATCATCACGCCCGAATAAAACTTCTCCCACACGCGCGGCACGGCGGTGAACACCGTGGGTGCGATCTCGCGCACGTTCTCCGGCACGGTCTCGGGGTTCTCCACGAAGTTGAGCTTGGCCCCGGTGTAGAGCGAAAAATACTCGCCACCCATGCGCTCGGCAATGTGGCACAGCGGCAGGAAACACATGCACTCATCGTTCTCGTCGCGGGCAATCAGCGTGTTGTAGCCGCGCACGGTGTAGACGAGGCCCTTGTGCGAATGCATGGCGCCCTTGGGCCGGCCAGTGGTGCCCGAGGTGTAGACCAATATGGCCAGCTCGTCGGGCTTGCAAGCGGCCACGCGCGCCTCCAGCATGCCGGGGTGCTGCTGCAGGTGGGCGCGGCCCAGCTCGCGCAACTGGTCCAGGCTGATCACCTGCGGGTCGTTGAGCTCGCGCAGACCTTCCATGTCTTCCACGATGATCTTGCGCAGCTGAGGCAGGTGGTCACGCACCTCCAGCGCCTTGTCCAGCTGTTCGTCGTTTTCCACAAAGAGCACGGTGGTGCCCGAGTCGGCGCAGAGGTACTGCACCTGCTCGGCCGCGTCGGTGGGGTAGATGCCGTTGGAGACACCGCCGGCGCTCAGCACGGCCAGATCGCACAGCACCCATTCGATGGTGGTGTTGGAGAGGATGGACGCGGTCTCGCGCGCCTCGAACCCGATGGCCATGAGGCCGTGGGCGATCTCGCGCACTGCATCACCGGTCTGGTTCCAGCTCCAGCTGCGCCAGATGCCGAACTCCTTTTGCCGCATCCACACGTTCGGTCCGCGCACCTTCACGCCGTTCCAGAACAGGGCCGGAATCGTCTCGCCCTCGAGCACGATCTTGTTTTGCGGCTGGATGCCGGAGAGGTCCCAGAGGTTGCTCATGTCTTATCTCCAGTTCTTCTTCTTCTTCCAGCGCCGATCGGCCCGCACGCCTTCCTCTTTCATGCCGAGGTAGAACTCCTTGATGTCGTCCTTCTCGCGCAGGTGGGCGCAGGTGTCTTCCATCACGATGCGGCCGTTCTCCAGCACGTAGCCGTAGTCGGAGGCATTGAGGGCCATGTTCGCGTTTTGCTCCACCAGCAAGATGGTGGTGCCCCGTTCGCGGTTGATGCGCACCACGATCTCGAAGATCTCCTTGGTGAGTTTCGGCGAAAGGCCCAGGCTGGGCTCGTCCAGCAGGATCAGGTCGGGGTTGGCCATGAGCGCGCGGCTGATGGCCAGCATCTGCTGCTGCCCGCCCGAGAGCAGGCCTGCGTCTTGCGCGGCGCGCTCGCGCAGGATGGGGAAGTAGGTGAACACGGCTTCCATGTCGCGCGCCACGCCGTCGCGGTCCT
The DNA here is from genome assembly GCA_040385485.1 of Pseudomonadota bacterium. Classification (GTDB taxonomy): domain Bacteria; phylum Pseudomonadota; class Gammaproteobacteria; order Burkholderiales; family Burkholderiaceae_C; genus Hydrogenophaga. The sequence goes on along the minus strand of JAZKHJ010000036.1, from coordinate 26,319 downwards.
TGCGGGTGTAGGCGCCCATCAGCAGGTTGTCGCGCACCGAGAGCAGGGCAAACACCTCGCGCCCCTCGGGAACATGGCTCAGACCCTGTTGCACGATGTGAGCCGGGTCCTGCGCGGTGATGTTCTCGCCCTTGAATTCGATCGATCCCTTGCGCGGATCGATGATGCCGCTGATGGTTTTTAGGATGGTGGTCTTGCCCGCGCCGTTGGAGCCCAGCACGGTGGCGATCTCGCTGCGGCGCACCTGCAGGCTCACGCCGCGGATGGCCTTGATCGGGCCGTAGGCGCTCTCCACATTCAGCAGCTTGAGCACCGGCGTATCTGACGTTGCAACGCTCATGGCTGTACTCCCACGGCGGCGGGCTTGTGGTTCTCGCGGCGCAGGCTGGACACGTCGTCCATCGAGCCCAGGTAGGCCTCGATCACGCCCGGGTCGGCCTGCACCTGGGCCGGTGTGCCCGAGGCCAGCTCGGTGCCCATGCTCATGGCCAGCACGCGGTCGGAGACCTTGGAGACCAGGCTCATGTCGTGCTCCACCATCAGCACCGTGATGCCGAGCTCGTTCTTGATGTCGGTGATCCAGAACGCCATGTCTTCGGTTTCCTCCACGTTCAGCCCGGAAGACGGTTCGTCGAGCAGCAGCAGCTTCGGTTCGGTGCACAGCGCGCGCGCCAGCTCCACCACCTTGCGCACGCCGTAGGGCAGGCCGGCCACCATGGATTCGCGGTGGTGCTGCAAATCAAGCAGGTCGATGACGTGCTCCACTTTCTCGCGCGCCTCGATCTCAGCCGCGCGGGTCTTGCCGGTGAAGAAGACTTCGCTCCACAGACCGGTCTTGCGGTGCGTGTGGCGCCCGATCAGCAGGTTCTGCAGCACGGTGGCGTGCTCGAACAGCTCGATGTTCTGGAAGGTGCGCGCAATGCCGAGGTTGGCGATCTGGTGCGGCGCCTGGTCGGTCAGGCGCAGCATGCCGCTGGGGCCGGCGAAGTCGATGGTGCCGGTGGTGGGCGTGTAGATGCGGCTGATCAGGTTGAACACCGTGGTCTTGCCCGCGCCGTTGGGGCCGATGAGCGTGAAGACTTCGCCGCGCTTCACGTCGAAGCTGACGTTGTTGACCGCCAGCACGCCGCCGAAGCGCACGCTGAGGTTTTTGGCTGAGAGAAGAATGTCGTTCATGGTGTTCACTTCAGACGGTCAGACTTCTGGAACGATTTCTGCCGCTTGAACATGCCCTTGCGATAGAACGGGAACAGCTGGAAGTACGCGCGGATCTTGAGCCAGCGCCCATACAGGCCCATGGGTTCGAACAGCACGAAGGCGATCAGCACCAGGCCATACACCGTGCCTTGCAGGCCGGCCGCCTGGCCGATAGCCGCGGGCAGGAAGTCTTTGCCCAGGGCAATGAGCTGCGGCATCACGATGAGGAAGATGGCGCCGAGGAAAGCCCCGTGGATCGAGCCCAGCCCGCCGATCACCACCATGAGCAGCAGGTCGATCGACTGGATGATGCTGAACTGCTCGGGCGAGAGGAACTGGATCTTGTGTGCGTACAGCGCGCCACCAATGCCGGCCAGCGCGGCCGAGAGCGCGAAGCTCATGGTCTTGTAGCGCGCCAGGTGGATGCCCATGCTCTGCGCCGAAATTTCCGAATCGCGGATGGCGACGAACGCGCGCCCGGTGGAAGAGCGCATGAGGTTGGCAATGGCCAGCGTGGCCAGCACCGTGACCACCAAGCACAGGAAATAGAACTCGTTGGTGGAGTCGAGCTCCCAGCCGAAGATGGCGGGGTAGCCCACCGTCAGGCCCGAGTTGCCACCGGTCACGTGCTCCCAGCGCGCCATGACTTCCTCAACGATGAAGCCGAACGCCAGCGTGGCCATGCCGAGGTAGATGCCCTTCACACGCAGCGCCGGCAGGCCCACCACCATGCCCACCGCGGCCGAGAGCAGGCCGGCGCAGGCCAGCGCCAGCGGAAACGGGATGCCCGCGTTCACCATGATGGCCTGCGTGTACGCGCCCACGCCGAGGAACGCCGCGTGGCCGAGCGAGAAGAGACCGGTGAAGCCGGCCAGCAGCATGAGCCCCAGGCCCACCACCGAATAGATCAACACGAAGGTGAGTTGCGCGAGCCAGTATTCCTGGATCACCCAGGGCGCCGCGACGAGAAAGAGGCCCAGCAGGCTGTACCAGAAGGTCTGCCCGCCGTGCTTGGCGAGTTTGATGTCCTGGTTGTAGTCGGTCTTGAAAAGAAATCTCATGTCAGACCTTCTTGCGCAGTTTTTCGCCAAAGAGGCCGTTCGGCTTGAGCACCAACATGATCAGCACCACGATGTAGGGCGCCACGTCCTTGAAGCCCTCGGGCAGGTAGAAGCCCGAGAACGACTCGACGATGCCGATGATCAAACCGCCCACGATGGCGCCAGGCAGGCTGGTGAAGCCACCGACCACCGCGGCTGGGAAGGCCTTGAGGCCGATGAAGCCCATGTTGGCGTGCACGAAGGTGATGGGCGCGAGCAGCAGACCGGCAATGGCCGCCACGCTCGCCGCCAGGCCCCACACCAGACCATTGAGCCGCTTGACCGGAATGCCCATGTAGTAGGCGGCGAGCTGGTTCTGCGACGAGGCCTGCATGGCGATGCCCAGCTTGCTGTAGCGGAACATGGCGAACAGGCCCAGGCACAGCACGCCGGTGACGCCGATCACGACGATCTGCTCGGCCGAGACCACCAGCGTGCCCATGCGCAGCACCTCGCCGGCGTAGGGCACGGGCAGCGTGTGGGTGTCGGTGCCGATGTTGGGGATCATGGTGATCAGGCCGCGCAACACGTAGCCCACACCGATGGTGAGCATGACGATGGAGAAGGCCGGCTGCCCCAGGATGGGGCGCACCACCGCGCGTTCGAGCACCACGCCGAAGAGGCCCATGGCGATGATGGCGGCCGGCACCGCGAGCCAGAAGGGAAGGCCCAGCACGGTCATGGCGGCCAGCGCGGCGAAGGCACCCACCATCATCAGGTCACCCTGGGCAAAGCTCACGGTTTCGGTGGCCTTGTAGATCAGCACGAAGCCCAGGGCAATGAGTCCGTAGATACAGCCCTGGGCCGCACCGCTGATGAGCAGTTGCAGCAGTTGCACGCATGTCTCCTGTTGTGTTCTGGCGCCGCTGATGGGGGAGTGTGTTGCTGCAAACTTTGTGGCAGGCCCCCCAGACGGTGTGGGCAATTTATAGCTGTCTTGCCCGGGACTGACGCTAGGGGTTGACCCCCATCCAGAGTCTCTTACGTGCCAGCAAGATGGGAAACATGAAATCGATACGCATCGGCGCCGGCCTCGGGTTTTACGGCGACAACTGGGAACCCGTGGCCGCGAGCATCGAACGCGGCGGCGTGCAGTTCATCGCCAGCGACCACCTGGCCGAACTCACGCTGGCCATCCTGCAGAAAGACCGCCAGCGAGATCCGGCGCTGGGCTACGCGCGCGACGTGGTGCCCATGCTCATGAAGCTGTGGCCGCTGATGCGCGAGCGCGGTGTGCGCTTCGTGTGCAACGCCGGTGGGCTGAACCCGCGCGGCGCGGCGCAGGCGGTGCTTGCTGCGTTCAAGGCCAAGGGCTGGCAGGCGCGCGTGGCCGTGGTCACCGGTGACGATGTGTTGCCGCGGCTGCAAGATGCCGCGGCATCCGGCTTCGACCACCTCTTCACGCGCGAGCCGGTGGCCGGCGTGCGCGAGCGGCTGGTGTTTGCCAACGCCTATGTGGGCGCGAAGCCCATCGTGGATGCGCTGGACGCGGGCGCCGACATCGTGATCACCGGGCGCGTGGCCGACGCCGCACTCTTCCTCGGCCCGCTGGTGCACGGCCTGGGCTGGACGCTGACAGGTGCCAGCAGCGAGCAAGATCTGAACCGTCTGGCGCAGGGCCTCACCGTGGGCCACCTGCTGGAGTGTTCGGGGCAGGGCAGCGGCGGCAACTTCGGCAGCCAGGGCGCGTGGCAGGCCATTCCCGATCTCGCGCACATCGGTTACCCCATTGCCGAGGTGCATGAAGACGGCACCGCGCTCATCACCAAGGCACCCGAGACCGGCGGGCGCATCAACTTCGACACCGTGCGCCAGCAGTTGCTGTACGAGGTCCACAACCCGCACGCTTATTTTTCGCCCGACGTGGTGCTCGACATGGGCCACATCACCCTGCACGACGAAGGCTTTGATCGCGTGCGCCTGACGGGTGCGCGCGGCACCGCGCCCACCGACACGCTCAAGGTGGTGGCTGGCTTTCGCGACGGCTACAAGGCCGAGGTGACCTGGGGCTTTTCGTGGCCCGATGCGTGGGACAAGGCGCAGGCCGCGCAGGCCACCATCCGCACGCTGCTGAAAGACAAGCGCATCCCGCACGACGAGCTCTACGTGGAATACCCCGGACTCAACTCCGCGCACGGTGTGCTCGCGCCGCTGCCCAAGGCCGACGCGCTCAACCAGGCCAACGAGATATGGACGCGCCTGGTGCTGCGCACGCAAGACAAGGCAGCGGCCGACGGCTTCGGCCGCCTGTTCCCCTGGATCGGCCTGAGCGGCCCGGCCTACACCTGCGGCTTCACCGGCTTGCACAACACCAGCGAGCTGCTGGGCATCTGGCCCACGCTGATTCCTCGCGCGGTGGTGGAGTCGGGTGTGACGGTTGAACTTCACGGGGAGATCGCATGAGCCAGCTCCGCATCCCTCTTGTGCGCATCGCCCATGCCCGCAGCGGCGACAAGGCTGACTGGGTGGACTTCGGTCTGTTTGCGTGGAACGAGGCCGGCTACCGGCTGCTGGCGCGCGAAGTGACCGCCGAACGTGTGCAGGCCCATTTCGCGCCCTGGTTGCCGGGTGAGGTGGACGCCTGGCCGCTGCCCAACATCCTCGCGCTCAAGTTCGTGCTGCGCGGTGCGCTGCAGGGCGGCGGCGCGCGCAACCTGCGCCTGGACAACCTGGGCAAGGCGATGGCCGGTGCGCTGTTGCGCATGGAGATCGAGGTGACGCAGGTGGAGCTGGAGGAAGCCTTGAACACGCCGCGCGTGGGGGTGTGGCCATGAGCGCCGTCACCACCGACAAGCTGGGCGAGGTCTGGGTCGTCACGCTGGACCGCCCCGATGTTCGCAACGCAGTGGACAGCCCCACAGCACACGCCCTGCACGCGGCCTTCCTGGCCTTCGAGGACGACGCCCAGGCGCGCGTGGCGGTGTTCCACGGCGCGCATGGCCACTTCTGCGCCGGCTGGGACTTGCAATACGGCGCGCGGCTCGCGGCCTCGGGCGAGACCGGCGGCCTCGACCTCGACTTCGACGCCCAGGACCCGCGCGCCCTCGGCCCGATGGGCCCGTCGCGCCTGCAGCTCACCAAGCCGGTGATCGCCGCGGTGAGCGGCGCGGCCGTGGCCGGTGGCATGGAGCTGGCCTTGTGGTGCGACATGCGCGTGATGGAGGAAGACGCCTATTTCGGCGTCTACTGCCGCCGCTTCGGCGTGCCGCTGATCGATGGCGGCACGGTGCGCCTGCCGCGCCTGATCGGCATGGGCCACGCGATGGACCTGATCCTCACCGGCCGCAAGGTGGAGGCGGCCGAATCGCTTCAGATGGGCCTGGCCAACCGCGTGGTGCCCGCCGGCCAGGCGCGCGAAGCCGCCATCGCCCTGGCGCGCCAGCTGGCTGCCTTTCCGCAGGCCACCATGCGCGCCGACCGCGAGAGCGCGCTGGCCCAGTGGGATCTGCCGCTGGGTGAGGCGCTGTTGCAGGAGTGGGAGCGCGGCAAGGCGCGCATTCCCGATGCGCTGGAAGGCGCCACGCGTTTCGCGGCCGGGCAGGGGCGGCATGGGCAGTTCTGAGCGGTTCGCCGAGCCCTGAGCGCTTCCCGCCGCTGCGCGATCGGTTTAGCATCCCAGCCGTTCTCTGACCCGGGGAGGTGCACCATGAGCGATGTCTTTCTGAGTTACGCGAGCGAGGACCGCGAACGGGCCGGGCGGCTGGCCAAGGCGCTCGGTCACATGGGGTGGTCGGTGTGGTGGGACCGCAAGATCATCGCGGGCCAGGCCTATGACCAGGCCATCGAGCGCGCGCTGGACAACGCCCGCTGCGTGGTGGTGCTGTGGTCGGTGAATTCCGTCGCATCCGAGTGGGTGAAGAACGAGGCGGCCGCGGCTTCCGAGCGCGGCGTGCTGGTGCCCGCGTTGATCGACAACGTGAAGCTGCCACTGGAGTTCCGCCGCAAGCAGGCCGCCGATCTGCTGGGCTGGCAAGGCAACGAACTTCACCCCGGCTTTCAGGCGCTGTGCCAGGGTGTGGCCCACGCGCACGCCGTGGGCAGTGGCACACCGTCGCCGCGCGCGCGCCGCGCCGCGCTGCCCACAGCCCGGCGTCCGCGCTGGGTGGTCCCGGCCCTGGCCGCGCTGGCCTTGGTCCTGGGCCTGGGGGTGTATGCCGTGGGTACCTGGCGCGCCTCCCCCTCGAACACGCCAGACCCGGTGACCGCAAAGCCCGCGCCCGCCAGTCAGGTGGCCGCCGTCCCACCCCCCACCGTCAAGCCGCCCGCCACCGCGTCTGCACCCGCCGCGGTCGAGGCGCCAGGCCTGGCCGATCTGGTGGTGGGCACGTACAGCGGTGACGTGATCGCGGACTCCAAAGGCCCGTCGCGCAGCGACATCGAGGTGACCATCACCCGCGTCGACCGCGCCTCCGTGCGCGTGAGTTCGGACTACCGCCGCATCGAAGCCGTCGAGGTCAACCTGACCCGCAACGGCAACCAGATATTTGCCGCCGATGGCAGCACGCCCTTCATCGTGGACCTGGACCGTTCGCCGCCGACCCTGGTGTTCGACCCCCGCAGCGAACTCGCCTTCCGTGGGACCCGGCGGCCATGAGACGCGCGCTCGCCCTCTGCGTGCTCTGTGGACTGGTGGCCTGCCTGACACCGGTGCAAGCCAGTGAGCGCTGCGGCGAGGTGGTGGTCATCGACACCCCGGAGCGCAACACTTTGCGTTACGCGTTCTTGCTCCCGCCGGGTGCGCAACCCGGTGGTGTGGTGACGCTGGTGCTGCTGGCCGGCGGCGCCGGGCATGTGGACCTGGACGCGCAGGGCTGCGTTCAAAAGCTCAAAGGCAACTCGCTCATACGGTCGGTACCGCTCTTCAACGCGGCGGGTTTCGCCACCGCTGTGGTGGATGCGCCCACCGACTTCCAGGGCGAAGACGGCCTGGGCGGCTTTCGCGCCGATCCCCGGCATGCGAGGGAGCTCGGTCAGGTGATCGCCGATCTGCGCACACGCACGCGCGGCGCCGTGTGGCTGGTGGGAACCAGCCGTGGCGCGATTTCCGCGGCCAATGCGGCGTCGCGTCTGGCGGGCCCGGCCGCGCCCGACGGGCTGGTGTTGACTTCGGCCCTCATGGTGGGTCAGAGCGGCGCCAGGAAACCCTGGGTCGCGCAGTCGGTTTTCGATCTGCCGCTGGAAGACATCCGCGTGCCTCTGCTGGTGGTGGGCCACGCCGCCGACACCTGCGTGCGATCGCCACCCAGCCAGATGGAACGCGTCGCGGCGCGCACGCGAAGCGTGCGCCAGCAGGTGGTGACCGTGAGCGGTGGTCCGGCCAAGCCGCCCCCTGCGGGGCTGGACGCGTGCGAGGGCCGCACGCCGCACGGCTTCGACGGGCAGGAAGCGGAGGCCGCGGCCGGCGTCGCGCGCTTTGTGCGCGGCAGCACGTACTAGAGCTCGACCCTTTCCTATGATGGCGGCATGAGCCCTTCTGATTCCACCGCGCCAGCCGACGTGCTGGTGCTGCAACACCTGTTCGAGGACGGCCCGGGTTACCTGGGCCAGTGGCTCGATGCGCAGGGTGTGGGCTGGCACCTGCGTTGTGCCGAAGCCGGCGAGGACTACCCGGCCTCGGTGCGGGGCTACCGGGGTCTGGCCGTGCTGGGCGGCGCCTGGAGCGCCAACGACGACCGCCCCACGCTGCGCCATGCCGAAGCCCTGATCCGTGAGGCCGACGCACTCGGTATTCCCGTCATCGGCCATTGCCTGGGCGGGCAACTCATGGCGCGCGCTTTTGGCGGAAAGGTGGACCGCCTGCCGCAACCCGAAGTGGGATGGCTGCCCATCACCCGACTGGACAGCCCTGCAGCACGCGAGTGGCTGGGCGACGCGGTGCAACCCATGGTCTACCAGTGGCACCAGGACAGCTTCACCGAGTTGCCGCCCGGCGCCGAGCTGCTCGCCTCAAGCAGCACCTGCGCCCACCAGGCGTTTGCCTTGCGCCAGCATCTGGCGATGCAGTTCCACATCGAGATCACGCCGGCCAAGATCAAGGACTGGCTGGAGACGCCGGGCCATGCTTACCCGGTCCACGTGCTGCTGCACCGCAACAGCGTGCAGGACCCGGCCTCGATGAACGCTGCCACGCTGCGCCACCAGTCGGGCAGCGAGGCCATGGCCGACGGCATCTATCAGGCCTGGAAGGCACGCTGGAGAGCCTGACATCGATTTGTCGTCAGACAAAAGCGTTGTACAAAAGTGGGCAGAATGTGTGACCGTCGCCGCTCCACCGGCGTCATGAAAAGGCTCACACGATGAATTCCGAGGCTATCGACCGGTTGCAGGCCCAGGGCTGGAAGTTGCGCCAACTGGACGGCTTCATGGGGCATTCCGGACCGCTGTGGACGCGCCGTGAGGGTGATGGATGGGCGTATGGATTGCTTGCCGAGGACAAACACCTGAACCCCGCCGGTGTGGTGCATGGTGGTGCCCTTGCCACGCTGATCGATCACGTGGTCAGCACGGTGGCCTGGGAGGCCTGCGGCCGCACGCCCTGCGTGACCGTGCAGCTGGACACGCACTTTCTGGCCGAGGTGCGCGCAGGCAATTTTGCGCTGGCCCGGGCGAGCATCACGGCGCGCACCGGCAGCCTGATCTTCGTGGATGGCCGGGTGCAGGTGGACGGCCGGACCGTGCTCACGGCGCGCGGTGTCATGAAGATGCTGCGGCCCGCTCGCACGCTCTGAGCGTCGTATCCGTCGCCGCCACAGCGCGGCAAAAACCGCCCATCTCACACCCTTCGTTGTTGCTGTGACCCAGTCCTGAGATGACAAGGATCGACGTGCCTTTTCGTCGTTCTTGTGATTGTCTATGTACAAAACATGGTGCTATTTGACAAAAACGCAAAACGCAGAAAGAATTCATACCAACGAGACAAGCAACGAAGACCATGAAAAAACTGACCGACTACACGAGCTATGCAGATGCGCAGGCGCACTTCTCCAACGACAAGTTGTGGGAGTTGTTCGATGGCAACCGCGAGGTCCTGAACATCGGTCACGAGTGCGTGGACCGCCACGCCGATTCCGGGCGGGACGCGGTGATCGTGGTGCGTGCGGAGGGTGCCGACGAGACGATCACCTACGCGGAGCTGGCCGCCGATTCATCGCGCTTCGCCAACCACCTGGTGTCGCGCGGCATCGAGCCGGGCCAGCGGGTGGCGATCATGCTGGAGCCCTCGCGGGCGTTCTATGTCGCCATGTTCGGCGTCATCAAGAGCGGCGCGATTGCGGTGCCGTTGTTCACGCTGTTCGGCCCCGACGGCATCCGGCTTCGCGTCAAGGACTGCCAGCCCGCCTTGCTGGTCACGAACGACGAGAAGCAGGAGGTGGCGCGGTCCATCGTCGGGGACAGTGTGCTGGTCTTCGATCGCGACTTTCTGGCCTCCATCCAGCCGTTGCCGTCAACGTTCGAGGTGAAGACGCGGGCCGATGACCTCGCGGTGTTTCAGTACACGTCGGGCACCACGCGCGAACTGCCCGACGCCGTCAAACACTCGCACCGTGCGCTGGTGACCTTGATGGTGGCCGCGTTGTACGGCACGGGTCTGCGCCCGGGAGACCGCTTCTTCTGCCCGTCTTCACCCGCGTGGGGACACGGGCTCTGGCATGGCACGCTCGCACCACTCGCCCTGGGTTTGACGATCGGTGCCTACGCCGGCCGTTTCAACCCGGAGCGCTTGCTGCATGCGCTGTCCGAACACTGCTTCACCAACATGTCGGCCGCGGCCACGCACTACCGCATGATGAGGAACAGCGGTGCCGCGGACCGCTACACCTACACGCTGAAAAAGCTGTCGTTCACCGGCGAGCCGATCGACGACGAGACCGCGAACTTCGTGCACCAGACCTTCGGCCTCGAGGTGTGCAGCATGTACGGCACGACCGAGATCGGCGTGGTGCTGGTCAGCTACCCCGGTGCGCCCGATTTCCCGGTGCGCCGCGGCTCGCTGGGCAAGGCCGTTCCAGGCACCCAGGTGGTGGTGCAGGACGCCGAAGGCCAACCGTGCCCGGTGGGCACCTCGGGACAACTCATGGTGCTGCGCCGCGGTCAGTGGATCCCGACCAAGGACCTGGGCCGCATCGACAGCGAGGGCTACTTCCACCACGGCGGCCGGGCAGACGACGTGATCATCTCGTCCGGCTGGACCATGAGCGCGGTCGAGATCGAGAACGTGATCCTCATGCACCCCGACGTGCTGGAGGCGGCTGCCATCGGCGTGCCCGACGAACTGCGTGGCCAGGTCGTCAAGGCTTTTGTCGTCAGCAACAGGCCCGGCTCCGACACCTTCACTGAAGAAATCCAGAACCTCGTGCGCAACAAGCTGAGTCAGCACGAGTACCCGCGTCACGTGGCGGTGGTCGCTGAACTGCCCAAGACCCCCGCCGGAAAAGTGCACCGCAAAAAACTGCGCGAGCAGGAGACCGCAGCCGCGGCCGTCGCTTCGACCTGATCGAACGTTCCCCCATCCCGATTCACCCAACCACTCAGGAGACACGTTTGTCCACCACCGAAACCCGCAACTTCCCCAAGATCACCGAAACGGGTCTTGACGAGCTTCGCCAGCGCATCGGCGTGAAGATCGGCCACACGGTCGAACCCTGGTGCCACGAAGCCACGCGCGACAACATCCGCCACTACGCCCACGGTATTGGTGACGACAACCCGCTGTGGTGCGACCCCGACTACGCGGCCAAGACCCAGCACGGCGGCATCATTGCCTTGCCCAGCTTCCTGTTCTCGACCAGCCGCATCGTGTCCGGCTACGTCGGCGGCCTGCCGGGCGTGCACGCCATGTGGTCGGGCGCGGACTGGACCTGGCACAAGCCTGTGCGTCGCAACGATGAGATCCACACCGAAGCCAGTCTGAAGGAACTGGTCGAGCACCAGACCCGTTTTGCCGGCCGCGCCGTGCAGCAGACCTACCACGTGGACTTCTTCAACCAGAGCGGTGACAAGGTGGCCGAGGCCGACAGCTGGTGCTTCCGCACCGAGCGTGACCACGCCCGGGAACAGGGCACCAAGTACAGCGAAGTGCGCGCGAGCGCGCCGCGCCGCTACACCGACGAAGAGCTGGCCGAAGCCTACAAGCTGTACCGCGACGAGGAGATCCGTGGTGCCACCCCGCGCTACTGGGAGGACGTGAAGGAGGGCGAAGAACTGCCCGTGATGTTCAAGGGCCCGATGACCGTGACCGGCTTCATCGCTTACGCGCAGGGTTGGGGCGGTCTGTACATCCGGGCCAACAAACTGGCCTGGAAGCTGATCGACCAGCATCCTGGTGTGGGCATCAAGAACCGTTTCGGCATCCCCGATTGCCCCGAGCGTGTTCACTGGGAAGAAGACTTCGCGCTCGAAGTGGGCGCCCCCGGTGCCTACGACTACGGCCCGGAGCGCACCTCGTGGCTCACGCACCAGCTCACCAACTGGATGGGCGATGCCGGTTTCCTTCACAAAGCCAGCTGCAAGATCCGCCGCCACAACCCCGAGGGCGACATGCTGTTCATCAAGGCCAAGGTCAAGCGCAAGTTCGTCGAGAACGGCAAGCACATGGTCGAAATCGACCAGGAAGCCCGCAACCAGAACGACGAGCTGTCGGTGGTGGGCAGCGGCATCGTCGTCTTGCCTTCCCGGGGGTGAATCCGATGTCCACGACCGCCGGTGGCGCATTGAAAGGCGTGAAGGTCGTTGACCTCACCCGGGTGCTGGCGGGGCCGCTGTGCACCCAGATGCTGGCGGATCACGGTGCCCAGGTGATCAAGGTCGAGCCGCCTTCGGGCGACGAGACGCGCAGTCTGGGACCGCCCTTCGATGGCGATGGCGACGCGGCGTACTTTCTGGCGCTCAACCGGGGCAAGCAGGCCATCAGCCTCGACCTGTCCCGGCCCGAGGCGCAGGAGGTGCTTCACCGCTTGCTGGCCGACGCGGATGTGCTGGTGGAGAACTTTCTCCCCGGCACCCTGGAACGCTGGGGTCTGGGCTACGAGCAGACCTTGGCCGAGCGTTACCCGCGCCTGGTCCACTGCAGCATCACCGGTTTTGGCAACGATGGGCCGCTGGGCGGCTTGCCGGGCTACGACGCCGTGCTGCAGGCGCTGTGCGGACTGATGAGCATCAACGGCGACGAGTGCAGTGGAACCACGCGGGTGGGCATGCCGATCGTGGACCACCTCACCGGCTACGTGGCCATGAGCAGCATCCTCATGGCGCTGCTGGCGCGCCAGGCCAGCGGGCGGGGCCAACGGGTGGAGGCCACCTTGTACGACACGGCGCTGAGTCTGCTGTTGCCGCATGCGTCGAACTGGTTCGCGTCGAAGGATTCACCACGCTTGCTCGGCAGCGCGCACCCCAACATTGCGCCGTACGACAAGTTCAAGGCCCGTGATGGCGAGTTGTTCATCGGCATCCTGAACGATGCGCAGTTCCGTCGACTGGGTGCTTGCCTGGGGCTGGAGACCCTGCTCGATGACGAGCGTTTTGCAAGCAACAGCCTGCGGGTGGTCAACCGCGCCGCGCTCAAGGCGGTGATCGAAGGGGCAATAGCAGACCGGGACTGCGAGCCCTTGTGCGAAGCCCTGATGCGATCAGGCGTGCCGGCCGGTGCGGTGAATTCCGTGCCGCAGGCGTTGGCGCACGCCCACTGCGAACACCGCGAGATCGTCGTGCGCCGTTCGAACTACACCGGCCTGCGCTCGCCCATGCGGCTCCTGGGCACGCCCGGCTCACCTGGCGTCCGACCGCCGGGCTTTGCTCAAGACACGGAAGCGATTCTGGTGGATCTGGGCTATTCGGAGAAAGACCGTCAACGATTGCGAGAAACGGGTGCCGCCCCCGGACCCAGAACCTAGTGGCCAACTGGCCATCACAATAAAAGGAGACAACATGCGATTTCTGAACCTCATCATCACCGCCGCCTTCACGCTGACGACCTCGATGGCCGCCAACGCGCAGACCTATCCGCAACGGCCCATCAAGATCATCGTGGCCTATGCCGCGGGGCAGGGCACCGACATCGCCACCCGCTACTTGGCCGCCCAGATGGCGGTCGATCTGGGCCAGCCCATCGTCATCGAGAACAAGGCGGGCGCCGGCGGCAACCTGGGCACCGATCTGGCCAAGCAGGCCGCGCCGGACGGCTACACCCTGACCATGGGCACCAACGCCACCCATGTGCTCAACCAGTTTCTCTACGCCAAACTCCCGTTCGATCCGTCGCAGGATTTTGAGCCCATTGCACTCGTGGGCACCTTTCCCATGGTGATGGCGGTGAGCGCCGCGTCGCCGCTGACATCGGCGGCCGAACTCGTGAGCCTGGCGCAGCGCAACCCACGCAGCGCCGACATCGCCATGCCGAGCACCACCGCACGGCTGGTGGTCGAATTGCTGAAAGACCGCACGTCGGTGCCGCTCTTCGGCATTCCGTACAAAGGTTCAGCCAACGCCATGTCGGACCTGTTGGGCGGCCAGGTGCCGGCGATTGTCGACACCCCGACTGCGCTGCGGCCGATGCTGGCCTCGGGCAAGTTGCGCGCGCTGGCGGTCACGTCCGCCCAGCCCAGCGGCCTGATGCCCGGCGTCAAGACCGTGGCTGAGCAGGGTTTCAAAGACTTCGAGGTGGTGGCCTGGAATGCCCTGTACGCCCCCAAAGGCACGCCACCGGCGATCATCAACACACTGAACGCGGCCCTCAACAAGGTGCTGGCGCAGCCCGAAAGCCGTCAGCGCCTGCTCGATCTGGGCTTCGACCCGGCGGGCGGCACACCGGCCCGACTGGCCGCCTTCGCGGTCAACGAGCGCAGGAAGTGGGAGCCGGTCATCAAACGTGCCGGCATCCAGGTTGATTGAGCGGCGCTCCCGGAGCTGCCCGGTTCAGTGGCGATCGAGCAGCAGGTCCGAAATCGATTCAGCTTCCTGCCGCATGGCGGCTGCCAGCTGCACCATGGCCGTGGCGTGGAGCTGACTGGAGAGACCGACAGCCACCAGCGTGTGCATGAGTCGGCCTGACGGCTCGAAGATCGGCACGGCAACAACCGTGATGCCGCTCATGAAGTTGTCGCGATCCGAACTCCAGCCGCGGGCCCGGGTCTCTTCGATTTCCTTCTTCCACTGCGCAAAGCTGGGCGCCTTGTCCCATTCGATGGCGGCAAACTTCTGGCGCAGCACGGTCCAGTTGTCACCGCTGTAGGCCGCGATCAGTCGCCCGGTGGCACTCACCAAAGAAGAAAACTGGCTGCCCACGTCGGTGTGCATGCGAAACGGCTGGTCCGAACGCGACAGGGCCAGCACCACCACGGTCTGCTTGGGCGTCACCTCCACGCCCATCGCCGTCACACCAAACGAAGACGCCAGGCGATCCAGCCCTGGTTGGGCGAGTTGGGCAAAGCTGCCACCCTTGAGCACGCTGCGGGCCAGGCTGATCATGCCGCTGCCCAGCGCGTAGTGCTTGGTGCCGGGCTCCACCTTCACGAGTTCTTCGCTCACCAGCACGCGCAAGATGTGAAGGCAGGTGCTCGGGACCAACCCGAGTTCGTCGGCGATGGCCTTGACCCCCAGTGACTGCTTGGTCCGGCCGAGCAAGCGCAGGATGGCGATCGATCGGGTCACGGCGGGCACGTCGCGCACGCGCACGCCCTTCTTTGTGGCTGGAGCGGGCTGTCTGGGTATTCTGGATTCGGCGGGCATGGGACGCGAGGCTCCTCGGACGTTTTGTCCAGGGACAATGGTAGCGCGCCGCACGACGCCTGCCCGCGATCAGCTGGGCGACTTCACACCCTCGCGCGGGATCGGCTGGGGTCGACCCTCCGCGTCGATGGCCACGTAGGTCAGGCTGGCTTCGGTCACCTTCAGATACTCGCCCTGGGCCAGGATGCGCTCGGCAAACACCTCGACCTCCACCGTGATCGAGGTGTTGCCCACGCGCGTGACATGCGAGAAGAAGCTCAGGATGTCGCCCACGCGCACCGGCTGCTTGAAGACAAACTGGTTCACTGCCACAGTGACCATGCGCCCGCGCACGTGGCGCGCCGGGAGCACGGCACCGGCCAGGTCGACCTGCGCCATGACCCATCCGCCGAAGATGTCGCCGTTGGCATTGCAGTCGGCCGGCATGGGAATGACCTTCATGACCAGTTCCCTGTCCTGGGGCAGGGTGGTTTCGGGGTTCGGGCTTGTTTTGTTTGACATGGTCACAATCTCAGGACAGTAGCCGTCCATTCTCCCGCATGCGCCCCGACACCCCCTCCCAAGCCTCCATCGCCCTGCCAGCCACACCCGGCGCACCGGGCGGTAAACCCGCCCCGCGCTCCGACTGGGCGACGCTCAAACGCCTGTTGCCTTACCTCTGGCAGTACAAGGTGCGCGTGGTGCTCGCGCTGGCCTTCATGGTCGGCGCCAAGATGGCCAACGTGAGCGTGCCGCTGTTGCTGAAGGAACTGGTCGATGCCATGAGCATCAAGCCGGGCAGTGTCGAAGCCATGCTGGTGGTGCCGCTGGGGCTGCTGCTGGCCTACGGCGGCCTGCGCTTGTCCACCAGCATCTTCACCGAGCTGCGCGAGCTGGTGTTTGCCAAGGCCACCGAGGGCGCCACCCGCAGCATCGCGCTGCAGGTGTTCGGCCACCTGCACGCGCTCAGCCTGCGCTTTCACCTGGAACGCCAGACCGGTGGCATGACGCGCGACATCGAACGCGGCACGCGCGGCGTGCAGTCGCTCATCTCCTACTCGCTCTACAGCATCTTCCCCACGCTGATCGAGGTGGCCATGGTGCTCACGCTGCTGGGCACCAAGTTCGACATGGGCTACGTGTGGATCACCCTGGTGGCGCTGGTGCTCTACATCACCTTCACCGTGATCGTGACCGAATGGCGCACCAAGTTCCGCCGCGAGATGAACGAGCTGGAGTCCACCAGCCAGACGCGCGCCATCGACTCGCTGCTGAACTACGAGACGGTGAAGTACTTCAACAACGAAGCGTTCGAAGGCCGCCGCTACGACGAGGCCCTGGAGAAACTGCGCCGTGCCCGCATCAAGAGCCAGACCACGCTGTCCCTGCTCAACGCCGGACAACAAGTGGTGATTGCGGTGGCGCTGGTGCTCATGCTCTACCGCGCCACGCAGGGTGTGGTGAGCGGCGAGATGACGCTGGGCGATCTGGTGATGGTCAACGCCTTCATGATCCAGCTCTACATCCCGCTGGGTTTCCTGGGCGTGCTGTACCGCGAGATCAAGCAGAGCCTGACCGACCTGGACAAGATGTTCGTGCTGCTGGAGAAGGAACGCGAGATCGCCGATGAACCCGGCGCCCTGCCGCTGATGCTGGACGGCCCGCCAGCTGTGAAGTTCGAGAACGTGCGGTTCTCGTACGAGCCGGCGCGCGAGATCCTGCACGGCGTGAGCTTTGAAATCCCGCCCGGCAAGACGGTGGCGGTGGTGGGTCCTTCGGGTTCGGGCAAGAGCACGCTGGCGCGGTTGCTGTACCGCTTCTACGATGTGACGAATGCAGCTTCAGGTTCTGAGCCCGGACCCCATGGCGTCGGTCGCATCACCATCAACGATCAGGACATCAAGAGCGTGACCCAATCCAGCGTGCGCCAGGCCATCGGCATCGTGCCGCAAGACACGGTGCTGTTCAACGACACCATCGAGTACAACATCCTTTACGGCCGTCCTGAAGCCGGGCACGACGCGGCGGTGCAGGCCGCCCAGGCCGCACATATCCACAGTTTCATCGAGCGCCTGCCGCTGGGTTACCGCACCATGGTGGGCGAGCGTGGCCTGAAGCTCTCAGGCGGCGAGAAGCAACGCGTGGCGATCGCCCGCACCTTGCTGAAGAACCCGCCCATCGTGATCTTCGACGAGGCCACCTCAGCGCTCGATTCGGCCAATGAGCGGGCGATTCAAGCGGAGCTGAGGACGGCGGCGCGCAACAAGACCACGCTGGTGATTGCGCACCGGTTGTCCACCGTTGTTGATGCTCATGAAATCCTGGTGTTGGTGAATGGGGAGATCGTTGAGCGGGGGACGCATTCCGAGCTTGTATCGAGGGGTGGGGTTTATTCGGGGATGTGGGCTTTGCAGCAGAGTGGGGCTGACTGACTTCTTTGTTGTTGCTGGTTGGCTCCGGTTGCTGGCCGGGTCTCGGCCCGGCGGCCGACTTACTTTTCTTTGCTACGCCAAAGAAAAGCAAGCAAAAGAAAGGCGAGCCGAAGTCCGGGGCCCTGCGGACTTCCTTGCGCTGCTCGTGTCGCTCGGGGTGCGCGCAAACTCGCTGCGCTCAAACAGTGCGCGCCCCTTCTCCGAGCGCCCCTGCGCTGCTCAGCCCGGCCACGGCAGCAAACGGGATCGGGATCGGGAACGGGCTTCCCCTCGGGCGTGCGTGTCTTGCTCCCTCTCCCTGCCGTCATTCGCTGGCGAGTAGCGCAGGAGCGCCCGGATCAGGGGCGCACATGTCCGAAGGCTGCGAAGCAGACAAGTTTGTGCGCACCCCGGGCGTTCCGAGCAACGCAGCGTGCCCGAAGCGAAGCGAAGGGACAGCGAATTCGGCTCGCCTTTTCTTTGCTTACTTTCTTTTGGCGAAGCAAAAGAAAGTGAGTCGGCCGCCGGGCCGAGACCCGGCCAGCAACCGGAGCCAACCCACAAAGACAACGCAAATCAGAAGTGAATCCCCCGCATCATCTGCTGCATCGCCACAGCCTCAGCCGACAACTGCGACTTCGCCCCCTTGTCCCCCTTCGCCGCTGACGAATCCGGGAACATCCGGAAGCTCGTGTTCATCACGATCTGCGCCACCCGGGGCACCATCGCATGCATCATCTGGCCCGTCACGCCCAGGCGCGTGGCGATGCGCACCGGCTTGAAGATGCAGGCCTGCGCGATCATGTCGGCCGCTTCTTCGGGTGCCAGCGTCGGCACGTTCTTGTAGATCTGGGTCGGCGCAATCATGGGTGTGCGTACCAGGGGCATGTTGATGGTCGTGAAGCTGATGCCCTGGTCGGCGAACTCGCTGGAGGCGCAGCGCGTCCACGCGTCCAGCGCGGCCTTGCTCGCCACGTAGGCGGAGAAGCGCGGCGCGTTGGTCAGCACGCCGATCGAGCTGATGTTGACCACGTGTCCCTTGCGCTTGGCCACCATGCCGGGCAGCAGGCCCATGGTCACGCGCAGGCAGCCGAAGTAGTTGAGCTGCATGGTGCGCTCGAAGTCGTGGAAGCGGTCGTAGCTGCCTTCAATCGCTCGGCGGATCGAGCGGCCCGCGTTGTTGATCAGGAAGTCCACGCCGCCATGGTTGGCGAGTAGCAGTTGCACGAAGCGGTCGGCGTCCGCCATGTCGGCGATGTCGGCCGGGTAGGCGATGAACTGGTAGCCCTTGTCCTTGGCTTCCTTGCAAGCTTCGTCGAGCTTGTCCTGGTCGCGTCCGCAGATGATGGTGATGGCACCCGCCTC
The DNA here is from genome assembly GCA_040385485.1 of Pseudomonadota bacterium. GTDB lineage: Bacteria > Pseudomonadota > Gammaproteobacteria > Burkholderiales > Burkholderiaceae_C > Hydrogenophaga. The sequence continues at coordinate 7,544 of JAZKHJ010000036.1, read as the reverse complement.
GGCGAACTTGTGCGCCGCGGCCAGGCCGATGCCCGAGCTGCCGCCGGTGACCAGCACCACCTTGCCGGCCACGGTGCCCTTGAGGCTGCGGTCGATGTGCAGGTCGGGGTCGAGGTGGCGTTCCCAGTAGTCCCACAGGCGCCAGGCGTAGTCCTTGAAGTTGGGGCACGCAATACCGCTGCCCTTGAGCGCAGCCAAGGTCTCGCGGCAGTCGAAGCGCGTGGGGTAGTTGACGAAGGTCATCATGTCCTCGGGCAAGCCGAGGTCCTGCATGATGGCCTTGTAGACGCGGCGCACCGGCGCCAACGCCATCAGGCCCTTCTTCACGCTCTTGGGGATGAAGCCCATCAACGCGGCATTGATGAACAGGTTCATCTTCGGCGCGTGCGCGGCCTTGCTGAGGATGTCGAGCACGTCGCCGACGCGGTAGCCCATCGGGTCCACGAGGTGGAAGCAGGCCCCGCTGCTGCGCTTCTGGTGGCTGATGTGGTCGAGCGCGTCCACCACGAAATCAACCGGCACGATGTTGATGCGTCCGCCCTCCAGACCCACGCTGGGCATCCACGGCGGCAGGATCTGGCGCAGGCGCTGGATCAGCTTGAAGAAGTAGTAGGGCCCGTCGATCTTGTCCATCTCGCCGGTCTGGCTGTCGCCCACCACGGCCGCGGGTCGGTACACGCTCCACGGCACCTTGCACTCTTCGCGCACGATCTTCTCGCTCTCGTGCTTGGTCATGAAATAGGGGTGGTCCAGGCCTTCGGCCTCGTCGAACATGTCTTCGCGGAACACGCCTTCATACAGGCCCGCTGCCGCGATGGACGACACGTGGTGGAAGTGGCCCGCGCCGATGGCCTTGGCAAACTCCACCGTGTTGCGCGTGCCGTCCACGTTGACGGCGATCTGGCTTTCGGCATCGGCTTCAAGGTCGTACATCGCGGCCAGGTGGTAGAAGTGGTCGATCTGGCCCTTGAGCGATTTGGTCTCCTCTGCCGAGACGCCCAGCTTCTTGCTGGTGAGGTCGCCAAACACCGGCACGGCGCGCGCCGCACCCACACCCCAGGCCTCCCGCAGACCCGCCACCTTGCCCTCGCTTTCCTTGCGGATGAGGAAGTGCACCACCGCGCCCTTGCGCTGGAGCAGCTTGCCCACCAGGCGCTTGCCGATGAAGCCGGTGGCACCGGTGACGAAGTAATGCATGAAGGTCTCCTGAAGCAGATGGTGTTGTGAGCGGGGTGAAACGCCTTCCATTCTTGTCCACGAACCGGTACGGCCCATTCCGCAAAAACCCGCGTACGCCGCGCCGGCATTAGTCTTGCGCCCCTACACAGGGCATGCGGCCTGCCCGTACAGTGCCAGTACTCGGGCCACCAGCATGCCCACCCATTTCAACCAACAGGAGCACCCCATGGTCAAGAAGATCCAGAAAAACGGCAGCGACAAGAAAGCCACCACGCAGGCGTTCAACTCCCCGCTGTCCGGCGCCATCAAGGACTCGGCACAGCAGATCTGGCTGGCGGGCCTCGGCGCCTTTTCCAAGGCACAGGAAGAAGGCGGCAAGGCCTTCGAGTCTCTGGTGAAGGAAGGCCTGTCGATCCAGCGCAAGACCCAGGCTGTGGCCGAAGAGCGCATCTCGGAAGCGACCAACAAGGTCAGCAGCATGGCCACCGACATCTCCTCCAAGGCCTCCGGCCAGTGGGACAAGCTCGAGTCCATCTTCGAAGAGCGCGTTGCCAAGGCCCTGAACAAGCTGGGCGTGCCTTCCGCACGCGATGTGGATGCGCTGATCAAGCGCATCGATGCACTCAACCAGCATGTGCAGCAGCTCGCCGGCAAGGCCCCGGCCAAGACCGCAGCCCGCAAGGCCGCGCCTGCGAAGAAGGCGGCTGTCGCCAAGCCTGCCGCCAAGAAGGTCGCGGCCAAGCCTGCCGCCCGCAAGACCACCCGCAAGGCCGCCACGGCTTGAGCGCAATGAGGCCTGACGGCAGCACTTCAAACAGGGGCGTTCGCGCCCCTTTTTTGCGCCCGAAGCTCATGCTGCAACGCAGCACTTTCAGCAACACCCGCGGTCTACACTCGAACGCATGACGACTTCGCGCGCAGCCCACCCCGTACCCTTTCCCAGGCGAGCAAAAAGCCGTTCGGACAAGGTGACGGGCCCCCGCATCGCCTTGGCTCTGGCCGGTGGTGGACCGCTGGGTGCCATCTACGAAATCGGCGCACTCTGCGCGCTGGCCGACAACCTGGACGGCCTCGACCTCAACCGCTGCGACCACTACGTCGGCGTGTCTGCGGGCGGCTTCATCGCTGCCGGCTTGGCCAACGGAATAACGCCGCGCGAACTCTGTGAGGCCTTCATCGAGGATGGCAAGGGCAGCGACCATTTTGATCCGGCCTGGCTGCTCAAGCCCGCTTGGGCCGAGTTCGGCAGCCGCTTGCAGCGCTTGCCTGGCCTGCTGGGCAGTGCGCTGTGGGCCTGGGGCGTGCAAGGCAAGGCCTTCACCAACGCGTTCGAACGGCTCGGCGCCGCCATGCCCACGGGTGTGCTGGACAACGAAGGCGTTCACCAACAGATTGAGCGCCTGTTCAGCCAGCCCGGGCGCACCAACGACTTCCGCCAGCTGCGCGCGCGCCTCACGCTGGTGGCCACACAGCTCGACACGGGTGAAGCCGCGCCGTTCGGCAAGGCCGGATGGGACCACGTGCCCATCTCGCGCGCCATCCAGGCCAGCGCCGCCTTGCCCGGGCTGTTTCCGCCGGTGGAGATCGACGGAGAGCACTATGTGGACGGTGCGCTGAAGAAGACCCTGCACGCAACCGTGGCGCTCGACGACGGCGCGGAGCTGCTCCTGTGCCTGAATCCCCTGGTGCCGTTCAGGGCCCATGCCGTGGGCGAGCATACCGATCACATTCCTTCGCTGGTCGAAGGCGGCTTCCCCGCAGTGATGAGCCAGACCTTTCGCTCCATGATCCATTCGCGGCTCGAATTGGGCATGAAGAACTATGAGCGCCTCTATCCGGGCAGCGACATCGTGCTCATCGAGCCCGACCAGCGCGACGCCAAGCTCTTCACGGCCAACACCTTCAGCTACCGCCAGCGCCGCGAACTGGCCGAGCACGCTTACCAGCAGACTCGCAAGATGCTGCGCGAGCGACAGGCCGAACTGGCGCCCAAGCTGGCACGCCACGGCGTGACGCTGAAGATGGCTTCGCTTCGCAACCCCGACCTGCACCTGGTGAATGAGCCCACGGTGCCGGCGCAAACCACCTTGGGCCGGCAACTGCACGCCACGCTGGACGATCTGCAGCGCGAGCTCGGCACGACGGCTCCGGGCCGCTGAGCGCCATGGCCAAGAAAGCCCCGCGCCGCACCGCCGAGCGCATCCTCGAGGTCACGCTCGAACTCTTCAACCGGTTCGGCGAGCCCAACGTGTCCACCACGCTGATCTCGGCCGAGTTGGGCATCAGCCCGGGCAACCTGTACTACCACTACCCGGCCAAGGACGAGCTGATCAACTCGTTGTTCGAGCGCTATGAAAAAGCCTTGGGCGAGTTGCTGGGCGCCAGCGAAGGCGTGCGCAACGTGGAAGACGCGTGGTTCTTCCTGCACTCGCTGTTCGAGATCATCTGGGAGTACCGTTTCCTGTACCGCGACCTCAACGACCTGCTGTCGAAGAACCGCATGCTGGAGACGCATTTCCAGACCGTGTTGAAAGACAAGACGCGCGCCATCCGCAACCTGCTCGCGGCCCTCAGCCGCCACAGCGCGGTGACGATGGATGCCCGCGAAATGGAGCCCACCGCCGACAGCATGGTGGTGGTGCTCACCTACTGGCTGAGCTTCGAGTACGTGCGTGACCCGCGCCACGCGCTGGAGCCGGACAACGCGCAGCAGGCCTTGATGCGCGGCGCCTACCATGTGCTCAACCTGCTGGCGCCCTACCTTGAGAGCTCGCAGCGGCAGCACCTGATCCATCTCACCGCGGCTTACAGCCCCAGCGCCTGACGCACGAGGAGACAACGATGGACACATGGACCCCTTTTCCCTGGACCGTGACACCCCGGTTCGACAGCACCCACTTGCAGCACCAGTGGAGCCGGTTGCACACGGGCGATGCTGAAGCCTGGCCCGAGCGCCCCGATGTGCTGGAAGCCTGGGTTCAGTTTCACAACGGCGAGTTCCAGCGTGCTGCCCTCAGTGGCATCGCGCTGGGCGATGTGGGCGTGACTGTGGCCAACAAAGCCACCTGCATCTACGCCAATTACCTTGAACCGCGGGAACACGCGCGCCAGCAACTGTTGCTGGAGGCTGCGGCGCGCGCCGAAGCCCTGCAGACGCGCGAGCCGAACAACGCCGGTGCCTGGTACTGGCAGGCCTATGCGCTGGCCCGCTACAGCCAGTGCATCAGCGTGGCCAAGGCGCTGACCCAAGGCCTGGGCGGGAAGATACGCAAGGCGCTGGAGACCACCATCGCGCTGTCGCCACGCCATGCCGATGCCCATCTCGCGTTGGCCGGCTACCACGCCGAAGTGATCGACAAGGTGGGTGCGTTGGTGGGGGGCATGACGCACGGCGCCAGCAAGGACGCCGGTCTGGCGCTGTACCAGAAGGCGCTCGCCCTCAACCCCGACTCGGCCATCACCCTGTCGGAGTACGCCAACGGCTTGCTCATGCTGGAGGGGCACAAGCGGCGGGAAGAGGCGCGCCACCTGCAGGATCGCGCTGCGGCGGTGCAACCGCTCGATGCCATGGAGCGGCTGTACGTTGCCTCCGTACGGTTGGTGCTTGAGGGTTGAGGTCAAGCCATAATCGCGCCCCATGGAAACCAAGTGGCTCGAAGATTTTGTCAGTCTGGCTGAGACCCGCAGCTTCAGCCGCTCGGCCCAACTGCGTCACGTGACCCAGCCAGCGTTCTCGCGCCGCATCCAGTCGCTGGAGGCCTGGGCCGGCACGGATCTGGTCGATCGGTCTTCGTACCCCACACGCCTCACGCCAGCCGGACAAACCTTGTACGACCAGGCGCTGGAAATGCTCCAGGCGATGCAAAGCACGCGCGCCATGCTCAGGGCCCACACGGCGGCGGCGCAGGACGTGATCGAGTTCGCCGTGCCGCACACGCTGGCATTCACTTTTTTCCCCTCGTGGCTCTCCAGCCTGCGTGAGACCTGCGGCCCGATCAAGAGCCGACTCATTGCCCTGAACGTGCACGACGCGGTGCTGCGTCTGGTCGAAGGCAGCTGCGACCTGCTGATTGCCTACCACCACGAAGCGCAGCCGATCCAGCTCGATGCCAACCGCTACGAGATGCTGCCCCTGGGGCGCGAGCTGCTGGCGCCCTATGTGAAACCCACCTCCAGCGGCGCGCCCACCTACTCACTGCCCGGCCTGGTTGGCCAGCCGCAGCCCTATCTGGCCTATGCCCCTGGCGCCTACCTGGGTCGGGCGGTGGACCAGATGCTCAAACAAAGCAGCGTGCCCGTGCATCTGGACCGCATTTACGAAACCGACATGGCCGAAGGACTCAAGGCCATGGCCCTGGAAGGCCACGGCATCGCTTTCCTGCCTGCCAGTGCGGTGCGCAATGAGGTGGCCGCCCGCAAACTGGTGTCGGCCGGCGGCGGGCTGGAGACGGCTCTGGACATCCGCATCTACCGTGAGCGTCCGTTGGCACGCAAGGCGAAAGGACCCGTCGAGAAGTTCTGGAACGACCTGCGCCAGCGCTTGGAGACCGCCTGATTCTTTCGTTTGCAGGTGATTTCTAGCGCGGATCGTCGGCCTAAACCATTGGGGTAAATTCGGACATGAACGGTTTGCATGATCGGTGCTGGAATCAGCATTGGCGTTTGTTCAGGGCGCTCGTTACATTCACGGGCTTCGCTCCACACCGGGTGGGAATTCCCGGGTGGAACGGAGTTTGCGTGCGTAGCATCATGCAAACCATGTGCGCAGGCCCGAAGCGACGCACATCGCGCTGAAAATCGTTGGGCTTATCGTTTTATTCACAAACAAGGAGATAGTTATGAAGAAGCACCTGCTCGCATGGGCCGTGACCGCATTGGCCGCCAGCAGCGCCTTGGCCCAGACCGGCGATACGCTGGCCAAGATCAAGGCGTCCGGCAGTGCGTCCCTGGGCGTGCGCGAGTCGTCCGGCCTGGGCTACACCCTGGGCAACGGCAAGTACGTCGGCTTCCACACCGAAATGGGCGAGATCGTCCTGGCTGACATCCAGAAGCAGCTTGGCCTGCCCAAGCTGAACGTGGCGTACCAGCCCGTGACCTCGCAGAACCGCATTCCCCTGGTGCAGAACGGCACGGTTGATCTGGAGTGCGGCTCCACCACGAACAACGCCACGCGCCAGAAGGATGTGTCTTTCGCCGTGACGACCTACGTGGAAGAAGTTCGCATTGCCGTCAAGGCGAGTTCCGGCATCAACGCCATCAAGGACCTCAACGGCAAGAGCGTGGCCACCACCACCGGCACCACCTCGGTGCAGACCCTGCGCAAGAATGAGCGTGCCGGTGGCATCGACTTCAAGGAGGTCTATGGCAAGGATCACGCCGACAGCTTCCTGCTGCTGGAGTCCGGCCGTGCCGACGCCTTCGTGATGGACGGCTCCATTCTGGCCGCCAACATCTCCAAAGCCAAGAACCCCGCCGATTTCAAGATCGTGGGTGAGGTGCTGTCGGTCGAGCCGATCGCCTGCATGCTGCGCAAGGACGACCCGGCGTTCAAGAAGGCCGTGGACGACAGCATCAAACGCCAGATCGCCGACGGCTCGCTCGCCAAGCTGTACGACAAGTGGTTCATGCAGCCGATCCCGCCAGCCAACGTGAAGATCGGCCTGCCGATCTCGGACGCCACCAAGGCCGCGTGGGCCGCTCCAAACGACAAGCCGATGGAAGACTACGTCAAGAAGTAAACGGAGAAGCTTCTGGCACGCCCCTTCAAGTGCAATATTTGAAGGGGCGTTTTCGTGGTCACCCACGGTCATCGTGGTGCCACGTGGACGAGAAAAAGAAAGGGCTCCTATGAGCTGGGATTGGCAGGTGTTCTGCGAAGACACCATCGAGCGGCAGCCCGTACAGAGCTGCTTTGGCAAGGGGGGCGACATCACCTACCTCGACTGGATGCTGTCGGCCTGGGGCTGGACGGTGTCCGTGTCGCTTCTGGCCCTGTTGCTGGCCCTGTTGCTGGGCATCGTGATCGGCACGCTGCGCACGCTGCCCGATCGACCCATGGTGGTGCGTCTGGGCAATGCCTGGGTCGAACTGTTCCGCAACATCCCGTTGCTGGTGCAGATCTTCCTCTGGTACCACGTGTTGCCTTCGATGTTCCTGGTGTTGCAGGGCGTTCCGGGCTTCGTGCTCGTGGTGTTTGCGCTCGGTTTCTTCACCTCGGCCCGCATCGCCGAGCAGGTGCGCTCGGGCATCCAGGCCCTGCCGCGCGGCCAGCGCTACGCGGGCATGGCGATGGGCTTCACCACCTTCCAGTACTACCGCTATGTGCTGCTGCCCATGGCGTTTCGCATCATCATCCCGCCGCTGAC
>JAZKHJ010000035.1:0-174576 GCA_040385485.1 Pseudomonadota bacterium | reverse complement strand
ACGTTGTTGCGCTTGCGGTCGAGCTTGATGACCTTGAATTCCAGGGTCTTGTTTTCGTACGGGGTCAGGTCCTTGGTCGGACGGCTGTCGACCAGCGAGCCCGGCAGGAAGGCGCTGATGCCGTTGACCATGACCTTGAGGCCGCCCTTGACCTTGCTGGAGGTCGTGCCGGTGACGAATTCACCCGACTCGAGTGCTTTCTCCAGGGACATCCACGAGGCCAGGCGCTTGGCCTTGTCGCGCGACAGCAGGGTGTCGCCAAAACCGTTTTCAACGGAGTCGATGGCGACCGACACAAAATCGCCCACCTGCACTTCGAGTTCACCCAGGTCGTTCTTGAATTCGGCCAGCGGCACGTACGCTTCCGACTTCAGACCGGCGTTGACCACCACATGGCTGTGTTCGATGCGAACAACTTCAGCAGTGATGACTTCGCCCGAGCGCATTTCAGCGCGTTTCAGGGACTCTTCGAACAGGGCGGCAAATGATTCAGACATTGAATTTCCTATAACCACTCAGCGTCGGCGCCTTCAACCGGTGTGACTCGGTTTGCGCAGGGATCGACGTGTGGGCGGCGTTGACATTGCGGTGCGAAACACCGCGGGGTTGGTTGAAAAGAACCGTCGAGCATGCGGGCTGGGAGCGCCCGGCTGTGCCGTCAGGGCCGTGTGTGAAGCGCTCTCAGTTCCCCGAGAACGCCGTTTTGCCCTGCCACCAGTTCATCACCACTTGCACCGATTGTTCGATGTCCAGTTCGGAGTTGTCCAGTTTCAAGGCGTCTTCGGCAGGCTTGAGAGGTGCGTGTGTGCGGGATGAGTCCCTCAAATCACGCGTTCGCAGGTCTGCCAAAAGACTGTCGATGTTAGCAGCAATTCCCTTTGAAATCAATTGCTTATGGCGCCGCTCGGCGCGCTGCTCGGCGGTAGCGGTCAGGAACACCTTCAAAGCTGCGTCCGGGAAGATCACCGTGCCCATGTCGCGCCCGTCGGCCACCAGACCGGGCAGGCGCCGGAAGCTTTGCTGAAGGGCGTGCAGGGCTGATCGCACGGCCAGATGTTGGGATACCCGGGACGCCATGCCGCCGGTGGATTCCAGTCGCAGCGGGTCGGTGATGTCGCGACCACCCAGAAACACCTTGTGGTCACGGAAAGCCAGCGGCAGTTGTGCGGCCAGACGGGCCAGGGCGGGTTCGTCGTCCAGCGACACGCCAGCGTCTTGCGCTGCGAGCGCGGTTGCTCGGTACAGTGCGCCGGAGTCGAGCAGGTGGTAGCCCAGGCGTTGAGCCACTTCAGAGGCCAACGTGCCCTTGCCGGAAGCCGTGGGGCCGTCAATGCAGATGACCGGGATGGCCTGGGCTGGCGTGTTGCACACCTCGAACAAAGTCTCGAAGTAGTCGGGAAAAGTCTTGGCGACGCATTTCGGATCTTCAATGCGCACCGGCAGGCCCGCCGGGTTGAAGCTGGCCAGCGAGAAGCACATCGCCACCCGGTGGTCGTCGTAGGTGTGGATGCTGGCGGGGCGCCAAGTGGTGGGCGGCGTGATGCGGATGAAGTCGGCGCCTTCTTCCACCGTGGCGCCCAGTTTGCGGCATTCGTTGGCCATGGCGGCGATACGGTCGGTTTCCTTCACGCGCCAACTGGCGATATTGCGCAGCGTGGTGGTCCCGTCGGCGTAAAGCGCCATGACGGCCAACGTCATGGCGGCGTCCGGGATGTGATTGCAGTCGAGGTCGATGGCCTTGAGTGGCCACGCGCCACGGCGAATGCTCAGGCGATTCGCTTCACCGGAGACCTCGGCGCCCATGAGCCTGGCCGCTTCGACGAACCGGATGTCCCCCTGGATCGAGGCCAGGCCGACGCCTTCGATGGTGATGCCTTGTGTGCTTTGTGCGATGGCACCCAGCGCGATGAAGTAGCTGGCCGATGACGCGTCGCCCTCGACGGGTATGCGCCCCGGCGAGCGGTAACGGCTACCGGCAGGGATGGTGAAGCGTTGCCAGCCGTCCCGTTGCACCTGCACACCGAAACGCGAGAGCAGGTTCAGCGTGATTTCGATGTACGGGCGCGAAATCAGTTCGCCTACGACATCGATAACGATGGCTTGCTTCTGCGCCACCAGCGGGAGGGCCAGCAGCAGCGCCGTGAGGAACTGGCTGGAGACGTCGCCCCGCACGCGGATGGGCTGGTGGAGTTGCAGCGCAAGGGGTGTGCCCGTGCCGAGCTTGAGCGGTGGATAACCTTGCTGACCCAGGCAGTCCACGGCGCAGCCCAGTTGGCGCAGGGCATCCACGAGATCACCAATGGGCCGCTCATGCATGCGCGGGACACCACTGAGTTCAAACTCGGCACCGTGTGTGGACGCCAGCAAAGCCAGCGCAGCGGTCAGCGGGCGCATGGCGGTACCTGCATTGCCCAAAAACAGCCGCGCTTGTCGCACCGGGAGGACGCCGCCCAGGCCGTGCACGCGCAAGGCGCCGTCGGGTTGTGGCTCGATCCTGCAGCCGAGCTGGCGCAGGGCGTCCAGCATGACTTGCGTGTCGTCGGAGTCCAAGAGGTCTGTCACGTCGGTGTGACCCTCGCTCAAGGCTGCCAGCAAGAGCACCCGGTTGGAGATGCTCTTGGAGCCCGGCAGGCGCACGGTGCCGCCAGCCGTGGCCAGCGGAGGAATGTCGAGGAACGGAATGGAGTACATGTGCGCGGTGACGCAAGAACGCCGCAGCGTGCGTTGCTCAGCTCTGGGGCTTGATGGCGGTCATGCGCCAATGGGCGCGGGCAGTGCTGGCTTGGTCAATGAGGGCTTCCAGCGCGTCCGGGTTGTCGGCATTGATGGCCGTCTCCAACGCATGCAAAGCGCGCTGGAAAAATCGGGACTGCGCCAGAAGTTCTTCGCGGTTGGACATGAGGATGTCGCGCCAGACGGCGGCGTCGCTGGCCGCGATGCGCGTGAAATCGCGAAAGCCTGGGCCAGCCAATGAAAGGAAGTCCGCAGCCTGTTGTTGGCTCTGGATGCCGTTCATCAGGGCAAACGCCACCAAGTGGGGCAGGTGGCTCACCGCTGCGTAGGCAGCGTCGTGCGCTTCGGGCGACATCTGTTTGACGTGGCAACCCAAGGCGGTCCAGACCTTGTGTGCCTTGTCCAGTTGCGCCGTGAGCGTGCGCTCGATCGGCGTGAGGATGACCTGACGGCCCTTGTACAGATCGGGATCTGCATGGTCGACGCCGGCGAGTTCTTTGCCCGCAATCGGATGTGCTGGCACGAACACGCCCACCTGGTCCTTGAGCACGCGTCGCGCCGCATCGATCACTTCGCGTTTGGTCGAACCCACGTCCATGATCAACACGTCGCCACGCACCAGATGTCGGATGGCTTTGAAGGTGGCTTCGGTGGCCGACACGGGCACGGCGAGAAGCACCAGATCAGCGCCCGAAACAGCCAGCAGCGCAGAGGGTGCCTCGACGTCGATCACGCCCAACTGGCGTGCCCGCTCGGTGGTGGATGGCGATTTGCTGTAGCCCACCACGCGCTTGACCAGTCCGGCGCGCTTGAGGGCCAGCGCAAACGAGCCGCCCATCATCCCGCAGCCGATCAATCCCAGTTGTTCAAACATCATTCGTTCACCGGGTACGCGCCCAGCACCTTGTAGAAAGCGCACAGGCCTTGCAGTTCTTGTAGAGCGGCGGCCACATGGGGCTGCGACGGATGGCCTGCGATGTCGATATAGAAGTAGTACTCCCACTGTCCGGATTTCGCCGGTCGCGACTCGAAACGCGTCATCGAGACACCGTTGTTCTTGAGAGGAACCAACAGGTCGTGCACCGCCCCTGGCCGGTTGGGGACCGACACCACCAAGCTGGTGCAGTCGCGTCCCGATGCGGGTGGCATGGCCAGCGTCTGGGGCAGGGCGATCACGGCGAAACGGGTGCGGTTGTAGGCCTCGTCCTGGATGGCGTGCGAGACGATGTGCAGACCGAATTGGGCAGCAGCGCGCTCACTGGCGATGCCGGCCCAAGCGGGGTTGGTGGCGGCGAGTCGAGCACCTTCGGCATTGCTGGAGACGGCGCGCTTTTCTGCCTTGGGCAGGTGCTGCGAAAGCCAGTTCTGGCATTGGGCCAAAGCCTGGGGATGCGCCATGACCACTTCGATGCCGTCAAGCGTGTTGAGCTGGCGCAGAAGGTTGTGACGCACCAGCAGGCTGACTTCACCCACCACATGCACGGGCGAGCGCAGGAACAGGTCCAACGACCTTGCCACCACGCCTTCGGTCGAGTTCTCCATGCCGACCACACCGAACTGTGCGGTGCCAGCGGCGGTGGCGTGGAACACCTCGTCGAAGTCTGCGCAATAGATCAGATTGGCCGCGCTGCCGAAGAACTCAATGGCCGCCTGTTCGCAGAAGGTGCCTTGCGGACCCAGCACCGCCACGCGCTGCGGCGCTTCAAGCGCAAGACAGGCCGACATGATTTCGCGCCAGATCGAGGCCACATGCTGGTTGAGGAGCGGTCCCTGGTTGGCGCCCTGGATTTTTTCGATCACCTGGGCCACGCGGTCCGGTCTGAAAAATGGCGAGCCCTCCTGCCGCTTGATGACGCCGACTTCTTCGGCCACGCGCGCACGCTCATTGAGCAACGAGAGCAACTGCTGGTCCAGCGCGTCGATCTGGACGCGCAGGACCGCCAGGGCATCTGACTGGGTGGGTTGGGTCATGTCTTCGGGTTCTGAGGCCTGGTCAGGCTCGTGTTTTTTCAAAGTCGCGCATGAACTGCACCAGCGCTTGCACGCCTTCCAGTGGCATGGCGTTGTAGATGCTCGCGCGCATTCCACCCACAGATTTGTGACCCTTGAGTTGCAACAGGCCCGCGCCCTTGGCGCCAGCCAGAAATGCATCGTTCAGGGCTTCGTCGCGCAGGAAGAACGGAATGTTCATGCGCGAGCGGCAGTCGCTCGCAACCTTGTTGAAGTAGAAAGCGGAGCCGTCAATGAAGTCGTAGAGCAGCGCGGCCTTGGTGATGTTGCGTTTCTCCATGGCCGCCACGCCGCTCAGGCCACCTTCGGTCTGTCGCTTGAGCCATTGAAAGGTGAGGCCCGCCATGTAGATGCTGAAGGTGGGCGGCGTGTTGTACATCGAAGCGTTCGCCGCAACAGTCTTGTAGTCGAATGCGCTAGGGCAGACGGGCAGGGCATGGCCCAGCAGGTCTTCGCGAACGACCACGAGGGTCACACCAGCTGGGCCCAGGTTCTTTTGCGCGCCCCCGAAGGCCAGACCCACGCGCGACCAGTCCACCGTTCGCGATGCCACATGGGAGGAAAAGTCGATGACCAGTGGCGCGGTGCTGTCCAAAGCCTTGAGATCGGGCAGCTCTTGAAACTCGATGCCGTGGATGGTTTCGTTGCTGCAGATGTGTACGTACTGAGCGTCTGTGCTGAGCTTCCAGGTGGCGGGCGACGGCAAGGTGGTGTGGCCGGAATCGGCGTTACTGGCGGCCAGTACGGGTTGGGCGTAGCGCGCGGCTTCCTTGATGGACTTCTCGCTCCAGCTGCCGGTCACCACAAAGTCGACCAAGCCACCGCGCGAGAGGTTGAGCGGCACGATGGCGTTCTCGGCCAGCCCGCCACCCTGCATGAACAGAATGCGGAACTCTGCCGGCACTGCCAGCAGTTCACGCAGATCGGCTTCTGCTGTCTCGATGATGGCGCTGAACTCCTTGCCGCGGTGACTCATCTCCATCACGCTCATGCCGCTGCCGCGCCAGTCGAGCATCTCGTCAGCGGCTTGCTGCAACACTTCGGCGGGCATGGCCGCCGGACCGGCTGAGAAGTTGAAGGGGCGCGCCATCACGCTTCAGTGCCCGGATCGTCGACCTCGTTCGGCTCATTCGAGTCGTCAAGCTCCGGCACATTGGCATCGTTCTCAACGATGCGCTGGAGGCCCGAGAGTTCGGCGCCTTCGTCCAGCGCGATCAGTGTGACGCCTTGCGTGGCACGTCCCATTTCACGAATCTCGGAGACCCGGGTGCGCACCAGCACACCCTTGTCGGTGATCAACATGATCTCGTCGTCGGTGTGCACCAGCGTGGCAGCTACAACCTTGCCGTTGCGCTCACTTTGCTGGATCGCGATCATGCCTTTGGTGCCTCGACCATGGCGGGTGTATTCGGAGATAGGCGTGCGTTTGCCGTAGCCGTTGATGGTCGCGGTCAGCACGCTCTGATGCTCGTCTTCGGCCACCAACATGGCGATCACGCTTTGGGTCTCTTCAATCATCATGCCGCGCACACCACGTGCGTTGCGGCCCATGGGGCGCACGTCGTTCTCGTCAAAACGCACGGCTTTGCCGCCGTCGCTGAACAGCATCACATCGTGTTGGCCATCGGTCAGTGCCGCACCAATGAGGTAGTCGCCCTCGTCGAGATCAACGGCAATGATGCCGGCCTTGCGCGGGTTGCTGAATTCATCCAACGCGGTCTTCTTTACAGTCCCCATGCTCGTCGCCATGAACACGTAGCGGTCTGACGGGAACGTGCGCATCTCGCCAGTCAGTGGCAACACCACGTTGATCTTCTCGCCTTCCTGCAGCGGGAACATGTTGACGATCGGTCGACCGCGCGAGCCGCGCGAACCCGCAGGCACTTCCCACACCTTGAGCCAGTAAAGCCGGCCGCGGTTGGAGAAGCACAGAATGTAATCGTGTGTGTTGGCGATGAAGAGTTGATCGATCCAGTCGTCCTCCTTCGTTGCCGTGGCTTGTTTGCCGCGTCCGCCGCGCTTTTGCGCCCGGTACTCGGAGAGCGGCTGGCTCTTGATGTAGCCACTGTGGCTGAGTGTGACCACCATGTCCGTTGGCGTGATCAGATCTTCAGTGGCCAGGTCTTGCGCGTTGTGCTCGATCTCACTGCGGCGCGCACCCAGCTTGGTCTGGCCGAACTCCTGCTTGACGACCACCAGCTCGTCGCCAATGATGGTCGAAACGCGCTGGGGTTTGGACAGGATGTCCAGCAGATCGTCGATTTCGCCCATGACCTCCTTGTACTCTGCCACGATTTTGTCCTGCTCCAGGCCGGTCAGGCGCTGCAGGCGCATTTGCAGGATTTCCTGCGCCTGCGTCTCGGACAGCCGGTACAGCCCGTCGCTGCCCATGCCGAGCGCTTTCTCCAAGCCCTCGGGCCTGTAGTCATCTGCGTTGATCACTCCGCCATCGTTGCGCGTGCGGGTGAGCATTTCGCGCACCAGTTGGCTGTCCCAGGGCCGCGCCATCAGCTCTGCCTTGGCCACGGGGGGAGTGGGCGACTCGCGAATGATCTTGATGAAATCGTCGATATTGGCCAGTGCCACCGCCAGTCCCTCGAGCACATGACCACGTTCGCGTGCCTTGCGCAGGTTGAACACGGTGCGACGGGTCACGACCTCGCGGCGGTGTTCCAGGAATACCTGGATCAGGTCCTTGAGGTTGCACAAACGTGGCTGGCCATCGACCAGCGCCACCATGTTGATGCCGAAGGTGTCCTGCAGTTGTGTTTGCTTGTACAGGTTGTTGAGCACCACCTCCGGCACTTCTCCCCGCTTGAGCTCGATCACCAGACGCATGCCCGATTTGTCCGACTCGTCCTGAATGTGGCTGATGCCTTCGATCTTCTTTTCGTGCACCAGCTCGGCAATGCGCTCCTGCAGAGTCTTCTTGTTGACTTGGTATGGGAGCTCGTCCACGATGATCGACTGGCGCTGACCGCGGTCGATGTCTTCAAAGTGGCACTTCGCGCGCATCACAACGCGGCCGCGACCTGTGCGATAGCCATCCTTCACGCCATTGATGCCGTAGATGATGCCGGCCGTGGGGAAGTCGGGCGCCGGGATGATTTCCATCAATTCGTCGATTGATGCTTCCGGATGCTTCAGCAGGTGCAGACACGCATCAACCACCTCATTGAGGTTGTGCGGCGGAATGTTGGTGGCCATGCCCACCGCAATGCCCGACGAGCCGTTGACCAGCAAGTTGGGCAGGCGCGAAGGCAGTACCAAAGGCTCCTTTTCAGAGCCATCGTAGTTGGGGCCGAAGTTGACGGTTTCCTTGTCAATGTCGGCCAACATCTCGTGTGAGATTTTCGACAGGCGGATTTCCGTGTACCGCATGGCGGCCGCGTTGTCGCCGTCCACCGAGCCGAAGTTGCCCTGTCCATCCACAAGCATGTGCCGCAGCGAAAAATCCTGCGCCATCCGCACGATCGTGTCGTACACAGCGCTGTCGCCGTGGGGGTGGTACTTACCGATCACATCGCCGACGATACGGGCAGACTTTTTGTACGGCCGGTTCCAGTCGTTGTTGAGCTCGTGCATGGCAAACAACACGCGCCTGTGCACCGGCTTCAGACCGTCGCGGGCATCCGGAAGCGCCCGCCCGACAATCACGCTCATTGCGTAGTCGAGGTAGCTGCGGCGCATTTCCTCTTCAAGACTGATGGGCAGGGTCTCTTTGGCGAACTGTGTCATGAGCAGGGGATGAAATGCGTCGGGTGGGCCAAAAGGCAACTCGTCATTTTACGGGCGACACCGGATACCACCTTTGCGCGTTCTTTGTTGTAACACCACAACGAATGCGGGGGCAGCCGGAATACAGTCACCGAGGGGCCCGTGCCTACCGGTCGGCCCTATAGCGCTTGTGGCACAATGAAATCCAGCGTTTTGAGTGGTGGTCACTTCAAGCGTCTTTTTTTGTACGCAGATTGTCTGCGGCTTACCAAGAGGAAAACCATGAAAAAACTCAACAAAGTGGCAATGCTGATCGCAACGGCCGCCATGGCAACGGCCGCCGGCGCCCAAACCATCGATAACTGGCGCAATGGCACCAGTGAACTGGTCTGGAAAAACGGTACCAATGAACTGTGCTGGCGCAATGCCAACTGGACGCCTGCAACGGCAGCTGTCGGTTGCGACGGTGCCATCGTTCCCGTGGCTGCTCCTGCACCCGCTCCAGCCGCTGCTCCTGCACCCGCTCCAGCCGCTGCTCCTGCACCCGCTCCAGCCGCTGCTCCTGCTCCCGCAGCTTCTAAAGTGACCTACGCTGCCGATGCGTTCTTCGACTTCGACAAAGCGGTGCTCAAACCAGAAGGCAAAGCCAAACTGGATGATCTGGCCAGCAAGGTGTCCGGCATCAACCTGGAAGTCGTCATTGCAGTCGGCCACACCGACTCGACCGGCGCTGCCGGTTACAACCAAGCTCTGTCCAACCGCCGCGCTGAAGCCGTCAAGGCCTATTTGGTGAGCAAGGGCATCGAAAGCAACCGTATCTATACCGAAGGCAAGGGTCTGACCCAGCCAGTGGCAGACAACGCCACCCGCGAAGGCCGTGCCAAGAACCGCCGCGTTGAAGTGGAAGTTGTCGGCACCCGCGCCAACAAGTAAACCTTCGGGTTGCTCCAAAAAAACCGCGCCTTGGCGCGGTTTTTTCATGGGCTGACGATAATCAAGCAATGAATCAAAACCTCAATGCCGACCCGGCCGAGTTGGCCAAATTCTCCGATCTGGCTCATCGCTGGTGGGATCCTGAAAGCGAGTTTCGTCCCCTCCACCAGATCAATCCATTGCGATTGAGCTGGATTGATGGAATGGCCCGACTTGCCGGCAAACGTGTACTGGATATTGGATGTGGCGGTGGCATTCTTTCGGATGCCATGGCAAGAAAGGGCGCCACGGTGACCGGTATCGATCTTTCGGTCAAAGCACTGCGAGTAGCCCAGTTGCATGCGCTCGAAGCAGGCACGACCAATGTCGAATACTTGGAAATCAGTGCAGAGACCATGGCTTCGCAGGAGCCAGGCGCGTTCGATGTGGTTACCTGCATGGAAATGCTTGAGCATGTGCCCGATCCATCTTCCGTTGTTCGTGCGTGCGCAACTCTTGTGAAACCTGGAGGCTGGGTCTTCTTTTCGACGTTGAATCGCAACCCCAAGTCGTTTCTGTTTGCAATCCTGGGTGCCGAATACATCCTTCAACTATTGCCTAAAGGGACCCATGAGTACGCAAAATTCATCAGACCGAGTGAGTTGGCTAGGTATGGTCGAGACGCCGGCCTTGAGCTGATGGACACCCGTGGCATGGAGTACAACCCGCTGACTCGTTGCTACTGGTTAAGTCAGAACACCAGCGTGAACTATCTGTTTGCCACCCGAAAACCATGAGTTCTGTCGCTTTCCAGGGGGTGCGAGCAGTGTTGTTCGATCTGGACGGGACGCTAATTGACAGTGCGCCGGATCTGGGCGCGGCGGCGGATGGCATGCGCCTGCGTCGTGGCTTGCCTTCCAAGCCCTTGGCGGAGTACCGACCCCATGTGGGTTCCGGAGCTCGCGGCATGTTGCAAGTGGCGTTCGGGATGGATGCTGAGCACGTCAACTACGAACAATACAAGGAGGAGTTTTTCGTTCACTACGAAAGCTGCCTGACCCAGCGCACCCGTCCTTTCGAGGAGGTCGATTTGCTGGTGTCTGCTCTGCTCAAGCGCGGTATGCGCTGGGGCGTTGTGACCAACAAAGCTCAGCGGTTTACGACGCCAATCACCCGCGCCATGGGGATCTTCGACTCAGCAGCCACCGTGATCAGCGGTGACACGACGCCCCACGCCAAACCACACCCAGGGCCCTTGCTGGAGGCCGCGCGCCGCATGTCGTTGCTACCGGCGCAGTGCTTATATGTAGGTGATGATGTGCGCGACATCCGAGCAGGGCGTTCAGCCGGTATGTGGACTGTGGCGGCGCGCTATGGCTATCTTGGCGCAGGGGCTGACGTAGCCTCCTGGGGTGCAGACGCAGAAGTTTCTTCTCCATTGCAGGTCTTGCAATTGCTCGAACCGTCTTAAAATAGAGCACTTGGGGCTGCACTGGTTTCGACGTGGGTTCGGACGCGCAGCAGGGCATGTCGAGGTTCTGTCACCTCGTAAAGCAACAGAAAAAAACCAACTGCAAACGACGAACGTTTCGCACTCGCCGCTTAATCAGCGGTGAGCCTTGCAACAGCAGGCCGATGGGCTGGGCAAGGGGGTCGCAAGACCTCCCGGCTGCAAGGATAATTTCATCGGCTGGCTTTGCGTCGGGCACCTTGGCGCAGGGCGAGACTCAAGGATGCTGGCTTCCCGTTTAGCGTGCCACTGCGCGACTCGGGCGGCGAGACTCAAATCAGACGGCTACACATGTAGAACTGCTCGAAGAAGGCTTGCGGACGGGGGTTCAAATCCCCCCAGCTCCACCATTTAAAGTAGTCGCCAAGGTGCATACAAGGTGCAGTAAGGCGACGGATAGGGTAGCTAAGTTGTTGATTTGACTTAGTTTTTCCTCTAGCTGACACTCCACACCGTGCATTGATTGCACCGCAAGGTGCACCACACTGATCGCCCACTTTCGGGGGTCAGCTGGTGGAAAGACTGGTGGAATGGCTGGAGACCCCTATGGCTCGAAAAACGACCGCAACTCGGTTGCATCTCTTGACGGCCCGCGAAGTGCAGGCCGCCAAAACTGGCGACTTTAGCGACGGCGGGGGCTTGACCCTTCGCGTCAATGAGGCGACCAACTCCGCGTCCTGGGTGCTCCGGTACACAGCCCCTAGCGGCAAACGCCGTGAGGCAGGGTTGGGTCCGGCCATTCGGGGGAGCCTTAAGCAGGCCGGGGACACCCTGACTGCCTCCCGAGACGCTGCTCACGATGCCCGTGAGCTGTTGCGTAAAGGCATCGATCCTTTGGACGAGCGTGACAAACGCCGCGAAGCTGCTAAAGAAGTTGAGCAGGCGCGAAAAGTCGAAAAGTCCAGGGATCGCTGGACCCTTGCTAGGTGTGGCCGGGACTACCACGAGCGCGTCATCGAGCGCACCCGCTCTAGCATCCATGCAGCCCAGTGGATCGCCAGCCTAGAGAACCACATGCCGGCCAGCATCTGGCACCGTCCCATTGTCGAGATCACCCCGCCGGAGCTGTTGCAGGCACTGCAGTCAGCCACCCCTCATGAGCGCGCCCGACGGGCCGGTGACCTTGGCGAAACCCTGCGCCGTGTCCGTCAGCGCCTTGACGCGATTTGGGAGGATGCGATCTTCTACGGCCGCGCGATCACCAACCCTGCAGCCGCAATCAAGCGCAAGTTGGGTGAGTCACGCCCCGTTGATGAAAAGCAGCACCTGGCAGCGTTGGGCTACCGACAGGCTCCGGCACTGCTTGGTCGCATCCGCGCGATGCCCAGCAACGCCGCTCGCGCCCTAGAGTTCGGGGTGCTCACCGCCAGCCGCACGAAGGAAATTCTGAACGCTGAGTGGCGTGAAGTCGACCTTACGACCAAGACATGGACTATCCCCAAGGAGCGTATGAAGGGTAAGGAGGAGCATGTCGTGTACCTCTCACCGCGCGCGGTGGAGATCGTCGCGGGGCAAGCTGGCCAGGACGTACGACTCGTGTTTCCAACTGCCCAGCCTGGCCGGGAAGGCCAGCCCATGAGTAACGCCACGCTGCTGGCCTTACTTGGACGCCTAAAAATGCGCGATCAGACAACCGTGCACGGCTTATGCCGCGCCACCTTTAGCACATGGGCAAATGAACTTGGAGTGGGGCGACCGGACGTGGTGGAAGCATGTCTAGCACATAGGGAGCAGGACCGCATACGAGCAAGCTACAACAGAGCACAGTTTGCAGATGAGCGCCGCACTTTACTCAACGCTTGGGGCGACTTTTTGACCAAGCAAGCGGTGTTGACACTGGTCGCTTAAACAACGTTTACTCCTGAAGTTAATAGAGCCTTTCACAGAAGCACATCCATGGCATTTCTTGTCCTTTACCCGCCCAATGGCGACGATGCTTCATTTCGTCCGAAAATTCCAAGTGAGTGGGATCCAATTAACTCGGGCAAAGAGGCGAATCTTTCTGGTCTTGAGTTCTCATTGAGAAAACTTCACGAAGAGTTTCTTGAAACTGGGCATTTTCTCTGTGTGTTCGAGGCATTCAGGAAGGCTACAGAAAAGAGGGTATACCCCCCAATATGGGTGCTGGATCTTATGCAAATTCGATTCGACAGCTACCTCTCCGAACGCGGCGCTAAGTTGGACACGGCGTTTGGGTTGTCGCGGGGGCGAGGTGAGGCAACGCCATGGGAAGAAAGTGATCGCCGCGCTCGTGATCTGAAGTTGGGAAGACTTGTTATGAAATTGGAAAGCATGGGTTTGTCGAGACCCCAAGCATGCCGTGCGCTGTCGAGTCTCCTTGAAAGGTTGCAAGACGAACAATTGCCGCGGCTTGGCTTCCACAGCGAAAAGTTGAACCGTATGTCGCTTTCGGGGAAGGCTATTCACAAGGCAGTAGATAATGTTAGCGAAGAGCTTTACTTCATCCCAATCATGTTCTCAACTATCGAATGGACACACCAAAAAAGACGCGAGTGTCTGGCAATCTTTTTTAAGTCGGAGTTGCCTTCTACATTTGTTCGCGAGGTTTGGGGTAGTTGAGCGAGGAACTGAAAACCCGTTCTCACTTCCACCAGCATTAGCCCCGCCGGACGATCATTTGCTCCATACAAGCCCAACCCCGTGGGCTTGGACACAAAGGAGTGAATGTGGTCCAAAACCATCGTCCAAAACAGGCCGCCCAGGCCCTTGGTTGCAGCCAGTCCCATTTTTGGTGGCTCGCAAAAAACGATCCTGATTTTCCCGAGCTCATCAAACTGGGCCCTAAATGGACCGTGGTGCGTGACGCTGATCTGGCGGCGTATGTCGACAAGAGGCGCGGTCGCGTGCAGTCCGGCGAGGTGAAAGCATGAAGGAACCCTTCGATGGAGTTTGGAGGAATCAAACCCTCAAGGGTGACGCACCTTCCCACGCATCGCCCGCGCGTTCTTCCACCACACCCCCGGAACTGCTCACCGAGCGCGAAGCCGCTGCGGTTCTTGGGGTCGGCCAGCGAAAGTTTCATCAGCTTCGTGCTGAAGACTGGTTCCCTCAGGCCATCGAGCTCGGACCCCGTGCTCTTCGCTGGTCCCGCTCTGAACTTTTGCATGCGCTCTCAACACGCGCACCACGCCGCACGGTCCAAGCCGAGCCCGAGCATTTTCTGAAGGCACGTGCCCGCAAGGAGTTGTCGGCATGATCACCTGCTGCTGCGCATGTGGTGCGCCAGGCCCAGCCGCTGGATTCGGAAGGCTGCCAAATGCCCTTTGATCGCCGAAACCTTCCCGAGCCAATCGGCTACTACGAGTCCGAGGGTTTGAGCCTCACCGGGCGCGGAAAATGGCGCACCACCGCGTGCAACTTCCACGGCGGCAGCGATTCCATGCGGATCAACACCGAGACCGGTGCGTTCGTCTGCATGGCAGGCTGCGGCGCAAAAGGCGGCGACGTGCTGGCCCACCACATGGCCGCCCACGGCCTGGATTTCATCGCCTCTGCGAAAGCATTGGGCGCCTGGGTGGACGATGGCCAACCGGTGCGCAAGCAAAAGCCGACGCCACTCCCACCGCGTGCCGCGCTTGAGGTGATCTCCACCGAGTGCAACCTCGTGGCCGTCGCCGCTGGGAATATCGCGCACGGTGTTGCACTCACTCAGATTGACCTCGCCCGCGTCATGAGCGCAGCGAACCGGATCAGCCGCCTGGTAGAGGTGTTCGCATGAGCGATCAAATCGACTGGGCCGCGCAACTTGATGCCGACATTGCGAGTCAACCGTCGCCGCCCAAGGCCATGGACTTGTACGAGCTCGCCCACCACAAGTTCAAGGAACGCACGCAGCTTCTTGGACCCCTGGTGCACTCGCAAGATCTTTTGATGGTGCACGCGGGACGTGGCATCGGCAAAACGCATTGGGCCCTGTCGTTGGCCTTCGCGATTGCCACGGGTGGAGCATTCCTTCGCTGGAAAGCGGCACTCCCGCGCAAAGTGCTGTACCTGGACGGCGAGCTGCCAGGCCAGGTGATGCAAAAGCGCCTCGCTATGCACTTGCCGAGCACAGAGCCGCAACCGGGCTACTTCCGCACCTTCACGCCCGACTTGCTCGACAGCGAAACGATGTTGCCCGACCTTGCGACACCCAGCGGACAGGAAGCCATCAACGCCATGATTGAGCCCGACACCGCGCTGGTGATTCTGGACAACCTAAGCGCCTGGGCACGCAGTGGCGGGCGAGAAAACGATGCCGAGAGCTGGGCACCAATCGCCGCATGGCTGCTGGCGCTGCGCCGCCGTGGCATAGCCGTTTTGCTGGTGCACCACGCGGGCAAGGGCGGAGAGCAGCGCGGTACATCGAAGAAGGAGGATCTTCTGGATCTGGTCATTAAGCTGGCACGCCCTGCCGACTATGACCCAAAGGACGGCTCCGTCTTTGTGATGGAGTTCACCAAAGCGCGCAACCTGATCGGGGATGACGCCGAAAGTCTCGAGCTTGCACTCAAGGTTGACGATGCCACTAAGCTGGCCACGTGGGACTGGAAGACGGCCAACGACAGCACGTTTTCCCGCGTGGTGGCGCTTGCCAACGAAGGCCTTAAGCAAAACGAGATTGCGGAGGAACTGGGCATCAACAAGTCCAACGTCTCACGCGCCATGCGCAAGGCCAGGGAGCTGGGCAAGCTCACAAATCAGCCCGTTGCAGAAAGTTGCGCGGTTGCGCGACCTGGCGCAACGCAACGGCGCAACTATTATGAGCCGACGAAATTTGAGGATGCAGAAGTGCTGGAAGTTCGCACATGACGCTGAGACAAGCGCTCCTGAATTCGATCGGTGAAAGTTGCGCAGTTGCGTCCAACAATGCAACGCAACAACGCAACTTTTCGATCGACCCCGTGCTATCCGCCTTGATGGCCGCAGCCATGCGCCGCTGTGATCAATTCAACGACGGCGAGCAGTCCCGACAGGAAATGCGCGAGCAGGTGATGGAGATACCAACGCATCTCCGGCAGGATCTACTCGACCACCTTTTGGGTAAGCGTGCACCTTGTTCACTTGGTGTGCTCAATGAGCCTTTGAACCCAGCCAAAGGACCGTGAACATGGACAATAAGAAATCCCCGGCTAAAAGGACGTCAGCGTCAACGCCGGCAACCGTTCGCCCTAGCGCGGCCCAGGGTGACTCACTCACGCCAACGAGCTCGCAGTCGCTGGCCAGACTCGCCGCGACCTCCGCAATGTCTGCGGGCACGCTTCAACGCTACTCGGGCCTTGGGGATGATGTGGATCTGCGCGACCTCGTCACCGAAATGAAAAAGGCAGGCGATGAGGTGGTTGCTGGTGACCTGGGACGAGTCGAGCGGATGCTGGTTAACCAGGCCATAACCCTGGATGCCATCTTCAACAACATGGCGCTGCGCTCTCACCAGCAGGAAGGCTTCAAGGGCATCGAGGTTCTGATGCGGCTGGCCTTGAAAGCTCAGGCGCAGGCCAGGTCGACCGCCGAGGCGCTGGCTCTGCTGAAGAATCCCATGCCGTACATCAAGCAGGCGAACGTGACCACCGGGCCGCAGCAGGTGAATAACAGCTATGGCTCAACGCCATCACGCAGTGGCGCACGCACGGGCGCGGAGAATATTCAAAGTGAGCCAAACAAACTATTGGAGGTAGGCCATGGCCAACGGATGGACATTGGAGCGCCGGCAGAGGCAGGCCGAGCAGATCAGGCGATGGAGGCCCTGGGAGCAGTCCACCGGACCGATGACGCCTGAGGGCCGTGAGACAGTTTCTCGAAACGCCTGGAAGGGGGGGCAACGACGACAACTGCGAGAGCTGGCTGCCATGGTTGATGAAGAGATTTCGACAGCGCAACAAACTTTGAGACAGCAGAACATTCAGACGCTGATCTAGCTATGGATCCAGCTCCGTTGTATGAGGTCACAGATCATCTTCAGTTAGCCAGCCGTTCTCCCACTCGTGCTGCTGCTGCGCGTCCAGTCCAGGCGGCATTTCGTGCTTGGCCTGCGATGAAGGCTTCGGAGACGGCCTCGCGCACGCTATCACAGAGCCACTATTCTCCTGTGCGAATTTCTTGCCCAACTCCGGGTCGAAGCCCTTTGATACGCCTTTCATATGATGCCTTTTCAACGAGTTCAGCATAGCAATTATGAACCTCCCCAACATTTGAGGAGGAAGCTGTCAACGCAGGCGGACCAACTGGTCTGAGTCACCCTTTTTGACTTCGACAAGTGAGTCTAGCGCCTTGACCATGGCCGGGAAGTTCGAGTGCCCATGGTCCTTTGGATCAAAGGTCGGATCGAGTCGCTTAATCATGTGCCAGATAGAGCCCTTGTTCACCCAGGTATCTCCTTTGGTCTCGGTCAACAGCTTAATTGCACGCCGAAGCATGTCGGCCGCTGGGTCTGGGGGAGACTGAGCCTCGGCTGGCTTAGTAGAGCTGTCCAGCGAAACTGTCTTTTCGCCTGATTGCTCGACCAGATTCTCGTAGTATCGGAATTCGTGACAACTTTTCGCCCAGTGGCGGTTAGTTGAGTTTCTGGCACCCACTCCAATCAGAGTTCGCCCGGCCGCCTTGATCTTTTGAGAGATGGGCATGAAATCACTATCACCACCGACAACGACGACAGTACCTATGTGATCAAAGCGACTGACATCTTCAAATACATCCAGGCAGAGCTTGATGTCCGCACCATTCTTAGCAGATGCGCCAGGCGGAAAAAGCTGAATTAGTTCTACAGCACCTTGAAGTAGCGCATCCCGATAGCGTCCGAAGAACTGCCAGTTGCAATATGCGCGATTAATAGCAACTGGCCCGAAGGAAGCAGCCAGCTCGACCACGGCCTGCACGTCGATCAACATTTCCTGTGACTTGAATCGGTTGTCCTGCCTGCTGTAGGTCCCCTTTTCTGTGCGCTCTTCATACAAACTGGCATGTAGATTTTCAAAGTCCCAGTACAACGCGACTGACTGGTTTTCTGCTCTGTCACTTGCCGTCATGCTTTCTCCCCTGAAATCATCTTGCTTAAGCTACTGCCCTTAATGCGCAGTATGCCAATTGCTCTCGAACTGAGCGTCTGATTTGAACTGTGTCGCTGCATCCTCCGGGATACCTTCGTTTTTGGCGGTTCACACAGCCCTGATATTCATCACTTTGAAGAGTACGAAGACCGCAATCACCCATACCGCCCGCGAGGTGATCAGCTGCTCCCCACAGTCCCTTGACCACACCGTATCGGTTTGTACTGCACTACACTCGCTTGCCACCAATTCTTGGCTGCCAAATGATCGAATCGAGCGACAGCATCCTGACCGTGAGGGAAGTTGCGGACTACCTCCGGGTTAACCAGCGCACGGTCTATCGCCTAGCGGTGGTCCACAAGCTCCCAGGCTTTAAGGTGGGCGCAACCTGGCGATTCAAGCGCGCGGACATCGACGAGTGGATCCGTCAGCAGGCTGTCGAAGGGCTCGATACCGGGCAGGGAGTGCGTGACCAGAAGAAGAGTGGAATGATCAACAAGGGGAAAGAGTAATGCTTGGGCTCACGCTGCGTGAAGAATTCCGAGGCAAGCGCCTCAAGGGAACGGCGATTGAGCTGTCCAACGACAGCAACACCGGCGCCACCCAGGTGGCAGCGAAGGAGTTCTTGGAGATTACCTATCCCACGCACGATCTCCTCAAGGGCATCGAGGCGGTCGGGCCGAACCAGGGCCGACCGGTCGTTGTGATCGGCGAGCGTGGTTTGGGCAAGTCGCACTTGATGGCTGCCCTGTATCACGCCGTTCATGACGCCTCGTCCACTGGCGCCTGGCTTCAGTCATGGGCGACGACCTTGGGAGATCCGCAGATCGGCAAGATTGCGCTCCGAAGCGAGATGTTGGTGATCGGCGAAAGCCTGCACCGCCAACGCTATAAGTTTCTTTGGGACCTGCTGTTCGACCGCCACCCCCATGGCACCTATATGAGGGGCAAGTGGGAGGGTATGGGTGCCGGCAAGACCGACATTCCGTCGGACAAGCTGATCCTTGAGCTCCTGCAGCACAACCCAACGATGCTGCTGCTGGACGAATTTCAAACTTGGTATGACGGCCTCACCAATACCAAGCAGTACCCGTGGAAGAACTGGGCCTTCAATTTCATCCAGATCCTCTCAGAAATCGCCAAGGAGCACCCCGAGCTGCTGGTGCTTGTGATTTCTGTTCGTAACGGCGGCAGTGATGCGTACCAGCAGGTGCACCGCGTCAACCCGATACCGATCGATTTCAAGGCCGGCGGCAACGCCGAGCGCATCCAACAGGACAGGCGCCGGATGTTGCTGCACCGCTTGTTCGACAACCGCTTGCAGATGTCACCGGGCAGCATCGAGACCTTGCTCGGTACGCACATCAGCGAATACTTCAAGCTGTTGGAGGTGCCGCCGTCCGAGCAGGACCGCAAACGCAAGGAGTTCACCGAGTCTTGGCCCTTTGCACCGCATCTGCTGCGGTTGCTGGAGGAGCAGGTGCTGATCGCCACCGATGCCCAGGAAACGCGCGACATGATTCGCATCCTGGCCAACCTCTTCAAGAGCCGGGGTCAAATCACACCGGTTTTGACAGCGGCGGATTTCCGCTTGGACGATGACGCTTCAGGCATTGGGGCACTGCTCGATTCAGTATCCAACGAGCACCACCGATCGCTGCGCGCCAAGGCTCAGCAGAACATCATTTCGGTCACAGAGGCTGTGCCCACCCATGCAAGCCTGGCGCCTCATCTCCAAGAGATTGTCGGATCGCTCTGGTTGCGCTCCATCGCCGTGGGCAACCTGGCCGGAGCCGAACCCGCCACACTGCAGGCCGACATCACGCGCGACAAGTCTATCGACAGCAACGCCTTCCAGGTCGAGCTGGCGACCGTTGTCGAGAACAGCTTCAACATCCACCAGGAAGGCCCCCGCCTGGTCTTCCGCGAAGAAGAAAACCCGCAAGCCAAGCTGATGGCCTGCGCGCGCAACAACAAGCTGTTCGCCGATGGATCCGACAAGGTGCAGCTGGCGAAAGAGGTCCGCTATGTCATCGGCGGGAGCGAAGAGGTTGCCAAGACCTTCCGTGTCATCGCGCTGCCAGAATCATGGCTCACTGATCCATGGTCGGCCTTGGACGAGTCCGAGCATCCCGATCGATGGGACGAAAGGCTGCCCATCCTGGTGCTGCCGGAAGAGCCGGACAAGCTGAACGAACGCCTGGGCCGCTGGGTCAAGGACCATCTGCAGAAGCGCCGCAACACGGTTCGTTTCCTGTTTCCGCGGTCCGGATCACTCAATGCTTTCCTCGACCGCGACCTGCTGATCTTGGCGCGAGCCGAAATGAAGGCCCAGGAATGGAGCAGCCAGGCCCCTGAGTACAGGAAGCTGCAGGCCAAGTACCAGGGCGAGCTGCGGGACAACCTGAAGAAGAGGTTTGACCGATTCGCCGTGCTGCATCGTTGGAACTTCGCCGATCCTGCCCAATGTGTCTTCAGTGTCGAAACGCTGAAGAAGCAAGGGACCCAGATCCCCGAAGGCATCGAAGCCGCCATCGTCGACGACCTCTTCGTGCCAGAGGACTTCGAGGACCTGGTACTGGAGGCAGCGGCCGACAACACGTCTCTCGGTAAGTTGCTGCGCGAGTTGCAGGAGCCTCGGCCCGCTGGCAAGGACTGCATACCCTGGCTTGGCGAGACGGCCATGAAGGAGCGCATCCTCAGGCTTTGCTCGCGCGGCAAGATAACAATCAACCTTCGCGGCCTGGAATACCTGCAGGCCCATGCTGGCGAGGGCGAGGACGCCGCCTGGAAGCGGCTGCGGCCCAAGCTCTCTTACACCGGCCGCCAACTCGATGAAGTGTTCCTGCTGGAACCCTCGGCGGTGCCGTCTACCGGTGGCTCTGCGCCGCCAGCCCAACCGCCAGCGGGTGATCCCAACACCGGTGGTCTGTTCGGTGGCGGGTCGGCACCACCCACTGGGCCGGGTACGCCCATCGGCGGAGGCACCACGCCACCACCACCCGGGGGCGGCGGCATCTTCGGTGACGGCGCAACGGGCAACGGTGGCAGCAAACCGCGCATCGTGCTGAACAATCCGCCGACCTCCCCGTTGAACCTCATCGGCAAGCTTGAGAACTGGGGCATCGGCCCGGCAACGCAAGTTGCCGAGGTGTCGATCAGGGTGTCGGCCGCCACGGGAGCCCAACTCAAAGAACTGCTCAAGAAGCTGCCGGACGGCATGAGCTTCGAGCTGAACCTTGAGAAGGACGACACCTGATGGCACTCGACGCAGATACGTTGCAGAAGCTGACCATCAGCACTCCAGAAGATGCCTGGCGCGCCATCATCGACAAGTCGGTCGAAATCGCCGCCAAGCCGTTGACCATCGCCAATGCGCCGAGTGAAGTCACCAAACGCGATCGCGAGATTGGCGCACTCGATCACTTCCTGTCGTCCAGTGGCTGGGACCTCTGGCAGGCCTTCGGCAGTACGGTTGAGCGCACATCGAATCGTCTGGCTCGTTGGTGGGCCCAGCCCTACAGCGCAAAGGCCGTCCTTATCCTCGACGGCCTTTCGCTGCGCGAACTTCCTTGGTTGCTGCAAGGCGCGAAGGAGCGCGGGTTCACGGTGCACGAGACCAGCGCCAACGCCTCCGAGCTACCCGGCGAGACCAACGAATTTGCGCGCGCCCTGGGCTTCTCCAGCCGGAGCCAGCTGCAGAACAATGGCGGCGGCCTGGCACACAAGCTGCAACCGGCCACCACGGAGTGTGTGGCCATGCCCTGGAAGGATTGCCAAGGCCTGGTCAACGGCGCGCCGAATTGGATCTTCTGGCACCAGTGGCCCGACAGTAAATTGCACGATGGCTCGGGCGCCGGGCAGGGACTGGAGACATTGACCCGGGATGTCGCCGATCAACTGACCAGTGACGACTTCTGGGGCCTCGTAGAGCGCCTGGCAACCGGGCGCCGGCTGGTGATTACGTCCGACCATGGCTACGCCGCCACCGGCTATTTCCCGGACGCTGACGGCGAGGTGGGTCAGTACCTCAAGAAGACCTTCGCCGGCGGCCGCAATGCTGCCGGTGCGGGCGACACGGGGCCTTTCGTGCCCCCTGTTGCCTTGCACCTCAACAGCCCCCATGGCGACCATCTCCTGGCCCTGGGCCGCTGGAAGTGGAAGAGCCAGGGTGGCTATCCGACTCTGACCCATGGTGGTCTGTCATTGCTCGAAGTGCTGTCGCCCTTCGTCGAGCTCACCAAATAAGAAGGTCGTCGCATCATCATGGCAACGAAAAAAGAACAAGTGGCGCAGGAAGTCGCCAAGGCCGTTGGCGCCGGCAAGACGGTCGTCATGGAAACCGTCGATTTCAACGACCCGAATCGCCCCAAGACCTGCCTTGAGGTCGACTTCCCCATCCTGCCGGTCAACCAGGTGGCCATCATCGAGGGCAATGCCGGCAAGCCGATCTACCAGATGTCCAAGTGGTGGGCGCGTCGCAGGTCCAGCGTGTTTCGCTCCATGTTGATCGCGGCAGCCACCAAGGCGCCACAAGACCATTCCCACGCCGCCAAACTGGTCTGGGACAATTACTACGCCAACCACCAGAAAAAGGGCGCCTTCAAGCACTTGAAAGTGGCCGACATCTTCATGGGCGGCGGCACTACGCTGGTCGAAGGCTCTCGCCTGGGCATGCAGATGGTCGGCAACGACCTGAATCCAGTCGCATGGTTCGTGGTCAAGCAGGAACTGGCCAACGTCGATCTGGACGAGTTGAAGCGCCTGCTCGCTGACATCGAGGCCGAGGTCAAGCCGCAGATCATGCCGTACTACTACTGCGATGGCCCGAACGGGGAAAAGGGCAAGTGGACGCACCTGCCGACCAAGCGGGAGATGCCTGCTGACTTCGATCCACTCAGTTTGACGCAAGAGCAGCAACGCGAGTACAGCTACGAAGGGCCGGAAATCACCTATACCTTCTGGGGAAAGCATGGCCCCTGTCAGGTGACAGGATGCGGTCATCGCACGCCGATCATGAGCAGTCCTGTGATGGCGGTGAAGACCATCAGCGTGAAGCACTGGGAACACAGTTGCGCTCAGTGCGGCGGTGTCTTTCATGTGGAGGATGGCGCAGCGCGAATGGCGCCCGGAGTGCCGTTGTACGTGGCTCCGTCGGAGTACCCTCACACCGTGCTCGATCGAAAGAAGGGGGTGGTGTGTCCACATTGCTCTCATGCGGCACTCGTCAACCTAGGCAAGGGAAAAAACAAGAAAGTCACGCTTAGCCTACTCGTGGCCCCGAGCTGGCTCGCCGGTAGCTCGAAACAGGATGCGGATGGCCGGATGTTCGGTGGCTGTGCTCAGGATGATGCGGCGTCTACAGCGATGTGGGCAAAGGAACGCGCCAAGACTACTGCGTTGATCGAGATACGGGGTTCAATGCCAGATGTCCTTGAACACAATGGTTACGCATTTAATACCAGCCAAGGGACAGTATCTGGCCGGGGCGCGTACACGTGCTCAGCATGTGGTACGAAGCAGGGAGTTCTAGATTCAGTCCGTGCAAGCGGCAAAGCTGCGCCATTCGCGTCTTACGCAATTCAAGGAGTAGCGCCAGCATTGGCCGATGAGCCTTATAACGGGCGCTTCTTCGCACCCTACGGTCCGTTTTTCGCACGACAGGAGTCCGCTGCCACTAAGGCGTGGGAGGATCGAAAAGGAGCAGATCTCGAACCGTTTTGGCCGAAATCCGCAATTCCTGAAGGTGTCACCACCACCATTAAGGATGTCCTTCCAAATGGCCATGGATTTACGCATTGGTGGACGATGTTCAACCCTCGCCAGAGGTTAGTCCACGCATTGCTACTGAAAGCGATTTGTACGGCAGGAAGTTATTCAACTGATACGCGTGAAGTCGTGTTGGGGGCATTCCAGCAGTATCTTCGGAATCAGAATCTCTTCTGCATCTGGGACTCTGGCTATGACAAGCTAGTGCCTCACTTCAGCAATAACAACTTTTATCCAAAGAACAACGCAGTCGAAAACAATGTCTTTGGAAAGACCGGAAGGGGCAACTGGCGTGCTTGCGTAGAAGGGGTTCTCGAAGGTCTAGCCTGGGGGCGCAGCCCTTGGGATGTAGTAAGCACCTCCCACCTTGCTAGAAGTCACCCTAGTCTCGCAGAACAGTGCACCGGGAAAAGCGAAAAAGTCTTCCCCGGTGATCCACTCCGCGATGTATCGATCAACTTAGCATCGTCGACATCTTTGGATCATATTGCTAGTGACTCTATAGATATGGTAATCACCGACCCGCCGTTCGGTGACAATATTCAATATGCGGAGCTTTCTGACTTTTTCTATGTTTGGTTGCGCTTGGGTCTAAAGGAGTTTCATCCTCGCGTTTTTGATGGAGAGTTCACTTTCAAGTCAATGGAGGTTGTAACCAACTCGGCGCGTGAGCCGGACGACCCCGACTATTTTTACCAACGGCTTCTTACTCAGTGTTGGAAAGAAGCACATCGCATTCTGAAGGCTGGTGGCCTGCTCGCTTTCACGTTCCACCATAGCGAAGACGAACCGTGGGTTGCCGTATTGGAATCATTATTCGATGCTGGTTTCTTCTTGGAAGCAACCTACCCAATTCGAGCCGACGAAACCAAAGGGGATGGTCAATTTGGGTCACAGAAGATCGAATATGACATCATCCACGTCTGCCGAAAGCGCACTGAAGAACCCAAGCCGGTAAGTTGGGGACGTATGCGTCGTGAAGTCATGGCCGACGTGCGCCAGCTTCAGGGCATGTTGGAAAACCACGCAAAGGAAGGTCTGCCGGCGGCAGACATCCAGGTCATTCGCCGTGGCAAGGCGCTGGAATACTTTTCGCGACACTACGGCAAGGTCTACGTGGACGAGGGTCGCGCCATCTCGGTCAAAGACGCGCTGGTCGGCATCAACCAACTGATCGACGAGGACGCAGACAAGGGCAAAGAACCCCCGCCGGTCAACGCCGAGCCCATCTCGCGCCAGTTCCTGCGCACCTTCGGCAGCGCCAAAGAATTGAAGCGCGATCAGTTGCAGAAATTCCTGAAGGGTTCGATCACGACGCCCGATGAATTCGAGCAGCGTGGCTGGTGCACAGAGAAGAGCAAGGTCTTCACCAGGGCGGACCCCCTGGAATTTGCGCATGAATGGTCCGGCAAGCACAAGCGCCGGCTCACCTCCGACCTGGACCAAGCCTTGGTTTTGATCGGTGCCTGCTACGACGGCAGCGGCATCAACGCGGCCGACACCTTGAAGAACGAGAACTTCAAGCCCCACGTCGCTCTCAAGCCCTTGCTCGAATGGCTGCACAAGCATGGGCCGGATCAGACGTGCCGCAACGCGGCTTCGCGCGCTGTCTCCATCTACAACGCCTGGGCGGCAAGCCAGGCGGTCAGGCCGCAGCAAAGCTCACTGTTCGAGGAGTACGAGCAGTGACCGAGATCACCAAGACCCATGCCGAGTGGGCGGTGGTGGATCGACTTCGCTCGATGCTGAACGAGGCGCCGCATGCCGAGTACAACGTGACGCAGTCATATGGTTTGTGCGTCGCCATCCTGGCCTGGGTTATGCAACGCATTAGGACACCGGAATGCCAGGTTCAATCTCTGGAAGATCAGGTTGCCCGGTCGGTGAAGCGGTCGCTTGATCAGCAGCTTGCAGATGGGCTGCCTTGGGGGCTGAGGACCAATGGGCCAAGTGAACAGGGTCCCGGCCACGGCGAATTCAAGGACGTCACGGCTTTTGAGTTTCTGAGATGGCTTCGCGACGCGGCATGCCACGGTGACGCGCGTCAGATATTCCCGGTGAATCACGGCGGCAAGTTGACTGGATTCGAGTTTCGACCGACGGCTGGAGGTGGCAAGGCGCGCTCACTCGTTCTGACAGAGCGCGACCTGCGGCGGATTGGAAGTGGCCTGGCAGCGCTGTACTGCGATGCACTGCAGTCTGCCGCATCGACATCGCCCGGCCAGTTCACCGACGACGCGCGATCAATGCGCGAGGAAAGGAAAGCGGCGTGAAGCACACCTTGGACACCGTGTGGCAACGCCGCGGCACCAGTTGGGTCTGGGATGAAGAAGCTCGCAATCTGGTGTGCGAGGCCAGCGAGGTGTGGAGCCTGCGCCAGCTGCTGCGCGCGGTGGGCAAATGGCCTGACGACCTGCCCAGCAATGACGGAAATACGCTGGTGGTTGCCGGCCTGGAAGGCGGGCTGGATTTGTTGAAGCCGCAAGATGCCGAGGCGTGGCTTGGCGAGCAGCTGAAGGAAGCGATCCTGTCTTTCCAGTCTTTCTATGACGGGGGTGCGTCATTGATCTTCTGGTTGCCACATGGCCAAGGGCGCATCAAGGTTCTGTCGTCGACAGACGCCGTGGCCTGGCGCTGCGCTGCGCCGCACAGTGATAGCCAGATCGATTTTGGCCGCGTCTTGTGGGGCGAGGCGCACCACTACCCGCAGGAGATCTTGCTGCGCGAGGGTGCCAAGCCGGCGGGACTGTTCCACCTGCGAATCACCTGAGGCCGGAGCATGGAAGTTGAAGACCTTGCACAGCTCCAGCCTGGCGCCCGCATCACCCATCATGAACATGGTGACGGCGTTGTGCTCGACCCGGTTCGCGATGGCTACCTAAGAGCCTTCTTTAGCGCTGGCGAGCGACGCGTTCCCCTCGCGTCCGTTCGGCGGCAACTGACGCGTACAGAGCGCATCCTGCGTGCCGTGGCGGGTGGCGATGAACGTGCTCGCAAGGCATGGCTTTCTTACGAGGCGCACACACTGCCTGTAATGGAGAGCGCGTCGGCACTGACATCCGCCAAGATCGACCTGCTGCCTCACCAGGTGGTGTTGACGCACCGGATCGCCACTGCATCACCGCGCCGCTACCTTATCGCCGATGAGGTAGGCCTTGGGAAGACGATAGAAACCGCGCTGATTTTGCGAGAGCTGGCAAGCCGCGGTGAGCTGAGTCGCGCCATGATGGTTGTGCCAGCCGGCTTGGTGAATAACTGGCACAGAGAGCTGAACGAGGTCTTCAACCTTGGCTTCGAAGTCTTCGGCTCCGAAGGCGACATCACCGACCGAAAAACCAATGCTTTCGCCAAGCATGATCGCCTGATCGCGAGCATAGACACGCTGAAACGCCCAGCGCGTATCAAGCGCCTGCTGGCCGCGCCGCGATGGGACCTGGTGGTGTTTGATGAAGCGCACCACCTCACCGCCTACCGGACCGGCGGCAAGGTCAGGAAGACCGAGAACTACAAACTCGCCGAGGCGCTGAAGGATCATTCGCGCGACCTCTTGCTGCTATCTGCGACGCCGCATCAGGGGAACCATTTCCAATTCTGGATGCTGGCGCAGCTGCTCAACCCCACGCTGTTCGGAAGCCCCGAGGAGATGCTGCAGCACCGCCATCGCCTCAACACGGTCATGTTTCGCCGCACCAAGGCCGATGCGTGTCAGCCGGATGGTTCGCCGTTGTTCGCCCGACGATGGGTGCACACGGAATCGTTCCTGATGGGCGCCGAGGAGCGGCTCTTCTACGAGAAGCTACGCGAGTACCTGGAAGATGGCTTCAACCTAGCCCGGCGCCAAGGCAGCAAGGGGCAGGCGCTGGGCTTCCTGATGGCGATCTTTCAGAAGATCGCTGCATCAAGCTTCGCGGCGGTGCGCCGGACACTGAAGCGGCGCCTGCTGATGTTGACGCTGCACGAAGCCTTCCTGCGTGACAAGGACTTGGACATCGAAGGGCGCGAGCGGCTAACCGACGAAGCCCGTGAGCTCATTCATGACGAGTTCAAGATCTCGCGCGATGTCATGGGGCGCAGCGAAGTCGATCGGGTGCTTGCCGATCTGAAATACCGGCTGGTCAAGAAGCTTGATGAGGAGGCGCTTGAGATGGCCTCCGACCCCTATGGCAGCGAGTTCTCAGCGGCGCACGCCGAAGAGGCTGCGTCGGCAGTCGTGGAACTGCACCTGCCGGAAGAGCGTTTGCGCATCGGCGACCTGCTCAAGGTCTTTCCCCAGCAACGTGAGACCAAGGCGCAGAAGCTGCTGGATGGATTGGGCGTGCTCTGGCGTCAAAACCCAGCCGAGAAGATCGTCGTGTTCGCCACTTACCTCGGCACAGTCGATTTGATCGCGCAGTCCATCGATCAAACTTTTCCTGGTCAAGGCGTGGTGGTGTTGCGTGGTGGCGATCATGGTGCCAAGGCGGCGGCTGAGCGTCGCTTCAGGCAGGCTGACGGCCCGCGAGTGCTGGTGTGCACGGCGGCCGGCCGCGAAGGCATCAACCTGCAATTTGCCCGCATCTTGTTCAATTTCGACTTGCCATGGAATCCCATGGACATCGAACAGCGAATCGGCCGCATCCATCGCTACGGACAGAACCACACCGCGCAGGTTTACAACCTGGTCCTGTCGGACACGATCGAGGGGCGCATCTTCTTGCTGCTTGATGACAAACTGACCGAGATCGCGAAAACCGTCGGCAAGGTCGATGACCAGGGCAACGTGGCAGAGGACCTGCGCGCACAGATTCTTGGGCAGCTCTCTGAGCGGCTGAACTACGCGAAGCTGTATGAGGAAGCTCTGTCCGACCCGGAACTCAAGCGCACACAGGTGGAACTGGAGGCCGCGCTGTCGAACTCGCGTGAGGCGAGGCAGGTGGTTTTTGATTTGTTCCAGGATCTCAATGGCTTCAGCCTCGACGAATACAAGCCTTTCTCGGACGTGTCGCAGGGACTGAACCGGCTGGTGGAGTTCATGTCGGCTGCGGCGGCTGAACGCCAGCAGCGCATGGTCAAGATCGACGACGACACCTACGACCTGGTCAATGTCGATGGCGGACGACGTGCGCGATTCACATTGAAGCGGGAAATCGCCACCAGTGACGACAAGATCGAACTGATGGGCTTAGACCATCCGATCGTGCAAGAGGAGCTCGGCCGCTGGCGCAGCCTGCCGCCTGAAGAGGTCGGCATCGCTGTCCGAGGGGACGCAGACGAGCCGGTGCTGCTGTCGTACTGGATCATCGAGGCGACAGTTGGCAACGGTGAACGGCGAACGATGGTGCAGGCCATCGCCATCAAGCAGGATGGCACTCGGGTGCCGACGGTGGAGCGCCAAGCCGACCGCTATTTGCATGCGGCGAAAGCGGCGCCTTGTCTTTCAGCCGAAGAGCGATTGGCGCTGTTCTCGCGCGCAGTAGAGCCGACGCTGCAGCGCGAGCTTAAGCACAGAGGGGCAGCAAGTGGTGACAGCAGCTACTCGGCCGACCTGATCGGCTACGTCGAAATTTTTGCCGGGGGGCGTGATGCTGGATGAGTATTCAATAGAGCAGCGCGAGACGCAAATTTTCGATGCACGTATCAAGGAATACTTCTCCGAGGTGTTGAGCTGCTACGCGGCAGCATCAAGGATTTACTGCTAGCGCAAACACCATAGGTAGACTGAGCATGATTGAAGATCCCTTCCCACTTGCTGAGGCGATGTTCACCTTGGCTCGTCAGGAGCTATCGGTCGACGCTGCGGGATCGCTTGCTGCTCTTCACCTAGGCACTGCTCAAATGATGTATCCAGAAGATGAGTGGGTCCAGCAGCAGTTTTCCGCAGACACTGAACTTGAGTGGCCAAGAATCCTGCCAGCGTCTGAAGTTGCCATTACTGGTGCCGAGCTAGGGTTGGCCGATAAGCAGGCGGGTTCAATTTCAATGAGGAACGGGGTCTATCCGGGCGGGGCGGCTACAAGAAGAGGGGAACTCAGACGCGCCCTTTTTGGAGAGAATCCCTCTGAGGCTAGACCAGCGGCAATGGCGTTGGCCTTGGCGAATATGTCGCACCCCAACTCGCTGGTCAAAGTGACTGCGGCGGTAGCAACACTTTCGTTCGCACGCAACCCGGTGCGCCTCGGTCAGGCATTCAGCCTGCTTTCGCGTGCGTATGCAGACCCTGAGCTCAATGACGATCTGATTCGGCAGTTGGCATTTGTCGGGTTATCTCGTGCATTTCTCAACGGGGCTTCATCGGTTGCAAAGGACCTGGGTACTAGGATGGCTAGATTCTTGGGGGTCGATCCTGCAGGCCCAGTTTCTGTTGCTTCAAATTCAACAGTGCTAGTACATGGTACGGTTTTTGATAGGCACGGGAAGCCACAGGATGAGTGGTGGCGTCCGCCATCGGGTGACTTACATCAATACTTAAAAGCTGGTGTCAGACCAAACCTGTACTGCGGCCCTGATCACTACAGGTGGTCGGGTGGCTGGAGCGACTATGCCCGCGAAGAAGCTGCAGAGAAACTGGTCGAATGGCTCAGCCATAGGGGATTGTTCTTGCCGGATGTGATTGCCCACAGTCACGGGTGCAATGTGGCCATGCTCGCTAGCCAGATCACCCCGTTCAATCAATTGGTGTTGTTGAGCTGTCCAGTGCACTGGTCTGCATATCATCCAGGGCGCGTCAACAAGACGATCTCAATCCGCATCAAATGGGATCTAGTCATCATGGCGGACGGCGGCGCGCAGAGATTTCCACAGAGCTCAGGTATTCAAGAGGAAATATTGCCGTTCTGGTTTACAGCCCATGACACATCTAGGCGCTCCTCCACATGGAGCGCGCGCAGCCTCGATTCTCTACTTTGAGCTCACCAGGACTTGTGCGCCAGCGGCGGCCTCGTAAGGCCTCAGATCG
Source organism: Pseudomonadota bacterium (assembly GCA_040385485.1). Taxonomy (GTDB): domain Bacteria; phylum Pseudomonadota; class Gammaproteobacteria; order Burkholderiales; family Burkholderiaceae_C; genus Hydrogenophaga. The sequence goes on along the minus strand of JAZKHJ010000035.1, from coordinate 143,945 downwards.
CCCGGCATCGTTCCTCAAACTTAGATCAACTGCAACATCCCTCAGATCAACGCAGGAATTTGGAAACCCCATGGCGCGGCTAGCCAGCACAGAATCGGATGACGTTGGCTACACAGTCGCGAAGCAGGGCTGATTCAAGTTTGAAGGGCAAGAGCTGGAACCGAAAAGAGAAGCGAGAGAACATGTTGGGGATGGCTGGCGGATGTTTGATCGACTATCCGCAATGTCAATAAATCCCAGGGCATCGACGGAGGGTGAATCCACCAAACCTGGGAGGCACTTCCCTTCAAGGGTTCCGAGATGGCGGCAACCCAACGAACCAGCAAAGTCGCTTGCCTTCGCGCGCCGGTCTACACCCCGACCGCGGCAGGGCTCTCCTGTTACCAAAGCATCTTGTCGCCCCCTTCACTCGCGTTTTCGCAAGCGTGGCCAGACTCCGGGATGACGTCTCGTCAAGCACATGCAACGCTTGAAGACCAAGTGGGGAAGTTGCAACCCTGCGAGGCGTCACATTCGGCTCAACACGGAATTGGTCAAGAAGCCCGTATCCGTCCGGGCAAGTCATCTTGACTGTGAGCCGGGGGCTGAGTCGAGGCTGAAGGCGGGGTAAGTACAATGACGCGGTGCAACATACCCTCGCAGCCTCTCTCAAGCACCCGGTGTTCTACCCGGGCTGGGGCCTGCCACGGGGATTTTTCTGCTCGGTGACTCCACCGTAGTTCCCCTGGGCCGCCACGCGCCCTACGTGCTTCGCCTGACCAGCATCAGTTGGTCACACCCCTCTTGCAGAGCTTCCCGCCTTCGCATCACAGCGAGGGCCATCTCCCTATGTCACTTCAAACACTACGCCAGGACTGGCTGTCCAACGTGCGCAACGACCTCCTCGCGGGTCTGGTTGTCGCCCTCGCCCTCATCCCGGAGGCGATTGCCTTCTCCATCATTGCCGGGGTGGACCCCAAGGTGGGCCTGTACGCATCCTTCTCCATTGCCACCATCATTGCCTTCACCGGAGGGCGACCTGGAATGATTTCAGCCGCCACTGGGGCCATGGCGCTGCTGATGGTGTCGCTCGTGAAGGACCATGGTCTTGAGTACCTGCTCGCTGCCACGGTACTCACCGGTGTCCTTCAGGTCATCGCTGGGTGGGTCCGTCTCGGTGCCTTGATGCGGTTCGTGTCGCGGTCGGTGGTGACGGGTTTCGTGAACGCCCTCGCCATCCTGATCTTCCTCGCTCAGCTGCCCGAACTCACGAACGTGACGTGGCACGTCTACGCCATGACGGCAGCGGGTCTCGGCATCATCTACGGCCTGCCCTACATCACCAAGGCGGTGCCGTCGCCACTGGTGACCATCGTGGTGCTGACCGGTGTCGCCATCGCGCTGGACCTCGACATCCGCACTGTGGGCGACATGGGCGACCTACCCGACAGCCTGCCGATGTTCCTCATACCGAACATCCCGCTGACCTGGGAGACGCTCGCCATCATCTTCCCGTACTCGCTCACCCTCATGGTCGTGGGCCTGCTGGAATCGCTGATGACGGCGACCATCGTGGACGACCTCACGGACACGAAGAGCGACAAGAACCGCGAGTGCGTGGGCCAGGGCGTTGCCAACATCGCCACGGGCTTCATCGGCGGCATGGCGGGCTGCGCCATGATTGGTCAGTCCATCATCAACATCAAGTCCGGGGGGCGTGGTCGGCTGTCCACGCTCACCGCTGGCGTGGTGCTGCTGATCCTCGTGGTGTTCCTGGGGGACTGGGTGGCGAAGATTCCCATGGCCGCCCTGGTGGCCGTGATGATCATGGTGTCCATCGGCACCTTCAACTGGGCCTCCATCAAGAACCTGCGCGAGCACCCCAAGAGTTCCAGCGTGGTGATGGTGGCCACCGTGGCCGTGACCGTGGCGACCCACGACCTCGCCATGGGCGTGCTGACCGGTGTGCTGCTGTCAGGCTTCTTCTTCGCCCACAAGGTCGGACAGATTCTTCGGGTGAAGTCGCAGAGCGAAGACGAAGGGCGCACCCGCACTTATCAGGTCATCGGGCAGGTGTTCTTTGCCAGCGCCGACCGCTTCTCCAACGCCTTTGACTACAAGGAAGTCATCGACAAGGTCCGCATCGACGTGAGCCGCGCCCACTTCTGGGACATCACCGCCGTGAGCGCCCTGGACAAGGCGGTCATCAAGTTCCGCCGCGAGGGAGCGGAGGTCGAAGTCATCGGCCTGAACGAGGCCAGCGCCACCATGGTGGACCGCTTCGGCATCCACGACAAGGATGGCGCGGACGACATGCTCATGGGCCACTGAAGGAGAACACCCGATGAACGACGACAAAAAAGTGCTGGCCTGCGTGGACCAATCGCAGTACGCAGAGAGCGTGGCGGACTACGCCACCTGGGCGGCCAAGCGGATGCAGATCCCGATGGAACTCCTTCACGTCATCGACCGACATCCCCGCCTGGAGGCCGTGCAGGACCACAGCGGGGCCATCGGCCTGGATGCGCAAGAAAACCTGCTCAAGCAGTTGAGCGACGAGGACGGGACGAGGACACGCGCTGCCCGGGAGGTGGGCCGGGTGTTCCTCAACGGCCTGCGTGAGCGGGCCATGGCATCGGGAGCGTTCGTGGTTGACGTGCGGCAACGCCATGGCGAGCTGGACACCACGCTCCCAGAGCTTCAAGGCGATGTCCGCCTGTTCGTGCTGGGCCGTCGTGGCGCATCTGCTCAGGCCACCCAACGAGATTTGGGGCGCAACCTGGAGTGGGTGGTCCGCTCGGTGAACAAGCCCGTGCTGGCCGTGCCGGATGAGTTCCGTGAACCCAGCCGCGTCCTGTACGCGTTCGATGGCTCCAACGTGACCCGCCAGGGCATCCAGATGATTGCCGGGAGTCCGCTGCTCAAGGGGCTGCCCATCCACCTGCTCATGGCGGGGAAGCCGCAAGTCCAAGGGCCGAAGCAGATCGAGGAGGCTCGCAACGTGCTGGAGGCGGTGGGCTTCCAGGTCTCGGTGGAGGTCCACCTCGGAGACCCGGAGACCGTGATTGCCGAGGCGTTGAAGTCGCAGCAGTGCGACCTCCTGGTCATGGGTGCTTACAGCCACTCGCCATGGCGCAGCCTGTTCGTGGGCAGCAAGACTACTGACTTGTTGCGCTCGGCTGCGGTCCCCACGTTGCTGCTGAGGTGATCAACTGAATAGCCGGAGAGAGATCCAAGGCCTGAAGCGCATGAGTCCGATCATCTGTCGCTGAAAGCGAACTTACGCAGCCAGAGAAAGCTGTCGCCAGTAGTGCGGGAGCAGTTCGGCGATGCGGCTGTTCGGCTGGGTTGGCAGACGCCTGAGCACGTCATTGATGTATGCCCAGGGGTCGTGCCCGTTCATACGCGCCGACTGGATCAAACTCATCACCGCTGCCGCCCGCTGGCCCGCGCGCAAGCTGCCGGCAAACAGCCAGTTGCTGCGGCCAATGGCGATGGGCCTGATCTGGTTCTCGATCCAATTGTTATCAACCGGCAATTGCCCATCATCGGCAAAACGGATGAGTGCTATCCAACGCTTGAGGCTGTAGTCCAGCGCCTTCGCTGTGGCCGATCCGTCGGGCACCTTGCGCCGCTGCAGCGTCATCCATTCGTGCAGGGCGTCTAAGACAGGCTTCGTTCTCTCCTGCCGAACTGCGAGGCGCTGCTCAGCGCCGAGCTCCTTGATCTCACGCTCGATCTCGTAAATGCGGGCCAACTGCTCCAGCGCACTCTGGGCGATCTGGCTCTGGTTGGCCGCGTGCAGATCGAAGAACTTGCGCCGCGCGTGCGCCAGGCAGCCCACCTCGGTGACGCCGGCCGCCAGAAGCGCTTTGTACCCGCTGAAGTCATCGCACACCAGGCTGCCCTTCCAGGTGCCCAGGAAGGTGCGAGCGTGCTCGCCAGCGCGGCTCTCGCAGAAGTCGTAGACCACCGCCCTCGTATTCTCGAAGGCCCCCGTGGCATATGCCCAAAGGTAGGCCCGGTGTGTCTTTCCGTTGCCTGGCTTGAGCATGGCCACCGGCGTCTCGTCGGCATGCAGCACGCGGTGCTGCAGCAGCTCGTTCCTCATTGCGTCCACCAGTGGCTGCAACTGCACGCCACAGGAGCCCACCCATTGCGCCAGCGTGGAGCGCGGGATGGCCAGGCCGGCTCGGCCGAAGATCGCTTCCTGGCGGTAAAGCGGCAGGTGGTCGGCGTACTTGGCCACCAGCACCTGCGCCAGCAGCCCGGTGGTGGGGATGCCCTTGTCGATGACGTGCGGATCAACGGGTACTTGGGTGAGCGTCTCGCACTTCGCGCAGGCCCACTTGCCCCGGATGTGGCGCTCCACCGTGAACACGCCGGGCACGTAGTCCAGCTTCTCGGCCACGTCCTCGCCGATACGCTTCATCTGGCAGCCGCAACCTGGGGTTTGGCAAGTCGTGGACTCGGGCTCGTGGCGGATCTCTCTTCGCGGCAGGTTGGCCGGCAGCGGTGTGCGTTTGGGGACTTGCTTGTCTTGGCGGCCTGCCACTGGCTGCATGGCCTGCTCGATCTCATCGGCCACGGCCTGCAGATCCTCATCCAGCGTTTCATCGAGCAGGCTCTTCTGCTCGGCACTGAAGCGCTCCGACTGCGCGGCGAACTTCATACGCTTGAGCAGCGCGTTCTCGTGCATGAGCTTGTCGATCAGGGCCTGCTTGAAGACCACCTCCTGGCCCTGGCGTGCGATCACGCCGTCTCGCTCAGCCAGCTCACCCATCAACGACAGCAGGGCCGCTCGCATCTGCTGCGGCTCCAGAGTGTCAAGGTGGCATGCGGTGATCACGGGAAATGATGATGCGACGAACATCACATTCGCGCATCGGTGCTAGCTCTGATTGCTTGGCCATCGACCGGAGCACTCAAAGCACGGTGATGATTCCAGCCTCGCCGACGTTCTTCCACGGCAGGCCCAGCACGAGGGCATCGAACTGCGTGCGGCTGAGTGTGGCTTTGGTGGCGGCGTCGCGCGGCCAGACAAACTTGCCGCTGTTCAGGCGCCGGGCCGCCAGCCAAACACCGATTCCGTCGTGCACCAGCACCTTCATGCGGTTAGCCCTTCGATTGGCGAACAGGTAGGCGTGGTGTGGGCGCGCTGCGCCGAAGACAGCCACTACTCGGGCCAGCGCCGTCTCGGTGCCAGCCCGCATGTCCAGCGGCTCGGTGGAGAGCCACAGTGCATCAATGCGGATCATCGGAGCCAGTCGCGCAGCCAGGCTGCACATGCGGCTGAATCTTCAACTGGCCAGTTCACCGTGACCACGCCCGCACTGCGCCGAACCTCAACATGGATTGCGCGCGCCACGGGCGGCGAGCTGGTCTCAGGAGCTGGGACCTGTTCAACTGGTGGAGGCAGATTCAACGCAACGAACTCATTCCGGGCCGCTGGCAACAGGGAGTCCCCCTGCTCGCGCATCCAACGATGAACGATGTTGGCGTTGACCCCGTGTGCGAGTGCCACGCCGGCCACTGACGCGCCGGAGACTTGGCACTCGGCCACGATCTGGCCTTTGAGTTCAGGGGAGTAGTAGCGCCGCTTGGGGCGTTGGGCGATCGTGTCGTTCGCCATGGTGTGCATGATCTTCATCGTGCACACGATGCACCAGCAGTGGTTCTATCTCAAGACGGGATTGCCGGACGCTTACAAGCCAGCGGCCATGATGGACCGTTGGCTTTGAGTAAAGCGTGGGCAAGCGCCCACGTGCGGGGATCAGCGAGTGAACTCGGAGGTGATGAGTACCCAGGTAGGTTCACTGCGGGCAAAAGAAGACCAGTTTCTTTCTGGCGTCTTAATCGAGTGCTTCAAAACTGGTCTGCTCCAATTCTTGTCATACGCGTGTTTCCATCTCGCACCGTGTACAGCGTCATAGTCACATTTGAAACCTGAGTGCCTTGGGGGGTCTCGATTGCTTCAAGTTCAAATGATTGTGACTTGCTGAGAGAACCCGACTCCAAGCTCACGTACCGAACATCGTAACTACCTGCTGAGATGCTGCGCATGGTGAATCGATCACCTCTCGCGATGTAGACGTGCCGCGCAGGAAGACAATGTGTCCAATTACCGTCACAGAGCTTGAGAACCACGTCAGAGTCGTTCTGGGAGTTGTCAATGGTGATCGTTGATCGTCCCGCTGAATTTTCTTGCATCGACCCAATCACAGGACCACTTGATGGCGGTAGACGCTGGCCATACTCCAGCAATGCACGGCGCTCTCGCGAGGCCGTGTATGGATCAACGGGAGCTTGGGTTGGGTAGACTGGCGCGGTGGGATTCTGGACTGTAGTTGGGGCCAACAATGGTTTCGTCACGGCCTGTGAAGTATCCAAAGAAAGAGGGGCATTGACTTCAGTCGGCGATGAATTTGTGCCTCCCTGATTCGCCCTGTAAACAATGAACATGATCAATCCCACCAAGACGATGAGCATCGTCCTGGTGCCAGTTCCATTTTTTCCCTCGCGGTGAACGGTAGATGCAGAGGCAGAATCAGTACTGTCTCTACGAGTGGCCTCTGTTTCGCGATCCTGTTGACGCCTTGGACGCATTGATTCGTGCCGGTGCGAATTCGACCGTGTGCCCCCATCAGGAGATGAAGTATCTTTGGGTCGCTGTGCCGCATACACGTTTGCTTTCTGCATGGCCTCCTGCTCGGCAATCCACTGGTCATGTTCTGCGCGCCTTCTTGGGTCGCTCAGCACATCCCAAGCCTCGTTCACCAGTTTCATAACTCGCTCGGAGTCTTTGCTGGGGTTGCGATCAGGATGATGCTTCTGGGCCATCGCCTTGTAGGCTGCCTTGATCACCTCTAGGGGCGCTGTGCGTATGACTTTGAGATTGTCGTAATGGGTGTGTATCTTCTCTGCCATGCGACAGGCCTCCACTTGCTGCTTCTATCTTTAGAAGTATCCGCTAACAATCCAGCAAAAGTTCGTGAGATTCTTCGCACTTGCGCGTGCCAACAGCCCCAAAACTTGTTGGCATTCACTGCACGAAAGCGCCGCGAAACCCCCACCGGCACGGCGAAACAAGGAACTCCAGTAGCCCGTATGGAAAGCTAGCACAAAGGTCAGCGTGGGTGGGCAGACTCGCTATCGGTTCGGCGTGGGACTGTTGCCATCGCTTGCTGGGCACCGCAGCATTGCTACCCTCAGGCCTTCATCGACGTTAAGGACGACTTGAAACGCTGAGTGGTAGTGAACCGCCCCGGGTTTCGTGGAGGCCGGTTGGTTTAAGTCAGACCCTCACCATGGCGGCATCACTGGCGAGTTTCCACATCGTGAATGACTGCCGCAGTGTGAAGTCTGCCCGCAAAGTGAATGACAGCTTCTAGCCAATTCCCGAAGTCAAGCCTTGGAGTTGGCCAGCGGCTACCCATCAAGATGGGATCGCCGGCCTCTTACGATGGTCCATCTTCTGGTGCCCAGCCACAACGACCGCTTTCAGGGGCGGATTTAACCGGTCGATGCAACACATTCGCTGAACATCTCAGCGGGTGTGAGGAAGCCGAGCGTCTTGCTCTGCCTCTTAAGTCGGAGTCTTGGGCTGAGTGAGTAGCTTCAGCAGGCTGTCGACCGCCCACCGTGAATAAGTGGACGTAAGCTCGTTCATCATTTTTTCAAGGCGTCAACCCACAACTGTGTGATCGCTCAAACTTTGAGTCGTCTTCGTTAGTTTCGTCATGACTTTTCGTAGCGGTGTCGGATACAGGCGAATGCCATGCACTGAAGTCCGAAATTCGCGCCGCAACATTTTGTTGCGCTATGCTCAAAAGAAAACATTCAGGGAAACGCATGAGAGCGAATGAAAGAACGAGTGCGCCGCCGTTGCGCCCTGTCCATGGTCCACGTGTCGACGCGATCGTGTCGCGTCAGCACAGGGCGTGAACATCTCTGAGGTCGCCCCATCTTTCGCCGATCAGCTGATCCTAGGTGTTTGCAAAGGCTGCACCGAGTGGAGGTGCTTGGGCTGTGTCTCTCCAATCCGCACCAAGCGGATTTCTGTCGGGTTGTCCAACCTCAGCCTGCCTGAGCCGCAAGTGTTTTCGACCTCATTCACCTCTCGGTTGAACAGTCATCAGGCCACTACTCAATGACCCCCGAAATTAATGCACAGATCTCGTCTGGTCTCCACTGGGGGGTCGGGACACTGCTGTCAATCGCGTTTTTGTGCTTCCTGTTTCAGTTCGTTGTTCCGAGTTTTCGGGTCGGGCGAGAGTTGCAGCGAGCGCGAAAGCGGCTCGAAGATTTGAAGGCAAAAGGGCAGGTCCTGGATCTTGATCGGGTGCGCAGTGAAGCGATGGTGAGTGAGTCGCTGCGCCACTGCTGGGATGAGTACCGGGACACACTGCATGGACAAAAGCAGGTAAACGCCTCAGGCATGTTGGAGGTGAGTCGCTGGCGAGCCACTTCGATGGCTAACGCCTTTTTTACTGATCAGGGTTTGATCGAGGCGCCACTCCGAACTGAGTTCTACAAACACCTTCCTGGCATCTTGACAGGCCTGGGCATCATCGGAACGTTCTCAGGCTTGATCATTGGTCTACAGGGCTTCAAAGTCTCTGATGATGCTCAGGTGGTGCGAGTAAGTCTGGAGACTTTGATCGTCAGCGTTGGAGGGGCTTTTCTCGTTTCGGGCATCGCTATTGCGCTGGCAATGTTTGTCACGACTGTCGAAAAGCTAATCATCAACAGCCGCTACACCGCGCTTGAACGATTGTGTAGCGTGGTCGACAGCTTGTTCGATGCTGGGGCTGGAGAGGAGTATCTCCAACGCCTGGTGGAAGCGTCTGAGACGTCGGCTACGCAAGCCATGCAGATGAAGGAATCTCTCGTCACTGACCTGAAGCAGGTATTGACCGAGCTTACCCAGCAGCAGATTGCCACGATGACGGCCACCAGCGCGCAATTGGGGCAGTCCATTGCGACGAGCCTCACGGAGGGACTCGCTGATCCTCTGACGCGGATCTCCCATGCCGTCCAGGCAGTCGGAAACAGCCAAGGCGAGGCGGTGAATAAGCTGCTGACGGACGTGCTCGGGGGATTCACTGCCCAGATGGAAAACATGTTCGGCTCTCAGATGCGCGGTATGAATGAGATGCTCGTAGAGACTGCGAACACTATTCAAACTGCTTCAAAACAGTTCGAGTTTCTCGCCAGCCAGATTCAGCAAGCCGGATCGGGAGCTGCAGATGCCATGGCAAAGCGAATGGATGAGGCACTACAGCAGATGCAAGCTCGCCAGGCTGAATCGAATGAACAGATGCAGTTGTTCATTGCACAGCTCAAAGAGAACGTGGCCCGCGGCCAGAGCGACTCTGCTGAACTCACGTTGGGCATGATGCGTGAGCTAAGTGAGACCACCGGTGAATTGGTGAAGGGCTTGCAACAGCAGGCACAGGCCGCACAACGGGACCACAGTTCTCTGCAAGCGGAAACAAATACCGGGCTGCAACGCTTCCTGGAACAGATGCAGGCAGCCTCCGCAAAAGGGCAAAGCGAATCAGCGGAAGCGACGCGACTTTTGATGGGCCAGTTGGGGGACTCTGCGGGCGGCTTGGTGAAGAGCCTGCAGGACCAAGCGCAGCGCGCCCAGGACGACCACGCCTCTCGCCAAGCAGAGTTGACGTCCAAAACGGCTGATCTGATGGAGCAGCAATCTCAGCAAGTAGCCCGATTGACTGAGGCGGTGCAGCAAGCCAGCGCCGCAATGCAGAGCGCAGTGGATCGGCTGCAAGCCAAGGCGCAGGTGAGCATCGAGAGTATGGGGTTGGGAGCTGAACGCCTGTTGGGTGCATCCACGCGTTTGGGTGACAACCTCGAGCTCATGAAGACCAACAGCGATGGACTGGGCAGCATGGCCGAGAAACTGGCAAGTTCGTCTGGAACACTGAGCAATGCACTTGTTGCAACTCAGCAGGTACTTGGAGACCAAAAGGCTGTTCGTGACGCACTGTCGGGATTGGTGACGGACCTGCGGGCAACGATCGAGAACGCCAAGCGAGAAGCCTCGCTGACCTCCAGTCTTGTCGACAGTCTTGAGGCGGCCAGTCATCGTCTGACTGAAGCGCAGAGAACAACAGAGACTTACCTCGCAGGTGTGACCGATGTGCTGGGGGAGGCTCATGGCACGTTTACGCAGCAGATGATGACCACCATGAGGGAGGGCAACAAGGCCTTTCACGAAGAACTCGCTCAAGCCACTGGGCTGCTCAAGAATGCGATTCAGGAGCTTGGTGACGTGCTCGACAACCTGCCGTCGGCAGCCTGAGAAGGAACCAAGGCATGTTGGGCGGTTTGAAAATGGCAACGCCACGGCGCGGGCGCGAGGAGGGTGAAAGACCTTTCTGGATTTCTTTCTCCGACCTGATGTCTGCGCTGATGGTGCTATTTCTTGTGGCCATGAGCGTTGCGCTACTCGCCGTCACGAAGAAGGTGTCTGAGGAGGAGCGAGAAGACCGAGCGCGCACTGAAGCGATCGCAGATCTGATGGAGCAGGTTCGAAGGGTCGTGTCTCAGAAGGAGTTTGAAGGGGTTCGAGTGGTGGGCAATACCATCGACTTCGGACCTCGCGGGAGATTTGAACGTGAAGGTCAGAACACCCTGTCGGTGCCACAGAGGGATTTGCTCCGGCAGTTCACTCCAAAGTTGCTTGACGAGTTGCGGGTGTCAAACGCCGGGAAGTATTGGTTCAAGCGTGCGGTCGTGGAGGGATACGCAAGCCAGTCTGGCAAGTACCTGTTCAATCTGAACCTCAGCCTCGAACGGAGCGAACGTGTCATCTGCGAGCTCTTGCGGGCACCGGGGACTGGTGAAACACCGTTATCCGACGAGGATCGAAAGTTGATCGCTACACGCTTCTTCGTGGGTGGCGCCTCCTTCAATTCACTTCGGGGTACGGCGGAAGACAGCCGGCGTATCGAGTTCAAGCTCGAGTTCAAGTCGCGGCAGGAGCGTCGTGACGAGAAGGAACATCCGGCCCCCGCAATCGATGAGGTGGCATTGGCCCTGGCCCTTGATCCTTTAGAACGATGCCCCATCTTCAACCGCTGAACAGCCTGCGCGAGAGGCTGCGCTCCGAGTTAGATGGCCACCATCCGGCGAGAGGCGTGACGTGGGGCAACCCGCAAGCAATGTCTGAGGCTTTGAAGTCCATCAAGCGTGAGTTGGGCGGAAGCGACTCAGGACCACCGCCTCAAGATGTGCTGCTTGAGTCCCTGCAGCGCTTCGCAAGGACTGCGAAGGCTGCCACCTTCACCGAGTTGAAGTACGTTTGCTATGGGACAACTGTGCCTGTCGGTCGTGATCGGCTCCGAGTCATAGATCAACCACCGCTGTTTGATGCGCTGCTGGCCCAGGTGAGTGAACGAGAAGTCCAACCCAAACAGTTCAGGCGCTGCTACCAAGGGTTGCTGACCGGCTACTTTGGGTACGAGCGAGAGCCGGAGTCAGTGGAAATTGCGGACAAGCATTGGGTTCGTCTAAGAGGATTCCTTTCTGATCGTCTCGATCCTTGCCTCAGTGCTTCAACGACTCGCGGCATTCTTCCAGATTGGCTGCGAACCCTGGCAGATCACCGCAACCTTCTCAGCCCGGATCCATGCACTCGCTACTCGGCGGCCTTGTATCGTGACGACATGTCGGAGCTGCGCGCAGTGTGCTCAGGATTGGGAATTCCCGGGAACTCGTGGGTTTGGCAGGATGCGCTGATCGCATATTTGCGTTTGGTCTGCGAGGACAAAGACCCTGGCTTTCTCAAACGCCTGCCAACTCTGCTGGACCTTGTAAACGGTCGATCAGAGGTGAAGCTTCCCCCGACGCTCGCCACAGACGCCACAGCCCGCACAGTGGTGAGGTACTCGGCCTGCGAAAACAAACCCGAGCATCCTGATCTCCGCGACACCTGTGTGCAGTGGATTGGCAATCCGTGGCTTAGGCGCACGGCTTGGGACGCGACGGTTAACCACGAGCCCGCTCGCTTGATGGTCAACAGCTGGTTGAAGCAACGACTGATCAGAGATTTCTTTGAACTACTCGCGGCGGACGGCTCCGCTGACCTGCGTCGCCTCAACTACTGGCTGAAATGGGAGGCGGAGATCAGCGACATGTGGTTTGTCCTTGGCGCGGAAGCGCAAGCGAATAGGGCACCCGAGTTCGTGGAGCTGCGAAAACGCATGGCTGAGCGGGACCGGAACCTTGTCGACAGCAACCGCCAGAACAACGCATTCGTGATGCGTGTGGGCCCGTTGCTGGTGATCGAGTTTGGTGTCACCGGAAATGCATGCTACGTCTTTGCTGCGTCTGACTTCAACACCAGTCTGGACAGAAAAGTGTTGCGCCTCACTGAGCTGAAACAAAAGGCACACGCAACACGTTTGTCACACACTTCTCATTGGGAGTCTCGTTTCGACTACGAGCTGAGGAAGCTACTTCAGTCGGTGCCATCCAGCAAAGGTGAGCTCATCCCCTCTGTTCCAAGAACTACGCAAAGCACACTGCAGACTTTCGGCTCGATGTCCACATTGAGTCCAAACAGGGCGACTGTGCCAAGCACGTTCCGTCGAAGTTCTGCTTCGGGAGAAGCGGAGCGGGCCAGTACTGATTTCTCGGAGGAGCTATCGGCAGGTCCGAGGGACTTGACCTCAAGGTTAGCGTCATCAAGAAAGATAACTAGTGTCGAGTTGGATCAGTTGGAACTACTGCTCAACAGGCACAACATCGAAATGGAAGACAACCGCCCAAAGGGCGGAGCGCTTTGGGCATTACTTGCATACAGAGCCCTGAAACCGGGAGTGGCAGCCGTACTCGATTTCCATGGATTTCGCTATGCTGAAGGCAAAGGGTTCTGGTTAAAAGGCGAGGAATAAGCAATGTTTTCAGGAATCTTCGGGAAGAAAACGCCTTCCACAACCGTGCGCTCACACGATTCAAAAGTTCGATTTGATGCAGAGGGGATCCATTACCCATCCCCGGCGACTACAACTTCAGAGTGGTTGGCCATGCCTTTCGCATTTGGCGAATCGGCGGCACTGGGTGCACGGTTGGCCCAAGTGTTCCTTGAAGGGTATGGTGATCGCAGGGAGGCCGACTTTTGTTTACCCTGGAAGGACTGCTATTCCCTACTCCAACACCCGGAGTTGAGTGCCTACCGCAACGCTCTCCTGATCCCTCCGGACACATCTGCCCGCCCAAGGATCGCCAGCAAAGGCGCCTTGATGGATCAAGACTTTTCGATTCTGCTGGACGATTGGGTTGACGAGAATGGGCGCGCTGTTGTGCCCTTACTTGACCTGGTGGGAAACGTTCTTACCGGCGTGGGGACCGAGCCAAAAATTCTCACGGAGCCGCTGTATCGTCTGCTGGGCGAGATCAGAGCATTTCACGCCACTCCGGTGAAAGATCGCTCTCTCCAATTCAAGGAACAGGCATTCGGTCGGATTCGCAAGCTTGCAACGTCGAATGCGTGCCCTGTTTCCGACTATGTGGCGCGTACCATCGTTCTGACGCCTGACCGCCTGAGGCTCGCCCTTGAGCGAAGAGGGGAAGCTGAAGGGACCGTGCTGGAGGTCATTCCTGGTTTTGCTGACGCGCCAACTCAGTGGCTCAGCCTGTTTGACCGACTACCGTTGCAAGACAGCTACGACGTGCCAGATGGCGCCTCCCTTGTGAGGGTCGTGGTCTCGCCCGAGGTGAAGGCTGTTCTTGGCGAAATCAAACGCATGCCAGGGCGAAGGGCGTCAGGCCCTCGGGCTGAAGCGTTCGTCAGAAATCCTTTCGCCATACTGGGTGACAGTGCGAATGGAGTCATCGATCCAGAACAGTTTGAGGCGGCCCGGGACGCAGCTGGGATTCGATTCAAGCAGTTCACACCCTATGTGGAACGTGGGGAATTCGGCGAAGTAATTCGTGTCGGGATGTTGGTCGCCGAGCTGGGCGACGCTTCAGGCGACCCCCAGACGCTTTGGTTCGCAAATGCAGATGACCTCGCGCGCTTCGCTGGGAAACTCGGCCGCTGCATCAGTGATGGCTCGCAGTGTGTGAACTGGAAGCGCCATGAGCTCGAAATCGAAGGAGATGCACAGGGGCATCTGGCGGACCTCGAAACGTGGTTTCGCGAATGGAATAGCCCACAACTCTGGACCGCCGCGGAGGTGCTTGATCTCAGCCACTACTCTGATCGGATTGAGGAAATCGGCGTTGAAAAGCCATTCGTAACACCTGTGATTGCCCGCAATGATCCGGGCAGTGGCTGGTTTGAGGAAAACGTCAGCGTTGGCATCCGTGTTGAGGGCATCCATGGTGAGCCTCCCACCTATGTGCCGCTGGCTTTCGGCGAAGTGCCTTCGCTTCAACAGGCAGTGAAGGTGGCGGAGCAGGCTGGCCAAGATTCTGTGCGGTTGCCTGGCCTTGTGTCGCCCGTTCCAATCAGCGATGCCCGTCAGGCACTGGAGGCACTGGCAACGGTCCGTAAACACATTCAGTACAAAACATTCAGTCCTGTGGGAAAGCCGGATACACCGAAGCCAGTCAATCGACTGGTCATAAAGCGAAACCTCGAAGACATTGACTACACCGAAGCTCGGGCCGACGCCCTTCAAATGGCCGAAGGCCGAGAGCCCGTGTTACCAGGGAGCCTGCGTCCCGAAATTTTGCTCAAGCCCCATCAACTCATTGGCGTGGCGTGGCTTCAAAACCTGTGGGATGCCTCCCCAGAACGTTGCCGAGGGACTGTGCTCGCTGACGACATGGGGTTGGGGAAGACGCTTCAGCTGTTGACCTTCATCGCCGCTTGCTTTGAACAGGACCCGACGCTTCCACCTGCACTGGTGGTTGCGCCGGTCGCGTTGTTGGAAAACTGGCGCAATGAACTTGATCGCTTCTTTGTACCGGGAACGCTGCCTCTACTGATGCTTTACGGCGCCACATTGAAGTCTATGCGTGTGGGCAAGAGCGAGCTGGATGAAGAGCTGAAGGCTCAAGGCGTTACGAGGCTGCTCAAGAGGGGCTGGATAGGTGACGCTCGTTTGGTGCTGACAACGTACGAGACCATGCGCGATCTGGAGTTCGCGATGGCGAGCCAGCCTTGGTCTGTGATGGTCTGTGACGAGGCGCAGAAGATCAAGACACCCGCCGCTTTAGTTACCCGTTCAGCCAAAAAGCAAAAAGTGAGGTTCCGTGTTGCTTGCACGGGCACCCCTGTGGAAAACACGCTTGCTGATCTGTGGTGCCTCTTTGACTTTGTGCAGCCTGGAATGCTGGGAGCATTGAGTCACTTTTCTCGCACCTACCGCCAGCCGATTGAAGCCAAAACACCTGATCAACTTGCGCGGGTTGAACAGTTGCGCGCCTTGATCCAGCCTCAGATTCTTCACCGGATGAAGTCTGAGGTCGCCAAAGATCTTCCAACTCCAGCCGAGGACACGAACTGCAAGAAGCTTCCGATGTCCGGCTACCAACATGGGCTTTATGAACAAGCGCTGAAAACCCTTAAAGAGCAGCGTGAGTCCAATCCATCGGCGCAACTTCAAGCACTGCTCGCGATCCGAAAAATCTGTTCGGATCCTCATGGCTACTCTCAGGCGGACACGCATCGAGTCCCCATTGAAAAGCTTGTGAATGAGTCCCCGAAAATGGGCTGGATGGTGGATCGATTGAAGGCGCTTGCTCTTGATGTCTCTGGTAACCACAAGGTGATTGTGTTTTGCGAGTTCCGAGAACTACAACTCCAGCTGCAGCGCGTGATAGCTGCCTTTTTTGGCATAGCAGCAAGTATCGTCAATGGCGACACCTCCGCAGATCCTCGTGCCAGCGAGAATCGTCAGCAACTCATTGATGCGTTTCAGCGAGCGCGAGGCTTCAACGTGATCATCTTGTCTCCGCTGGCTGTTGGATTCGGAGTGAACATTCAGGCAGCCAACCACGTCATCCATTTCACTCGGACCTGGAATCCCGCCAAGGAAGATCAGGCCACTGCTCGCGCATACAGGATCGGTCAAACGAGGACGGTGACCGTGTACTACCCAGGCGTAGTCAGCGAGCAGTTCCCTAGCTTTGACGTGAAGCTTGACGCGTTGCTAAGTACAAAACGGGCGCTTGCCAAAGACATTCTCAACGGGTGCAGCGACCTCAAAGCTGCAGACTTTGCCGATTTCGGGTGAGCCCACGCCATCTCCGTCAAAACCCAAGAGGGCACTACATATGCAAGACAAGATCATCCTTGACGCTAATGAGCGCATCGTGTGTCCGAAATGCTCCCACGAGTTCACCCTCGGGGACGGTATCACCCGGCAGACGATCGACAGACATACGGAGGAGTTCGAGGCCTTGTTGAAGGCTCGACGTGAAGAGCTAGAAGAACATCTTGTGCAGGAAGCGCAACGCAAAGCCATGCAGCAGACGGCTGAGCAGATTGGAAAACTGCAGGAGCAAGTGTCAGCTGCAAAGCGGGCAGAGCGGGAGGCACAGGAGTCGATTGAACGGGTGCGCGCGGAAGCGCGCGAGAAGGCAGTCGCAGACGCTGCTCAGGACCGGCAATCTCTCGAAGAGGACCTGGTCCGCAAAAACGATGAGATAAAGAATTTTCGGGAGAAAGAAATCTCCTTGCGCCGGCAGAAGCAAGAGCTGGAGGACCAGCAGCGCGACATGGAGTTGGAACTGCAGCGAAAACTGGACGATGAACGTTCCAAAATCACTGCTGCCGTTTCTCAACGAGAGGCGGAGCGTTTCTCGATGATGGAAGCCGAATGGAAAAAGAAGATCGAAGACGCTCAGAAGAGCAACGAGGATTTGCGTCGGAAGCTGGAGCAGGGGTCTCAACAGCTTCAAGGGGAAGTTCTGGAGCTCGAAGTCGAGCAGACGCTTGCCGCTACGTTTTTCCACGATCTGGTTGAAGAGGTGAAAAAGGGCGTGCGTGGCGCTGATGTAATTCAGACTGTCAGAACATCTACCGGCATCGCTGCAGGAAAGATCATCTGGGAGGCGAAGCGAGCGGAAAACTGGTCAGACAAATGGCTGCAGAAGCTCAAAGACGATCAGCAGGAAGCGAAGGCAGACATCGCCGTGTTGGTGTCCACGGTCATGCCAAAGGGTGTGACAGATCCCTTCACGAGGATCGGAGACATCTGGGTAATTTCGCCCCAGGTCTTAAGGCCAATGGCTGAAACACTGCGAGTGATCTTGCTCGAATCCAGCAAGCTTCGCCAAGCGAACGTAGGGCGCGACGAGAAGATTGAGCAGCTATACAACTACCTGGCCAGTCCTGCGTTTGCACAACGAATGCGAACCGTGATGGACACGTTTGGAACAATGCAGTCTGAACTCGACAGCGAGCGACGCGCGATTCAGCGGATCTGGGCCAAACGTCAATCCCAGATCGAGCGAGCACTGAAGAGCATGACGACGGTTGTTGGTGAACTGCAAGGCATCGCGCAAGGCTCATTGCCTGAGTTGGGCCAGATCGACACCCTTGAGGTTCTCGCGTTGCCTGTTTCTGAGACTGAGGATTGAAACGCTATCGCTATCCAACTTCAATGTCGACATTTAAAACACATTTACTCAACTCACTCGGTGGCGGGGGTTGCGCGTACATCTGAAGTCTTGGCGGTTTCAATGTGACCAGGATGCTCCTCGGGTGCCTGCGATACGTCCAGTTCCGCGGCGCCGATCTCCAAGCGCTTGGCGGCAATCATGCAGACCGCTGGGACCAGCTTTCGGTAGGCAGGACCTGCCATGCTGTAGGCAGAGTAGAGGAATGCAAACCCAGCCCCCAGAGGCCCGGCCCAACCGGCCACTGCTAGCATGAGGCCGCCAGCGCCCAAGCCCATGAAAGCCGCGCCGCCGGCGAGGTAGCCGCTACTCATGATGATTCCCTTCAGCACAACGAACTGCAGGAAGTTCAGTCCGACCACACCGTAGATGCCCGGCCCTGCTAGAACGAGACCACCCATCGTCCCACCGACATCAATGACCCCTGTCTTTGCAAACATGAGTACCTCTTTGAAGGCAACCTGCTTCTTCACGCCTTGCGCAGTCAGCTCACCTTGAACGCGTTTCACGACATCGGCCTTGCCATGGTCGTCTAGCTTCTCCAGCGAGAGTTCGACCACTTTGAACAGGATGGCACGCTCCAGTTCTTGGACGTGGATTCTGGGTCCGCTGGGAAGCTTCAACTGCTTGGCCACAATTGATACGGTTTCAGGATAGGTTGGCGATGCAGCCCATGGCCAGGAATACGCCGCGGCGTCGGAGAAGCTCTGCTTCACGAGCCGGCGCAGTTCGGGTAGCTCCATCTCATGGAGGTCCCTTTTGCGAGCGAAGGTGCCAGACAGCAGCCTCGTGAGCTCTTCGCGCTCCATGTGCCAAAGCACCTCAGTGAGTGTTTGGTCATCGCCTTGAGGTGGTGCTGGCTTACGCGTCATGATCTCTTTGACAGCGTCCACAGTTCTGCCAGTCACCTCCGACAGCGTGCGGCCAAATGCTTGGGCTTCGTCTTGAACCATCTCGCGCAAAACAGCGAACTGGGGCTTCCCGAAAACGGATTGGGCCTGCGTGATGATGAAGTCGACAATTGCCGTTACCACTCCGATCGTGAGCCCCAGGCCTGATGTGACGATGCCGAGGATCCGGGTCTTCTCCGCTGGCTTGAGGGCGCCCCAACCCATCCAGATGGCACCAACAGCTGCGCACGTGATCGCCACAGGGCTCACAGCCATGCTTATGGCGGCGGCGACCGCAGTCAGCGGGTTGCCCAAGAGCAGTTGGCCGATTGCCACCACTGCTACAGGGGCGATGTAGCCGATGGCGAACCCTGACTTGGCGGCTTCCAGAACATGCCCAACCCGCGAAATCGTCAAATCATCTGAACTTTTCAAGGCCTCAATGTGGCCATTGATGAAGTCATTCAATGCCGAAGCTGTGCCATAAATGGCTCGGAGTGCGTCAACCAACGGCGATACGGGAATCAATGCAACCACGGCTTCTCCTTAGTGTTGATCGGAGCATATCGTCGTCCGCAATGTCGTGGAGCAGCAATGGTTCTTGCGCTACACATTCATCCGAGGGGGTGAGTTTTCGGTGCACGACGTCTGGTACAACGGAAGGGGTCAGATCGGAAAATGCGCGCTTCTGGCAACTGCATGCTCGCCAGGCACTTAGGTAAGTGACGTGGGCATACTGCTGACGCAAGGGGTACCCGAGCTTTGCAAGGAGTTCGAGCTGCACCCCACGCAGTCAACGAATGTGCGTCGGCAGCACCCGGGCGGCGAACTGGTTGGACGTGCGATGGGACCCTGCTGGCCGCGCTCGAACGACTGCGGGACATGTTTGCGGAGCACTGGATGCCGGCGTGAGCTGAGGACGAGTACGAAAATCGGCTGGACTTAAAAGGAACGGGCAAGACGATGCGAGTGGAAACAGGCAACGTGGTGGCGGCCAAGATGAACGCTCATCGTCACCAATGGAATGGCACCATCTGTTCGCAGCCACAGTCGTGGAACTGCGGGACGGAGCCTGACTTCCGGACCAACTTTTGCGACGCAGGGGTACCTCGATGCTTCCACCTGGACGTCTTCAAGGCCAGCGGGCCCAAGTTCCTTACCCCGGACAGCAGTGTGGTGCTGGCTGTACAGCAGCAGCCCAGGCTTTTCGATGACCAAGTGCTGGTCTTCTACGGAGGGCGGTTCGGCATGCAGCAGGGAGTCACGCCGGGAGACTATGAACAGACCCTATTTGGCTTCTACCGCGTCAAGCATGCGAGCCTCGATACTGCCCGGACGCCATACCGTTTGGTCGTTGAGCCCCACACCGAATCCTGGGCGATGTTTCCCAGGATGCATCTCAGGCCGTCGGCCCTGCGCACGATCCCGGGGGTCGCGTACCTGAAGCAGATGCGGGCGAAGGGGTTGAGGGATGCCATCGATGAAGCACTGGAGGCGGCCGAATCCCTTCCAAAGTCAGACGGCTGGAGTATCGAGCTTCAGCGGCGTCTGCAGAGAGCGGGAGATGCATTGCCTGGTTGGCTGCAGAAGGCGGAAGAAGCGCTGGCCAAGCTGCCACCTCCAAGCGAAGCGCCGCGGATGTCCGCGTCTTTCGGGAACATAGAAGGGCCGCTCGCAGCCAAGCTGAAGGGATTCAAAATTTCGACAGCACCCTCAGCGCCAGTGACCGCGCTAGCTGTCTCGGCTAGTGCTGCACTTCCAAGTTCCGCGGTACCGTCGCCGCCAAGAAAGATGACGCCCCCGATCGAACTGGCGTTTCCTGTGCCCGAGCCTCGCGAGGTCATCCCCGTACCCATGGGGGAAGAGGACGGCCCGAAGAACGATCTGACCGGCGATCCGCCGGCCGACGGCACCACCACTGCAGTAGAGGCGCCCCAAGTGACACGGCCCGAGGGTGAGCCAACGACGGCAGAGCCGTTGGTGCAGGAACCGGCCTTGGCTGAAGAGGCGCTAAGGCCTATATCTTCAGCGGGCGAGCCGCATGTCGCAGTGTCCTTGGTCGCGACCGTCGTGGAGGCCCAAAGGGATCAATTGGCTGTTGAGACCTCGGCTGAAGCGCCGCTCGTTCATGCGGTGCCCGAGCCACTGGGCAGGCAGATACTGGAAGACCAGTTTGGCAGTCAGCTCGTCGATGCCCTCAGCGTGGCCTTCATCACCAAGAGCCTGGTCATACTGACCGGCGCGCCTGGCGCAGGAAAGAGCTGGATCGCCAGCCGTCTGCTGGACGACAACGCACGAGACCGGACCGTCATCGTTCCGGTCGCGTCAACGTGGCGGGGTCGCGAGGACCTGTTGGGCTACGTGAACCCGATCAATGGTAGCTTCGAGGCAACCGAGTTCACACACTTCCTGTGCGGCGCGCAGGATGCCTGGGAGGCGGGTGACCGAAGGGCGCGCTTGGTTATCTTCGAGGAGTTCAACCTGAGCCAGCCGGAACACTGGCTGAGCGATCTGCTGGTCCGTCTCGAGTACGACGCCAACCAACTAGCGGACAGGACCGTTCGGCTCGGCGGCAAGGAGATTGCCAGCCGCCCCGGGCGTGCCTGCAGCGTGGTGTTGGTGCCGAACCTTCGCTTCGCCGCCACGCTAAACAACGATCACACGGTAAAGGCACTGTCACCACGCGTGCTGGACCGAGCTGCGTTGATTGAGATCACCAGCAGCGGGCGGGCGGCACTCTCCCGCGCCGGTGTGGAACTAGGCGACGACGTGGAAGATGTCATTGACGAACTCAACGACCTTTTAGAGCCGCGCGGTGCCGCCTTCTCGGTTCGTTCGGCTCGTTCACTTCAGCGTGCGATGGAAGCTGGCAGCACGAACGGCATGGGCCTTGCCCGAGCGCTCGACCTGGTTCTTGCGCAGGAGGTGCTGTCGCGTGTTCGCCTGCTGGCCGGAGATCCGCGGGACGAGCAGTTATTGTCCCGCCTGCAGGCATGGACGCAGAAGCCAGGCTGCGCAGAACTCGCCGGGTGCGCAGCCCGGGTTGCTGACTGGGCTGACCTGTTGAGCGCTGGCCGGGATGTTTTCCAGGCATGAGCTACGCGCTGCCACGCTGGTTGCCCACGGTCGTCGCCGATCTGCGAGCGATTTCGGCGGACCTATTGGAGCCTGGGCTCGCGCCAGCCGCCCCGATTGGGGCGCTGGGCGGGCATGGGCCGCTGCTGCGCGGTTTGCTGTTGGCGGCTGACGCGTTCGCAGCCCTGACCCCGAGGCTTCTGAGCGAACTCGATTTGACGGCCGATAGCACGTCGGGCGAGTGGCGGCCGACTATGGTGCCGCGTGGAGCACGTCCGTCGAGGGCGCCTCATGACTACGTGTTATCCAACGGGATGGCACTTCCATTGCGTTGGTTGCGCTTCGATGCCGAGCAGCGTCCAGACGCCAGTGCCCTGCGTTGGACGCTCCACCTCTGTGACCAGCTTCGGCAGCAGCTGCACACGCACAGCTTACGGCTCGGACGACAGCTGGAAGAAGCGCTGCTGGTACGTTCTGGCGAGAGCACTTGGGCGGTACAGGACTCTCAAACCCTGAGAGGCCTTGCGCAGGACGTGCAGCAGCGGCTCGTGTCAATGCGACAGGCGGAGGCCGGCATTCGCGCTGTAGCTGGCCGCCAGATCTTCGGCAGCGATCGTGCACCAGTGCCCTATCCGCAGCAGCCCGCATGGTCGCGCCTGAAGCGCCTTGCGCGAGAGCTGTTGAACCCGGAAGCAATGCTCGGGACGATGCTGAACGACCTGCTGGCTGAACCCATCTCCCTTGCCGACGTACCCTTCCTCTATCAACGGTGGTGCGGCCTGCATTTGGTTCAAGCCTTCGAGCGCCTTGGGTGGAAGCGGCGTGGCGACCTAACGGGCGCGCTCTTTCTCGGCGGTCGAGTTGAGCTCTCGGGCGCAGGGGCAGGGCAACTGACGATCTGGATTGAGCCCAGAGTTTCACGAGCAACGATGCCGCTGACCGGCTGGGGCTGTGCCTCGAAAGACGACGAACTGACGCCTGACTTTCTCATCACATGCGGAGAGGCCGGCATGCGGGACGCGTTCGTGCTGGACGCCACCCTTGCGACGTCGGACGAGGTGCTGAATTCGAAGGCGAAGTACCGCTTTGGTGTCGTCGGCATCGACACGCTTCTGGTTGCCGGTGTTCCCGTGGCTCGGCGTCCTCTTCGTTCCTGGGCGATCGCGCCACTGGACAGCACCCTGTGCCGGCTAAACGATCCTGAAGGCCGTACTGGTGGCGTGCCTCTTCACCCTGGGCGGCGCGATCTGCGTGCCCTGGATTCGTGGGTCGCCGACGTGTCCTTGCACGCACAACGTCAAGCCATTCGGGGGCACACCTCGGCTATGGAACTGGAAGGGGTAGCGCAGTGATGAAGCGGTACAGCAAGGCCACTCGGGACAGGGAAGGACTCCATGAAGGCTGAAGACACCTCATTCTTGAACTTGCTTGGGGGGGGAGCACGACAGTTTGTGATTCCTGTCTTCCAGCGCCAGTACAGTTGGACGGAGACGCAGAGCAGCCAGTTGCTGGGCGACGTGGTACGCGTGGCGAGACGCCCGCAAGGTGCCACTCACTTTGTCGGGTCGGTTGTGTACGTGGCCAGTGGCGACCACAGCGCAGTCTTGCCGCAGTGGCTGGTGATCGACGGACAGCAGCGGCTGACCACTTGCACCATCCTGCTCGCGGTGCTGCGCAATCGATTGAAACTGCGCGAAGGTGAGGTCCCGATCACGGACTCGCCGGTTGCGCTAGACGAGCAGTTTCTGCTCAACAAGTTTGCACCGCCGGCCCTGCGCGCGCGCTTGGCGCTGCGCGGCACCGATGACGTCTATCTACAGAAGCTCTTGGTCGGCCAGCCGCTGCCTGACGACCCGACCAACCGAGTAGCGGCCAACGCGGCCTTCTTCGAGCAAGCCTTGGTCAATCACGACGAGCTGGAGGTGCTAGCGGGCCTGCGCCGGCTCATGGTGGTGTCGGTGTCATTGAAACCGGGCCAGGACAACCCGCAGCTGATCTTTGAAAGCCTGAACTCCACGGGAATGACGCTGACGCAGGCCGACCTGGTGCGCAACTACGTGCTGATGGGTCACGCGGAGCCCCAGCAGACGGAGTGGTATGAGACGTACTGGTATCCCCTGGAACAGGCCTTCGGCGTCCACTACCGCGCCTCCTTCGACAACTTCCTTCGTGACTTCCTGACCCTGGAACTGAACCCACCGCGGCCGCTAAAGTTGGACAGCGTCTACCGCGAGTTCCGCAACTGGTACCCGGCACAACTGGCCGAGAGCCACGACGCGGACGCCGTCGCCAAGCTGGAGCGCATGTTGCGCTTCGGACGGCACTACTGCACCTTCATGTTCAACCCGCAGGCCGGCGGCGCCGCCGAGGTAGGTCTTCGCCGTGTCCAGCGGCTGGTGGATGTGGCGGCCCCCGCAGTGATGGTGTTGCTGGAGCGCCGCTGGCACGATAAGGTGCTGGATGATAAGGAACTCGTCCAGGCGCTGGATCTGATCGAGAGCTTCGTGCTCCGCCGTTCGATGATCGGCGCAGAGACGCGCAGTGGAGGGCAAGTGTTTGCCGCATTGGCGCAGCGCATCATGGTCGATCGGCCGCTAGCACGGCTGAAGGCGGCCCTCGTCAGGCAGCCGAAGGGCGCCGAGTTTCCCGACGACGTTGCATTCGCCCATGCGCTGCGAACCCAGGATTTGTACGGGCGCCGTAATCTGAAGTTCTTGCTGGAGCGGTTGACCAACTCCGGAAAGGAGAAGGTGGTGACCGAAAACCTCACGATCGAGCATGTGCTGCCGCAGAAGGAGAACCTGGATAAAAAGTGGCAGGCCATGCTCGGGCCAGATTGGAAGACGGTAAGGGCCCAGTGTCTCCACAAGCTTGGCAACTTGACGCTGACGGGCTTCAACAGCGAACTCGAAGCCAAGCCCTTCCTCGACAAGAAGCAGCATTCCGAGTGGGGCTACATCCACAGTCCGGTGTGGCTCAGCAAGAGCATTGCGTCTGAAAATAGCTGGGGACCGGAACAGATCGACAAGCGTGGTGAGTTGCTGGCCCAAAAAGCCGTTCAGATCTGGCGTGTAGTGATTGCCGATCCGTCCATGCTTAAGACCTTGGAGCTGGACGATGAGAAGGAGCGTTCATCAGCATTCTCGCTGGAGGCACTCAAGTGGGCAGCAGGGACGCGCGAATGGTTCGATGAGCTACGCCAGACCATCCAGTCCTGCGCAGAAGGCGCGCTGGAATTGCCGCGCGCGAAGTCAGTCGTCTACCGAGCGCCAGACTGGATCGTCGAGATCCTGCCTAGGGCTAAAGGATTCACGATGCGCTTGGCGGCAGACGCCAGCGATCTTTTAGACATCGCACCCGACGTTCAAGATGCTGCGGCCTGGGTGTTCATCACAAACAGCACGGTATTGGGTGGTAGCCTGTACACGGTGTCCTCGGCCGCGCAACTGGCCGTTGCGAAGGCGCTTGTTGCCCGAACCTGCCAGCTCATGTTTGAGCCGACTTGATATGTGTCTGCGCACACGACCTGCTCGACTGGCGACCGCTAGAAGGTTGGGGAGTAGCGCGGCCGTTTCACAGCTTGTCACGATGAATGGTGAACGTTGGTTCAAAACAGGTGTACGGACGGCGGTTCAATTCCACAGGCAAACAGAAACAACTGGTGGAATGAATGGGGGTTATGTTCGTAACCCTTGGCAATGCCTGTGTTTATGCGGTTCTTGACAGACCCCAGCTCCACCATACGACCTGATCAAGGCCGCTAACCACCAATGGTTAGCGGCCTTTTCCCTCTGGTTCACTGCGTGTTCCAGTCCAGTGTGAGGGACAAGGCTATACCCGGTGTGCTGGACCCAGTGCACAGATGCCACTGGCCAGGCAGTGCAGGGCAATCTACTGCACTGGCCACGAAGGTGGCGCTTGGAGAGCAGCGACAATCTCCGCACCATGATGCAATTGCAGGACATTCTTTTTTCACAAGGTTTTGGTACCCGCCGAATCTGTTGCGGACTCATTCAGCAAGGACTGGTGAAGGTGGAAGAGGGGGCGGGCTGGCAAGCATGCACCGATCCCACAGCCGCGTTTGTCGAGGAGGACTTGGTGTTCCAGGTTCAGGGCGAAACCTGGGTCTACCACGAGCGCGCCTATCTCATGGTTCACAAACCTGCGGGTTTCGAGTGTTCGCAAAAGCCCAGCACCTATCCGAGCGTCTACACCCTGTTGCCCGGCCCATTGCGTACACGTGGCGGTGGAGCGGCGGCGGGCGTGCAGGCGGTGGGTCGTCTTGACCAGGACACCACGGGACTGTTGTTGATGTCGGATGACGGCAAGTTCATTCACCGGTTGACCTCTCCCCGTCATCACGTGCCCAAGGTGTACGAGGTGCAGGTCAAACATCCTCTGGATGAACAACAGGTGCTTCGACTGCTGGAGGGCGTGGTTCTGGACGACGATCCCATGCCTGTGAAGGCCCAAGCGTGCTCGGCTGAGAGCGAGTTTCACCTGAAATTGACGCTGACCGAAGGCAAGTATCACCAAGTCAAGCGCATGGTGGCGGCGGTTGGCAACAGGGTAGAGGCCCTGCATCGGTCGTCGGTGGGGGTGCTATCGCTGACCGGTGATTTGATGCCCGGGCGCTGGAGATGGCTGAGCCGAGAAGAAGTCGCGTCGCTGACGCAAAAGGCCTCCGGCTGAGCCCCGCGCGGCATCTCAGAGGAGATCGCCTTTGCGGCTGTCGAGCGGCATCAGGAAAGAGTTTTCCTGCCACTGCGAGTTGAAGTCGCTTCGCGGCTCGCCCGTGGTGCTGTTGGGCCATGTGGAGAGTGGGGAGAAGTCGCTGGCGCGGGTGCTGCGTTGGCGGGTCAACACCGTGCGCAGATTGGCCTGGGCGGCAATGATGGCTCGCTCCTCCATTTCGCGCTCGCGCATCGACTGGCTCAGCGCAGATTCCCCTAAAAATTCGGCCCGGATTTCGGCCACGGTGGGAAGGCTGTTGGAGCGAACCACCCAGTAGGGCAGGCCGCATTGGGTCAGCAATGAGTGCTTGAGTGCTCGCGTGCTGCGCGGAAGGCCCGCACTGCCGGGGACATCAAGGCAACCAAGCACCCGGCCGTCGGAGCGGCACACGGTGAACGTGCAATAAACACTGCCCAGCAACTTGTACCACTCCATGCCCTGTTCTCGGTCGCGAGGCAGGGTGAAGCGCGTCACCGGGAGCTTGATCATCACGTGATGATCGTAGAAGGCTCTGGCCAGCCAATGCCAGACCCTGGCTTCTTCGCTGTTGGCCAGCGCACGGGTGCTCAAGGGCCAGTGTTTCGGAATGCGCCTTCGCTCCCTGGCTTGCCGATCGGCCCACATGCGATGCAGCAGTGCGCCCAGCGCCAGCAAAGCGGGCACCAGCACTGCAAGCAGCCATGGGTTGGTCCAGTCGGTCATGAGAGTCGGAAGGTATTCGTCTATCTGTATCAAAGTGTATGCAGTTGTCGCCAGCCGTGGGGAGTCTGCAATCTCGATACACGAAGAAGGTGTGAATTTCTTGGGGTTTACGCACCGTTTAATGGGCTATTTGGTCCACATTACACACCCAAGCTCATTGTGCACACTGCTGGACGTTCGTACATCCTACATAGTGGGTAACTTCGATAGACCCTAAACAATGCGGCGCAAAAAGCCTTGCACCGCTTCGGTGAGGCGGTCGGGTTGATCCCGGTGCGGGCTGTGTGCGCATTGGGCAAGCTCAAGCCTGACGGCGCCAGCAATCGATCTTTCGATCGATGTTAGTTGTTCCATGGAGCCGTACTCGTCGTCCCCTCCTTGCACCATGAGCAGCGGCGCGGCAAGGGACCGTATTTCTTCCCTGATGTCGAACGCGCGGAATGCCTCGCTGAGCCAGACGTCGTTCCATTGCCAGAAGGCGTTGTCGACGTCCCGATGGTGGCGGGCCAGCCGCTGCCGCAGGCCACCCGCGGAAGGTGGCTCGGTCTGAAAGAGCGTTTTGGCCTGAGCGATGGCCGTCAACGACATCTCTTCCACGAACACATGGGGTGCCAGCACTACGCAGCCAGCCACGTCATGGCGGGCGGCGTGCAGCAACGCAATGGTGGCCCCGTCGGAGTGTCCGACCAGAACCGGGCGGGCGATGCCCAACTGCTGGAGTACCTGTGGCAACACCTCGTTGGCCTCCAGATGCATGTAGTCGGGCTCGTGGCGCCCGATGTGCCATGGTCCTTTGCGGCGCGGAGGGCCCCTCACGTCCTCCACTGGGTCGGATTGTCCGTAACCGCGTCTTGAATACATCCAGCCCGCGCGACCCGTCGCGGCGCACAGTTCGGCAGGCCATAGCCGCCCTCGCTGCTGCCAGAGAGACACGCTTCCAAGGCCTTCATGCAGAAAGACAAGTGGAGCTTTTTCAGTTGGACCCGGAATGTGAGCCACCTCGAGTCCCACGCCCGAAATCACGATGCGTTTCATCGTCCGCATGCTAGCCCCGTAGCGTCGGTTGAGCTGTCTTCAACGTGATCGACGCTTCCCCTGCGGCACGTCGATACACGATGTCCGGGCCATGCCTGTGTCTTGGATTGGTTGTATTCTCGTGCGATGACCTTGTTGTTCGATTCTTTCTGGCGGGCCGTTGCGTATTGCGTCTACCCCAGGGTGATCGCCCTGTCCTTTCTTCCCCTGATCTTGATGGTCGTCCTGTCGTTCGGCCTGGGTTACTTTTTCTGGGAGGGCGCAGTGGCCTCGGTGGGTGCCTGGCTGGCATCATTTGAGCTCGTGGAAACCTTGCTGGCCTGGATGGACCAGATCGGGATGGGTTCACTCAGAGGCGTGTTTGCGCCGCTGCTGGTGTTGGTGCTGGCAACTCCCGTGATCGTGCTGTTGTGTCTGTTGCTGGTGGCGATGTTCATGACGCCGGCGATGGTGGACCTGGTGGGCCAGCGCCGCTTTGCCAGCCTGGAGCGCAAACACGGTGGGTCGCTGGTGATCAGTGTGCTGTGGTCATTGGGTTCCACACTGCTGGCCATCGCTGCGCTGGTGATTTCCCTTCCTTTGTGGCTGGTCCCCCCCCTGGTGCTGATCCTGCCGCCCTTGATCTGGGGTTGGCTCACGTACCGCGTTTTTGCGTTTGACGCGTTGGCCACGCATGCCAGCAGTGACGAGCGCAAAGCCATCTTGAGAGAACACCGCGGCAGCCTGCTGCTCATGGGCGTGCTCAGCGGCTATTTGGGCGCAGCTCCCACCTTGTTGTGGGCTTCTGGCGCCATGTTCATTGCCATGGCGCCTCTGTTGGTGCCATTGGCCATCTGGATCTACACGCTGGTGTTTGCCTTCGCCTCGCTCTGGTTTGCCCACTTCGCACTCGCGGCACTGCAGCGCCTGCGTGCCGTGGTGCCGGTGGAGGTGCTTGATGCCGATCCAGAACGTGTTCGCCCGTCTGCAACCCGTGTCGACACGCCGCAACTGCGCGGGCCAGATCAGACGGGTGCGGCGTGACCTTTCCTTTTCTTTATTGTTGAGCACCTCATGACGCCAGCCATCGGCCTGATCATCATTGGCGACGAAATTCTCTCGGGAAAACGATCGGACAAGCATCTGTCCAAGGTCATCGAGCTGTTGAACGCGCGAGGCATGTCACTGTCCTGGGCCCGGTTCGTGGGAGACGACCGCGAGAGCATCACGGCCAATTTGCGCGACGCGTTCGCTCAGCCAGGCATCGTTTTTTCATGTGGCGGCATCGGGGCGACTCCTGACGATCACACCCGCCAGTGCGCTGCCGCTGCGCTGGGAGTCGAACTGGTCTTGCATCCCGAAGCCAAGATGCTGATCGAGTCGCGAATGCGTGATGTGGCGGCTGAGCAGGGTCAGGTCTTCGACCCCCAGCGTGCGGACAACGTGCACCGCTACAACATGGGCGTGTTCCCGTTGGGTTCGGCCATCATCCAGAACCCGTACAACAAGATTCCCGGGTTCAGTTGTACAGCCACCGGTGGAGGGCAGGTTCACTTCGTGCCGGGTTTTCCAGTCATGGCATGGCCCATGATCGAGTGGGTGTTGGACCATCCCTACGCGCACCTGCACCATCAAGGTTCCTCGCTGGAGCGCTCGGTGATCGTGATGGGCGCCATGGAGGCAGCGCTGACGCCGTTGATGGAGCGGATTGAGCGCGAGTATCCGGTCAAGGTGTTCAGCCTGCCCAGCGTCGACCATCCCGAGTTCGGCCGTCACATCGAACTGGGTGTCAAAGGGGGTTCTGGCGCCGTTGCAGACGCCTTTGCCAGCCTGCTTGCTGGCTTGCATCAGCACGGGGCCGAGTTGGGCCCCGAAATGGTGCGCAACTGAAGTGCACTCTGTTGGTGCGCGTCATGGGGAGTGCCCCGTAATCGTGCGGATGTCCCGCTCATCGGTCCAGCGGTGGCGCTGAAGGCTGAAAACCCCTCGTCAACGCTTCGCCGCGAACCTTTGTGGCGCATCGCCTGCGCCATAATCCCCGGGCGTTTGGAGGCAGATGCCCCGTTCAGGTGAACCCGGGTTGCGTTTGGCACAAATACTGCTTCATTCCCAAGTCGATTTTCATTTTTCACTCACCCAGCTACAGGAGTATTTGATGGCCAAGACCGTCGCAGACGTGATGCAAATGGTGAAGGACAACGACGTCAAGTTCGTTGACTTCCGTTTCACCGACACCCGGGGCAAGGAGCAGCACGTCACAGTGCCTGTGTCCCACTTCGACGAAGACAAATTCACCTCGGGCCACGCGTTCGACGGCTCTTCGGTCGCTGGCTGGAAAGGCATTGAAGCCTCGGACATGCAGCTCATGCCCGACTCCAACACGGCCAACATCGATCCATTCTTCGAAGAAACGACGCTGTTCCTGCAGTGCGACGTGATCGAGCCGGGTGACGGCAAGGCCTACGACCGCGACCCGCGTTCCATCGCCAAGCGCGCCGAAGCCTACCTCAAGGCTTCCGGCCTGGGCGACACCGCCTACTTCGGACCAGAGCCAGAATTCTTCATCTTCGACGGCGTGCGCTGGAGCAACGAACCCGGTCGCGTGATGTGCGAGATCGACGAATACGAAGCACCGTGGAACAGCGGAGCCAAGCTCGAAGGCGGCAACCGAGGCCACCGTCCCACCGTCAAGGGTGGCTACTTCCCCGTGCCCCCTGTCGACAGCACGCAAGACATGCGCGCCGAGATGTCCCTGATCCTGGAATCACTGGGCATCCCGGTTGAGGTGTTCCACCACGAAGTGGCGGGTGCCGGACAGAACGAAATCGGCACGCGGTTCAGCACGCTCGTGGAGCGCGCCGACTGGACGCAGGTCTTGAAGTACGTGGTGTGGAACGTGGCCAATGCCTATGGCAAGACCGCCACCTTCATGCCCAAGCCTTACGCTGGTGACAACGGCTCTGGCATGCACGTGCACCAGTCGATCTGGAAAGACGGCAAGAACCTGTTCGCTGGTGACGGCTATGCCGGCCTGAGCGATTTCGCCCTCTATTACATCGGCGGCATCATCAAGCACGCTCGTGCGCTCAACGCCATCACCAACCCAGGCACCAACTCGTACAAGCGCCTGGTACCTGGCTTTGAAGCCCCGGTGAAGCTCGCCTACTCAGCCCGCAACCGCTCTGCCTCGATCCGCATTCCGTACGTGGCGAACCCCAAGGGCCGTCGCATCGAAGCGCGTTTCCCCGATCCTTCGGCCAACCCTTACCTGTGCTTCTCGGCGCTGATGATGGCCGGTCTGGATGGCGTGGAGAACAAGATCCACCCAGGCGAGGCCGCCACGAAGGATCTGTACCACCTGCCGCCCGAAGAAGACAAGTTGGTGCCGACCGTGTGCCACAGCCTCGACCAGGCGCTGGAGTATCTTGACAACGACCGCGGCTTCCTGACCAAAGGCGGTGTGTTCACCGATTCCATGCTGGATGCCTACATCGAACTGAAGATGGGTGAAGTCACGCGTTTCCGCATGGCGCCGCACCCGGTCGAATTCGACATGTACTACAGCCTGTGATGGATCGCCCGGCTTGACCGGGCCTTGCGTGCAGACCAAGGGACGGCGCGAGCCGTCCCTTTTTGTTTTGGAGCGACATCTGGCCCCGCCAGCGGGGTCGGCGGCGGCACTTTTCAAAGTGTTTTCCGTCATACTGATCCGCGATGAACGGCGCCAGTCTTTGCCGTGTCGACCCAACGGAGACCTTGTGCCCATGTCCCTCCTGCATTTCTCTTTCGTCCCCGGCCTTGTCGCAGGCGCCTTGGCCCTGTGCAGCCTGCAAGCCCAGGCCCAGGAACGCATTTACCGATGCGGCAACGAGTACACCAACAACGCCCAAGTGGCCAAGAGCCGCAACTGCAGCCCGATGGAGGGAGGCAACATCACGATCGTGGAAGGCACCAAGCCCACGCCGGCTGCCCGCGCCACACCTGCAGCAGCTCCGCGCAATGGCAATGATCGTGTGGATCCCAATGCCCAGCGCGCTCGCGACAGCGATGCCAAGGCGATTCTTGAAGCCGAGTTGCGCAAGGCTGAAGAGCGGCTGGCACAGGCGCGCAAGGAGTACGCCAATGGCGAGCCCGAAAAGCAGGGCATCGAGTCGCGCAACTACCAGCGTTACCTGGACCGGGTGGCCGAACTCAAGGCTGCGGTGACGCGGGCCGAAAGCGATGTCGCAGGTCTTCAGCGGGAGCTTGGCCGTCTGCCTGCCGCGTCGGGCAACACCGCAAGATGAGCGGCTTGAAAAAGACGCCAATTCCAACTCCCATCAAACGCCGGGCGACACCCCCGAAGCGCCCCGCTGCGGCGTCGGGGCATTTCCAGTCGCTGGACTTGCTGGCTACCCTGGTGGCGGTGGTGGATGCCGATGGGCATGTGCTGTATGCGAACGCTGCGCTTGAGGATGCCCTGGGTACTTCCCGGCGCAGCATTGCCAACACCCTGTTTCAAGAATGCTTCACCGAGCCCGCCTTGCTGGAGAACGCACTCAGTGGCGCCAGGGGCAACGAATTCGCAGCCTTGCGCTACGACGCCTGGCTCAAAAGGGTGAGTCATGAAGCCTTGCCGGTGCATGTGGTGGTGGCCCAGACCGAGAGCAAGGGTGAAGTGGTGGTGGAGCTGTTGCCGCTGGAGCAGCAGGCCAGGCAGGAACGTGAAGAGCGACTGATCGATCAGGCCCAGGCCAACAAGGAGCTCATCCGCAACCTGGCACACGAAATCAAGAACCCGCTGGGCGGGATTCGCGGCGCCGCGCAACTGCTGCAAATGGAGCTTGATTCGCGCGAACTCATCGAATACACACAGGTCATCATTCATGAGGCTGATCGGCTGCAGTCGCTGGTGGACAGGTTGCTCGCGCCGCACCGCCGCCCGCACGTGGTGGGTGACGTGAACATCCACGAGGTTTGTGAGCGGGTGCGTTCGCTCATCCTGGCCGAGTTCCCCAAGGGGTTGCGCGTGGTGCGCGACTACGACGCTTCCATTCCCGAGTTTCGCGGTGACCGCGAGCAACTCATCCAGGCCGTGCTCAACATCGCGCACAACGCGGCGCAAGCACTGGCCGAACGCATCGCGGCGGGTGAGGCGAAGATCATTTTCAAGACACGTGTGGGTCGGCAAGTCACGTTTGGCAAGCAGCGCTATCGCCTGGCATTGGAATTGCATGTCATCGACAACGGGCCTGGCGTACCAGACTCGATCAAGGACCGCATCTTTTTCCCGCTTGTGTCGGGACGCGATGGCGGCTCCGGCCTGGGGCTCACGCTGGCACAAACCTTTGTTCAGCAGCACCATGGATTGATCGAGTGTGAGAGCGTGCCGGGATGCACGGACTTCAAGATCCTCATCCCCTTGCCCTAGAACCGACAAACCATTGCCGAGCGCTGCGCCACAAGAAGGGACGACACCAACATGAAGCCGATCTGGATAGTGGACGACGATCAATCGATCCGCTTCGTGCTCGAAAAAGCGCTGCTGCGCGAGAATCTGCCCACCCGCAGCTTCACCAATCCGCAGGACGTTCTCAAGGCTCTGACGGACACACCCGAGAGCGAAGGCCCGCAGATCCTGGTGAGCGACATCCGCATGCCCGGCGGCTCTGGCCTGGAGCTGCTGGAGAAGGTCAAGGAAATGCTGCCCGGCCTGCCGGTCATCATCATGACCGCCTTCTCCGACCTGGACAGTGCGGTGTCTGCCTTCCAGGGTGGGGCATTCGAATACCTGCCCAAGCCGTTCGACCTGCCGAAGGCGGTGGAGCTGATCCGCCGCGCGGTGGAAGAAAGCCAGCGCGAGGAGGTGGCCGAAGAACGCATGACCGCCGCGCCCGAGATGCTCGGGCAGGCGCCGGCCATGCAGGATGTGTTTCGTGCAATCGGGCGCTTGAGCCAGAGCCAGGTCACGGTGCTGATCACCGGTGAATCGGGATCGGGCAAAGAGCTGGTGGCGCGTGCCTTGCACAAACATTCGCCCCGCGCCGCAGGCCCGTTCGTGGCCATCAACACCGCCGCCATTCCGAAGGACTTGCTGGAGTCCGAACTGTTCGGTCACGAGCGGGGTGCCTTCACCGGTGCGCAGACGATGCGCCGCGGCCGCTTCGAGCAGGCCGATGGCGGCACGCTGTTTCTCGACGAGATCGGCGACATGCCGTTTGACCTGCAGACGCGCTTGCTGCGCGTGTTGTCTGACGGGCACTTCTATCGCGTGGGTGGTCACAGCGCTGTTCGTGCCAACGTGCGCGTGATCGCCGCCACCCACCAGAACCTGGAGCAGCGCGTCAAGGAAGGTGTGTTCCGCGAAGATCTGTTTCACCGTCTCAACGTGATCCGCCTGCGCCTGCCCGCGCTGCGCGAGCGCCGTGAAGACGTGCCCATGCTCACGCGCTTCTTCCTGCAGCAAAGCGCCAAACAACTGGGTGTGGAGCCCAAGCGCATTTCAGAGTCGGCCATCCGGCTGTTGGGCACGTTCGACTTTCCCGGCAACGTGCGGCAGTTGGAGAACGTGTGTCACTGGCTGACCGTGATGGCGCCCGCCCAGATGATCGAACTCAAGGACCTGCCACCCGAGGTGCTGGCCATGGCGGGAACGTCGGTGGCGGCTTTGGCGGTTCTGCCAGACGCCGTGGCCACGCCCACCGCAGCGGCGCCGTTTGCAGCCGCTGCGCCGCCTGTGGCGTTTTCGGAGTCATTGCACATGGGCTCACCCGCATTCGCGGCGCCCGAACAGGTGCCCGTACCCGATGCCGTGCCGACGGCATCGGTGCCCGCCTGGGAAACCGGCCTGCAGGCCGAGGCGTTGGCGTTGCTCGAAGAAGGACGCACCGACGTGTGGGACGTGCTCACCCGCCGCTTCGAGACCAAGCTGATTCAGACGGCGCTGGTCAATACGCGGGGCCGCCGCATTGAGGCTGCGCACAAACTGGGCATCGGGCGAAACACGATCACCCGAAAGATCCAGGAACTCAATCTAGAGTGACCACCACCGGCGCATGGTCGCTGGGCTGTTGGTTCTTGCGGGGCGCGCGGTCGATGGTGCAGGCGTTCACGCGGTCGCGCAGCGCTTCGCTCACCAGAATGTGGTCGATACGCAGCCCGCGGTTTTTCTGGAAGCCCAGCATGCGGTAGTCCCACCATGAGTAGCTCTTCTCGGGCTGCTCGAACATTCGGTAGGCATCGGTGAGGCCCAGTTGCAGCAATGCCTGGAAGTGCGCGCGCTCTTCCACGGTGTGGTGGATGGTGTCCTTCAGACCCACGGGATCGAAGGAGTCACGGTCTTCTGGCGCCACGTTGAAATCGCCCATCAGCACCAGGCGCGAATGCACTTTCAATTCGTCCACCAGCCACCGGTGCAGGGCCTCCAGCCAGCGCAGCTTGTAGGCAAACTTCTCCGAGCCGGGTTCCTGCCCGTTGACGAAATAGCAGTTCACCAGTCGCAGTGGGCCTTCGGGTGTGTTCAGGGTCGCGGCGATCACGCGCGACTGGTCGTCGGCGTGCATCGGGATGTTGCGCACCACGTCGGTCACGGGTGTGCGGCTCAGGATGGCCACGCCGTTGTAGGTCTTCTGGCCAAAAACCGCAGCGTGGTAGCCCGCTTCCTTCAATGCCTCATAGGGAAACTTGTCGTCCACCAGCTTGAGCTCCTGGAGCCCGAGCGCGTCGACAGGGTTGGCGGCGAGCCAGTCCAGCACCTGGGGCAGGCGCACGGTGAGGGAGTTGATGTTCCAGGTGGCGATTTGCATGGCTTCAGCGTTCCTGTGTGTAGGTGACGAAGGCGAACGGCAGTCCGTTGGCCGCGGTGTGGTGCTCGCGTGCGGTCTCGCGCCAGGTCGGCCCGAACACGGGGGCGAAGGCGTCGCCCTCAAAGTCCTGCGCGATCTCGGTGACCACCGCCGTGTCTGCCAGGTGCAGCGCGGCGGCATAGATTTGCGCGCCGCCGATCACCCAGGCGTCGGCATCGGGCGGGCACAGCGCCATGGCTGCTTCGAGCGAAACTGCACGCGATGCGCCGTCGGCCTGCCAGGTCGGGTCGCGCGTGACGACGATGTTCAGCCGGCCAGGCAACGGCCGGAACTTGGGCGGCAACGAATCCCACGTCTTGCGGCCCATGATCACAGGGCAGCCCAGCGTGATGCGTTTGAAGTGAGCCATGTCCTCTGGCAGGTGCCAGGGCAGGGCGTTGTCCTTGCCGATCACGCCGTTGGCGGCGCGCGCAAAGATGAGATGGAGGCGAGGGCTGAGCTGGGCTGTGGCTGGCATGCCGCTATTGTGCCGCCGGCCCGGGCGCAGCCGCTGCAGCTCGCGAGGGCAGCAGCACGCTGGCAATCGCCATCATCACGAAGCCGATGGCCACCCAGTCCTGCCAGTGCGGCACCTCGCCCACGATGAACGTGGCGCTCAGCGTGCCCACCAGTGGAATCGCCATGACACTCATGGCGCTGGTGGCCGGGGGCAGGTCGCGCGCCATGCCGAACCAGATCAGCTGTGCAACGCCGTAGTTGATGAACACGCCATACGCCAGGCTGATCCACAGAGGGATGGAGAAGGTCGACGGTGTGGGCACAGGCTCCAGTGCAAGGGCCAGCACCCACACCACCACACTGCCCAGCAGCAGCATCCATACCGTGACCACCATGGGCGACAGCGTGAAGTGCGCCCGGCGAAACATCAAGGTGCCCAGACCCCAGCAGAACGCCGCGCCCAGCATCCACGCGATGCCCACCGGCCGACCGCTCAGGCTTTGCAACTCGTGCCACAGCAGCAGGCCGATGGCCATGCCCGCGCACACCACCGCCACGCGCACGCGTGGCGTGATGCGCTCGCCAAAGAAGGCCGCACCAATCAAGACGGTGAAGATCGGCATGGTGAATCCGAGGATGGCCGCGCGGCCCGAGGCCAGCTCTTTCACCCCGAAGATCGACAGCGTGTGCCAGCCCAGCACGTTGGGCAGGCCCAGCCAGGCGATGGTGGTCCACTCGGCGCGGGCCGGCCACATGCGCTCGCCGTGGCGGGCCACATAGGCAAACAGCCAGAGCGCACCCAGCAGCATGGTGCTCGCGCGAAAGTACAGCGGGGAAAGCTCCTGCAGCGAGAGCTTCATCATGGGCCAGTTCACGCCCCACATGAGCGTGAGCGCCAGCAGCGCCCACAGTTGGCGGCGGCTGATCACACCGCTACAGGCGCCTTGATGGCCGCGTGGTGTTGGTAGTCCTGCACCTCGAAATCTTCGAACTCGTATTCGAAAATGCTGGCCGGGCGGCGCTTGATGTGCAAGCTGGGGTAGGCCATGGGCTGGCGCGAGAGCTGCAGTTCCACCTGCTCGTGGTGGTTGCTGTAGATGTGGCAGTCGCCACCAGTCCAGATGAAGTCGCCCACGTCCAGATCGCACTGCTGTGCCACCATGTGGGTGAGCAGCGCGTAGCTGGCGATGTTGAAAGGCACGCCGAGAAAGATGTCGGCGCTGCGCTGGTAGAGCTGGCAGCTCAGCTTGCCGCGCCCACCGGGCTCGGTGGCAGGGGCCACGTAGAACTGGAAGAACGCATGGCACGGCATGAGCGCCATCTTGGAGAGCTCGGCCACGTTCCAGGCGCTCACAATGATGCGGCGTGAGTCCGGGTTGCTCTTGAGCGTGTTCATCACATCGGCGATCTGGTCGATGTGACCGCCATCGGGTGTCGGCCAGCTGCGCCACTGCACGCCGTACACGGGGCCCAGGTCACCGTCTTCCCGGGCCCACTCGTCCCAGATCGTGCAGCCGCGTTCCTGCAGCCACTTCACGTTGCTGTCGCCGCGCAGGAACCACAGCAGCTCCACGATGATGGCGCGCAGGAACACCTTCTTGGTGGTCACCAGCGGAAAACCCTCGTTGAGGTCAAAGCGCATCTGGTGGCCAAACACGCTGGTGGTGCCGGTGCCGGTGCGGTCTGTTTTCTGCACGCCCGTGGTGTACACGTGGCGCATGAAGTCTTCGTATTGAGATCGGATGGGACGGGTCATGGAAGACGGTTGGGCAGGGCGCGCGATGGGGATGTGATGCGGGCGTCGAACGGGTGGTGCTGCAGCGAGAACACCTGCTGGATGCGTTTGATGTAGCCCTGGGTTTCGGGGTAGGGCGGCACGCCGCGGTATCGGTCGACCGTGCCTTCACCGGCGTTGTAGGCGGCCAGCACCAGAGGCACATCGCCCCTGAAATAGGCCAGCAGCCATTGCAGGTACGACAGGCCGCCGCGGATGTTCTGCTCGGCGTCGAAGGGCTTGCGCACACGAAAACGCTCCGCGGTCTCGGGAATGAGCTGCATCAGGCCCTGCGCATTCTTGTCCGACAGGGCGTTCACATTGAAGTTGGACTCGGCGCGGATCACTGCGAAGGCCAGCCCCGGCTGGATGCCGAACTGCGGCGCCAGCTTGTAGACGATCTTCATGATCCGCTGCTCTTCGGGTGTGTTCACGAGGGTCTGGTAGCGCGTCGCAAGATCGGTGACTTCCGCTGCCTGCCTGGCCTCATTGGCCTTTTGAAGGTCGGTGCGCTCGGCCAGCAGCACGCACTCGGGCTTGTCGGCCGGCGTGGCCAGGCGGTTGAACATGCCCTCGGCATGCGCGTCGCCCAGCAGCGCAGCGCGTGCAAACCAGTGCGCGGCATACCCGTCGTTGCGTTCCACGCCTCGACCATTGGCGTAGATCCATCCCAGGTTGTAGGCCGACGTGGCGTCACCGGCCAGCGCTGCCTGGCAATACAGACGGATGGCGGCCTCGGTGTCGCGCTTGACCCCTTCGCCGTGCTCGAAGCCCTGCGCCTGCTCACGCCAGGCCTGACGCTGCGACACGTCCACCGCGTGCGCGTGCCCCGTGGCAGTGAGCGCGAACGCCAGCAGAAGTTGGAGCCAGTGGCGGGAGATCATGGTGAAAGGACGCGGCCAGGGTTCATGAGTTTGTGCGGGTCCAGCGCCTGCTTGATGGCCCGCATCAGACCCAGCGCAACCGGGTCCTTGTAGTGGGGCAGGTGGTCGGCCTTGAGGCTTCCCACGCCGTGCTCGGCGCTGATCGAGCCATGGTAGCGCGCCACCGCGTCAAAAACCAGCGTGTTCACGTGCGTTTCCTGCTCGTTCAGGAACTTTTTGGCGTCGCTTCCGGCCGGTGCCTGGACGTTGTAGTGCAGGTTGCCGTCGCCCAGATGGCCAAAGTTGACCAGCCGCACGCCCGGAATCTCACGCTGCAGCAAGGCGTCGGTCTCGATGCAGAAGGCCGGGATGTGCGAGACGGGGATGCTGATGTCGTGCTTGATGTTCAGGCCTTCCTCGGCCTGCGCCAGCGGAATGCTCTCGCGGATGTGCCAGAGCGCATGGGCCTGCGCCAGGCTCTCGGCCACCACCGCATCGCTCACCAGACCTTGTTCGAACGCGGTTTCCAGCAGGCGCTCGAATTGGGCTCGCGCATGTTGTTCCGATTCGCTGTCGCTGTTCTCCAGAAGAACGCAATACGGCGTGTCCTGCCACAGCGGCACCCGCAATTGGGGCATGTGCTTGTCCACCAGGCTCAGAGCGAACTGGCCCATGACCTCGAAGCCGGTGAGACCCGCGCCCAGGTGCTGATGCGCAAGACCCAGCAGAGCCACGGCTGCGTCCAACGTGGGCAGTGCTGCCCAGGCGGTGAGCTGCGCGGCGGGCAGCGGGTAGAGCTTGAGCGTGGCGGCGGTGATGACGCCCAGTGTGCCTTCACTGCCGATGAACAGGTCGCGCAGGTCGTAGCCGGTGTTGTCCTTGCGCAGGCCGGTGAGACCCTGCCACACCTCGCCCTGGGCGGTCACAACCTCCAGGCCCAGACAGAGGTCGCGCGCGTTGCCGTAGCGCACCACCTGCGTGCCGCCGGCGTTGGTGGCCAGATTGCCGCCGATGCTGCAACTGCCTTCAGCCGCCAGGCTCAGGGGAAAGAGAAAGCCGGCCTTTTCAGCCGTGTCCTGCAGGGTCTGCAGCACGCAGCCGGCCTCCACCGTCATGGTGAGGTTGGCCGGGTCGATGGCGCGCACCGCGTTCAGACGCATGAGGCTCAGCACCACCTGCGTGCCCGAGGTGTCGGGCACCGAGCCAACCACCAGGCCGGTGTTGCCGCCTTGCGGCACCAGCGATACGGCGGCTTGCGCGCAGGCCCGCACCACAGCGGCCACCTCGGCCGTACTGCCCGGGCGAACCACGGCCAGAGCCCGGCCGTGTGCGCGCTTGCGCCAGTCCTGTTCCCAGGCCGACAAATCGGTGGTGGGGTCTTCGTGCGTGAGCACATGCGAGGCGCCCACGGTCTGGCGCAGTTGCGCCAGCAGTTCGAGGTGTGCCGGGCTCATGGTTGAGCAGCTGCGTTGGCGCTGGCCACGTCGGCCGCCACGGCCTCTTTGCCCGCCGCGCGCAGGCGGATGCGCACGTGCAGGGCGCAGGCCACGAACAAGGCGACGCACAGCAGCGTCTGGAGCACGGCCAGCCAGACCGATGGGCCGGTGTCGCTGGTGGCGCGCACCACACCTTCGGTGAAGTACAGCCACACGATCAGGCTGACCCAGCGGTAGGTGTACATGCGGTTTTTCAGCAGGCCCGCCAGCGGTATGGTCAGTGGCAGCACCTTGAGCACCAGCCAGGAGCCACCCTCGCGCAGCGGGGCCAGCCACATTTCCCACAGAAAGCCCAGCACGATCAGGCCGAGCAGGCTGCCCACGGCCAGCCAGCGTGTGGCGTTGACGGCGCGCGCCGAATCTCTCTGTGCAACAAGGAGGTCTTCGGGGCTGGGGGGCGTGGAGATATCGGGCATTGGAGAGAAGAAAAGAGCAGGTGGCATGATACCGGGATGACCTTCAAAGAGCGCCTGCGTGCCTTGGAAACCCTCGCTCGCGCGCTGTGGCGCGATGCCTTGAACTTCCCCTGGGCCAACACCGCCATCACCCTGCGCGAGCGCTTCCGGGAAGACCGCCTGGGCATCACCGCCAGCAGCCTGACCTTCACCACCACCATTTCCCTGGTGCCGCTGTTCACCGTGGCGCTGGCCATCTTCAGCGCGTTTCCGATGTTCGATCGCCTGCAGGTCACGCTGCAGCGCTGGCTGGTGCAAAGCCTGGTGCCGCCCGACATCGCCAAGCAGGTGTTCAGCTACCTCAACCAGTTCGCCAACAAGGCGGGCCAGATGGGCTGGGCGGGCGCGCTGGTGCTGCTGATCACCGCACTCGCACTGATCCTCACGATCGACCGCAAGCTCAACGACATCTGGCGCGTGCGCCAACCCCGCTCGTTCACCCAGCGGGTGCTGGTGTACTGGGCGGTGCTGACCCTGGGCCCTTTGCTGCTGGCCGGTAGTCTCACGGTGACCACCTACGCCGTCTCCCTGTCCCGTGATGTGGTGGCCGATGTGCCGGGTGGTGTGCGATTCCTGCTGGGGGCGGTGCAGTTCACCTTGCTCACGGTGGGCCTTGCCGCGCTTTACCGCTACGTGCCCAACACCCGGGTGCGCTGGAGCCACGCCCTGGTGGGGGCCTTGTTCGTGGGCGCCGGGCTGGAACTGGCGAAGAAGCTGCTGGCCTGGTACCTCGCGCAAGTGCCCACGTATTCGGTGGTCTACGGCACGTTTGCCACGGTGCCGATCCTGCTGGTGTGGTTTTACGTGGCCTGGGTGATCGTGCTGCTGGGCGCGGTGGTTGCGGCCTACCTGCCCAGCCTGCTCTCGGGGATTGCGCGGCGCGGTGATACACCGGGCTGGAGTTTTCAGCTGGCGCTGGAGGTGTTGGAGCAGTTGCACACCGCGCGCGACACAGCGCCCAAGGGCCTGAGTCTGGAAGCGTTGGCTCAGGTGCTGCGGGTGGATGCGCTGCAACTCGAGGAGCCCGTGGCCACGCTGGTGTCGCTGGACTGGCTGGGGCGGCTCGACGAAGACGGCGAGCGCTACGTGCTGCTGGTCGACCCGGCCGGCACGCCCATGGCACCGATGGTGGAGCGCCTGCTGCTGACGCGCCAGCC
Organism: Pseudomonadota bacterium; assembly: GCA_040385485.1. Classification (GTDB taxonomy): domain Bacteria; phylum Pseudomonadota; class Gammaproteobacteria; order Burkholderiales; family Burkholderiaceae_C; genus Hydrogenophaga. The sequence goes on along the minus strand of JAZKHJ010000035.1, from coordinate 101,923 downwards.
GAACACGGCGCGGTTCTGGTCGGAGAGCCACTGGGCTCAGCTCACGCTGGCCCAGGCGCTGGCGTCCACGCCCCAACCGGCGTTGGTCCAGGAGATGGCCGAAGGCCCGTCGGTCGCGTCGGGCTGAAGCGCCTTCACGCCACCGAGAACGGTGCGCGCAGGAAGCCGCGAAACCGTGCACGCCCACCGCGCAGCGGGGCTTCGGTCAGCTGGAAATCGGGGAAGCGCTGCAGAAAGCGCCCGATGGCGATGCGCCCTTCCAGCCGCGCCAGGCTCAACCCGGCGCACTGGTGGATGCCGAAACCGAAGGCCAGGTGTTTGTTGCCTTCGCGCGCCAGGTCCAGCACCTCGGGGTTGGGGAATTGCGCGGGGTCCCGGTTGGCCGCGCCGATGCACAGCGTCACCAGCGTGCCGGCCTTGAGTTCAACACCACCCACCTGCGTGTCCTTCACCGCGCGCCGGTTGCCCAGCTGGTTCGACGATTCAAAGCGCAGGAACTCGTCAACCGCGCGGCTGAGCACCGCCTCTTGCGCGGTGCCATCGTCAGCGGTGTTCCGCATCGCGGTTTGCAGGACGCTGCGGGCCTGCGGGTGTTCCTGCAGCGCGATCAGGCCGTTGCCGATCAGGTTGGTGGTGGTCTCGTGGCCCGCATTGAGCAGGAAGATGCAGTTCTGCAGCAGTTCGACTTCGCTCAATTGCTCGCCACTGGCCTCGCCCTGGATCAGCCGTGTGAGCACGTCGCGCTCCGCGTCACCCGGGTGCTGCCTGCGCTGCGCCACCAGCGTGCGCAGGTAGGCCAGCATGTCGGTCACGGCCTCGTTGCCCAGCGCTTGCTGCACGGGCGTGATGGTGGGCTCCAGCGCGCCCAGAATGGCGAGCGACCAGGCGCGCAGCGGGCCGCGATCCGGGTGCGGCACATCGAGCAGGTTGCCGATGATCTCCACCGGAATGGCCGAGGCGAAGTCTTCGATGAGGTCGCCACCGCCGCGTTCGGCCAGTGAGTCCAGCAGGCTGTCGACCAGCGCGATCAGGCCGGGTTCCATGTCGGCGATGGCGCGACGCGTGAGCGCGCCCATGATCAGCCGGCGCACGCGCGTGTGCAAGGGTGGGTCGTTGAACACCAGGCTGGTGGTGTGGTGCTCGAAGAGCGCGGAGCCCACGCCGTACTTGGGCGCGAACTCGACCTGCTTGTCCGAGCTGAAGGTCTGCGCATCGCGGTACACCGCCATCAGATCGGCGCAGCGCGTGAGGAACACCGAGCCATCGGGCATGCGGCGCACGGGTTCGTGTTCGCGAAGAGCGGCGTACACCGGGTAGGGGTTGGCGAGGAACTCGGGTTGCAGCGCGCGCAGGTCGAAAGTCCGGGCGATGTCCCTGGCCCGGGCGGGTGTCATCGGCGGCGTGATGTCGAGGGTCATGGTCGAAAAAGGGTGGCGGCGGCGTAGCATGCAACGCAGCGCTGATGATGGCGTGTTTGACTGAAGGAGAACTTGATGGCTTCCTGCATTTCCCGACTTTCCGTGTTGGTGCTGGCGCTCTCTTTGCAGACTGCGCCAGCACTGGCTCAAAGCGTCATGACGGCGCCCGCCTGCCAGTGTTCGGCGCCCACGTTGGTGGTCTCGGGTGGCGCCAGCGTGGTGCATTGCATGTGCGGTGCGATGTCCTGCGTGATCACCCTGCCACCCGCCTCCAGCAAGGACACCAGCCAGCTCCAGTGTGTGAAGTGAGATTCAGGCTGCGAGAAAGTTGCGGATGGCCACCAGCGTTTCTTCGGGCGCTTCGGTCATCTGGTGATGGCCCGCGCGCACGCTGGTCACCGAGACCCGGTGGCCGGCGGCCCTGGCCGTCTCGATCAGACCTTGCGCGGCCTTGGGATGTGTCATCTGGTCCTGCCCACCCAGCAGGAACAGCACCGGGCAGGTGATCTTCGACATGGCGGCTTCTCCGCCCGCATAGCTGTCGCAAGCCACGAAGCCGCGGTGGAACACATTGACCAGCGGGTTGCTGCGCAGCACCCGGCGGTTCAGCGCCAGGCTGGATCCGTACACCCAGGTGCCGGGGCCGAGCGCCGACGGCGGTGCGGCCAGCGTGCTGCGCGAGAACACGTTGATCATTTTCATGCCCTTCTCGGGCTCGTTGAGCGCGGCTTCGATCAACGCGGGCGAGACCTTCATGGGGTAGGCCGTGCCCACCAGCACCAGGTGGCTGACCCGGTCTGTCAAACGGGCAGCCGCTTCCAGCGCAATCAGCGAGCCCCAGCTGTGGCCGATCAGCGCGGCTTTCTGTACCCCCGCCGCGTCGAGCAGCGCAGCCACGAAACCGGCCGCGTCTTCCACCGATGCGGGCGCCTCACCCTCGCTCTTGCAGTGCCCTGGCAGGTCCACCGCCAACACGTTCCAGCCGTGGTGTGCCAGGTAACGACTCTGCAGGATCCAGACGCTGTGGTCGTTGAGCACGCCGTGGATGAAAACCACGGTGGGTTTGGCGGCATCGAAGGGCTTGCCGCCGGTGTAGCAGTAGGTGTTGGCGCCGTTGACGGTGAGCTGCATGGTCAAGCCTTCGCTTTCTCAGCGGCCTTCAGGGCGCGCTTCAAGTCGTCGATCAGGTCGTCAGCGTCTTCCAGACCGATGGACAGGCGGATCGTGCCCGGGCCGATGCCGCCGGCGGCCAAGGCCTCATCAGTCATGCGGAAATGCGTGGTGCTGGCCGGGTGGATCACCAGCGATCGGCAGTCGCCCACGTTGGCCAGGTGGCTGAAGATCTGGAGCGCTTCGATGAATGCCTTGCCCTGCTCGCGGCTGCCCTTGATGTCGAAACTGAACACCGAGCCCGCGCCTTTCGCGCCGAAGCGCAGCAGCTTGTTGGCCAGCGCATGGCTGGGGTGGCTCTCCAGCAGCGGGTGGCCCACACGGCCCACCAGCGGGTGGCTGGCCAGGAACTGCACCACCTTCTCGGTATTGCCCATGTGGCGGTCCATGCGCAGCGACAACGTCTCGATGCCTTGCAGGATGAGCCACGCGCTGTGCGGACTGAGGCAGGCGCCGAAGTCGCGCAGGCCCTCGCGGCGCGCGCGCAGCAGGAAGGCGCCCACCGTGCTCTCTTCGCTGAAGACCATGTTGTGGAAGCCTTCGTAGGCCTCGGTGAGCTCGGGGAATTTGCCCGACTTCTCCCAGTCGAAACTGCCCGCGTCCACCACCACGCCACCGATCACGGTGCCATGGCCACTGAGAAACTTGGTGGCCGAGTGGTAGACCAGGTCGGCTCCGAGCTCGAAGGGTTTGACGAGGTAAGGCGTTGTAAGCGTCGAGTCCACCAGCAAGGGCACACCGGCCTCGTGTGCGATCTGCGAGACGGTGGGAATGTCCAGCACGTCCAGGCCCGGGTTGCCCACGGTCTCGCCGAAGAAGAGCCTGGTGTTGGGCCGCACGGCGGCGCGCCAGCCGTCGATGTCACCGGGTTTGACGAAGGTGGTGTCGATGCCGAAGCGGCGCATCGTGTAGTGCAGCAGGTTCTGGCTGCCGCCGTAGAGCGCGGTGCTGGCGACGATGTGCGAACCCGCGCCCATGAGCGTGGCCACGCTCAGGTGCAACGCGGCCTGGCCGCTGGCGGTGGCAATCGCGCCAATGCCGCCTTCGAGTGCGGCCATGCGCTGCTCGAACACCGCGTTGGTCGGGTTGCTGATGCGGCTGTACACATGACCCGCGCGCTCCAGGTTGAACAGGGCCGCTGCGTGGTCGCTGGATTCGAAGACGAACGAGGTGGTGAGATGGATCGGCACGGCGCGTGCGCCAGTGGCGGGGTCGGGCGCGGCGCCCGCGTGCAGCGCGAGCGTGTCGAAGCCTGGGTCTGAATAACCGGACATGGGGGTGGTCTCCTCGGAGTGCAGTGCTGTGTCGCCAGGGGCTGGCGCGCAGTGGTTTTGAGCGGTATTGTGGGGGTATATTGCACGGACGCCAGCCTTGCTGGAGACACCACCAGAAACAGGAGATCAGACATGAAAGTCAGCGACATCCTTCGCGTCAAGGGCGGCACGCTCTACACCACCCACCCGCAAGAAACCCTGCACCGCGCGGTGGAGACCATGTCTCAGTTCGACATCGGGTCGCTGGCCGTGATGGAGCACGGCGAGTTGGTGGGCATGTTGACTTTCCGCGAAATCATTCACACGCTGGCGCGCAACGGTGGCGCGCTGGGCGACAAGACCGTGCGCACGGTGATGGACGACCACCCCATGACCTGCACCCCCCAGACCGAGCTCGAGCAGGTGCGCCCCATGATGCTGGAGCGGCACACCCGCTACATGCCGGTCATGGACAACAAGATGCTGATGGGCGTGATCAGCTTCTACGACGTGGCCAAGGCCGTGGTGGACAGCCAGAATTTCGAGAACCAGATGCTCAAGGCCTACATCCGCGACTGGCCGGCCGAAGACGAGGTGCAGCCCGCCGCTCCTGCGCGCTGATTCCCTCAGATCCCATGCAAAACGCCCCGCAAGTCGGGGCGTTTTTCATGGGCTTGCCGAAACATCACCCCATCGTGGCGTGGATCATGTCCCGTACGCGTGGATAGATTTGCTGGTTCCAGCGCCGCCCGCTGAACACGCCGTAGTGGCCCACACCGGTCTGCACATGGTGGGTCTTGAGGTAGGGGCGCACGCTGCTGCAGAGGTCTTGCGCGGCCACGGTCTGGCCGACCGCGCAGATGTCGTCGCGCTCGCCTTCCACCGTCATGAGGGCGGTGCGGCGAATGGCCGCCGGGTTGACCTTGCGTCCGTTCCAGGTGAGCTCACCGCGGGGCAGGTCGTAGGTCTGGAACACCTTGGCCACCGTCTCCAGGTAGAACTCGGCCGGCAGGTCGTTGACCGCCAGGTATTCCTCGTAGAAGTCCTGGATCACCTGCGCCTCTTCGGTGCGCCCGTGCTGCAGGTGGTCGTAGATGTTGCGGAACGACTGCTTGTGACGCTCCGGGTTCATCGCCATGAAGGCCGAGAGCTGGATGAAGCCGGGGTACACGCGGCGCATGAAGCCGGTGTGCGGCAGCGGTACATGGTTGATGAGGTTCTTCTCGAACCATTCGATGGGCTTGCTGGTGGCCAGGCGGTTCACCTCGGTCGGGTTCACGCGGCAGTCCACCGGGCCGGCCATCAGCGTGAGGCTGCGCGGTTGCGCCGGGTTGTCGTCTTCAGCCATCACGGCGGTGGCCGCGAGTGCCGCCACGCAGGGCTGGCACACCGCCACCATGTGGCTGCCCGGGCCCACGGCCTCGGTGAAGCGGATCATGTAGGTGATGTAGTCGTCGAGCGAAAAGCCGCCGTGCAGCAGCGAGACATCGCGCGCGTTGTGCCAGTCGGTGATGAAGACGTCGTGGTCCTGCAGCAAGGTGCGGGCGGTTTCGCGCAGCAGGGTGGCGAAGTGGCCCGAGAGTGGTGCCACCAGCAGCACCGGCGGCTGCGGCTCCACGCCCGCCTTGCGAAAGTGCAGCAGCGTGCCGAAGGGCAGGGTGAGCACGGCTTCTTCGGTCACGGGCACTTGTTGGTCGCCCACCATCACCTGGCCAATGTTGTAGGGGGGGCGTGAGTGTGTGAGGCGCAGGCGCGAGATTACGTCACAGGCCGAGGCCACTTTGCGCAGCACGCTGCGCTCGGTGTCTTGCAGCCACAGCGAAGCGCTCAGGTGCTGGGCCATGAGTCGCAACGGCGAGAGCAGGTCGGACTGGGTCTGGTAGGCCTGGTACAGCATGGTGGAATCCTGAAACGACGTATTTCTGTGCAGGCAAGTAACGCGCCAGCCGGGTCTGCACCGCTGCGGTGCGTGGCTGGGCACTTTTGTGGCACAGCCCTTGCTCAGAGCAGGGCCCACGAGGAGCATGTCCATGACCACCACGGTACTCACGATCAGCAGCAAGAACTACGGTGCCTGGGCCCTGCGCGGCTGGCTGATGGCCCGTTTGGCGAAGCTGGAGTTCACCGAGAAGGTCATCTCGCCCGACGACCCGGCCATGAAGGCCGAAATGTTGCTCCTCTCGGCCTCGATGCGGGTGCCGGCGCTGGAGCACCAGGGTATTCACGTGTGGGACACGCTGGCCATTGGCGAATACATCAACGAAATCAAACCCAAGGCAGGTCTGTTGCCGGCCGACCGCGCAGCGCGTGCGCATTGCCGCGCGATCTGTGGCGAGATGCATTCGGGCTTCAGCTCCATGCGCTCGTCGCTGCCGATGAACATCAAGGCACATTTCCCGAACTTCAAGCTGTGGTCACGCGCGCAGACGGACATCGACCGCATCGAGGCGATCTGGGTCGAGTGCCTGGAGACTTACGGTGGCCCCTACCTCTTTGGCGCCAAGCCCTGCATGGCCGACGCGATGTTTGCGCCGGTGGTCACGCGTTTCATCACGTACGGGGTGGCGATCGACCCGGCCTGCGTTGCGTATTGCGACACCATCATGGCGTTGCCGGCGATGAAGGAATGGGTGGCCGCTGCGGAGGCTGAGCCTGAAGACATTGATGAACTGGATGCTGAATTTTGAGCCACCCCCGCCGCGCTGCGCGCGACCCCTCAAGGGGGCGGCGCCTGCGGCCCGTCCTGAGCTCGTCGAAGGGCGGTTCCGCGGCGCCTCTGGTCCCAGTCACTTCACGCCCGCATCATTCCCAAGGGGTTGGTTTCGGAATCTCACACACCGGCTCCACATCAATGGTCTTGAAGTCCGCCGGAGACACGATCTCCAGGTATTCCATGTCGGGCGAATAGTCGAACAGGTAGTGGCGGATGCCCGGACGCTGGTGCACGCAGTCGCCGGCTTCCACCAACGTTACCTGGTCTTCGTACATGAACTTGGCCCAGCCCTTGATCATGATCACGATCTGGAAGTCCGCCTCGTGGCGGTGCCAGCCCGTGCCCTCCTCGGGCGGCAGGTTGGCCTTGACCAGATGCGCAATCACCTTGCCGTGGGTGGCGGCTGCGATGCCGAGGTCGCGGTAGAGGAAAAAATCCCGCAGACCGCCGGTGGCGTAGGGGTTGTCGGAGCCTTTGACGTGCGAGAACAGGGTGCTGGTGCGGTCGAGCATGGAACGCTCCTTTCTGGGGCTGCACAGCAACAATTTGCTGCACTGCAGCGCGAAGCACGAAATGTTCCCGTCTCCCGACGGCTCTCAGGCGCGGCATGTCGGGCAGATCACGCACCAGACTGGCCCACCGGCGCACCAGCGTGCCTCAGGGATAATCCAGCGCATGAGCGGCAACACCTTCGGCACCCTGTTTTGCGTCACCAACTTTGGTGAATCCCACGGCCCGGCCATTGGCTGCGTGATCGACGGCTGTCCGCCGGGCATGGAACTCAGCGAGGCCGACATCCAGGCCGACCTGGACCGCCGCCGCCCGGGCACCAGCAAGTTCGTCACCCAGCGCAACGAACCCGACGCGGTCGAAATCCTGAGCGGCGTGTACGAGGGCAAGACCACCGGCACACCGATCGCCCTGCTGATCCGCAACACCGACCAGCGCAGCAAGGACTACGGCGCCATCGCGCAGACCTTCCGCCCCGGCCACGCCGACTACACCTACTGGCAGAAATACGGCATCCGCGATCCGCGCGGTGGTGGGCGCAGTTCGGCCCGCCTCACCGCGCCCACCGTGGCCGCTGGTGCTGTGGCCAAAAAGTGGCTGAAGGAAAAATACGGCACCACCTTCCTCGGCTGCATGACGCAGGTGGGCGACATGGTCGTGCCGTTCGAGAGCTGGGAGCACGTGCCGAACAATCCGTTCTTCGCGCCCGTGGCCGACGTGTCGGCGCTGGAGGACTACATGAACGCCCTGCGCAAGAGCGGCGACTCGTGTGGCGCGCGCATCCGCGTCACCGCGCAGGGCATGCCCGTGGGTCTGGGCCAGCCGCTGTACGACCGGCTCGATGCCGACATCGCCTACGCCATGCTCGGTCTCAACGCGGTCAAGGGCGTGGAGATCGGCGCCGGGTTTGCCAGCGTGTCCGACAAGGGCAGCACGCACGGCGACAGCCTCACGCCCGAGGGCTTCGCGGCCAACAAGGCTGGCGGCGTGCTGGGCGGCATCAGCACCGGGCAAGACCTGGAGGTTTCGATCGCGATCAAGCCCACCAGCTCCATCCTCATCCCGCGCGAGACCATCGATGTGGCGGGCGCGCCCACCGAGATCATCACCAAAGGCCGCCACGACCCCTGCGTGGGCATCCGCGCAACGCCGATTGCCGAAGCGCTGCTGGCGCTGGTGGTGATGGACCACGCGCTGCGCCACCGCGCTCAGTGCGGCGACGTGCAACTGCCCACACCCGACATCGCGGCCAAGTCGCGCGGCTGAGCGTGTCGCTGCGCGGCCCACTGCTGCCGTTTTCGGCACTGAGTGCGAGCTACTTCGCGCACATCGGCTTCTTCAATCCTTACCTCCCGCTCTGGCTCAAGGAGCTCGGGTTCAGCCTGCTGGCCATCAGCGTGCTGACCTCGGTGCAGTCGGCCTCGCGCCTGTTTGCGCCTTATCTCTGGGGGTCACTGAGCGACCGCACTGGCGAGCGCGTGCGGTTGCTGCGCTATGGCGCCACCATGGCCCTGCTGCTCTCGCTCGGCCTGTGGTTCGATTTGGGCGGCGTAGGGCTCTTCGTGGTGTTGCTGCTGATGTTCACCCACACCAGCGGGATGATGCCCATGAGCGAAGCCGCGCTGGCCCACCTGGTGAGCCACGGCGGTGCGTTCGACGCCCGGCGCTATGGCCGCATCCGCCTGTGGGGTTCGCTGGGGTTTCTGGTGACGGTGGTGGCTGCGGGGTTCTGGTTCGAACGATTCGGCCTGGTGCACTTTCCCGCCTGGACCTTGGCCACGCTGGCCGCCGTGACGATCAGCGTGTGGCTGCTGCCCGATTTTCGCGAACCGGCCCACGCCGACGAGGTGCAGCCCAGCGTGTGGCCGGTCCTGCGCCAGCCACCGGTGCGCTGGTTTTTCGCGGCGGTGTTCTTCCATGTGCTCGCGCACATCTTCATCTACGTCTTCTTCTCGCTCTACCTCGACTCGCTGGGCTACAGCAAGACGGTGATCGGCCTGCTGTGGGCGCTGTCGGTGGTGATCGAGATCGGCTGGTTCTTCACCCAGGGCCGCTGGCTGCCGCGCCTGTCGCTCTCGGCCTGGCTGGTGCTGGCCGCTGCGCTCATGGCCTTGCGCATGGGTCTCACCGCCGGTTTCCCCTTGGTGTGGCCGCTGCTGTTGCTGGCCCAGGCGCTGCACGCCATCACCTTCGCCGCGCACCACACGGTGTGCATCGCGCTGCTGTCGCATCATTTCCCCGGCCGCCTGCGGGGGCGAGGTCAGGCGCTGTACACCGTGGTGGGCTACGGCCTGCCGGGTGTGGTGGGGGGTGTGGCCGGTGGTTTCCTCAGCTCGGCACTGGGGCTGGCCAGCGTGTTCTGGCTGTCATCGGCCTGTGCCGTGGCCGCTTGCGCCTGTGCGCTCAGGGTTTGGGCGTTTCAGCGGACCAGCGCTGCAGCGGGTTGAAGCCCGTCACCAGCGCGGTGGCCAGCAGCACCAGCGCACCGCCGGCAAAGATGCCGGGCGACAAGGTCTCTCCGAGGAACAGGTGGCCCCAGGTCACGCCGAACACGGGGATCAGGAAGGCCGGGCTCATGGCCGCCACCGGGGTCACGTGGCGGATGATGCGCAGGTGCGCCCAGTAGGCCAGGCCCGAGGTGACCACGCCCATCACGACCAGCGCACCCGTTGCCGACGGTGTGAACTGCGCTTGTGGCCAGGCCCACACAGCGCCCGGAAACACCAGCACCATGGCGGCGAGGTGGATGCCCGCTGCAATCGCGAGCGGCTGCATGCGGGTGGTGGCGCGTTTCATGAGCGGGGTGGAGCAGCCGTAGCAGGCGGCAGCCAGGATGCAGGCCAGGGCAGCGGCGATGGTCCCGGCGTCGGGTTGCACCGGGCCCAGCCGCACGATCAGACCCACGCCGATGAAGCCGCACAGGCAGCCCAGCAGCTTGCGCGCGGTGAGGGTGTCTTCCTTGAACCAGCTGGACGCCAGCGTGCCGAACAGCACCGCCGTGGTGTTGAGCAGGGCGCTGTAACCGGCCGGCAGGCGCAGCGCGGCCCAGGCATAGAGCAGGAAGGGCACAGCCACCGACAGCGCCCCCAGCAGCAACAGCTCGCGCCAGTGCTCCCACGGCCAGCGCTGCTTCAGGCCCCGCATGATGAAGGCCAGCGTGAGACCGGCCAGCGCCACACGGCAACCCGCCAGCACCATCGGACCGATCACGGGGCTGGCGATGCGGATGAACAGGAAGGACGCGCCCCAGAGAGCGGACAGGCCCACGAGCTGGGCGAAGTGGCGGGTTTTCACCGCGCAATCAGGTGGCGCTGTCTTTGCGCGCCAACCCTTCGATGGCCAGGCGGTAACCGTCGGTGCCGAAGCCCACCACGATGCCAGCCGCAGCCGGCGACAGGTAGGAGTGGTGGCGGAAGGCCTCGCGTGCGTGCACGTTGGAGATGTGCACCTCGATCACCGGCAGGGGTTTGACACCACCGATGGCGTCGAACAAGGCCACCGAGGTGTGGGTGAGGGCGCCAGCATTGAACACCACGCCGGCCAGTTCTCCGGCCTTGAAGCGGCGGCCCGCGTCCTGGATCTGGTCGATCAGAGCGCCCTCGTGGTTGCTCTGGAAACACTCGACCGCAAACCCCAGCCGCTTGCCGTGGTCAACGCACTCGGCTTCCACCTCGGCCAGCGTGGTGGCGCCGTACACCGTGGGTTCGCGCGTGCCAAGCAGGTTGAGGTTGGGGCCGTTGAGGATGAGCAGTGTCTTCATGGCGTTGTGGTGTGCTGGCCGATGGTTGGGCGTCGGAAGTATAGGCCGCGGGTGGCGGCTGTCCGGCCGGCGACTGCCTTGCGCGGCCCTGAGGGTTTGCCCCGTGTCGGCCGCCTGGACTCGCGGGGATGCTTCGGTTGCGCCCGTCGCTTCCGCAACCAGAACGGCGCATCACAACAAACACCAGGAGACATTTCATGACTTTCAAGCGCATTCGCTCCACCCTGCGCGCTCTGCTGCTGCCCGCGCTGGTCGCGGTGTCGGTATCGGCGCACGCCGGGCCGTTTTCCGGCATCTTCGTGTTTGGCGACAGCCTGTCGGACACGGGCAACCTGAGCCTGGCCACAGGCGGTGCGGCGCCGGGCACGGCTCAGCCGTACGCCGACGGTCGATACTCGAACGGCCCGCTGTGGGTGGAGGGGCTGGCCTTTGGCCTGGGGCTGGCTGGCCAGGCCAGCTCCTATCTCACCGGTGGCAACAACTTCGCGTACGCCGGTGCCCGCACCGGCACGGGCAGCAGCCCGCCCGGGGTGTTGGCACAGGTGGCCGGCATCTGGGGCAGCGGCCCGGTGCCCGTGCCCGGAAGTGCCGATCCCGACGCCCTGTATGTGGTGGTGGGCGGTGGCAACGACATGCGCGATGCCCGCCTTGCTTTTCAAGGGAGCACGCCGGCCGATGACCTGGGTCGCCAGGCTGCGGCGATCGCCGCGATCACCGATCTGGCCACCACCATCGGCTACCTGGCCGCCAGCGGTGCGCAGAACGTGCTGATCGCCAGCTTGCCCAATCTGGGCAACACGCCTGAAGCCGCGCTGTTGGGACTCCAGGCAGCGTCTGCCGACGCCTCCGCCCGATTCAATGCGCTGGTGCCCACGCTGTTCGGTCTCGAATCGCTGTTTCCCAGCCTCAACGTCGAGCTGCTCGACATGGCGGGCATCGCGGTCGACGTGCTGGGGAATCCGGGCGCTTACGGCGTGACCAACACCACCCTGCCGTGCGGCGCCTTCTTCTTCAGCACCGGCGCCGACTGCGCGCATTCGCTGTTCTCCGACACGCTGCACCCGTCAGCCTTCGTGCATGGCCTGTTTGCCCGGGCGGCACTGGAGATCTACGGCGTGCCGGTCCCGGGCACGCTGGCGCTCGTGGCGCTGGCCTTGCTCATGCTGGTGGTTGTGCAGCGCAGCCGCGCGGGCGGTGGCCGTGTGATGGCCGCAGCGTTCAGGCCAGCGGCACGGTGAGCTGCTGAATCACGGCGCGGGTGTCGGGCCGCACGCCGCGCCACCAGGCAAACGCCTCGGCGGCCTGCTCGATCAGCATGCCCACGCCGTCGGCCACGGTGCTCACGCCGGCGGCCTGGGCCTGTTTCAGGAACGGCGTGAGGCCCTTGCCGTAGACCATCTCGTAGGCGATGGCGCCCGGTGCAAAAACGCCTGCCGGCAGGGGCAGCGCTTCCTGCGTGAGACCGGTGGAGGTGGCGTTGATCACCACGTCGAACAACTGGCCCACGAGGGTTTCATAGCCGCCGGTCTGCAAGGGCGTGTGGGCTGCGAAGTCGTGTCTCAGCGCGTGTGCCTTGTCGGCCGTGCGGTTGGCCACCGACAGCAGCGCCGGTCGTTCGGCCGCGATCGGCAGCAGCGCGCCGCGCGTGGCGCCACCCGCGCCCAGCAGCAGCACCCGTTTGCCGACGAGCGGGCAGCCCAGGTTGCGCTGCAGGTCGTTGACCAGGCCCACGCCGTCGAAGTTGTCGGCCAGAATGCGTTCCCCGTCGAACTTGAGGCAGTTGGCCGCTCCGGCCAGCCGGGCGCGCTCGCTGGGCTCGGTCGCGATTTCATATGCCTGCAGCTTGAACGGCAGACTCACGTTGAGCCCACGCCCGCCGCTGGCGCGAAAGCCCAGCACGGTGTCCTTGAAGCCGTCCAGCGGCGTTTCGATGGCGGTGTAGGCGATGTCCTGCCCGGTGGCCTGGGCGAACAGGCGGTGGATCAGGGGCGACTTGCTGTGGCCAATGGGGTTGCCGAGGACGGCGTAGCGGTCGGTCATGGACGTGAGGCAAAGTGGAGTGGAGTGCGGCAATTGTGTCGCAAGCCCCTGCGGCTTTTGCGGTCAAGGGGCTCGGCCTACCATCGCGGCCATGACCACATCCCTCAAGATCGATTTTGTGTCCGACGTGTCCTGCCCTTGGTGCGCCGTCGGGCTGGGCGCGCTCGAAGAAGCGCTGGGCAAGCTGCAGGGCGAGGTGTCTGCCGAGTTGCATTTTCAGCCGTTCGAACTCAATCCGCAGATGGGTGCAGAAGGCCAGGACATCGGCGAGCACCTGACGCAGAAATACGGCTCCACCGCCGCACAGCAGGTGCAGATCCGCGAGACCATCCGCGCGCGCGGGGCCGAGGTGGGCTTTGCCTTCAACCCGGCAGGGCGCGGCCGCATCTGGAACACCTTTGACGCCCACCGTCTGTTGCACTGGGCCGAGCTCGACGGCGCGCCGGGACAGCAGCATGCGCTGAAGAAGGCATTGCTTGCGGCATGCCACACACGTTCGGAGGCCATGGGTGATCATGCTGTGTTGCTGGCCTGTGTGCGCGAGGTGGGCCTGGACGCGCTTCGTGCGCAGGAGATCCTGGCTAGCGACGAGTTTGCGCAGGATGTGCGCGAACGCGAGGCCTTCTACACCAGCGCCGGCATTCATTCGGTGCCGGCCGTGATCATCAACGACCGGCACCTGATCTCGGGCGGCCAGCCCGCGGCGGTGTTCGAGCAGGCTTTGAGGCAGATTGCTGCGGAAGCGGCTTGATGTTCAGGCTGGCTGGGTCAGAGCCTTTGCGATGCGGTTTCTGCCGACGGTGGTCTTGGGCACCTTGCCTGGCAGATGGCTGAACCAGGCGCGCACGTCTTCATCGAGCCCGATGCCATGCATGTAGTTGTAGATCGCCTTGCGCAGGCCGATGCCCAGCGCGTCGTGGTCCACGCCGGTGGGGTCGATGAAGCCGATATCGTTCTTCGCGAAGGTGACCGGGGGCAACGGGATCAGCTCGATGCCGTAGGCGGCCGGGTCCAGCCCCACGGGTGAGTGCACGGTGCACGAGAAGCGGTGGAAAAAGCCGCTCTGGATGCAGCCGTTTTCGAACAGCTGGCGCACGTACTCGAGCGCGTCCACCGTGTCCTGCACGGTCTGGGTGGGAAAGCCGTACATGAGGTAGGCATGCACCAGGATGCCGGCGTCCGAAAAGCCCTTGGTCACGCGTGCCACCTGCTCGACTGTCACGCCTTTTTTCATCAGGGTGAGCAGCCGGTCGGACGCCACTTCGAGCCCGCCGCTCATGGCGATGCAGCCGCTGTCGGCGAGCAACTGGCAGAGCTCGGGCGTGAAGGTCTTTTCAAACCGGATGTTGCCCCACCAAGAGATCGGCAACTGGCGGCTGATCAGCTCGTCGGCCAGCGCCTTCAAGGCCTTGGGTGGCGCCGCTTCGTCGACGAAGTGAAAGCCGGTCTGGCCGGTTTCGTTCACGATGGTCTCGATGCGGTCGGCCAGCGTGGCGGCCGACGCGGTTTCGTAGCGGCTGATGTAGTCCAGGCTCACGTCGCAGAAGCTGCACTTCTTCCAGTAGCAGCCGTGCGCCACGGTGAGCTTGTTCCAGCGTCCGTCGCTCCAGAGCCGGTGCATGGGATTGAGCATGTCGAGCAGGCTCAGGTAACGCTCCAGCGGCAGGCCGTCCCAGGTGGGCGTGCCGATCTCTTCGAACGGCACCTCGGGCTCGGCGAAGTTGATGTAGCGCACGGTCTCTTCTTCGCGCACGAAGGTGCGCACCAGCCGCTGTTTGGAGCGTTTGCGCTGCAGAAAGTCCATCAGCGCCAGCAAGGGTCGTTCGCCGGAGTCCAGCGTCACGAAATCGACGAAATCGAACAGGCGGGGCTCGGCCAGTTCGCGCAGCTCGGTGTTGATGAAGCCGCCCCCGAGCGCGATGGTGATGTGCGGGTTCTGCGCCTTGATGGTCTGCGCGATGCGCAGGGCCGCGTACAAGGCGCCCGGGAAGGGCACCGAGAGCAACACCAGGTCGGGCTTGTGTTGCGACAGCGTGGCCAGCGTGAGCGTGTGCAGGATCTCGTCGACCAGCGTGAAGGGCGCGGCGAGGGCGGCGGCCATGGGCTCGAAGGTGGGCTGGCTGCTGGCCAGCGATTCTGCGTAGCGCACAAAGGCAAAGCGCTCGTCGACCGCGTCGCGCAGCACGTCGGCCAGGTCGTTGAGGTAGAGCGTGGCGATGTGGCGCGCCTTGTCCTGCACGCCCAAAGCGCCGAACGCCCAGGCCAGCGGGTCACCGCCTTCTTCGCTCAGCGCCGCGTCCACGTACACCTCCAGTGCGGCAAAGCGCGGGCCTTCGGGCAGCAGCTCGCGCGCGGCGATGCGGTGCGCCAGGGTCGAGTCTCGGCCCTGCAGGAAGGCGATCACCAGGCCGATGGTGGCGCGGTAGCGCGAGTACTGGTCGAGGAAGGCGTGCACGCTGGCCGTGCGTTGCGCTTCGGGCTGCGCCAGCGCGTGGCTGCGCACGGATTCCAGTCCCGCCGGCGAGAACAGCTTGAGCACCAGCGCCAGCGCCAGGTCGGCCTGCACGGCGTCGACCCCGCGCGAGCGCAGGAAGCCGGTGATGTACGCGGTGGAGGGGTAGGGCGTGTTGAGCTGCGTCATCGGCGGGATGAGGCTCAGCACGCGCAGGGCGGGGGCGGTCATGGGCGGTGCGGTGAGGGTGGGGGGTGATCTTACGGCTTGGCTGCGCCAGTGCAGGGGCGTCGCGCGCATGACCGGCCATCCCTTGTGGGTGGACGTTGCGGGGGCGCCGTCCTAGCATTTCAGGCTGTGCACAGGCAGGAGAACAACATGAACACCTGGAAACAGGGTCTGCGGGCGTGTGGGGTGGTCGGGCTGCTGGTGATCAGCGGGACGGCGAGGGCGCAAAGCGGGCTCGATGCCGACAGCCTGAAGCTCTACGGTGGGCTGTACGCCATTGATTGCAGCCAGCCGCAGTCGCCGCGCGTGCGGGTGGATCGCAACGCCATCAGCGTGGAGCAGGGCGACCGGCGGCTCGTCGCGCAGTCGGTGCAGGCGGCGCATTCGTACTTCGGGCAGTCCCCGCCGCCGGGCTACGTGGTGGCCTTGCTGGCGCAGGTGCAGGGCCGCCACGAGATGCTGTTCGTCGTGCAGGCCGATGCGCGGGGTCAGTTTCTCAACGTCGACGGCGACAAGGCGGTGCTGACCACCCTGGGTCCTGCCTTGTCGAAGGCGCGTTACCGGCGTTGCGATGCGGCAGCCAACCAGCGGGCGGCGGCACAGGTGCGCGAGGAACAACAGGCGCAGGCGGCGGCGCGCGCGCCAGTCAAGCCCGGCACGGCGACATCGCCTTCGGAGTTGATACGGGATGCGCAGTTCAAGGCGGCCTACCAGCGCGTGCTGGGCTCACTGTCATCGCAGGCCTGGCTGGCCCGCATGGACGGCCCGGCCACCGAACTCAAGCCCGAGTCCGTGGCCGGCACCACCTACACGCTGGCGGCGTTCTGCAAGCCGCACGACTGCGGCGACAACAACGCTGTGCTGCTGTACGACGCGCCGCAGGCCAGGGTGTATGGCTTCGTGCACATGGCCGGGCGCAACACCGTGGTGGGCTCCCCGCCGGGCCCGCTGATGGCCGAGCTCAACCGCCTCTGGCGCCGCGAGTGGCGCCAGGGCAAGTGAGCCGGCTTCAGGCCAGTTCGCTCAGCGGCACGCAACTGCAGAACAGGTTGCGATCGCCATACACGTTGTCCACGCGCCCCACCGGCGGCCAGTACTTGGCGTGTGCCCGGGTGGACGCGCTGGCCGCGCCGACGTGGCGGGCATAGGGATGCGGCCAGTCGGCCTTCATCAGGCTGGCGGCGGTGTGCGGCGCGTTCTTCAGCGGGTTGTCGTCCTGCGGCCAGGTACCCGCTTCCACCAGACGGATCTCCTCGCGGATCGCGATCATCGCGTCGATGAAGCGGTCCAGTTCTTCCAGCGTTTCGCTCTCGGTGGGTTCCACCATCAGCGTGTTGGCCACCGGGAACGACAGCGTGGGTGCGTGGAAGCCGTAGTCCATCAGGCGCTTGGCCACGTCCTCGGCCATCACGCCGCTGGTGTCTTTGAGCGGGCGCAGATCCAGGATGCACTCGTGCGCCACGTGGCCGTTGGCGCTCGCGTACAGCGTGGGGTAGTGCGGCGCCAGGCGCTTGCTGATGTAGTTGGCCGCCAAGATGGCCGCTTCGGTGGCGTGCTTGAGACCATCGGCACCCATCATGCGGATGTACATCCAGCTGATCGGCAATACAGCCGCGTTGCCCAAGGGCGCCGCGCTGATCGCGCCCACACCGTTCACGGGGAGGCCCGCAGTGGCGTGCCCCGGCAGGAAAGGCACGAGGTCTTCGACCACACAGACCGGGCCCACGCCCGGGCCGCCGCCGCCGTGCGGGATGCAGAAGGTCTTGTGCAGGTTGAGGTGGCTCACGTCGCCGCCGAACTCGCCCGGCGCGGCCACGCCCACCAGCGCGTTCATGTTGGCGCCGTCCACGTACACACGACCGCCGTGGCGGTGCACCAGCGCGCAGAGTTCCTTGACCGTGGTCTCGAACACACCGTGCGTACTGGGGTAGGTGATCATCACCGCCGCCAGATTGGCGCTGTGCTGCTCGCACTTGGCCTGCAGATCGGCCATGTCCACGTTGCCGTTTTCATCGCACTTGGTCACCACCACCGTCATGCCGACCATCTGTGCACTCGCCGGGTTGGTGCCGTGCGCGCTGCTGGGAATCAGGCAGATGTTGCGGTGGCCTTCGCCGCGTGAGCGGTGGTAGGCCTGAATCACCAGCAGGCCGGCGTATTCGCCTTGCGAGCCGGCGTTGGGCTGCAGGCTGATGCCGGCGTAGCCCGTGGCCTGGCAGAGCCAGGCGCGCAGCTGCTCGTCGAGCTTCTTGTAGCCCAGGAGCTGATTGGCCGGCGCAAACGGGTGCACGTTGGCAAAGCCCGGCCAGGTGATGGGGATCATCTCGCTGGTGGCGTTGAGCTTCATGGTGCACGAGCCCAGCGGGATCATGCTGCGGTCCAGCGCGAGGTCCTTGTCGGACAACGCGCGGAGGTAGCGCAGCATGCCGGTCTCGGAGTGGTGGCTGTGGAACACCGGATGCGTGAGGTAGCTACTGGTGCGGCGCAGTTCGGTGGGGATGCGCGGCTCGATGCCTTTTTCGAATTCCGCAAAACCTGGCAGGCTCTGACCTTGCAACGCGAACACGGCCCACAGCTTCTCGATGTCCTCACGCGTGGTGGTCTCGTCCAGCGTGATGCCGACGTATTCGCCCCAGGACAGGCGCAGGTTCATGCCGGCGTCCACCGCGCGTTTGAGCAGGGTGCTGGCGCGGTCGCCCGCCTTGAAGGTGAGGGTGTCGAAGGCCGTCTCGCTGGTGCTCTTCCAGCCCAGTTGTTCCAGGCCTTGTGCGAGTACCGCGGTGTAGGCGGCCACGCGCTGCGCGATGCGCTTGAGGCCTTGCGGGCCGTGGTACACGGCGTACATGCTGGCCACCACCGCAGGCAGCACCTGCGCCGTGCAGATGTTGGAGGTGGCTTTCTCGCGGCGGATGTGCTGCTCGCGTGTCTGCAGCGCCAGGCGGTAGGTGGGGTAGCCGTGCGCGTCCACGCTCACGCCGACCAGGCGACCCGGCAGCGACCGTTTGAATTCCTCGCGGCAGGCCATGTAAGCGGCGTGGGGGCCGCCCGCGCCCATGGGCATGCCGAAACGCTGCGTGGTGCCCACCGCGATGTCCGCGCCCCATTCGCCGGGCGGCGCCAGCAGTGTGAGCGCGAGCAGGTCGGCACAGGCGATCAGCGCGGCGCCTTTGGCGTGGATGCGATCCGCGTCGGCCTTGAGGTCGTCGATGCGGCCACTCGTGGACGGATAGGGCGCGATGACGGCGAAGTACTCGCCGTCGAGCAGCGTGTCCCATTCGCTGGCAGAGCCCGCTTGCGCCACTTCGAGACCCAGCGGCGCGGCGCGCGTCTGCACCACCTCGATGACCTGCGGATGGCAGTCGGCGGCGATCACGAGCCGGTTGCTTTTGCTCTTCACGCTGCGTTTGGCCAGCGTCATGGCTTCGGCGGCGGCGGTGGCCTCGTCGAGCATGGAGGCATTGGCCACGGCCAGGCCGGTGAGGTCGCACACCATGGTCTGGAAGTTGATCAGCGCTTCCATGCGGCCCTGCGAGATCTCGGCCTGGTAAGGCGTGTAGGCGGTGTACCAGGCGGGGTTTTCCAGCACGTTGCGCAGGATCACGCCGGGTGTGTGGGTGCCGTGGTAGCCCTGCCCGATGAAGCTCTTGAGCACCTGGTTCTGCTCGGCGATCGCCTTGAGCTCGGTGAGTGCGGCGGCCTCGGTGACGGCCGGCGGCAGTTGCATGCCCTGGCTGCGCGCGATGCTGCGCGGTACGATGCCGTCGATCAGCGCGCGGCGCGAGGCCTCGCCGATGACCGAGAGCATCAGCGTTTCGTCGGCTTCGCCGATGCCGATGTGGCGGGCGACGAACTCGGACGGGTTCTCGAGTTCATCCAGGGGTTTGACAGACGGCATCAGCATGGAAGGCTCCGGCGGCAGGGATCAGGCGTTGGCAGAAAAGGCGTTGTAGGCGGTCTCGTCCAGCAGGGCGTCGACTTGTGCCGGGTCGGACAGCTTGACCTTGAAGAACCAGCCGCTCTTGAGCGGGTCGCTGTTGGCCAGCGACGGGTCGGCGCGCAGGGCTTCGTTGACCTCGGTCACCTCGCCGCTCACCGGCATGTAGACGTCGGCCGCTGCCTTGACGGACTCGACCACGCCGGCCACGTCCTTCTGCGCAAAGGTCTTGCCGACCTCGGGCAGGTCGACGAACACCACGTCGCCCAGCGCATCCTGCGCGTGCACGGTGATGCCGACGGTGGCGATGTCGCCGTCAACGCTGATCCATTCGTGGTCTTCGGTGTACTTGGTGGTCATGGCAAGGCTCCTGAATAAAGAAAAAGATCAACCGCGGAAATAGCGGTTGGGGACAAAAGGCATGGAACTCACTTCCATCGGCACCGGCTTGCCACGCACCATGGCCTGCACGCGCGTACCCACCGCAGCGTGCGCTGGGCTCACATAGCCCATAGCCACGGGTTTGTCGGCGCTGGGGCCGAGCAGGCCGCTGGTGACTTCACCGATGGTCTCGCCGCTGGTGGTTTGCAGTTCGGTGTGGTCGCGCACGGGAACGCGTTCCAGCGCGATCAAACCGACACGCTTGCGTTGCAGCGGCTCGGTGCCGTCGAGCTGCGCGAGCACGCGCGCCGCACCGGGGAAACCGCCGGCGCGTGCGCCGCCGGTGCGGCGCACCTTCTGCATCGCCCAGTTGAGCGCGGCTTCCACCGGTGTGGTGGTGGTGTCGATGTCGTGGCCGTAGAGGCACAGGCCGGCTTCCAGGCGCAGCGAGTTGCGCGCGCCCAGGCCCACGGGCTTCACCTCGGGCTCGGCCAGCAGGGCGCGCGCGAAAGCCTCGGCGCGCTCGCCCGGCACCGAGATCTCGAAGCCGTCCTCGCCGGTGTAGCCGCTGCGCGTGATGAACAGGTCGGCGCCTTGCCAGTGGAAGGCGCCGCCGGTCATGAAGACCAGTTTTTCGACGCCGGGCACCAGTCGCTGCAGCGCGGTCACGGCCTGCGGCCCTTGCAGTGCGAGCAAGCCACGGTCGAACTGGGGCTCCACGGTGCAGCGGCTGCCGATGCGCTCAACGATGTGGGTCAGGTCGCCGTGTTTGCAGGCGCCGTTGACGATCACGAGAATGTCGCCCCCACGCTCTCCCACTGCGTGTGGGTCGCTGCCCCCCGAAGGGGCGCTCGCGCCTTGGGGCGGCCCGGCGGCGCTCGTGTCGTCGCCGAGCTTGACGAACATCAGGTCGTCGATGATGCCGCCCTCGTCGTTGAGCAACAGGCCGTAGCGCTGTTTGCCCACGGCGAGATCGATGACGTCCACCGGCATGAGCGACTCGAAGGCTGCGGCCGCATCCGCGCCCACCAGACGCAACTGGCCCATGTGCGAGACGTCGAACAGGCCGGCTGCAGCGCGGGTGTGGTGGTGTTCGGCCATGAGGCCGGAGGGGTACTGCACCGGCATGCTGTAGCCGGCAAACGGCACCATGCGGGCGCCGAGTTCGGTGTGCAATGCGTGCAGCGGGGTCTTGAGGAGATCGGTGTCGGACACGAAGGGCTCGCAGGCAAAAGGGGGCAGGCCCCGGTGGGGCGGAACACGGTTCATCCGTGCGCTGCCCCACTGTCCGCTTTACCTGAGAGATTCACGCGGGCGATGCCGCGTTTGCTCCTTCGGTGGATCGCCTCGGTGGGCGACCTCTCTCCAGGGGGGTACACGGGCCTTGCGGCCCGTGTTTGTCAGTCCTTTTGCCTGAGCGTTCAGGACCACGTGGGTGGCCTCCTGCGCCTTCGGCGGCCGCCTCCGGGGCGGCACTCTCCTGACCCGGCCGAGTGTATCCGAGAGAGGCGGCTCAGGCGTTTTCCAGGGCCGATTCGGGCAGCAGCCTGGCCAGCCGCTCGCTGATCGCATCGGCTCGCGCGGCGCCTGCCATTCCTTCGATGGAGATGAGCATCTCGCGGCTCACCGCCAGCATGGCCGCTGCGTCGCGCGCTTCGCGCAGCGCGTCTCGAAACTGCGCGGCCATCTCCTTGTGGCGCGGAGCGAACATGCGCTCGCTGATGTCGAACAGGAACATGCGCGCGCTGGCGAGGGAACGTGGCCCAGAAAAGGCATCGACCGAACCCTTTGGCGCGGCGGGCACGGGCTGCGCTGGAACAACGGGCGCGGGTGGCGCTTCCTCAACGATGTAACCGTCGGCCAGCAGCTCACGCACGATGTCGGCGCCCAGGCCACCGAAAAGCGCCTGCAGCGATGCCGTGGCCTTGCGGCCGTCTGCCACCAGCAGCACGGCGCGCTCGCGCTGGCCCAGGGTGCGTTGGCCTGGCTGCAGTTCGGCGCGGCCTTTGTCGGTCTTGTTCAGCATGGTGTGGCGGGTGGTGGATGCACAAGCCCGCACTGTGGCCAGACGATGTGACGGCGCGGTGAATCGCAGGCGTGAAAAAGCCGCCCGAGGGCGGCCGTGTGCATGAATGTTCGAAGGCTGTGACTTCGCTCACATGCCCGCGTAGTTCGGCCCACCACCACCTTCGGGTGTGACCCACACGATGTTCTGCGTCGGGTCCTTGATGTCGCAGGTCTTGCAGTGCACGCAGTTCTGCGCGTTGATCTGCAGGCGGTCCGATCCGTCTTCGTTCTTCACGAACTCGTAGACAGCGGCGGGGCAGTAGCGGCTCTCGGGGCCGGCGTACTTGGCCAGGTTGATCTGCACCGGCACGCTGTTGTCCTTGAGCGTGAGGTGGGCCGGCTGGTTTTCTTCGTGGTTGGTGTTGGAGACGAACACGCTGGAGAGCCGGTCGAAGGTGATCTTGCCGTCGGGCTTGGGATAGTTGATCTTCGGCATCTCGGCGGCCGGGCGCAGCTTCAGGTGGTCGGGCGTGGTGTTGTGCAGCGTCCAGGGCGGCGTCTTCACGCCCACCTTGGGCAGGAACCAGTGTTCCACGCCGGTCATAAGCTTGCCCAGCAGCGGGCTCTTCTTGAACCAGTTCTTGAAGTTGCGGTAGGTCCAGAGCTCCTCATGCAGCCAGCTTTTCTCGAAGCGCTCGGGGAAGCCGGCGAGTTCGTCGCCCTGGCGGCCAGCGGCCACTGCTTCGAAGGCGGCTTCGGCGCAGAGCATGCCGCTCTTGATGGCGGCGTGGCTGCCCTTGATGCGTGCGGCGTTCAAAAAGCCGGCGTTGCAGCCCACCATGGCGCCGCCCGGAAACACAAGCTTGGGCAGGGCCTGCGGCGTGCCGTTGTTGAGCGCGCGAGCGCCGTAACCCAGGCGCTTGCCGCCCTCGATATGCGCCTGGATGCTGGGGTGCGTCTTCCAGCGCTGCATCTCTTCGAACGGCGACATCCAGGGGTTCTGGTAGTCCAAGCCGATCACCAGGCCCAGCGTGACCTTGTTGCCTTCGAGGTGGTAGAGAAAGCCGCCGCCGAAGGTGTCGTCGTCCATGGGCCAGCCGGCGGTGTGCACGACCAGACCGGGTTTGGCCTTGTCGGCCGGGACTTCCCAGAGTTCCTTGATGCCGATGGCGAAGGTCTGCGCGTCCTTGCCCTCGGTGAGCTTGTATTTGGCAATGAGCTGTTTGCCCAGGTGGCCCCGCGCGCCCTCGGCGAACGCGGTGTACTTGGCGTGCAGTTCCATGCCGAGCTGGAAGTGGCCGGTGGGCTCACCGTCCTTGCCCAGGCCCAGGTGGCCGGTGGCCACGCCCTTGACCGATCCGTCGTCGTTGTAGAGCACCTCGGCCGCGGTGAAGCCGGGGAAGATTTCCACGCCCAGCGCTTCGGCCTGCTCGCCCAGCCACTTGGTGACCGCGCCCAGGCTGATCACGTAGCAGCCGTCGTTGTGGAAGTTGCGCGGCATCAGCCAGTCGGGCGTGCGCGTGGCGCCGGTCTCGGAGAGCACGAGCAGGTCGTCGCCGGTCACAGGCTGGTTCAGCGGCGCACCGCGTTCCTTCCAGTCGGGGAAGAGCTCGGTGATGGCGATCGGGTCCATCACCGCCCCGCTGAGGATGTGCGCGCCCGGCTCGGAGCCTTTTTCCAGCACACACACATTAATCTCGCTGCCCTTCTCGGTGGCCAGCTGTTTCAGGCGGATGGCGGTGGCCAGGCCTGCGGGACCACCGCCGACCACGACCACGTCGTATTCCATGGCTTCGCGTGGGCCGTACTGGGTCAGCAATTCATCATGGGTCATCGGGGGGTCTCGCAGATAATGATTTTTGAGAAGGCGCTGAGTGTGCCTTGCGTGTCACTCGACAGACAGCATTTTATGCGGCGCCCGCACGGAATCGAACGGTCGTACTAATCATCACTTGGGAGCTTGTATCGTGTCATACAGCATGGACTTGTCGGGCCGCGTGGCCTTGATCACCGGAGCGTCGGGCGGCCTGGGCGAACAGTTCGCCAAGACACTGGCCAAGGCCGGCGCCGCCGTGGTGCTGGCCAGCCGCCGCACCGACCGCCTGATGGCCTTGCGCGCGCACATCGAGGCCGCGGGCGGCGACGCCCACGTGGTGGCCATGGACGTGACCGACCAGGCTTCCATCAAGGCCGCGGTGGCCCACGCCGAAACCGAGGTGGGCGCGATCGACATCCTCGTCAACAACTCGGGCGTGAGCACCACGCAGCGCCTGCAGGACGTGAGCGAGGAAGACTACGACTTCATCTTCAACACCAACACCAAGGGTGCGTTTTTCGTGGCGCAGGAAGTGGGCAAACGCATGCTGGCGCGCGCCAAGGGTGCGGCGCCCGGCACCTACGTGGGCGGGCGCATCGTCAACATCGCGTCCATGGCGGGCCTGAAGGTGTTGCCGCAGATCGGCGTGTACTGCATGAGCAAGGCGGCCGTGGTGCAGATGACCAAGGCCATGGCGGTGGAGTGGGGCAAGTACGGCATCAACGTGAACGCCATCTGCCCGGGCTACATCGACACCGAGATCAACCACCACCACTGGCAGACCGAGCAAGGCCAGAAGCTCATCGGCATGCTGCCGCGCAAGCGCGTGGGTGTGCCGACCGACCTCGACGCGGTGCTGGTGATGTTGTGTTCGAGTGAAAGCCATTTCATCAACGGCGCTGTGATTGCCGCAGACGACGGATTCGGAGCCTGAATGAATGTTGCTGTTCTGGGCCGGCCCTCGGGCTGGCCGCCCGGCATGGTCACCGGCATCCTGGCCGGTGTGGGGGCCGGCGCATTCTGGGGAACGACCTTCGTCGCCCCTTTGATCGCTCCGGGTTTCAACACCGTTGACTTGACCGTGGGGCGTTACCTCTCTTGTGGCGTGCTCTCGATGGTGCTGTTGCTGTGGTCTGCGTTGCGGGGTGGCACGCAGCGTCCCACGCTGGCCCAGGCGGGTGCGGCGCTCTGGCTCAGCCTGCTGGGCTACACCGGTTACTACCTGCTGCTGGTGCTGGCCATTCAGGCCGCGGGCGCGGCGCTGCCCGTGCTCATCATCGGCACCATCCCGCTGTGGATCATGCTGCTGGGCAAACCGAAGGGTTTGCGCTGGCGTTCGCTGGTGCCGGGTTTGCTGCTCACGGTGGCGGGCATGGTGCTGATGATGCAGGTCACGGCGCACGGGCAGGGCGAGAGCGCGGGCACCCACCTGTGGCTGGGCATCTTCTACGCCGTGCTGGCCATGCTGTCGTGGACGGCCTTCGGCTTGCTCAATGCCCGGTGGCTGGCCAGGCACCCCGAAGTCAATTCCACTGTGTGGGCCAATTGGCTGGGCGTTGCCGCAGGCGTGGGCGCGCTGTGCATCTGGGTGGTGGCGGGCACCGATCTGGCCACGCTGGTTTCCCGCCCGGGCTTCGGCACTTTCCTCGTCGTCTGTGCTGTCACCGGTATCGGCGCAGCCTGGGTGGCGTCGGTGCTCTGGAACATGGCCAGCCGTCGGCTCAGCGCCAGCCTGGCGGGCCAACTCATCGTCAGCGAGACCGTGTTTGGTCTCGTTTACAGCTTCGCGTGGGACGGCGCCTGGCCTGCCGCGCTGCAGTGGGCAGCGTGTGCGCTTTTCGTGCTGGGCATCCTCGCGTCCATCAAGGCCCACCGATGAAGTTCGAGTTGCCCGAGCAGAAAAAAGAAGTGTTCCGCATGACCATCCCGATCCGCTGGGGCGACATGGATGCGATGGGTCATGTCAACAACACCACCTACTTCCGGTATCTGGAGACCATCCGCATCGAGTGGATGCGCAGCATCGGCTGCCAGCCCGACCCGCAGGGCGAAGGCCCGGTGATCGTCAACGCGTTCTGCACCTTTCACAAACAGCTTGAGTTTCCGGGCGAGGTGATCGCGACCATGTTCGCCAGCGACGTCGGGCGCAGCAGCTTCGAGACATGGTGCACCCTCACCCGCAGCGACGACCCCGAAACGGTTTATGCCTCCGGTGGTGCGACCACGGTCTGGGTGGACTTCCCGAAGCAGAAGTCGGCGCCGATCCCGGAGCGTTTGCGAGTTCAACTGGGCTGACTCGCTGCCTGAAGGTGGCGTTGGACGCTTACTGCTTGTTTTCGCGCGCGTTGGCCTTGTACTCGATGTCATCGGCGTACAGGCGGCCGTCGCGTCGATCGATATCGACCTCAACGTAGTGGCCCTGGCGCAGGTCCTCGAAACGCTTGTAATCGTTTTCGTAGTCCGTCTTGTCCGTCACGTAGACGGTTTCGCTGTTGACGACGAACGCCTTGGCCGACAGATCGACCGACTGGATGCGGCCCTTCAAGTCTTTCGCATGTGCAGCGCCGGTGCCGAGCGCGAGAGCGGCGCTGAACAGGAAGGCTCGGACGGTTGTGCGTTGGTTGTTGATCATGGCAGTCCTCTTTGCTTTGTTGTGGTGAGTGGATTCAACCGCCTGCGGAGGAACAGTGCCGTCATTTTTTGTTGTGGTTCGGTATCGCCCGGTAAAGGCGCCTTTGTCCTACAAACCTTCAAGCCAAAGGGGCTCAATTCGCAGGTTTGACTTTGGGCACGCGCCCCATCAGATAGAACTCCGGGTTCGGCTGCATGTTGCTGAAGCTGGCCATGCGGTTGGACAGGCCGAAGAACGCGGTGATGGCGGCGATGTCCCAGATGTCTTCGTCCGAGAAGCCGTGCGCGTGCAACGGAGTGAAGTCGTCGTCGTTGATCTCGTGTGAGTTCAGGCAGACCTTCATCGCGAAATCGAGCATGGCTTTCTGGCGCGGGGCGATGTCTGCCTTGTGGTGGTTCACCGCCACCTGGTCGGCCACCAGCGGTTTCTTCTCGTAAATGCGCAAAATGGCGCCGTGGGCCACCACGCAGTACAGGCAATGGTTGGCCGCGCTGGTGGTGGTCACGATCATCTCGCGGTCCCCCTTGGTGAGCGAGCCTTCTTCCTTGAGCATGAGCGCGTCGTGGTACGCGAAGAAAGCGCGCCACTCGGCTGGACGGCGCGCCAGCGCGAGGAACACGTTGGGCACGAAGCCGGCCTTGGCCTGGACCTCGAGCACTTTGGCCTTGATGTCTTCGGGCAGGTCATTGATGTCGGGTGCGGGGTAACGGGTCATGGTGTCTCCTTCGGGTGTGTTCATCGAATGTAGCGACTATGCTGGCGGTTTTTGCCTGGAGCCCCGGTATGAACCCACCCGCCACCGACAAAGACTTTGACAAAGGCCTGGCCACCCGCAAGCGCGTGATGGGCGAGGACTTTGTGGCACAAGCCTTCGGCAACGCCACGCCGTTCACCGAGCCCATCCAGCAGTACATCACGCGCAATGCCTGGGGCGATGTCTGGCAGCGTCCGGGCCTCGATCTGAAAACCCGCAGTCTCATCACCGTGGCCATGCTCATTGCCATGGGCAAGCAGCACGAGCTCAAAGGCCATGTGCGCGGTGCACTCAACAACGGCGTCACACCCGAAGAGCTGCAGGAAGTGATGCTGCACGCGAGCATCTACTGCGGGGTGCCCACTGCGGTCGAGGCATTCCGCACGGCAGCGAGTGTGGTCGACGGCGAGAACAAGGCCTGAGGTCCCGAAGGCTGGCGCTACGATCAGGTTTTCATCATCCATCACGGAGTTCCGTCATGTCACTTCCCCGCCCATCCCTGGTTCGTCGTGCGCTGCTGGCCGCCGGTGTGATCTGCACGCTCGGCCTGGCCCAGGCGCAGTCCACCACCCGCATCCTGGTGGGCTTTCCACCGGGCGGTGGCACCGACGCGATTGCGCGCATCCTCGGTGAGCGCCTCAAGGACGAGTTGGGCCACGCGGTGGTGGTCGACAACAAGCCTGGCGCGGGCGGGCAGATTGCGGCGCAGGCCCTCAAGGCCTCCGCGGCCGATGGCAACACCCTGTTCCTGAGCCACGACCACAGCATCACCATCCTGCCCATGGTGATGAAAGCACCGGGTTACGAGCCGGCCAGGGACTTCGTGCCGGTGGCCGGTTTCGCCACCTTCGTCAACGCGTTTGCGGTGAGCAGCGGCACGCCCGCCACCAGCTTCAAGGCCTATGTGGACGGCGTGAAGGCCGCCGGCGGCAAGGGCACGGTGGGCATTCCCGCGCCGGCCTCTGTGCCGCAGTTTCTGGTGCAGGTGATCGCCAAACAAAACGGGCTGGACTTGGTGGCCGCGCCCTACCGCGGCAGTGCGCCCATGATGGCCGACATGCTGGGCAACCAGATCCCGGCCGGTGTGGCCTCCATTCCTGACTTCATTGAAAACCACAAGGCCGGCAAACTGCGCGTGGTGGCCGTCATGGGCTCGCAGCGCCAGGCGGCGATGCCCGAGGTGCCCACGTTTGCAGAACTCGGTCTCAAAGGG
This sequence comes from Pseudomonadota bacterium, assembly GCA_040385485.1. GTDB lineage: Bacteria > Pseudomonadota > Gammaproteobacteria > Burkholderiales > Burkholderiaceae_C > Hydrogenophaga. Next base: position 73,642 of record JAZKHJ010000035.1, on the reverse strand, counting down.
TTTGAGGATGTGCCGTACTACGGTCTGTTTGCCCCCGCGGGCACGCCCAAACCCACGCTGGACCGCCTTGCCTTGGCGGTGCAAAAGGCAATCGCGCAACCCGACGTGCGCGAGAAACTCACCGCCATGGGCCTGAGCGTGGGTTTCATGACTGGCGAACAACTGGGTGCGCGTGAGCAGGCTTACGGCAAGGTGTGGGCGAAGATCATCCAGGACAGCGGCTTCGTTCCTCAGTGACACTTACCCGGCGAGAAGCCGATGCACAAGATCCGGCGTGCTGTGCGCCCCGTACTTGCGCATGAGTCGCGCCCGATAAATCTCCACCGTGCGGTGGCTGATCGTCAGGGCCTTTCCGATTTCCTTGCTGGTCAGGCCGCTCATGAGGTGGGCCGCCACCTCACGCTCGCGTGGCGTGAGATCGGCCTTGACCGTGCGGCGTGAGCTCAGGTCTTCAAAGCTCCAGATGCCCGCCGCGTGTGGCGTCTCGCGGCTCAGCGCGCGCCCGGTCACGTGGCACCAGAAAGTCTCGTCCTGCAGCCGGCCACCCACGCGTTTCATGATGCGGTCGTCCGCATAGGTGCCGCCTTTGCCCAGCAGCGGCGCCATGCGTGCGCCCAGACGCTCGTACTCGTCGGCACTGGGGTAGAGGATCTGGAAACTCTGGCCCACGAGCTGTTCGCGCGTGGCGCCGAACATCTCGCACAGCGCCTGATTGCAGTCAACCATGGTGCGTTGGCGCGAAAGCGCGAGACCCACGGGGGCCAGGTCGAAGGCCAGGCGGTAGTCGATGTCCATGCGGGCGAGGGTTTTGCTTTACGAATTACTACGTATGCCGTTACGTAGTATCGTACCGGCTTCCTTGCTTCAACCCAGGAGACAGCAACGTGAACAAGATCCACCCGAGCGCAGCCGACGCGCTCAAAGACATCGTGGCCGACGGCCAGCTGTTCGCCGTGGGCGGCTTCGGCCTCTGCGGCATTCCCGAGGCGCTCATTGATGCACTGCGCGACAGCGGCAAGAAGAACCTCACCGTGATCTCGAACAACGCGGGCGTGGACGGCTTTGGTCTGGGCAAGCTGCTGGAAACGCGCCAGATCACCAAGATGATCTCGAGCTACGTTGGCGAAAACAAGGAGTTCGAGCGCCAGTACCTCGCCGGTGAACTGCAACTGGAATTCACGCCCCAGGGCACGCTGGCCGAAAAGCTGCGCGCTGGCGGTGCCGGCATCCCGGCGTTTTTCACCAAGACCGGCGTGGGCACCATCGTGGCCGAGGGCAAGGAACTGCGCGAATTCGATGGGGAAACCTATGTGATGGAGCGCTCGCTGGTGCCTGACGTCTCGCTGGTGAAAGCCTGGCGCGCCGACACCTCGGGCAACCTGCAGTTCCGTTTCACCGCGCGCAACTTCAACCCCGCCGTTGCCATGGCCGGCAAGATCTGCGTGGTCGAGGTCGAAGAGATCGTGGAGAAGGGCGCCATTGAGCCCGACCACGTCCACCTGCCGGGCATCTACGTGCACCGCCTGGTGCTCAACGCCACGCCCGAGAAGCGCATCGAGAAACGAACCATCACTGAGAAGGCGGGAGTCTGATATGCCCTGGAACCAAGACCAGATGGCTGCGCGCGCAGCCCAGGAACTCGAAGACGGTTTTTATGTGAACCTGGGCATCGGCATCCCCACGCTGGTGGCCAACTTCGTGCCCGCCGACAAAGAGGTGTGGTTGCAGAGCGAGAACGGCATGCTGGGCATCGGCCCGTTCCCGACCATCGACAAGGTGGATGCCGACCTGATCAACGCCGGCAAGCAGACTGTCACCACCATTGCGGGCTCGTCGATCTTCGGCAGCCACGACAGCTTCGCCATGATCCGTGGCGGCAAGATCAACCTGAGCATCCTCGGTGCGATGCAGGTGAGCGAGAAGGGCGATCTGGCCAACTGGATGATCCCCGGCAAGATGGTCAAGGGCATGGGCGGCGCCATGGACCTGGTGGCTGGCGTCAAGCGCGTGATCATCCTGATGGAGCACGTGGCCAAAAAGAAGGACGGCACCGAAGACCTGAAAATCCTCGACACATGCAGCCTGCCGCTGACCGGCGTGGGTGTGGTCAACCGCATCATCACCGACCTCGGCGTGATGGACGTGACCCCTGAGGGCCTGAAGCTGGTGGAGCTCGCCCCCGGCGTGACCCGCGAGTTCATCCAGTCCAAGACCGGGCCCACGTTGATCTGACGGCTATACTCCCCGCTGCACCCGTCATCGGGGAGTAGCCGCTCTGCACCCTGCAGAGGTTTGCGTCAACACACTTGGCCCTCAAGGCCATGGCGCCGACAGCCTTCAGCCTGGCAAGACCTTTGACCACACTGCCTCCGGATGGGCCGGGGATGCCGTGTGGTCTTTTGGTTTCTGCCGGCCCTCGGAGCACTGTCTTGGAAGCTTTCCTCATATCCACCGGCATCGTCGCCCTCGCTGAAATGGGCGACAAGACGCAATTGCTCGCCCTCGTGCTGGCTGCGCGCTTCAAGCGCCCGTGGCCCATCGTCTGGGGCATCCTGGTGGCCACCTTGCTCAACCACGCACTGGCTGGCCTGGCGGGCGCCTGGATCATGGCCGCTGCGGGGCCGGGCGTGATGCGATGGGTGCTTGGCGTTTCATTCATCGCCATGGCGCTGTGGATGTTGATTCCCGACAAGCTCGACGACGAGAACGCCCTGCCCAAACGGCAGATGGGCGTCTTTTTCGTGACCGTGTGGGCCTTTTTCCTGGCCGAGATGGGCGACAAGACGCAGATCGCCACCGTGGCGCTGGGCGCGCAATACGACCCCCTCATCGCGGTGGTGATGGGCACCACCTTCGGCATGATGCTGGCCAACGCGCCGGTGGTGTTCTTTGGCGACGCGATCACACGCAAGATCCCCATCGCGCTGGTGCACCGGGTGGCCGCGGGCATTTTCGCGGTGCTGGGCATGCTTGCGCTGCTGGGCGTGGGTTCCTGACCACCCGTCGACATTCAGTCCGTGCGTGTCGGAATTTTTTCCACAGGAAGGCCGCCGCGGCACCGCCAGGCGGCGAACCCTTTGACTTTCATGGGGTTTTTCCTTGGGCTCAAAGATTGCTTATGTGACTCAAAGATGTCAGGGGGGATTGTCTGCCGTCGACCAACCTTGCATGAGGCACCCCATGAACAACAAACTGATCAAACTCTTGCGCACCGCCTCCGTGGTTTCCGCGTTCGTCGCAACGTCGAGCGTTCAAGCTCTGACGCTGCCCTCCGTCACCAGTTGTGGATACGGCGCCGGGTTCGAAAACCTGCTCTGCTATGAGCCCTCTGCGGGCGTGAAGATCTATGTCGCGAGTTCGCACGACGACTTCATTTCGTATTCTGTGAATTCCCTGCAGCAACTCGCCAACAATTTCGGCTACGCGGGTCTGAGCGACTGGAGCACGCTGCCCTCGTTCGGCTCGGGCCAGATCGTCAAGCTGTTCTCGTTCAACAATTCGAACAACGGAGGGTTTCCCGACGCTACCGGCGGGACTGGGGACAATCAGAACCCCTCGCTTGACGGGGATCAGACCCCCAAGAATGACAACCAGTACCTGGGCGAGTGGCCATATCTCGCGAATGTGACCGTGGCGGACCTCCAGGCGTTTTTGGGAGGCAGTCTGTTCACGCCTGTGTTCAGCTTCGACCTCAACAACACCCACAACACAGATTTGAATCTGAATGGCCTGTTGGAGGTCAGGCGCGATGGGCTCACGATCGAGACCCTGGCGTTTGACAACATAGTCAACAGCGAATATGACGCTGCTTCGTTGGTGACTGCGCAGGCCGAGGTGGTGGTCGAGTGGTTCGATGCCAGCAACACCAGTGCCGGTTGCGTGGCAGGCTTTTGCTCAATGACCGTGGACAACAATGTGGGAAGCGGCAAGCCCGATTTCTTTGCGTATGCACCGTCCTTCGACCTGACAAACTACCTGCCATCCGACGTTCTGTACTTCAAGCTGTACATGTTGGGGCTGGACGCTGGCGGTGAAGAGTTGGCCCTGACCAACGCGCTCAGCGTTCCTGGCGAAGTGCCCGAACCGGGTGTTCTTGCTTTGATTGGCGTGGCGCTGGCTGGTCTTGGTGCTGCCCGCCGTCTCAGAAAGCTTGCTTGAAGCGAGGCTTGTTGGTCGACTGATTCAGGTTTGATCTGAACCCGAACCCCTCCCAGCGTGTGCTGCGAGGGGTTTGTTCTTTGGGAACTGTGGCTTTGGCCACTCAATCTGGAGCGGGTGAAGGGAATCGAACCCTCGTATGAAGCTTGGGAAGCTGCCGTTCTGCCATTGAACTACACCCGCAGAGGGCGCAAGTTTACTTGAGGATGTCGCCCACGCAGAGGTACTTGATCTCGACGTAGTCGTCCATGCCGTGGTGCGAGCCTTCGCGGCCCAGGCCGGACTGTTTCACGCCGCCGAAGGGCACGTGTTCGGTGGCCAGGATGCCCACGTTGATGCCGACCATGCCGTACTCCAGCGCTTCGCTTACCCGGAAGATGCGGCCCACGTCGCGGCTGTAGAAGTAGCTGGCGAGACCGAATTCGGTGTTGTTGGCCGCGTCGATGGCTTCCTGCTCGGTGTTGAACTTGAACACCGGCGCGAACGGGCCGAAGGTTTCTTCCCTAGCGCAGAGCATGTCGGCAGTGGCATCTGCCACCACGGTGGGCTCGAAGAACTGGCCGCTGCCGAGGTTCGTCAAGCGCTTGCCGCCGGTCATCACGCGCGCCCCCTTGGCCACCGCATCGTCCACGTGCCGCTGCACCTTCACCAGCGCGGCTTCTTCGATCAGCGGGCCCTGGCTCACGCCGTCGTCGAAACCGTTGCCGACCTTGGTGGTCTTCACCTTGGCGGCGAACTTGTCCACGAAACTGTCGTACACGGCGGCCTGCACGTAGATGCGGTTGGAGCACACGCAGGTCTGGCCGGCGTTGCGGTACTTGCTGGCGAACGCACCTTCGACCGCGCTGTCAATGTCGGCGTCGTCGAACACGATGAAGGGCGCGTTGCCGCCGAGTTCGAGCGACATTTTCTTGACCGTGGGCGCGCACTGCGCCATGAGAATGCGGCCCACTTCGGTGGAGCCGGTGAAGCTGATGTGGCGCACCACGCTGCTTTCGCACAGCACCTTGCCCACGGCGATGCTGTTGTCGGCGTCGGCACAGAGCATGTTGAGCACACCGGCCGGGATGCCGGCGCGGATGGCCAGCTCGGCCGCGGCCAGGGCGGTCAGCGGCGTGAGTTCGGCCGGCTTGATGATCACCGGGCAGCCGGCGGCCAGCGCCGGGGCGACTTTGCGCGTGATCATGGCCAGCGGGAAGTTCCACGGCGTGATGGCCGCGCACACGCCGATGGGCTGCTTGAGCACGATCAGGCGGCGGTTGTTGTCGAACTGGGGCAGGGTCTCGCCGTTGACGCGCTTGGCCTCTTCGGCGAACCACTCCACGAAGCTCGCGCCGTAGGCGATCTCGCCCTTGGCCTCGGCAAACGGTTTGCCCTGCTCGGCGGTGAGGATGCGCCCCAGGTCTTCCTGGTTGGCCATGAGAAGGTCGAACCACTTGCGCAGGATGATGCTGCGCTCCTTGGCGGTCTTGGCTTTCCAGGCGGGCCAGGCGGCGTTGGCTGCGGCGATGGCCGCTTCGGCGTCTTTCGGGCCGAGGTTGGCCACGTCGGCGAGCTTGTGGCCGGTGGCCGGGTCGAGCACGTCAAAGCGGCCGCTACCCGCCACCCACTGGCCGTTGACCAGGCCGTCGGTCTTGAGCAGGGTGGGGTCCTTGAGCAGGGCCAGGGGGGATGTCTTCATGTCCATGGGGAGTCTCCGTTGTTCGGTGCGCGCCAGGGTGGCGGGGCAGCGGGAAAGCATAGTCCTTTGGGGGGTGGCGTGCAGTACCGCTGGCGACCTTGACCCCTGGTCCACCGGGGACAGCGGGCTGGCCAAAACCCGCTTCGAAGCAACCGGCCCGCCATGTTGGAAAATACGGGGTTTCGCGCGCCCGCGCGGCAGCCGCACCCTTTGACCGAAAACCACAAGGCCACCATGACCCGCCCCGCATCCGTTGCCGACATCCGCAAGAGCTTCCTGGACTTCTTCGCCTCCAAGGGCCACACCGTGGTCGCGTCCAGCTCGCTGGTGCCTGGCAACGACCCCACGCTCATGTTCACCAACTCGGGCATGGTCCAGTTCAAGGACGTGTTTCTCGGCACCGACAAGCGCCCCTATGTGCGCGCGGCCTCTGTGCAGGCCTGCCTGCGTGCCGGCGGCAAACACAACGATCTGGAAAACGTGGGCTACACCGCGCGCCACCACACCTTCTTCGAGATGCTGGGCAACTGGTCGTTTGGCGACTACTTCAAGCGCGAATCGCTCAAGTGGGCCTGGGAGCTGCTGACCGAGGTCTACAAGCTGCCCAAGGATCGCCTGCTGGCCACGGTGTACGAAGAGGATGACGAGGCCTACGACATCTGGACGAAAGAGATCGGCCTGCCGCCCGAGCGCGTGATCCGCATCGGCGACAACAAGGGCGGGCGTTACAAGAGCGACAACTTCTGGATGATGGCCGACACCGGCCCTTGCGGCCCCTGCAGCGAGATCTTCTACGACCACGGCGACCACATCGCCGGCGGCCCACCGGGCAGCCCCGATGAAGACGGTGACCGCTTCATCGAGATCTGGAACAACGTGTTCATGCAGTTCAACATGGCCGAAGACGGCTCGGTCACGCCGCTGCCCGCGCCCTGCGTGGACACCGGCATGGGCCTGGAGCGCCTCGCCGCCATCCTGCAGCATGTGCACAGCAACTACGAGATCGACATCTTCGACGTGCTCATCAAGGCCGCTGGCCGCGAGACCGGCACCGCCGACCTGAGCAACCCTTCGCTCAAGGTGATCGCCGACCACATCCGCGCCACCTCGTTCCTCATCAGCGATGGCGTGATCCCGAGCAACGAAGGCCGCGGCTACGTGCAGCGCCGCATCGTGCGCCGCGCCATCCGCCATGGCTACAAGCTGGGCCAGAAGACGCCGTTCTTCCACAAGATGGTGCCCGATCTGGTGCGCATGATGGGCGAGGCCTACCCGAATCTGGCGAGCCAGGCGCAGCGCATCACGGATGTGCTGCGGGTGGAGGAAGAGCGTTTTTACGAGACGCTGGCCAACGGCATGGAGATTCTCGACTCGGCCCTGGCCGACGGCGCGAAAGTGCTGCCCGGTGACGTGGCCTTCAAGCTGCACGACACCTACGGCTTCCCGCTCGACCTCTCGGCCGATGTGTGCCGCGAGCGTGGCCTCTCGGTCGATGAAGCGGGCTTTCACGCCGCGATGGACAAGCAAAAGGCCCAGGCCCGCGCGGCCGGCAAGTTCAAGATGGACAAGGCGCTGGAGTACACCGGCGCTGGCAACACCTTCGTGGGTTACGAACAGCTCGATGCCACCGGCAAGATCGTGGCGCTGTACCTCGACGGCACGTCGGTCGCCACGCTCAAGGCCGGCCAGAGCGGTGTGGTCGTGCTCGACAGCACGCCGTTTTATGCCGAGAGCGGCGGCCAGGTGGGTGACGAGGGCGTGATCACCAGCGGATCGGCCCGTTTCGACGTGGCCGACACGCAGAAGATCAAGGCCGACGTGTTCGGCCACCACGGCGCGGTGGTGCAGGGCACGATCAGCGTGGGCGACAGCGTGGCGGCCCAGGTGAACACGGCGGTGCGCGCCGCCACCGTGCGCAACCACAGCGCCACGCACCTGATGCACAAGGCCTTGCGCGAGGTGCTGGGCGATCACGTGCAGCAGAAGGGCTCGCTGGTGAACGCCGATCGCACGCGCTTCGACTTCGCGCACAACGCGCCCGTGACGGACGCTCAGATCCGGAGAATCGAAGCGCTGGTGAACGAAGAAGTGCTGGCCAACGCCGCCACGCAGGCGCGCCTGATGGACATCGAGTCGGCGCAGAAGACCGGCGCCATGATGCTGTTTGGCGAGAAGTATGGCGAGACTGTGCGCGTGCTCGACATCGGTGGCAGCCGCGAGCTCTGCGGTGGCACGCACGTGCAGCGCACCGGCGACATCGGTCTGTTCAAGGTGGTGGGCGAGGGCGGTGTGGCCGCCGGCGTGCGCCGCATCGAGGCCATCACCGGTGTCAACGCGCTGAGCTACCTGCAGTCGCTCGAAGACACCGTGGTCCAGGCTGCGGGTGCGCTCAAGGCGCCCACCGCCGAGCTCACGAACCGCATCGGACAGACGCTGGAGCAGGTGAAGGCGCTGGAGAAGGAAGTGGCCGCACTCAAGGGCAAGCTGGCCTCCAGCCAGGGCGACGATCTCATGCTGAAGGCGGTCGACGTCAAGGGCATCAAGGTGCTGGCCGCCGTGCTCAACGGCGCCGATGCGAAGACCTTGCGCGACACGCTGGACAAGCTGAAAGACAAGCTGAAGACCGCGGCCATCGTGCTGGCCGCCGTGGACGGCAACAAGGTGCAGCTGGCGGCCGGCGTCACCGCCGACAGCACGGGCAAGGTGAAGGCCGGTGAACTGGTGAACTTCGTGGCCCAGCAGGTCGGCGGCAAGGGCGGCGGCAAGGCCGACATGGCCATGGCCGGCGGCACCGATGCCTCGGGCCTGGACGCTGCGCTGAAGTCGGTGCAGGCCTGGGTGGCCGAGCGGGCCTGAGCCCGCCCGCTCAGGGTTCTGCGATCACGCCCTCGGCCACGAGGGTGTCGATCTCCGCCTCCGCCAGATCGAACTCGCGCAGCACTTCGCGCGTGTGCTGACCCAGCAGCGGAGCGGGTGTGCTGCTGCGATCGGGTGAGGCTGAGAAGTGGATGGGGCAACCCACTGCGCGCGTGAGTCCGGCTTGCGGGTGGTCGACTTCCACCACCATGCCACGCGCGATCGTCTGCGGGTGGCTCAGTGCCTCGCCGATGGTGTGCACCGGCCCGGCCGGCACACCTGCTGCATCAAACGCCGTCTGCCATTGCTCGCGCGTTCGCGTGCGCACCACCGCGTTCATCAGGCCCACCAGCACATCCAGGTGCGCCATGCGGTCGCTGTTGGTGGCAAAGCGCGCGTCCCCTCGCCACTCGGGGTGGCCCAGCACGTCGCAGATGCGTTCCCAGTTGGTCTGGTTGGCGCCGCCGATGTTGATCCAGCCATCGCTGGCTTCAAACGCCTGGTAGGGGGCGGTGAGGATGTGCGCCGAGCCGGTGGGTTCGGGCGAGCGCTGAGTGGCGAACCACACCGCCGCGTGCCAGTAGGTCTGCTGCAGCGCCGCGTCGCTGAGCGAGGTGTCCACCACCTGGCCTTCACCGGTTTTGAGCTTGTGGATGTAGGCCGCGAGGATGCCGAGCGCGGCCAGGATGCCGGCGTTCATGTCCGACACCGCGTTGCCGCTCTTGGCCGGCGGGCGGCCCGCCTCGCCGGTGATGGACATCAGCCCTGCAAAGCCCTGTGCAATGAGGTCGAAGCCGCCCTTGTCGGCGTACGGCCCGGTGCGCCCGTAGCCGGTGATGGTGCAGTAGATGAGGCCGGAGTTCTCGGCTTTCAGGGCCTCATACCCCAGGCCCAGCTTGTCCATGGTGCCGCCGCGGAAGTTCTCCACCAGCACGTCGGCGTTTTTCACCATCTTCAGCAGCAGCGCGCGCCCCTTGGGGCTCTTGAGGTTGAGGGCCAGCCCGCGCTTGTTGCGGTTCATCATCATGAAGGGCGCCGATACACCACCGACCTGCGGGTCGCGGTAGCCGCGCGCGTCGTCGCCGCCGGGAATTTTCTCGATCTTGATCACGTCCGCACCCATGTCGGCCAGCAGCAGGCCACAGGTGGGGCCCGACATGATCTGGGTGACTTCGAGCACGCGCAGGCCTGCGAGCGGTCCGGTGGGTTTGTTCACTGGCCGCTCCACACAGGGGGTCGTTTGGCCACGAAGGCGGCCACGCCTTCGTGGAAGTCGTCGCTGCCATACGCAGCGCGGATCAGGTCTTCGGCGTCCGCCAGATCGTGCGTGGCCAAGCGCTCCAGCGTGTCCTTGCTCACGCGCTGTGTCACCGGGGCGAGCGACGCGAGCCGCTGCACCAGGGAAGCCGAGGCCGCGTCGATGGCTTCGGATGAAACCAACTGGTGCACAAAGCCGCAAGCCAGCGCCTCGTCGGCGTCGATGAACTCGGCCAGTACCAGCATGCGTTTCACCCGCTGGTGCCCGAAGGCCGCGCGCAGCCGCGCCACGTTGGCGATGGCCAGGCAGTTGCCCAGGGTCTTGGCAATGGGAACGCCGAACTTCGCGCTGGGCGTGGCCAGGCGGAAGTCGCACGCGGTGGCGATCGCGAGACCACCGCCCACACACCAGCCCTCGACCACGGCCACGGTGGGCATGGGCAGGTTGCACAGCAGTTCGATGCCGGCCTCGATCTGGCGTTCGTAGGCCACGCCGTCCTCGCCGGTCTTGAAGGCCGCGAACTGCTCGATGTCGGTGCCGGCCACGAAGGCCTGACCCCCGGCGCCGCGGAACACCGCCACACGCACACTGCGGTCTGCGCTCAGCTGGCGGTTGATGGCCGCGAGCTGCTCGTACATGGCCCAGGTCATCGCGTTGCGTGCCTGGGGTCGGTCAAACAGCACCGAGGCCACGCCGGCCTCGATCTGCAGGCGCACTTGGCCCTGGTCGGTCATGCGCTGTGGCTCAGCTGTCAATCGTGACCTTGGCGTCCTTGATCACCTTGGACCACTTCACCTGCTCGGTGCGGATGAAGTCGGCGAACTGCTGGGCCGAACCGCCACCGTCTTCGGCGCCGTAGAGGTCGAGCTTTTCCTTCACGTCGGGCATGAGAAGGACCTTGTTGATGTCTTCGTTCATGCGCTGTGCAATCGCCGGCGGCATCTTGCCGGGGCCCACCAGGCCGTACCAGGTGGTGGCCTCGAAGCCGGGGAAGCCGGACTCGGCCATGGTCGGCACGGTCGGGTGTCCCGAGGCGCGTTTGGCTCGGGTCTGTGCAATGGCGCGCACCTTGCCGCTCTTCACGTGCGGGGTGGCGGCGGTCATCGTGTCGAAGGAATAGCCGATCTGCCCACCCATCAGGTCGGTCAGCATCGGGCCCGAACCTTTGTACGGAATGTGCAGCGCAAACACACCGGCAGCCAGCTTGAAAGATTCCAGCGCCAGGTGCTGGGCCGAACCCTGACCCGCCGAACCGAATGTGACCTTGCCGGGGTTGGCCTTGCACTGGGCCACGAGTTCGGCCACGGTCTTGGCGGGCTGGTCGTTGTTGCTGATCAGCAGGTTGGGCGTGACGCCGACCAGGGTGAGCGGCGTGAAGTCGCGCTCCACCACGTAGCCCAGCTTGGGCATCAGGCCCGGTGCCAGGGCATGGCTGTTGATGTGGGCCATGAGCAGCGTGTTGCCGTCCGGCGGCGCCTTGGACACCATGTCGGCGGCGATCACACCCGAAGCACCCGCCCGGTTCTCCACCACCACCGTGAGGTTCCACATGGCCTGCAGCTTCTGGCCCACCAGGCGGGCCAGCGCATCGGTGCCGCCGCCGGGCGCGAAGCCCACGATGATGCGCACAGGTCCGTTGGGCAGGGTCTGGGCTCTCAGCATGGGCGCCGCCAGAGTGGCGGCAGTGGCCGCCGTGGCGGTGACGAAGGTTCTGCGTTGCATGTTGTCTCCTGGGGTCGTTTGGGTGTGGAACGCGTGGTGGGATCGGTGAGGTGAGGCTCAGGCGGCCTTGCGCAGCGGCACGGCGGCGGGGTGGTTGGCGTAGTAGTCCATGAGGGTCTGCACGCCGGAGCCGGCAAGCTTCACGCCGGCGAGCTTGAGGCCCATCTCGCAGCCGGCCACGGCGGCGATCAGCGTGAGGTCGTTGGTGTCGCCCAGGTGGCCGATGCGGAACATGCGGCCCTTGATCTTGCCCAGGCCCGTGCCCAGCGAGCAGTCGAAGCGCTCGTAAATGATCTTGCGCACCGCATCGGCGTCCACACCCTCGGGCGTCATCACGCCGGTGAGGATGGGCGAGTGCACACCGTTCTCGGCGCACTGAATGGGCAGGCCCCAGGTCTGCACCGCGGCGCGCACGCCGTCGGCCCAGCGCTGGTGGCGCGCGAACACCACGTCCATGCCCTGGCCCAGGATCATGTCGGCCGCTTCGCTCAGCGCGTAGAGCAGGTTGGTGTTGGGGGTCGACGGCCAGTAGCCGGTCTTGTTCATCTCGATGATCTCGTCCCAGGCCCAGAAGGCCTTGGGCAGCTTGGCGGTCTTGCTGGCCTCGATGGCCTTGGGCGAGAGCGCGTTGAAGCTGATGCCGGGCGGCAGCATCAGGCCCTTTTGTGAACCGCTGATGGAGACGTCCACGCCCCATTCGTCGTGGCGGTAGTCGGCGCTGGCCAGGCCCGAGATGGTGTCCACCAGCAGCAGGGCCGGGTGCTTCGCCGCGTCGATCGCCTTGCGCACGGCGGCGATGTTGCTGGTGACGCCGGTGGAGGTTTCGTTGTGCACCACGCACACGGCCTTGATGCTGTGCGCGGTGTCAGCCTTCAGGCGTTCTTCGATCAGGTGGGCCTGCACGCCGTGGCGCCAACTCGCGGGCACGCCGTTGTCTGTGCCGGGCAGGGCCAGCACTTCGGCCTTGAGACCCAGGCGCGTGGCCAGCTTGTTCCACAGAAAGGCGAAGTGGCCGGTTTCGTACATCAGCACGTGGTCGCCCGGGCTCAGCGTGTTGGCCAGCGCGGCCTCCCAGGCACCGGTGCCCGAGGCCGGGTAAATCATCACCGGGTGTTTGGTCTGGAAGATCTTCTGCATGTCGGCCAGCACCTTCAGACCCAGCACGGCGAACTCCGGGCCGCGGTGGTCGATGGTGGGCAGGCTCATGGCGCGCAGCACGCGGTCGGGCACGGGCGAAGGGCCCGGAATCTGCAGGAAGTGGCGGCCGGTGGGGTGGAAATCGGTGGTCAGCATGGCAATGTGTGGTTGGATGACAGACGCATTTTTTGCATACAAAATCAATCTGTCAACCGGATCAGCCCTAAAATGCGGAAAAACAGCCATATTTTTGAATACAAAACATGACGGCCCAGATTTTCTCCATACCTCCCGCGGCCTTGCACGAGCAGGCCACCCACCGCCTGCGCCAGATGTTGGTCGAGGGGCAGATCGCCCCCGGCGCCAAGCTCAACGAGCGCGAACTGTGCGAGCAGCTCAACGTGTCCCGCACCCCACTGCGCGAAGCCATCAAGACGCTCGCGGCAGAAGGCTTGGTGGAGCTGGTGCCCAACCGCGGCGCGGTGGCGGTACAGCTGAGCGAGGCCGACGTGCACAACACCTTCGAGGTGATGGCCGGGCTGGAAGCGGCTTCCGGGCAACTGGCCGCGCAGCGCGTGACCGACGCCGAACTCGCCGAGATCAAGGCCCTGCACTACGAGATGCTGGCCGCCTACACGCGCGGTGATCTCTCGGCCTACTACCCGCTCAACGCCGCGATCCACCGCGCCATCAACGCCGCCGCCCGCAACCCGGTGCTCACCAGCACCTACAACCAGGTCAATGCGCGCCTGCAGGCGCTGCGCTTTCGCTCCAACCAGGACGGTGAGAAATGGGCCCGCGCGGTGAAGGAACACGAAGCCATGATCCAGGCGCTGGAAGCGCGCGATCCCGTGGCATTGGCCAAGGTGCTCACCACCCACCTCAACAACAAGCGCGACGTGGTCCTGGAGCAGTTGCGGTCGATGGAGGTACAGACCATGCAACAGCGGGGAAATGCCGAATGAACGCACCCTTGCCTTTGGCTGTGACCCGTGAGAATCCGGATGCGGTTTACGAGCGCGTGGCCGAGATCAGCAACGAGGTGGCCGCTCAGCTGGCTCGACGCCTGACCCAGGAAACCCAAGGCGAAGTCTTGTTCAGCCCCGCCGACCGCGGCCGCTACGCCACCGACGCATCGATCTACCAGCAGATGCCGGTGGGCGTGTTCGTGCCGCGCGATGCGGACGACGTGCGCGTGGCGCTCGACATCTGCCGCGATCTGACTGTTCCCATCGTGCCGCGCGGCGGCGGCACCAGCCAGTGCGGCCAGACCGTGGGCGCGGGCCTCGTGATCGACCACAGCAAACACATGCGCCGCGTGCTCGACGTGGATGTGCAGAACCGCACCGCCACGGTGGAGCCCGGCCTGGTGCTCGACCACCTCAACGCGCAGCTCAAGCCCCATGGCCTGTGGTACCCGGTGGACGTGTCCACCAGCGCGCAGGCCACGCTGGGCGGCATGGCCGGCAACAACTCGTGCGGCAGCCGCTCGGTGGCCTACGGCAACATGGTGCACAACGTGCTCGGCGCACAGGCCTGGCTGGCCGACGGCAGCCTGGTCGACTTCGGTGACCACGCCACCGCCAGTCCGCAAGCCAAAGCCATCGGCGACTTCGTGCGCGACCTCGCCATGGAGCACGCCGACGAGATCGACGCGCGCTGGCCCAAGGTGCTGCGCCGCGTGGCCGGCTACAACCTCGACATCTTTCGCAACCAGAACGAAAAGCCGTACACGCACGACGGCTCGGTGAATCTGTCGCACCTGCTGATCGGCAGCGAAGGCACGCTGGCGCTAACGCGCTCGCTCAAACTGCAACTGTGTGAACTGCCGCGCGCCAAGGTGCTGGGTGTGGTGAACTTCCCCACCTTCTTCCAGGCGATGGACAGCGCGCAGCACATCGTCAAGCTCGGCGAGGGCATGGCCGTGGGCCAGCTCACCGCGGTGGAGCTGGTCGACCGCACCATGATCGAGCTCTCGCTGCAGAACCCGGCGTTTGCGCCCACCATCCGCACCGCGCTCTCTCCCCGCATCAACGGTGGCAAGCCCGAGGCCGTGCTGCTGGTGGAATTCAGCGGCCCGAGCAAGACCGACATCGCGCACAAAATCCGCGAGCTGGTGGAACTGATGGGCGACCTGGGCCTGCCCGGCAGCGTGGTGGAGATGGTGGACGACGCGCCGCAGAAGGCCCTGTGGGAGGTGCGCAAGGCGGGCCTGAACATCATGATGAGCCTGCGCGGCGACGGCAAACCCGTGAGCTTCATCGAAGACTGCGCCGTGCCGCTGGTGCACCTGGCCGAATACACCGATGCGCTCACGCAGGTGTTCCACAAGCACGGCAGCCGGGGCACCTGGTACGCCCACGCCTCGGTGGGCACGCTGCACGTGCGCCCCATCCTGGACATGCGCCGTGGAGGCGCCAGCAAGATGCGCCAGATCGCCGAAGAGGCCAGCGAGCTCGTGCGCAAATACAAGGGCGCCTACAGCGGTGAACACGGCGACGGCCTGTGCCGCGGCGAATGGATCGAATGGCAGTTCGGCCCGCGCATCAACGACGCGTTTGCCCGCATCAAGGAACGCCTCGACCCCACCGGCCTGTTCTCGCCCAAGCGCATCATCGATCCGCCCAAGATGGACGACACGCGGCTCATGCGGTTTCCGCCTGGCTACAAGGTGGTGCCCATCACGCCCGTGCTCGACTGGAGTGCCTGGGACGTGAAGGCCGATCCCGTGACCGAAGTGACCACCGCGCCCGGCACCGGCGAAGACCCGGCGCGCGGCCTGGCCAAGGCGGTGGAGATGTGCAACAACAACGGCCATTGCCGCAAGTTCGACGCAGGCACCATGTGCCCGAGCTACCGCGTGACGCGCGACGAACAGCACCTCACGCGCGGCCGCGCCAACACCCTGCGTCTGGCGCTCAGCGGCCAGATCCCGGGCCTTGCGGGGAGCGACGCGCTCACCAGCGAGGTGGTGCGCGAAGCCATGGACCTCTGCGTGGGCTGCAAGGGCTGCAAGCGCGACTGCCCCACCGGCGTGGACATGGCCAAGATGAAGGTCGAGTTCCTGCAGCACTACAAGGCGAAGCACGGCCACACGCTCAAGGACCGCATGGTCGCGCAACTGCCTGACTACGCCGCCTGGGCCGCGCGCCTCGCGCCGGTGCTCAACCTGCGCAACCGCATGCCGTGGCTGGCCAAGCTGTCGGAAAAGCTGCTGGGCCTGTCGGCCCGCCGCAGCCTGCCGCAGTGGCACGCGCAGCATTTTTTCAACGCACCCATCAAGACCGCCACGCGCGAAGAAGTGCTGGCAGCCGAACGCGGCGTGGTGCTGTTCGTCGATACCTTCAATGGCTACTTCGAATCGGAGAACGCACGCGCAGCCGTGAAGGTATTGCAAGCGGCGGGCTACACCGTGCACGTGGCCACCAAGGCCAAGGGCGACGGCAAACACCTGTGTTGCGGTCGCACGTATCTCGCCAGCGGCATGGTGGAGCAGGCGCGCGAGAAAGCGCGCGAGGTGGTGCAGAGCCTGCTGCCGTTTGCGCACAAGGGCATCGCCATCGTGGGGCTGGAGCCTTCATGCCTGCTCACGCTGCGCGACGAGATGCTGGTGATGGGACTGGGCCCGGCACCGCAACAGATTGCCGAGCACGCTCTGCTGTTTGAAGAGTTTCTGGCACGCGAAGCCAAGGCAGGGCGTCTGGACGGTTTGAAGTCCAGGCTCAAGGCGGTGGACAAGCCGGTGCTGCTGCACGGCCACTGTCATCAGAAGGCGTTTGACGCGGTCTCACCCATCATGGAAGTGCTGCGCTGGATTCCCGGCGCGAAGCCGCAACTGATCGAGAGCAGCTGCTGCGGCATGGCCGGCAGCTTCGGCTATGAAGCCTCGCACTTCGAGGTGTCGATGCAGATGGCGGAGCTGAGCCTGCTGCCCGCCGTGCGCGCCGCGCCTGACGCCATCGTGGTGGCCGACGGCACCAGCTGCCGCCACCAGATTCATGACGGGGCACAGCGTGAGGCGGTGCACGTGAGCCGTTTGCTGGCGGGTTTGCTGGTCGGTTGAAAAGCGCTGCGCTCAGGCCTGCAGCGGGGTGGCCCGGTGCAGAGCGCCTGGCGAGGTGCTGTCAAAGCCCAAGCGGCCGAGAATGAACAGCATGTTCTGCAGCAGGCGGGCCATCTGGGTGCGTGCGTCCCGGGAGTTGGCGTTCGCCATCAGCGTGATGGACGGCATCATCGTCTCCATCTCGTCGTCCTCCGGATCGGACCACCGTTGCAACAGGTGATCCTTGCCCATGGTCAGGCGCGCGTCCACCAGGCCAATGGCCCGCTCGAGCAGGCCGATGTCTTCGAAGTGGATCTCCCAGCAGACCTTGCTGCCCTCGCTGCGCTCGATCACCTGGCATCCCACCGGCAGGGTCCAGCGCTGCAGATCTTCCTTGCCCGAGAGGCGCCGCCGGGCGCTGCGCCAGAGCGAGTGCACATCGGCGACGAATGCGCTCAGGGCATGGCGTATTTCCAGCGCAGCATCACTCTGCGAGCTGGGCCCGGGCACCACCACCGCCGTGTCGGTCGGCAACTGCGCACCATCGACGGTGACGCGTTGGGGGTGCAAGCTGGACGACACCGAGCGCATGATCGCGCGCACGTCATCGCGTGCGCTCCAGGGCGCAAACACCAGCGTGACACCCGTGGCGTGCAGCACGCGGATGGCGTCGGGCATCAACGGCCCTGCGGCGATCAACCGCTGCAGCGCGCTCGCGGCTTCGCGCTGTTCGGACCGGGTTCCGCCCATGAGCGCGGTGATGATCTGGGGCGCGCCCCTTTTCATGGCTGGCGATGTGCAGACCATGGAGAGGACCCTGGCGGTTTCCCGTGAAAAGACGTCGCAGCGCGACTTGGGGGGCAGGACCCAGCCGTCGTTGGCGAGTGCCTCTGCGAGAGCGGCGGGCGTGTCGATGGCGGTGCGGGGCATGGGCGGCGTTCCTGTGATGGCGCTGCCCCTTTTATCGGCCGACGGCGCCGGATTCTTGAGGCCCATATGACCTCCATCGGACCGTCAATCGTGAGGCCATGCCATCACCCGTCCGCTCTCGAACCGCCGGTCCATCCCCGTCACCGGATCGGTGAACGCAATGCCGCGCGCCAGCAGCCGCAGTGGATCGGCAAAGTCCTCGGTGTCGTCCGGCCCGCGCAGCACGTGTGGGTAGAACTGGTCGCCCGCAATGGGTGCGCCCAGTGCGTTCATGTGCACGCGCAGCTGGTGCCGCTTGCCCGTCACGGGTGAGAGCGTGTAGCGCGCCCAGGCGCCGTGCACCTCGGTGCGCTCGATCAGCGTTTCGCTGTTGGGCTCACCGTCGGCTTCGACCATGCGGAAGAAGCGTTCGCTGTCTTCCTCGATGCG
Organism: Pseudomonadota bacterium; assembly: GCA_040385485.1. Taxonomy (GTDB): domain Bacteria; phylum Pseudomonadota; class Gammaproteobacteria; order Burkholderiales; family Burkholderiaceae_C; genus Hydrogenophaga. Next base: position 55,429 of record JAZKHJ010000035.1, on the reverse strand, counting down.
GCTGCGGCGCGTGAGCGGAAAGCTCAAGCCTGGAAGGTGCGGTGCGATGGCCTCGTAGGTCTTGCGCACCGTGCGGTTGCGAAACAAGGCCTGGTAAGCGTTGCGGTCTTGCGCTCGCACGCTGAAGAGCACCAGGCCAGCGGTCTCGCGGTCGATGCGGTGGATGGGGCTCAGGGTGTCGATGCCGGTGCTGCGCTTCAGGCGCACCAGCAGGCTTTGCTGCACGTAGCGTCCACCCGGCGTGACCGGCAAAAAATGCGGCTTGTCGGCCACCAGCAAATGCTCGTCCTGAAACAGCACGGCCTCATGGAACGGGATCGTGGGCTCGTCGTCGAGGTGGCGGTAGTAATGGATGCGCGCACCGGGCTGGAACGCTGCGTCGGGCGGCAGCGGTTGGCCGGCGTCGTCCAGCACCTCACCGCGCGCCAGCCGCTCGGCCCAGGCCGCGCGATCGACCACGCTCAGACGCTCGGCCAGGTAGTCGAGCAACAACGGCCAGGGTGCCGCCTTGGCATGCGGCAGGGCCACGCAGCTGGCGGACACGCCGTGGCGCGCGGGGATGTGCGGACTTTTCGGCGGGCGTGCCACGGTGGGACGGGCTGGCCTCAGGCGCTGGGTGTCAGACCCGGCGAAACACCAGGTCCCACACGCCGTGGCCGAGTTTCAAGCCCCGGTTCTCGAACTTGGTGAGGGGTCGGTAGCCGGGCTGGGGCACGAAACCGTTGCCCCCGGCCTCGGCGGTGTTCTGCAGCAGCGGCTCGGCGCTCAGCACTTCCAGCATCTGGTGGGCGTAAGGCTCCCAGTCGGTGGCCAGGTGCAGGTAGCCGCCGGGCTTGAGGTGGCGCGCCAGGCGGTTCACGAACGCTGGCTGGATCAGGCGGCGCTTGTGGTGGCGGCTTTTGTGCCAGGGGTCGGGGAAGAAGATGTGCACGCCGTCCAGGCTCGATTCGCCGAGCATGTGGTCAAGCACCTCCACCGCGTCGTGACGCAGGATGCGGATGTTTTCCAGGCCTTGTTCGCCCACAAGCTTGAGCAGCGCGCCCACGCCGGGCTCGTGCACCTCGCAACACAGGAAGTTGTCCTCAGGCCGCACGGCGGCAATGTGCGCCGTGGCGCCACCCATGCCGAAGCCGATTTCCATGATGAGTGGGGCGCTGCGGCCAAAGGCGGCGGTGGCGTCAAAGGTGCCGGGCGCGTAGTTCAGCAGAAAGCGCGGGCCGTGTTGCTCGTATGCCCGCGCCTGCCCGGGTCCCATCCGGCCGGCGCGCAGCACATAGCTCTTCACCTCTCGCATGAAGGGTACGTCGCTCGGCGGGGTGCGCGGCTGCGCGTGGCGGGGGTCGGTCATGGGGCAAGTTCGTGCGGCAAAGGCGTGGATTCTAGGCCTGCCATGCGTCTGCCCAGGCGGTGAGGGCCTGCGGCACGATGCCGGCCTGGGGTGGAAGTCCCAGGGTTTGCGCCGCTGCGTTCAGCGCTGTCAGGGGATCGCTCAGGTCCAGCGGCAGCGCGCCGTTCTGCTTGCTGAGCTTTTCGCCGTTGGCACCCAGCACCAGCGGCGTGTGCAGGTAGGCCGGCGTGGGCAGGCCGAGTGCGCGCTGCAACAGGATCTGGCGCGCGGTGTTGTCGGCGAGGTCTTCGCCGCGCACCACGTGGGTGATGCCTTGCGCGGCGTCGTCCACCACCACCGCGAGCTGGTAGGCCCAGAGGCCGTCGGCGCGTTTCAGGACGAAGTCGCCGACCTCGGTGGCGACGTTCTGGGTTTGAGGGCCCAGACGGCGGTCGGTCCACGCCACATCGGGAGTGTCAGGAATCTGCAGCCGCCATGCGCGCGCGGGCTTGCCTTGCAGGCCGCCGCGCTCGGGTCGACAGGTGCCGGGGTAGACGGCGATGTGGTGGCGCTCGCGGCCGGTGCCTTGCGCTTGCAGGGTCGCTTCGATGTCCTTGCGCGAGCAGCCGCATGGGTAGGCATGGCCGCGCTGCACGAGGTGGTCCAGTGCCTGTTGGTACACATCGCCGCGCTGCGATTGCCAGACCACGGGCTCATCGCTCACCAGCCCACATCGGCTGAGCTGCTGCAGGATGGTCTGGTCCATGCCGGGCAGGCAGCGCGGCGCGTCCACATCTTCGATGCGCACCAGCCAGGCGCCGCTGTGGGCGCGGGCGTCGAGCCAGCTGGCCAGCGCTGCAACGAGCGAGCCCGCGTGCAGCGGGCCGGTGGGGGAGGGGGCGAAACGACCTCTGTACGCAGCCATTTGGGGCAGGGCTTCGATCCTTCGACAGACTCAGGATGGAGCGGATGCCGGCCTGGCGAAAGAATGGTTTCAGGCGATCGTGAGCGCCATTTCCAGCCCGGAGACAAACGCGTCCTCGACGCGATGGCCCAGGCACCAGTCGCCACAGGCGCCGATGCCCAGTGCCTTGTCGAACAGGTGGCTCTTGCCCAGTGGGGTCTGCGTCTGGGCAAAGCGCCAGCGGTGTGCCACGGCAAAGGTGGGCGTGGCGCGGATGCCGGTGATTTCAGCGAAGCCCTTCAGCAGCTTGGCCTTCACGCGTTCCGCGTCGTCTTCAAGGTGTTTGGTGGACCAGGCGGGGCTGGCCTGGATGGTCCAGCGCTCAATGGGTTCGCGCCCGGGTTTGCTCGATTCGCGCGCCAGCCAGCTGATGCGGTGGTGCGTGCTGCGCGCGGCGTTCCACTGCGGGCCCAGGTGGGGCAGGCCGGGCTGCATGGCCTGGGGGTAAGCCACCATCAGCGTCCAGCAGGGGGCCACGTGCACGGGAGCCAGTGCCTGGCGCAGTTCGGGCGCCAGGCCCGAGGCGCGCAGCAGGTCGTGCACCTGCGGGTGCGGCATGGCCAGCACCACGCGGTCGAAACCACCCACCACCTGTTGACCACCGGCGCTGTCTTCGGTGCGCAGTTGCCACTGTTCGGGGTGAAGCGCGTCGCGTTCGATCTGGGTCACACAGGTGTCGAGCAGCGTGGTGGCGGCCAGGGGCTGGGCCCACAGGCTCACCAGGGCGTTCATGCCGGGTGAGGCCACGAAATGCGGCTCGGTGGGGGGCGGCGCGCTGGCCAGCACATGGCCGAATTCGTCGAGCACGCGCACGGTGCTGGCGCTCCAGGGGCGCACCACCGAAGTGGCGTTGCTGCGCAGCGCGGTCTCGAAGCGCGCGTCGCGCACGGTGAAGTACTGCGAGCCGTGGTCAAAACCGCCGAACTCGGTGCGCCGGGTCGACATGCGGCCACCCAGGCCGCGGCTTTTCTCGAACAGCGAGACCCTGTGACCGGCCTGCACCAGCGTGCGCGCGCACACCACGCCCGCCATGCCGGCGCCCACCACGGCGACGTGCAGACCCACCGACCTGGTGGTCTTGGCCTTGGCTTTGGGGGCAGAACCTTTGGAGGCGCGGGTCTTGGGGGATGTGGTCATGTCTCTGGGCGCTTTCTGATGACGCTTGGTCGGGCTGGGTGGAGTGCTGTTGACTGTAGCAGCCCGCCTGCCGAATGCGCACGGGCGTCGAGGTCATGTCTGGTGGTGGTTGTTGAGCAGTGCTGCGCGTGTTTGCGGGCTTTGCAGATGATCAAGCCACCAGCGCAGTGCGCGACCCATGTCGCTGGCGGTGCGTGGCAGGCGCCAGGCATAGGCCACGCGCAGGCTGCGGTCGGGTCGCTGCACGTTTTTCACCACCAGCCGCCCGGCGGCAATGAAGGGCTGTGCCAGCGGCAGCGGCAGGAAACCGCAGCCCAGACCCCGCAACTGGGCATCCAGTTTGTGCTGCATGGTGGGCACGGTCAGCACGTCCTGCCCGGGCAGCAGGTTGTGCGTGACGCCGCGCCCGCGCTGCGCGCTGTCGGCCACGGCCACGGCGCGGTGTTCGCGCAGTTCTTCGTCGCAAAGGCTGTGGCTCGCCCCCGCCAATGCGTGATGGGGTGCCACCGCAAACACAAAAGTGATGGGGCCCAGCGGCGCTGACTGGATCTCGGGCAGCGAGAGGTCGGTGGGCACGCCGAGGGCCAGGTCGGCCTGGCCCATCTGCAAGGCTTCCACCGTGCCCGACAGCGTTTCGGCCCGCAGCTTCAGTTGCGTGGGCGCGCCCTCGGCGTAAAAGGCCTCGCAGAGCTCGAACAGCGTGGCGCGCGCGATGATCGCGTCGGCCGCGATGGTGAACTGCGGCTCCCAGCCGGTGGCCACGCGCTTGACGCGCTGCGCCACCGCATCGAGTTCGTTGAGCAAGTGCTGGCCGGAGCGCAGCAGTTCGGCGCCTGCGGGCGTGAGCACCGCGCGGCGCGCGCTGCGGTCGAACAGCAGCACGTCGAGCGCGTCCTCGACCTGGCGGATGCGGTAGGTCAGGGCGCTGGGCACCATGCCCACTTCGCGGGCAGCGGCGGCCATGCTGCCCAGGCGCGCCACCGCCTCCAGCAGGCCCAGGTTTTCGGGCGACAAGGCGGCGCGGGGTGTGGAAGTGGCCATGGCTGTGGGGGCTGACTGTTCAAACTATTTGAATGATGCCATCAAATCCGTGCAGTCTCAATGAGCATGTGCGATCCCACAATTCATCCCATGCCAGCGAATTCCACCCGGTTTCAATGGCGCCACTCCCAGACGGAAAGGAACTCACCATGCTCCAGATTCGACGCTCCGATGCCCGCGGCTTTGCCGACCACGGCTGGCTCAAGAGCTTTCACTCGTTCTCGTTCGCCGACTACTTCGATCCGGCCTGGATGGGCTGGGGCAACCTGCGTGTGATCAACGAAGACCGCATCGCCCCGGGCACCGGCTTCGGCACCCACGGCCACCGCGACATGGAAATCATCAGCTACGTGCTGCAGGGCAACCTGGCTCACAAGGACAGCATGGGCAACGTCAAGGGCATTCCGCCCGGCGACGTGCAGCGCATGAGCGCGGGCAGCGGCGTGCGCCACAGCGAGTTCAATCACGCGCCCAACAGCACCACGCACTTCCTGCAGATCTGGATCGAACCCAATGTGAAGGGCATCGAGCCGGGCTACGAGCAGAAGAGTTTTGCCGACGACCAGAAGCGCGGCCGGTTGCGCCTGGTGGCCTCCAACGGCGGCGCCGAGGGCTCGGTGCACATCAACGCCGATGCATCCATGTACGCTGGCCTGCTGGACGGCACCGAAACCGCCGAGCTGGCCCTGAACCCGGCGCGCAAGACCTACGTGCACCTGGTGCGTGGCTCGCTGGATGTGAACGGCGAAACGCTCCAGGGCGGTGACGCCGCCGTGCTGGCTGGTGAAAGCCAGCTCACGCTGACCCAAGGCAAGGACGCCGAAGTGCTGGTGTTCGATCTCGCTGCCTGACCCTTTTCCTCAACCCCCAACCCAACCTCTCTTTTTTCAAGGAACCACCATGAACGCTCTGCAAAATCCCCTGGCTCTGATCGGCCGCATCCTGTTGGCCGTGATGTTCGTGCCGGCCGGCTTCGGCAAGATCGCCGGTTTCAGCGGCACCGTGGGCTACGCCACGGCCATGGGATTGCCTTTGCCCACCGTGGGTGTGGCGATCGCGCTCGTGATCGAACTCTTCGGTGGCCTTGCGCTGCTGATTGGCTTGCGCACCCGTTACGCTGCACTCGCGCTCGCGGTGTTCACGCTGGTGGCCAGCTTCTTCTTCCACGCCTACTGGGCGGTGCCCGCCGAGCAGCAGATGGTGCAGCAACTGATGTTCTTCAAGAACATCGCCATCACGGGTGGCCTGTTGGCCTTCGCGGCCTTCGGTGCCGGCGCCTTCAGCGTGGATGCTCGCCGCAAGGCCTGAGCTCCGGTTCCTCTTTCACTTCCTCTGTCCACCGCGGCGCCCAGGCGCCGCGTTTTTTTCAGAAAGACAAGTCATGTCCAAAGTTGTTGTGGTTTATCACTCGGGCTACGGTCACACCCAGCGCATGGCCCAAGCGGTGGCTCAGGGCGCCAACGCCGAGCTCATCGCGATCGACGCCGACGGCAACCTGCCCGACGGCGGCTGGGAAGCGCTGGCTGCGGCCGACGCCATCATCATGGGCTCGCCCACCTACATGGGCAGCGTGAGCTGGCAGTTCAAGAAGTTCGCCGATGCATCCAGCAAACCCTGGTTTTCCCAGCAATGGAAGGACAAGATCGCAGCCGGCTTCACCAACAGCGCGGGCATGAACGGCGACAAACTGGCCACACTCAACACCCTGTTCACCCTGGCCATGCAGCACGGCATGATCTGGGTCAGCCAAGGGCTGATGCCGAGCAACACCAAGGGTGCCCAGCGCAATGACGTCAACTACCTGGTGAGCTACAGCGGTGCCATCGCGCAGAGCCCGTCGGACGCCGGTGCCAACGAGATGTTGCCGGGCGATCTGGAAACCGCGCGCCTGTTCGGCGAGCGCGTGGCGTCCGTGGCGGCGAAGTTCAAGGGCTGATCGAACCCACCGAGCAGGTCGCGGCGAGTTTCAACTCGCGGCAACCTGCAATTTCTGGCGAGCCACCACCTGCAGCCATGACTGGAGGTCAGCCGCCAGAAAACGCCCCAGGTCGGCTGGCGTGCCGGCAGCGGGTTCCAGCGCATCCAGCGCAAACCTCGCCCTCACCTCTGGCAGAGTGACCAGACGCGCGATGGCAGCGTTCAGTCGGCCCACCACCTCAGGCGGCGTGCCGTGCGGGGCCACCAATCCGAAATAGTTGAGAACGTTGAATCCGGCCTGTCCCGCCTCCACCATGCTGGGCACCTCCGGCAAGGCCGGCGTGCGCCGATCTGACGTGACCGCCAGCGCCTTGATGCGCCCGTCGCGGACGAAGGGTGCCAGCGCCGGTACCGTGCCCGTGACCAGGTGAATCTGCCCACTCATCATGTCCAGCACGGCGGGAGCGATGCCGCGGTAAGGGATGTGCGTAATGAACGCGCCTGTGCGCACCTTGAGCAGCTCCAGCACCAGGTGGTTGATGCCACCGGCACCGGCCGAGCCGTAGTTGTAGAAGCCAGGCCTGGCGTGAGCCAGCTGCACCACCTCGGCCAGTGTGCGGGCAGGCAGGTCCTTGTTGGCGGCCCACACCAATGGACCGGTGGCGATCATGCCCACCGGCGTGAACTGCGCCAAAGGCTCGTAGCCTGCACCCGGCAGCGCGGCGGGGACGGTGGTGAAGGGCGCGGCAACCAGCAGCAGGGTGTGCCCATCGGGCGCGCTGTGTGCCACCGCCTGCGCGCCTATGGCGCCCGAGGCACCCACGCGGTTTTCCACCACCACGGTGGCGGGCAGCAACTCTGCGAGCCTTTCGGCCACCAGGCGGCCCACGGCGTCCGTGCCCGCCCCGGGCGCGAAGGGCACGACGATGCGGATCGGGCGCTGTGGCCACGCCTGAGCCCAGACCGTGGGGAAGGACAAGGAAGCCAGCGCAGAGCCAGCGCCGGCAATTAGATGACGCCGGGACAAAGGGTGTTTCATGGTGATGGAAGGGCGTGGCGAAAGCGCCAGCCATATTGTTGCCACCAGCTGTGACCTGATCATGACGCCAGACGCAAAGGTAACATCGGCACATGAAGATCCTCAGCCTCATTCCCTGGGCAGACTGGCTCGCGCTGGTCTGCTTTTTTGCGTTGTGGACCGGCTACGCCTGGTTTGCCCGGGTCTGGGGTCGTCGGATGGGCTCGCTCATCGAGACCACCAACCGTTACCGCGGCTACTGGATGACGCAGACCACCGCGCGCGACCCGCGCATGCTCGACGGCGTCATCACCCAGACGCTGTCCAACACGCCGGCCTTTTTCTCGTCCACCTCCATCCTGGTCATCGGCGGCCTGTTCGCCCTGCTCGGCACGACCGACAAGGCCACCGAGCTGATGAGTGAGATACCCTTCGCGCAGACCACCACCTTGATCGTCTTCGAGTTCAAGATTCTGGTCATGGTGTCCATCTTCGTGTACGCCTTCTTTCGATTCTCCTGGTGCATGCGGCAATACACCTTCGTGGCATTGGTGATCGGCGCCATGCCGCCGGCTGAGGATTTCGCAGCAGGCAAATACGACCGGCGCGCGTATGCCGAGCGCGCTGCGGCCATGGTGGGTGCGGCGGCCGAGACCTTCAATGATGGACTGCGGGCTTACTACTTTTCGTTTGCTGCGCTGGCCTGGTTCGTCTCGCCGGTGGCCATGGTGGTGGCCACGCTGCTGGTGGTGGCCATTCTCTACAGCCGCGAGTTCCGCTCCGAGGTGCTGAGCATCCTCAAAGACGAGATACCACCGTCGAACTGAGCGAAGGGAGTCGGTGCGCCTCCTAAAATGGACGCATGTTCCTACACCTGCGCCTGCACACCGAATTCTCCGTCGTCGACGGCACCAACCGCATTGATGAAGTCGTGGCCGCCGCGGCCGCCGACAGCCAACCCGCGCTGGCCATCACCGACCTGAGCAACCTGTTCGGAGCGGTCAAGTTCTACAAGGCTGCGCGCGGCGTGGGCGTCAAGCCCATCATCGGTGCCGAGGTGATGCTGCAAGGCTTCTCTGAAGAGACGCCCGGCGCCATGCCCGGCAGCCACCAGCCTGCAGCACCCCGCGTGCTGCTGCTGGTGCAGGACCACCAGGGCTATCTGAATCTGAGCGAGCTGCTGGCCCGCGCCTGGACGCGCAACGAGGGCCGGGGCCAGGCGCTGGTGCACCGCGACTGGCTGCAGGAATGCAATGCGGGCTTGATCATGCTGTCGGGCGCGCAGTCCGGCCCGGTGGGTCAGGCGCTGATGCAGGGTGATACCCAGCGCGCCACCGACATGGCACTGCAACTCTCCACGATGTTCACGCACCGCTTCTACCTGGAGCTGCAGCGCGCGGGTCGCGCCGACGACGAGCGCCATGTGTCCCAGGCGGTGCAGCTGGCCGCACGCCTGCACCTGCCGGTGGTGGCCACGCACCCGGTGCAGTTCCTCGAGCCCGACGACTACGAGGCGCACGAGGCGCGCGTGTGCATTGCCGAAGGCGAGATCCTCGGCAACAACCGGCGCGTGCGCCGCTTCACGCGCGAGCAGTACTTCAAGAGCGCGGCGCAGATGCAGGCGCTGTTTGCCGACGTGCCCTCGGCGCTGGCCAACACGCTGGAGATCGCGAAGCGCTGCAACCTCACGCTGGTGCTGGGCAAGCCGCAACTGCCCAATTTCCCCACGCCGTTGATCGATGGCGTGCCGATGCCGATGGCGGACTTCTTCCGCCAGTCGTCGTTTGAAGGGCTTGAGGAGCGCCTGGTGCACCTGTACCCCGACCCGGCCAAGCGCGAGGCCGAGCGCCCGCGCTACGTGGAGCGCCTCGAGTTCGAGATCAACACCATCCTGAACATGGGGTTCCCGGGCTACTTTTTGATCGTGGGCGACTTCATCAACTGGGCCAAGAAGAACGGTTGCCCGGTCGGCCCGGGCCGCGGCTCGGGTGCTGGCTCGCTGGTGGCCTATGCGCTGAAGATCACCGACCTCGACCCGCTGCAATACAAGCTGCTGTTCGAACGTTTCCTGAACCCGGAGCGGGTGTCCATGCCCGACTTCGACATCGATTTCTGCCAGACCAACCGCGACCGCGTGATCGACTACGTCAAGGACAAATACGGCAAGGACGCGGTGAGCCAGATCGCCACCTTCGGCACGCTGGCCGCGCGCGCGGCGATCCGCGACGTGGGCCGTGTGCTCGATTTCTCCTATGGTTTTTGCGACGGGATTTCCAAGCTGATCCCGAACAAGCCGGGCATGTCGGTCACGCTGCAGTACCCGCCCAACCCGAAGAAGGAGGGCGACAAGAACAACTACGCCATCGAGATGGAGCCAGTGCTGGCCGAGCGCATCCAGAAGGAGGACGACGTCAAGACCCTGATCGAGCTCGCGCAGAAGCTCGAAGGCATGACACGCAACATCGGCATGCACGCTGGCGGTGTGCTGATCGCGCCGGGCAAGCTCACCGACTTCTGCCCGCTGTACGCACAGCCCGGCAGCGACTCGGCGGTGAGCCAGTACGACAAGGACGACGTGGAGGCCATCGGCCTGGTGAAGTTCGACTTTCTGGGGCTGGCCACGCTGACCATTCTGGAGATCGCGCGCGAGCTCATCATCAAGCGCCACCCGGGGCAGGAGAACTTCCGCTTTGAAGACGTGCCGCTGACCGATGCCAAGGTCTATGCGCTGTTCTCGCGCGGGCAGACCGAGGCCGTGTTCCAGTTTGAAAGCCGCGGGATGCAGGGCATGCTGAAAGACGCCAAACCCTCGCGCCTTGAAGATCTGATTGCGCTCAACGCGCTGTACCGGCCGGGCCCGATGGACCTGATCCCCAGCTTCGTGAACCGCAAGCACGGCAAGGAAGTCATCGAGTACCCGCACCCCCTGGTGGCCGAGATGCTGTCCGAGACCTACGGCATCATGGTCTACCAGGAGCAGGTGATGCAGACCGCGCAGATCCTGGGCGGCTATTCGCTCGGCGGCGCCGACATGTTGCGCCGTGCGATGGGCAAGAAGAAGGCCGAGGAGATGGCCGAGCACCGCGAGATCTTCCGCGCCGGTGCGGCGAAGAACAACATCTCGCAGGAGAAGGCCGACGAGATCTTCGACCTGATGGAGAAGTTCGCGGGCTACGGTTTCAACAAGTCGCACGCCGCCGCCTACTCTCTGCTGGCCTACCACACCGGCTGGCTCAAGGTGCACTACACGGCCGAGTTCTTCTGCGCCAACATGACGGTGGAGATGGACGACACCGACAAGCTCAAGGTGCTGCACGAGGACGCGCTCAAGATGGGCATGGCGTTCGAAGCGCCCGACGTGAACCGCGGTTTCCACCGCTTCGAACCCATCTCCAACAAGTCGATTCGCTACGGTCTGGGCGCCATCAAGGGCACGGGCCAGCAAGCGATCGAGGCCATCGTGGCCGCGCGCGAAGGCCGTGGTGAAGGGCCCCGTGGCCATGAGGCAGGGCCGTTCAGGAGCTTGTTCGACTTCTGCGTGCGCGTGGACCGCACGCGTTTGAACAAGCGCACGGTGGAAGCGCTGATCAAGGCAGGGGGCTTCGACTCACTGCACCTCAACCGCGCCGAACTGCTCGCCTCGGTGGACCGTGCGTTCACCTTTGCCGCCGCGTCTGCTGCGAACGCCGCGCAAGCCGACATCTTTGGCGACAGCGACCACGGCTCCAGCACGCAAGACCCCGACCTGGTGGCCACCACGCCCTGGGGCGTGAAAGAGCGCCTGACGATGGAGAAGACCGCGATCGGCTTCTATTTCTCGGGCCATCTGTTTGACGAGGTGGAGCGCGAGGTGCGCCGCTTTGCGCGCACGCCGCTGGGCGATGTGGTGGAGAGCCGCGACCCGGTGATCCTGGCCGGCATCGTGACCGACTTCCGCGTCATCAACGGCCAGCGCGGCAAGCTCGCGCTGTTCAAGCTCGACGACAAGACCGGTGTGTTCGAGACCAGCGCCGACGAGAACCTGATCAACGCACACCGCAACTTGCTGAAAGATGACGAACTGATCATCGTGCAGGCCGTGGCACAGCCCGACCGGTTCTCGGGCGGTGTGCGCCTGAAGATCCAGCAGGTGTGGGACCTGGCAGCCGCGCGCTGCCGCTTCGGCAAATACCTGCGTGTTGCGGTGAACGGCCATGCGCCCGCCGTGGCTCAGCTGGTGCGCGAATTCCCGCCCAAGCGGGAAGTGACGGAGCAGGGTGAGCTGGTGCGGGGTCTTCCGGTGCGGCTGCAATTGCTGCGCGATGGCGCGCAGTGCGAACTGCAACTGGATGACCGCGCGCTGTTTTTCCCGACCGATGCGGCGCTGGCCAGCTGGATGGCGCAGGCGCATGAGCAGCGGGCAGAAATCGTCTTCGACTGAGGGGCTTGCGGTTTCGGAGGGGTCTGGCTTAGTATTACGTCCGTTATAACGTTTTCGGAGCCCGACATGCACACCCTCAAACTCACCCAGATCGGCAATTCGGTGGGTGTCATCCTCCCCAAGGAGGCCTTGGCAAAGTTGCGACTGGAGAAAGGGCAGACAGTCTTTCTCACTGAAACGCCCGAAGGCCTGGTTCTGACGCCTTACGACCCGTCTCTGGAGGAGCAGATTGAAGCTGGCCGTGCCTTCATGCGCGACTTTCGCGATACGTTTCACCAGCTCGCCAAATGACTTGGCGGTGGATCGACAAGGGCGCGCTCATCCTGCTGCACGACGAAAGCCTGGCCGAACACGGGGGGCGCACTGGGTTGCGCGATGAGGGCTTGCTGGACTCTGCGCTGAACAAGCCTCTGAACCTGTTGGCATACGGCGAGCCGGACTTCGCTGATCTGGCGGCCAGCTACGCCAGTGGCCTGGCCAAAAACCATCCCTTTGTGGATGGCAACAAGCGCGCTGCGTTCCTTGCGGTGGGTATGTTTCTCTATCTCAATGGCTACCGCCTTCAAACCTCTCAGGCGGATGCCACCTTGACCGTTTTGGGTTTGGCGGCAGGAGAGGTATCTGAGAGCGAGTTCGCAACCTGGCTACGCCATTGCGCCTTTGCCCGCTGATCGTGCTTCAGTCCAACGGCCGCAAACCAATCACGAGTGACGGCGGCACGCGCCCATCTGTGTCCTTGGGCAGGCTGCCAGTGCGGTCGATGGCACGCAGAACGGCTTCGTCCCAGGCGGCGTTGCCGCTGCTCTTGCTGAGCTTGCGTGAGGTGATGGTGCCGTCGGGTGCGGTGCGCACCTCAACCTCAGCGCGGGGGTTACCCGGGGCCACATCGGTGAACAGCACGTTGGGTCTGATACGTGCGGCCACCTTGGCGCCGTAGCCCGGCGTGGGGCCGCTGGACTGCTGGGCCGTGCCGGTGCTCTGCGGGCCACCGCTGGCACCGGCCTGGCCCATCATGCGGGTGATCTGTTCGTCGCGCAGTTGATCGCGGCGTTTTTCATCGGCGGCCGCGGCCTTGCGGTCCTGCTCGCGTTTCTGCTCGGCGAGTTTCTGCAGGCGTTCTTTCTCGTCGGCTGCTTTTTCCGCTGCGGCCTTTTTCTCTGCTGCAACCTTCTCGGCGGCCTTCGCAGCCGCAAGCTTTTTGGTTTCTTCCTCGCGCGCCTTCTTTTCGGCCTCAGCCTTCTTCTTCGCTTGCGCGGTGGCGATCTCGGCCTGGTTCGGTGAGGGCGGCGGTGGGGCGGGCGCTGGCGCCGGGGTGGGCTTGGGCGGCGCAGGTGGGGGGGGCGGTGCCGGTGGTGGCGGCGGAGGTTCCACCGCACGAGGGGCGGCCTGCTGCGGCAGACGTGACCAGAGTTCTGCCTCGAACGTCACCGGCTCGGCATCGTTCTGCCACGACACGCCCCAGGTGAGCGCGATCACGAGCAGGCCGTGCGCGATCAGCGCCAGGCCCATCGGGCCGAGCCAGCGACCGGTGGTCGGCGGGGCGAGGTCGAGGTGGTCGGCGGTGGACTGCATGGTGTTCGGGGTGGCTCAGCGTGAGGTTTGCACAGACAGCCCCACGCGGGCAATCCCGGCGCGCTGCAAGGTGTCCATCACGCGAACAACGGCTTCGTACTTCACGTTCTTGTCGGCGCTGATGACAACGGGCACGCCGCCTTCCGGGGCCGCTCCCTTGCTGGACTGCAATTGCTGCACACGCCCCACCAGCTGAGCCATGTTCACAGCCTGTGGCTCGGTGCTGGCCGATCCTTCGCGCACCTTGATCTGCTCGTCCTTGTCGATCATCACCGCCACGAAGCGGTCGGGCTGGCGCCCGGCCTGACCCACGCTGGGCAGCGCGATCTGGCTCGGCGTGATCAGTGGTGCGGTGACCATGAAGATGATCAACAGCACCAGCATCACGTCGATGAACGGGACCATGTTGATCTCGTTGATGGTGCGGCGGCCTCTGCCGCGTGATGAGACAGCGGGCATGTTCAGTGACCTGACGGCGTTTGAGTCTGCGCGCCGAGGTTGCGCTGCAGGATGTTGGAGAACTCTTCCATGAAGGTCTCCATGGCGTTCGCCACGCGGTCGATGTCATGCGCGAAGCGGTTGTAGAAGACCACGGCAGGGATGGCGGCAAACAGGCCGATGGCCGTTGCCACCAGGGCTTCGGCGATACCGGGTGCCACGGTGGCCAGTGTCACTTGCGCCAGTGCGGCCAGGCCGGTGAACGCATGCATGATGCCCCACACCGTGCCGAACAGGCCCACATACGGCGAGACCGAGCCGACCGAAGCCAGAAACGAAAGGTTGGTTTCCAGCACGTCGAGCTCGCGCTGGAAGCTTGCGCGCATGGCGCGGCGCGCGCCGTCGAGCAGGGCGCCGTTGTCGGTGATGCGGCGTTCGCGCAGCTTCTGGTATTCGCGCATGCCGCTGGCGAAGATGCGTTCCATCGGACCGCCGTGCTTGGCACTCTGGGCCGCTGCGGCATACAGGTCGTTGAGATTGGTGCCCGACCAGAACTCGCGCTCAAAGTTGTCGTTGTGCGCGCGCACGCGTTTGAGCGAGAACACCTTGCGGAAGATGGCGGCCCAGCTCATCACGGAGACGACCATGAGAAGCACCACAACGGCTTGCACCACCCAACTGGCGTTGAGCATCAATTGAACGATGGAGAGATCTTGGTTCATGCGTGTTCAGAGAAGGCTGATCGTGAAGAAGTTTCGTGGGCCGGACAGGATGTTCAAGGTGGGAGCTTGAGTGCGGCGATCACCGCGGGTGGTATGCGTTGCGGGCGCAGGTTGCGGTCGTCTACCCAACCGATGCGGATGGTGCCACTGCACAGCAATTCAGCTTGTGAAGTGCCTTGTGCATCGCTTTGCTGCGGTTTCAGGAGCGCACTCTGCTCGATTGTCATGGACGCGCGGCCTGCATCCATCACTCGTGCTGTAACGAGAAGCAAATCATCGAGCCGGGCCGGGCGGTGGTATTGCAACTGGGTGTGGGTGACGACGAACAAGCCACCGACCTGTTCGCGCAGGCGCTGCTGCTCGATGCCCAACGTGCGCAGCCATTCGGTGCGGGCGCGTTCGAAGAACTTGAGGTAGTTGGCGTAGAACACGATGCCGCCCGCGTCGGTGTCCTCCCAATACACGCGGACCGACCACGTGAATGGATTTGAGTTCAGCACGGGCAGGCTCACAGCGCTTGCTCCAGGCGAGACACGGCTTCTTCAAGCTGGGCCATCGAATTGGCGGTGGAGAAGCGCAGGTAGCGGCCCGGGTCCGCGCTGCCGAAATCGCGCCCGGGCGTGGTGGCCAGTTGGCAGCGTTTCATGAGCTCGAAGGCAAGCGCCCAGCTACCACCTTGGTCTGGCTGCGTGCCTTGCGGGGGGATGCCCCACCTTCTGCACAGACGGCTCACATCGGCCCAAGCGTAGAAGGCGCCGTCGGGCATGACCGGAACATGCAGGCCCAAGTGGTTGAGCTCTGGGATGAAGTAGTCGCGCCGAGCCTTGAACTCGCTGCGTCGGCGCTCGTACTCGGCCAGGCTGTCTGGCTCGAAACAGGCCAGCGCCGCATGCTGCGCGATGGTGCTCGCGCAAATGAACAGGTTCTGTGCGAGGCGCTCCACCACAGGCACCAGAGCGGGCGGCAGCACCAGCCAGCCCAGGCGCCAGCCGGTCATGTTGAAGTACTTGGAGAAGCTGTTGATGCTGATGACTTCATCGCCCAGACCATCTGGAAGGCCGAGCGCGCTGTGGCCGAACGCGTCATCAAAGCTCAGGCCGAGGTAGATCTCGTCGACCATCGTCACGCCGCCCTGAGCTCGCACGAAGCGGGCGATGCGCTCCAGCTCGTCGCGGGCGATCGATGTGCCGGTGGGGTTTGACGGTGAGGCCAGCAGCACGCCGCGAGTGGCCGGATTCCAGTGCGCCTCCACCTGTGCCGCACTGAGTTGAAAGCGCTGGTCGGGGCCGCTCGGGATCATCACTGCGCGGCCCTCGGCCGCCTGCACGAACTGCCGGTTGCAGGGGTAGCTGGGGTCGGGCATCAGCACTTCGTCACCGGCCTCGATGAGCGCCAGACACGCCAGTTGCAGGGCGGCGGAAGCCCCCGCAGTGATCACGATGCGGTTTGAGTCGACCGCAAGGCCGAACCGCGAGGCGTACCAGCCGCTGATGGCCTCGCGCAAGGCGGGCAGACCGAGGGCCTCGGTGTACTGGCTCCGTCCATCGCGGATCGCACGCTCGGCGGCTGCGGTGACCAGTGGTGGCGCGGTGAAATCGGGCTCGCCGATGTTCAGGTAGATCATCGACCGGTCTCCCGGCTGTGCGTTAGCCGCCAGGCGAGATGCCGCCTTGGCGAGCTCCATCACGTAGAAAGGTTCGACGCGCTGGGCGCGCTGCGCAATCCTCACGGTGCGGTGTTCTTGCGCGGGCCAGGTTTCGACGGCGCAGCGGCCACCTCGGCCGGGCGCAGCTGTGCGGCCAGCTGGTGCAGCACGCCGTTGACGTACTTGTGGCCGTCGGTGCCGCCAAACGATTTGGCCAGTTCGATGCATTCGTTGAGCACCACGCGCCAGGGCACGTCGAGGCAGTGCTGGAATTCGTATGCGCCGATCCACAGCACGCCACGCTCGATCGGTGAGAGCTCGACCAATGGGCGATCCAGCAAAGGTGTGATCAGCGCATCCAGCGCGTCCGCTTGTTCGATGCAGCCGTGCAGCAAGGCGTCGAAGTGCACGCTGTCGCATTTGTGGAAGCCGGCGAGGTCGCGCGTGAAGACGTCGATGTCGCTGGCGGCATTGCGTCCGACCAGATGCTGGTAGATGGCTTGCAGGGCGAATTCGCGGGCGCGAGTGCGGGCCGACTTGTCGGCGGCCTTGCGGCCCATGACACCGCTCTTGGCTTTTTCGCCCTCGGAGGTGGGGAGTTCTGTGGACATGTTCAGCCTATTTCTTGCAAAAGGTGGGCCATTTCCACCGCCACGCGGGCCGCATCGCGACCCTTGTCGGTCTTGCGGGCAATCGCCTGCTCGAGCGTTTCGGTGGTCAGGATGGCGTTGGCGATGGGGATCTGGTAGTCCAGGGCCAGGCGCGTGACGCCTGCCCCCGACTCGTTGGCCACCAGTTCGAAGTGGTAGGTTTCGCCGCGGATGATGCAGCCCAGGGCGATCAGCGCGTCGAAATCGTCGCGCTCGGCCATCGCCTGCAATGCCACGGGCACCTCGAGTGCCCCCGGCACCTTCACATGCGCGATGTTTTTGTCCTGCACGCCCAGTGCCAGCAGTTCCGCCAGACAAGCGTGGTAGAGCGCGTCGGTGATGGGTTCGTTGAAGCGGGCCTGAACGATCCCGATGCTGAGCTTCTTGCCGTCGAGCAAGTGGGCCGTGCCTTTGTCTGCGCCGAACATGTGCGGCTCCGTTTCTGGTTGAGGTTGTGAATGGGATCAGCCGTTGCGGCTGAGGTAACCCGTGATTTCAAGACCGTAGCCGGTCATGCTGGGCATGCGGCGCGGGTTGCCCATGAGCTGCATCTTGTGCACGCCGCAATCGCGCAGGATCTGCGCGCCCACGCCGTAGGTGCGCAGGTCCATGCGGCCGCGCTCGGGGGCCTGGGCCGAACGGGCGGTGCCTTCAAACTGGGCCAGCAACTGCGAAGCGGTTTCGCCGCAGTTGAGCAGCACGGCCACACCGGCGCCAGCTTCGCTGATATAGCGCAGGCTGGCTTCCAGGCTCCAGGAATGCATGGAACGACCAACCTCCAGCGCGTCGAGCACCGACAGCGGCTCGTGCACCCGCACGGCCACCGATTGGTCCGGGCCCCATTCGCCTTTGACGAGTGCCAGGTGCAACGCACCGCTGGGCTCGTCACTGAAGGCATGCACCTGGAACTCGCCGAACGCGGTGTTCAAGCTGCGGGCGCCCAGTTTTTTCACCAGGCATTCGGTGCGGCTGCGGTGTTCGATCAGGTCGGCGATGGTGCCGATCTTCAGGCCGTGCTCGGCAGCGAACACCTGGAGGTCGGGCAGGCGGGCCATGGTGCCGTCGTCCTTCATGATCTCGCAGATCACGGCACTGGGGCTGCAGCCGGCCATGGCGGCCAGGTCACAACCGGCCTCGGTGTGACCTGCGCGCATGAGCACGCCACCCTCGACCGCCTGCAACGGGAAGATGTGGCCGGGTTGCACCAGATCGGTGGCAACGGCGTGTGGCGCCACCGCCACCTGCACCGTGCGCGAACGGTCGGCGGCCGAAATGCCGGTGGTCACGCCTTCGGCGGCTTCGATGGAGATGGTGAAGGCCGTGCCCATCTTGGTTCCGTTGCGCGGCACCATGGGGGGCAGTTGCAGGCGTTCGCAGCGCTCTTTGGTGAGCGTGAGGCAGATCAGGCCACGGCCGAAGCGGGCCATGAAGTTGATGGCTTCTGGCGTCACATGGTCGGCGGCGAGCACAAGGTCGCCTTCGTTTTCGCGGTCTTCCTCGTCCACCAGAATCACGATGCGTCCGGCACGCATGTCGGCCACGATGTCTTCCACGGGCGAGATGGCCACCGGGGCCAGGGTTTCAGGCGCGTTCATGCGATTTCCTTGAGGTTGATTTGACCGGCGCTGAGCATGCGCTCCACATAGCGTGCGACGGTGTCGATTTCCAGATTGACCGGACTTCCATCGGTCAACTGGCCCAGCGAGGTGTTTTGCACCGTGTGGGGAATGAGGTTGATGCTGAATTCACAGCCATCGGCACTGTCCTGTATCGAATTGACGGTCAGGCTGACGCCGTTGACGGTGATGGAGCCCTTGTAGGCCAGGTATTTGCCGAGGTTCAACGGCGCGATCACGCGCAGTTCCCAACTCTCGCCCACCTGCGCAAAGCGCGTCACATGCCCGACGCCGTCCACATGGCCGGAGACGATGTGCCCGCCCAGCCTGTCGTGGGCGCGCAGGGCCTTCTCCAGATTGATGCGGCCGCCGGTCTGCGCCAACCCCGCCGTGCGGGCAAGCGACTCGGCCGAGATGTCGATGGTGAAGTGGTGCTGGGGCAGATCCAGCGAGGTCACGGTCATGCAAGCGCCATTGAGCGCAATGCTGTCGCCCAAGCCGACGTCATCGAGGTACCCGGGGGGTGCCTCGATCGTGAGTCGCTTGCCATGGTCCAAAGAGCTGCCCAGGTCGTGGAGGGCGGCGATGCGCCCCACGCCGGTGATGATGCCGGTAAACATCCGGCTATTTTCGCAGGGTTTGCGAGCCCGCCTGTGTTCAGGGGCCGGTCTATGGTGCGCGCACGTGGATTAGCGGTTCCAGCACTCCATCGGCCCCAGCGGAACTGGCACCTCGACGGTAGGAACTTGTCCTCTTGTGCCAGCCTGATCGATCCGGAAGGATGCGCACCGATCATTTGACTGAGCCGGGGCGGGCGTCGCCGTCAAGGTGTAGCCAATGCCGTTGGTGGAAACGGCAACGATGTTGTAGCGCCCACCCTCGACGAACAGCACACCGGGTGGAATGGCGGCTGTGAGCGGATAGGTGCCCTGGGCCGTGGCGGTGCGCTCCATCCACTGGGCAGCCTGCAAAAGCGCCGCGCGTGCATTGGCGCGGTGGCTTCGCATCACAAACTCGTAGTAACTGGGCAAAGCCACCGCCGCGAGCAACGCCACCACGGCCACCGCGATCATCAGTTCGATCAACGTGAAACCGTGGTTTAGGCGGCGGAAACAGGACATCAGCGCACCTCCCGCCAGTCGGCGCGGGCGCCTCGGCTGTTGCCAAGCCGCAGTTTTCCGTGCGGGATACAGCCACTGCCTGCACATGTCTCCACGGAGCCAGGACCGTTGACGACGTTCGTCCCGAGCTCGCCGCCACCCTCATAGCCCTGGTTGCTAACGTTGAAAAAATCAACGTCCTGAAGGCCATCGATACCCACGAGCTCGTCCGACGCCACCAGCACACTCGTGGCATTTTTCATATTCATGCTGGCATCGCTGCTGAAGAACACAGGCGAAGAAGAGGGGCGGCCAGTGATCATATTCAGCACGGTGACCCTGGCCTGCCCGGCGGCGGCCTGAGGGTTGCAACTTTCGCCACCTGCCGTGGGGGATGGAGCCATGCTGGGGATGATCACCCGCTGGCCTTGCAGGGGGCTTGGTGGATTGAGCACGCGTTCACCACTGAGCGGCAAGTCCATGAACCAACCGCGTTTTGCCGTGTTGTCGGTGCGCGAATACGCAATGGTGTTGTCGGTGGAGTTGGAGTAGATCGTGTCGACCACGTCGCCGTCTGTCTCTGTTTGGGTCACCGCGGTGGTGATGCTCTGTTGAACCAGCGCGGCACGACCGGTCGTGATGGGCAGGACGTCGGCCAGCTGGAGCCGTTTGGCCTCCGTGTCGAGAGCATCGATGATGGGCGTGAACGTGCTCTTGTCCCAAACGGAGTAGATCGTCTGCAAGGCGGCGTTGGCGGGGTCGCTCGACTGAATGTTCTGACCGGTCCCGAACATGACCTGAATCCCCCCCATGGGGTGGACCATGATCAAAGGTGCCGTGGTGATCGGTTGCACGGTCGACGCGGCGTCTCGGGCCACGAAGAGCGGTTTGCAGGCGGTGGAATCCTTGCAGGGCTGCGCGGCACCGTCCCAGGCGCTCACGCCCCAGTCGGTGTCGTTCTTGCTGGAGAGATCGAATTTCCACAGTTGTCCCCGCAGATCCCCCGCGTAGGCGATGTCGATCGTGCCGTTGGCGTTGAGGTCGACCAGTCGGGGCGGCGCCAAGCCATTCGACGCGCTCGCGGTGGAGTCGGCCACGATGCGCAGAAGGCTGCGATCGCCATCCAAGTACTGGATCAGCAACACCGGCCGCTCATTGAAGCTGTTCACGCCATTGCCCAGCACCACGGCCCAGCGCTTGTTGTTGAGCTTGACAATTTGTTCGCTGCGCCCGCCGGACAAGGTGTCGGTCACTGGCGCGCCGTAAATGTGGCCGACGTCCTGATGGCCGACGAATGCGCCAGTGGAGTTGCCCGGAAATGTGTTGTCCAACCAGACAGATGTGTTGCTCACGTTTGTGGGGTCGGTGACATCCACCACGAAAAAGCCCCGCCCGCCACCTCCCAGACCGCTGACGAGAACGGTTCGCCAAACGGGAGTGGGCGTCGTGCTCGCGTTGTTGACCCAACTGGTATCGACATCACCGGTGAAGGGGTGGCCGTCGACGAAGTGGCGGTGGGTGTATTGGGGCAAGGTGTAGTCGCGCAGGCCGGCATATGCGGCGCGCGGCACATAGGCAAAGCGTTCCGCACCTGCGGCACCGTCAAAGGCGTGCAGCATGCCCCCGTTGGTGCCGATGTAAACCGCTTCTGGCCGGTTGATGTGCGTCGAGCGGAAGCTGGCGTGACCGGCATGTTCGAACTTCAGCCGCTTTGGGGCAGCCACCGTCCAGAGATTGGAGTTGACGACCGTGCCCATGCGGGACGCCCGCTGACGAAAGCTGCCGGCCGGCGCCTCGCGTGAGCGGTCTCCGCGGAGGTAGTCCACCCTTTGCCCGCCCACGGTGACTGTGTCGGAGCCGCGCAATGCTGTTTGTTGCTCTGAACTCAGCGATGTCCAGCTGAAGTTGATGCCTGCTGCGCCCGAATGCGAGAGGATGCGCCGGTTGGCCCAGTTCAACCCGGCGGCATCGAGTTTGGAAGATGCCGTCCAGGCGGGCAGCGTATCCACCGTTCGGGTGGCCGCACTGATCTTGTATGCCTCCACGTCACCGCTGAAACGCTCCATGTTGTAGCTGGCCAGATAGATGCGACCATCGGTGCGGAGTTGTGTGGAGTTGGCGGCGATGCTCACGCGAGCCTGCCCGTTTTCCGAAGAGAGGCCTTCCAGGATGCCTTTGAATGCGGTGACCAGAGACTGGGCATCGGGCGCCGGAATGAAACGGCCGCGGCTGTTGAGTGCCGTGTGCCACAGGTCGGCCTTGCGCGCGTCGGCGCGAATTTCATAGTTGGCGTCACCGTCGCACGGAAGGTTGCCGGCCCCGCTGACCGACGCGTTGCAGAAAGGCGTGACCCAGGGCTTGTCGCCCCGGATGAGCGGCGCAAGGCCTGAGAAGGTGTCGCCCATCCAGGTGGGATAGGACGAGTTCGTCGACCATTGCGCCGCGCTTTTGAATCCGATGGTGTAGGTCACCATGTGTTGCCATGTGGCGGGGTTGTTGCGGGGGTTCCAGTAGCTCTCCAATATAGCCGGTGCACTGGTTGTGCCGAAGTTTTGCTGGGGAAATTGCTCGGCCGGTACCGGTTGGAGATTGTTCGGAATGCCGGGCTGCAGGTCGCGCGACCAGTAGTAAAAGGCGAGATCCGACAGTGTGCTCAACGGTGTACTCGACGTGGAATTGCCCCACGTGTCGCGGTAGAGTTTGGTTTGCGTGTTGGAGGCGGCGACGGAATAGAGGGTGCCATCGGGCAAAACGGTATCGGTTCCGTCTGCGTTGCCGCCGCGAACGATGCGGGCGCCGGACGGACCAGACGTGTCGCGTTCACCCGATGCCCAGGAGTGGCCGTACTCTCCGTCGGTCATGAGGATGTGGTACGACCTGCGGCAAGACAACACGGGCTGCTCGTCAGTGCCAGGATTGGCTGCCCAGGGGCTGTTGATGCCCAGACCCGTGGCGCTGAGGTACTGGCCTGCGTTGTCCATCATGAAATGAGAGGGCGTGCCTCGCACGATGGCGATCGAATCTACCCAGTTGAAGAAGTTGGTGCGGTGTTGCCCGGCAAGTCTTTGCATGCCGTTGAATCCCCGGCAGATACCCGTGATGCTGGTGCTGCTTCCGGGAATGGTGTTGCAGCCGTGCATGGATTGCCATGCCAGGCGGATCTGGTTGTCGGGAAGATTGCTCGCGGCGAAGGTGGTTTTGAGCGCGGTGCGCAGTTCGGCAACTCCGGTGGAGCCCATGCTGGTGGAGTTGTCCACCGAGACGATGATGTTGGGCGCCGGATCCCGGGGCAGGGTGGGTGGCGCCTGCGAGAGCAACAGAGGTGCCGCCACGACGGTCTGACTGAATCCGGCGATGGTTAGAGCGGCAGCGCGCCGGGTGAACGTAAAGGATGGCATGGCGGTTTCTCTCTTTCAGTCGAAATCTCTTTCGAGGTACGGAACGAACACAGAGCGCAACCGCACCTGGGTGCCGGGTTTTCGGCCCTGCACATGAGCCGTGATGCGGTAGACAAACGGGTGATCACCCACGGGCAACGGGGTGGAGGCCGCGATTCCTTCGTTGGTGAAAATTTCTGGATAGCGAAAAACTTCAACCCAGTACCACGCCTGCCCCGCCGTGAGCAGCGGATTGCCGGCTGCTCCCGGATTCGCACCTGTGAACTGCCCATAGCTCGCACCCGCCGCCTGCATGTTGACCAACTTGGTTGTCCATGCGCCTGCTGCTTCCAGCGCCGCGGTAGTCGCTGGCAGGCAGATGCCTTGGCTGCAAATTTTTTCAAACCCATTGGCCACACGGGCCTCGATGATGTCGAGGTCGTCGTCGCCTTTGCCGAACGGGAAATACGCCGCGTTCGCTGCGCGGCACCCGGTGAAGGTTGCGTTCCCCGCGCAAGGTTGGCCGTTGGACTGACGGCCGCTGATGTCCATTTCGGCATCGCGAATCAGGGCTTCGGCAGCGGCGAAAGCACGCTCGTGATCGCTTTCACTACCCACCAGTTTTTCGTTGAGCCAACCCACTCGGTTGCTGGCCAGCAGCACGAGGGTGGTGAGCAACAGCATCACCATGACAACCACCAACGCAATGCCGCGCTGGGATGAAGCGTGCTGTCGAGAGCAGGGTTTCATAGTGTGATGTTCCTGAGGCTGAACACCCGCACGAACACACGGCGGATGCGGCCATCGTCGGCGATGACTTCGCCATTGCGGCAACCTGCGATGTTCTGGCCGGTGTGGCCGCCGACCTGACCGACCATGCGCAGGCACACCATGATCGCTTCCACCGAATTCCAGTCGGTCGCGGTCCAGGCTGCGTTTGCGTCCTGGTATTGCAGATTGCCGTTGATGCGCCTGCCGTAGCGCACTTGAAAGTCTTCAACGCCTGCGATCAACGGTCCGGGGGTGGCGTTGCCGGAGCCCAGACAGCGCAGGTTTTGGTCGACAAGTTCGAATCGGTTTTCGATGTCCACATTGGCCAGCACGTTTTGTCCCAGGCAGTCCACCGCGTTCAGTGAAACTTCGCTGTCGTGGCCGATTTCGAGGATATCGGGGTCGTCGTCACCCCCATCAGTTCCATGCAGGGCCTGTGGCGCCAGCGAGCTCCCGTAACCTTCAAACTTGTCCGTGAATGTGACCAGGCCAGCACCGTTGTCGATCAATCTCACGGCTCCCGCTTGCCGAATGTGGTGGCCGATGGTGCGAAATGCCATGGCCGCGTCCTGTTGAAGCCGTGTGCTGTCACCCACCGTGGCCGAGGCCGATCGCGTGGAGCCAAAGTTGCTGACAGCGGCCACCGACACGATGGCGCCGATCGCCAGTCCCACCAGCAATTCGATCAAACTTACGCCGGATTCACGCACAGGGCGTTGGGCGACACGTGATTGCGATTTCATGGCCGTATGTAGACAAGGTGGCATGTGAAATTCACCGGGCAAGTGAAGCCAGCCATTCCGGTGCCCACAGCACCGGCGGCGTCGGTCACGGCATCGGCGCGTGTGAACAGGGCCACTTCTGCCGGGTTCGCCAAGGCTTTGTTCTTGCCCTCCAATTCCGTCCAGCGCACCAAGACGCCGAACTGGTTGGTGTCGGTGTTGGAGCGGAACACCTGGGCGTCGCCGTTGGGCAGCAACGTGGCCACATTCAGCTTCCAGGCCCGCAGGTCAAAGGCGGCGAGTTGGTTCCCGTTGCAGGCCGTGGCCAGGCAGTCGGCGCCTGCAGCGGCGGGAGCTCCCCAGAGGGTTTCGTACGGGTTGGGTGTTGGATTGGTTTGGCGGACGGTCGCATTGCTCTGCATGCGCTCGGCCAGATCGTTGGCCATCTGCACGGCGACTGCTCGCGCGTTGCTGTTGCGAGACTCCGTGAGTGCGCTCACCTGCAGTCTGGCCAAACCCAGCACGCCGAGGGAAAGTACCAACAAGGCCACGAGCGCCTCGATCATGGCGATGCCGCGCGGAACGGAGGTGCGTTTCATGGCATGCAACATCTCAACAGACGCGGACGCGACCGCTTCTGGCAACACAAAGGCCCACACCGTCTGCCGGGCCAAACGCATTGCCGGCGGGGAAAATCTGGAAGTTCGCGATTGGCGGCTGACCGAATCGGTCGATCGTTGCGATGGCCGCACCAGGGTTTCTGCCGACTCGCGTGCCGGGCTTGCCTTGAACCACGTGAAGGATCGGCTCGCCTGCATTGATCGTGTCATTGCCGTTGAGATCGATAAAGGCCGTCCAACCACAATCCCAGTCCAGCGCGTTTGCGGCTTGGGGGCATGGAGAGGTGCGCAACAGCACCACAGGCCGTCCGCGCGAGATGGCCTCCACACGGGCGTTGGCAATGGACGCCTGCAGTTCTTCGCGCATCGATTCCACGCGCATGCGGCGCAGCATGTCGGCAAAACTGGGCGCTGCCAATGCCGCCAAGACTCCCAACATGGCGACAACAACCATCAGCTCAATCAGCGTCAAGCCTTTGGAGCGAAGCGGGTCGACAGGAGGGGAGGCATTGAACCGAAACATGCCGGCACTCTAGCAGGCATGTTTGAATACTTAAGTGCCGAGTCGATGGCAGTAGGTAAATGGAAGATAGGAGGATTGAATACTATATTTGCAGTAGCTTTGCCGTTGACAAGGGCGCGTGAACGGTTTGAACGATCTGCTGCAAGGCCCTTCGGTGGCTCAAACCTGGTCGGCCTGCAGGAATGCGTCTCGCCCTTGCACCCGGGCAACGATGCGGAGGTCGTCTCCCACTCTATCAACCGATGTGAAGTGCAATCCGATGCCGTCCTGCAGCCGCTGCAGCGGCCCGAAGCTGGAGACTCCTGCGCCGGCCCCGAGCAGTTTGGGCGCGAGGTAGACCAGCAGTTCGTCGACCAAGCCCTCACGCAGGAACGATCCGTTGAGCTTGCTCCCCGCTTCCACATGCAGTTCGTTCACCTCTCGTTTTGCCAAGTCTCGCAGTACGGCGTGCAGATCCACCTTGTTGCTGGCGCCGGGCAGGTGAGAGAGGAGGGCGCCGCGTTCCCCCAACGCCTCTTGTTTCCTGGGATCAAGTGCCGCGTGATAGATCCACACTTGGCGCTGTCGCCCCCCAGCCACCGGCTCGAACAGGCGAGCCGTCAAAGGCGTGTTGAGGTTGCTGTCTACCAACACAAGGTGGGGTTGGCGGGTGGTGCCAGCCAGTCTGACGTCCAGCCTTGGATCGTCCTGCAGCACCGTGCCAATGCCCGTCAGTACCGCACCGGCACGCGCCCGCCAGGCGTGTCCGTCGGCTCGAGACTGTTCTCCCGTGATCCATTGACTTTCTCCGTTGTCCAGTGCACTTGTGCCATCCAGCGATGCGGCCACCTTCATGCGAACCCACGGTGTGCCACGAACCATACGGCTGAAAAAGCCGATGTTGAGCTCGCGTGAAGCCTGGGCTGGCGCACTGTCCGATTGCAGCAGTTCCACTTCAATGCCAGCAGCCCGCAATCTCGCCACGCCGCGACCTGCTACCAATGGGTTTGGGTCGGTGGTGGCAATCACAACTTTCGCAACTTGAGCTGCGATCAAGGCGTCGCAACAGGGTGGGGTGCGACCGTGGTGGGAGCAGGGCTCCAGGGAGACGTGAACAGTGGCTCCGCGCACGTCTGCACCTGCGCTCTGTGCCGCTCGAAGCGCCACTATTTCCGCATGAGGCCCCCCCGCTTGCTGGGTATGACCATCAAACCTCGTGCCTTGGCGTGTGACGATGCGGCATGCGACTCGTGGGTTGGGTTCGGACAGACTTATCGAGCGTGCAGCATTGCTCATCAGCGCCCCCCAGGCGTCGTTTGTCGAGGTAACTGCGGGGGTTGGGGCGCTCATAGTTATGTAGTGAGGGAGCGATGCTGACAAGGGAACTTCAAGACCGCTTTCGTTGAGCTTTTCAAGTATCGCAAAGAGGGAAAACCGTTTGTCTGGGGCTCCCAGCCTCCGGTCACATATGGAAACAAGGTGCTTGTATCGCTCGATACTATGGGTACGGGGTTGGGTTTTTGCCAACGTATGCAAATGGACTCAAGGGCGGTGGCTTTTGATTGAACATGAATAACCAATCCGGGTTTACCCTCATAGAGCTTCTCATTGTCATGGTGATTGCGGCCGTGCTCTTGGGTCTCGGGGTGCCTAGCCTGCGCAGCACAATTCAGTCCAACCGGATAGCGACTGTAGCGAACGATCTTATCGGAGCGCTCCAGTTCGCCCGAAGCGAGTCCATTCGCCGTGGAGAGGATGTGACGGTCTGTTCGACGAACGACCAAACCACCTGCTCGGGGGGGTGGGCCAATGGCTGGTTGGTCCGGAGTGCTGCAGGCCCCATTCGGGTGTGGCCGTCGGCCAGAGAAGGCGTGACGATTGCTGTGGGCGGAACAGTGGTTTTTAACGCTCTGGGCTCGGCGACTACAGGGCGATGCTTCCAAGTCAACCTGGATACCCTGCAGCGTAGTGTGACCGTGGGCGCCGGCGGACGTGTCGGTAGCGCAGTGGCGGCTTGTCCCTGACTCGGCTCGGGCCCAAAGGAATCATCTTGTCACGTTCAAAGTCCATTTCACCCCAGCTGGCTCGGCAATCCGGCGTCAGCCTGATTGAGGTGCTGGTCTCGATCCTACTTCTCACGTTCGGGATCGTGGGCATGGCTGGATTGCAGTTCAACGGGACCAAGTTCAACCACAGTGCCTATCTTCGTTCTCAGGGCACCAGTCTTGCCTATGACGTCGCCGACAGAATGAGAGCCAACCTGGCTGAGAGCTACCTGACCGGATTTGCGGATGTTTTTGACGCGGGAGTTGGGCCGCCCTGCGCAGCGGCACTCGGGGCGGCGACGGCGCTTAGGGATGTCAATCAGTGGAAGAGTTGTGTTGAGTCAGTGCTTCCACTGGGCGCCGGGCGCGTGTCTCGCTTGGTCGCGGGAGCTGTTTATGTAGATCAATGTGGTGTGAACCATGTGGGCGTACCCGACCGGGCAATGTTCGTTGTTGAGGTGACTTGGAGCAATGCCCGGCTACAAAATGAAAACAACCTCGAATGCGCGGTGGTGAGAACGGAAGTGAGCCCGCAATGAAGTCCGCTCGCATTCCCCATGTTTCAAAAGTAGTCCAAAAGGGCTTGTCTCTGATTGAGTTGATGATCAGCATGGCCTTGGGCTTGCTGGTCATTTTGGCTGTCACATACGTTTTTGCGGGGAGTCGGACGAACTACCGCCACCAGGAGTCGCTCTCGGCGGTTCAGGAATCAGGCCGGATCGCGCTGGAGACGCTCACCCGAGACATTCGAATGGCCGGATATCCAGGTTGCGGAAATCTTACTTTTCTTCGACACCTCTCGGCCGGTTTTTCAAATGACACAGCGCTCACGGGCACACCTGCTGCAGGTGCTGCAGTGCCTGACACCATCTCGGTCACCAGGGGCAGTGCGATCCTGACATCGTTGGTCAGCATGCCTGCGACCACCCAGCTTCAGCTGGCCAGTTTTGCTGCGCTGGGTGGAGCCGCGGTGGGTTCTCAATTGCTGATCACTGATTGCGCCTACACCGAAACCCTGTTGATCAGTGGCGTAGCCGCTGACTTGGTCACCGCCACTTTGCCTCTTGGGCGTCAGTACAGCACGGGGTCCTTTGTGATGCGCTTGGAGAATGTGGCGTACACCGTGGCGGGTAACGAGTTGCTTCGCAATGGGCAGGCGGTGGCGGGGGGCGTCACCAACATGAAGATTTTTTATGGTGTTGATACCGACGCGGACCGTTCTGCTGATACCTACGTCAGCAATCCTGGCGCTCTGGTTCCGGTGGGCTGGCCCAGCGTGGTGTCCGTCAGGGTGAATCTGACCATTACCGAGGGGAACATCACGATGCCGTTCTCCGCCACGATCGCCGTGCGAAACCGTGCCCCTTGAAGCACTCGAACCCAATAGCCCCAGCCAAGCCACTGCCATGACACGAACCTCCGCATCCGTCACACGACGTCGTCAGCAAGGCGCGGCGTTGGTCATCGGCTTGATCATTCTGGTCGTGTTGACTTTGATCGGCGTGCAGGCGATGCGTACGAATATCGTGCAAGAGCGCATGGCCGGTAACATGCGCGAGCGAAATGTGGCCTTTCAGGCGGCTGAGGCCGCACTTCGAGTCGGCGAGGCAACGGGACCTTTTGTCACGAGCAACCCGGCATTGGCCAACCCAGCAACCTGGGACGGCTCAGGCAGCGCCGGTAGCATTGCTGGCTTTGATGACGGGGTGGCGGGTCCACCCGTCTACCAAGTGGGTCCTCCGCAATACGTGCGAGTGGGTTTGACCCTGCCACCCGAGTTTCGCTACATCTACCCCGTGACGGCTCGAGGCCTTGGTGGCCAGCAGACCAGTGTCGTGGTGGTGCAGTCGGCCTTCGAGCCCACCAATTGATCAGCAGTTTTCGAGGCCGTCCCCGCGACCGGGGTGGGCTCATCACAGGAGAGATGTCGTGAATCAGTTCCGTCAAATCAGCGACAAGAGATACGCGCTCAAAGCGCTGTTGCTCTCGGTGCTTCTGCTGGGCGGAGCCCTCGATGCAGCCAAGGCACAGGTGAATATCGCCCAGACACCGCTGTTTCTGACATCTTCAGTGGATCCGAACGTGATGTTCGTCCTCGATGATTCGGGTTCGATGCACTGGGAAATCACCCCCGACGACTATGTGCTCCCCTACTACATGTTCCGTCGGGTTTCCGGGATGTACGGCGCAGGCGACTACGAAAATTACGTTCCTTCCGTGCGTTACGACGCAACCGATGCCAATGAGAAAGCGACTGCCCGCGCACTGCGTTCGTCGACCGTCAACAAGTCTTACTACGATCCCTCGGTCACCTACCGACCTTGGGTGAAGGCGGACGGTACGTTGTATGCAGATGCCACTCCGACTGCGGCGCCGCACCATCCGATACGTACGGGTTTAGGAACCCGCGATCTGACGACGAACACGACCGAGCGCGCCATCTGGGTGCACCGCGATACGGGGGGGGGCGCATATTGTTCAATCAGCTGCACTGAGGGCAGTGGGGGCAATCTGCTGACTCACTACCAGGCGGTGTACTTCAGGCACACCGGTGGTGCTTTGTGGAATGGCGACAACTACACCCGCGTCAACATCATTTCGACCACGCTCACCTACACGGGCGAGGGACGCGCCAATCGAAGCGACTGCACCGCAGGGACGTGTACGTATGCGCAGGAGATTCAGAACTTTGCAAACTGGTACACCTACTACCGCTCTCGCATGCTGGCCTCCCAAGCGTCCATTGGTCGGGCGTTTTCCACCCAGCCACCCAGCATGCGCGTGGGGTTTGGCGCCATCAACAAGGGCTCGACCACGATTGATGGCTCGGCCGCTTCTACCGTGATCCGAGGTGTCAGGCCATTCAGCGGCACGAACCGCGATGACTTCTACACCGAACTGTATGAAGGAGTTTGGTCGCCGTCAAACACGCCCTTGCGCAAGGCGTTGGACGACGCGGGTCAGTACTTCAGCCGAACGGGCAATAGAGGCCCATGGGGTGCCGTGCCCGGAACCGACGACACCACGGCTCATTTGACGTGCCGGCAAAGCTTCACCATCTTGATGACTGATGGTTACTGGACCGACAACGACGCCTCTCGGGCCAGCACTTCTGCCGCTCGCGCGAACGTGGACGGAACTGCCGCCAGCACGATCACGGAGGCAGGTCCACCACCTCTGTCTTTTACCTATACGCCTTCTACGCCGTTTACAGACACGCATTCCAATACGTTGGCCGACGTCGCCATGTACTACTGGAATCGCGACTTGCGGCCTACGTTGGCCAACCGGGTACCGAAATCGGACTTTAACCCTGCGTTTTGGCAGCACATGGTCACCTATGGCGTGGGTCTGGGTGTCACCGGGTCCGTCACGCCCAGCACAGCACTTGGTGCCATTGGCGCGTCACCACCGGTGACAGTGACCTGGCCCAACCCAACGAGCTCCAATGCTGCCAAGTTGGACGACCTTTTGCATGCGGCGGTGAACAGCCGAGGGGGGTTCTTCTCTGCAGCAGACCCCGAAACTTTTGCCGCAGAGCTGTCTGGCGTGCTGAAAAATATTGTGGCCCGAGTCGCCGCTTCCGGCACCGCCGCCGCCACCAGCTCAGCGGTGTTGCAGTCGGACACCCTCCTGTACACCGCCAGCTTTCGCAGCACCGACTGGTCTGGCACCCTGGTGGCGCGCGAGGTGAGCGGTACCGACGGCGTCGCTGGCGCTTTGAAGTGGGATGCCGAGCAGGTCATGAGCTCGACGCTGCCTTCTGCCAGAAAGATATTCACGTCCAAGGTTGATGGCACCAAGGTCACGCTTGACTATGCGTTGTTGAGCCTCACGCAACAGGCTGCCCTGACCGTCAATCCAACCGGCGCCGCCGCGACCACAGCCCTCGGAGCGGACCGCATTGCTTGGTTACGAGGCACCGAACACGCCGGCCTGCGCAGCCGTGTCGTCGATGGAGTTGCCCGACGCATTGGGGACCTGGTGAACTCAGATCCTCAGTTCATGTTCAAGCGCGATTTCGGCAATTCATTGCTGGGAAGTACGGAAGGTTCTTCGTACGTCACCTTCCGTAACACGTCGACTTACAAGGCGCGTCCCGACGTTCTCTTCGTGGGTTCCAACGGAGGCATGCTGCACGCATTTCACGCGGGTACTCCCTACGTGGACGATCCACTCACAACGCCGGTTAAAGAAGAAATCATCGATCCTGATGGTGGTAAGGAACTGTTTGCCTATGTGCCCAGTGAATTGCTTCTTCCAGGTACCACGGGCACGCACGCCCAGATCAACCAATTGATGCGTCCGGACTACGCGCGGCGACCATATGTGGACGGTTCTCCCTCCGTGGCCGACGCCTATTGGGATAGTTCATGGAAATCGGTGCTGGTGGGCAGCATGGGCGCAGGGGGTCGAACTGTGTTCGCCTTGGACGTCACGGATCCGGAGTCTTTCGACGCGACCAAGGTGTTGTGGGAGTTCCGTCACGACAGCAGCGTTTGCGTGGCTGATCCTGCGGTGGGCAGTCCAACAGGCAGCACGGCGTGTCGCGAGATCGGCTACGGCGTGACCAAGCCAAAGATTGCGCGCATGCGCGACGGAAGCTGGGTGGCGATTTTCGGCAATGGTTACAACAGCTTTAGTCAAAAGGCCAAGTTGTTCGTGGTGGACTTGAAAACGGGGAGGTTGAAGTACCTGCTCGATGCCGGCACCGACGGCACCGCAGCAGTTCCCAATGGCTTGGCTGCGGTCGAAACCACGGACTGGCCTGCTTCCGACCTCAAGCTGTCGCGGACTTACGCCGGTGACTTGCGCGGCAAGATGTGGCGCTTCGACTTTCAGACCACCCCACCCACGGTTGCCACGCTGTTCTCGGCGACCAACGTTGCTGGCGCGGCGCAGCCCATTACCGCAAGACCGAGCGTTGCTTTGAATCCGAACGATCCGTCCAAAGTTGTCGTGCTGTTCGGCACCGGCAGTTTCTTCCGGGTCGGCGATGACTCCATTGTTTCCCCGCAAGTGCAGACCATGTATGGCGTGTTCGACGCCGTCACGCCAGTGGTCGGCACGGCAAGAAGCCAACTGTTGGGGCAGACCATCAGCAGCAACACGGCGGAGGTCACGATTGGTGCAGTGACATACCCGATAGGTAGCTTGCGCTTCATCACCACCAATGCTCTCGATACGAGCAAAAAAGGCTGGCTGATCGATCTACCAGGTTTGGGCGAGCGCGTCATCAGCGAGCCGATCTTCCCCTCTGGCGCCGTGCAAACCCGTGTGCGGTTTAGCACTCTGATTCCAAGTAACGATCCTTGTGGTTCTGGCCGCACGGGTTTCGTCATGGACTTCAACCTGCTCTCGGGCGCACGCGCTCCGAATACCGTGTTCGACTTCAATGGCGATGGCGTGTTCAATGCCTCCGACGACGTGGGTGGCGTACCGGTCAGCGGCATCGGCGGCACCACTGGAGAGCGGATCACCGTGATCCGCAAGGCCGACCGTGCGGTGGACTTTCTGTACGGTGGCGACGGAGGCAAGTTGGGTGACAGCGCTGGCGCCGGCGGGCCTGTTGGGCGTCAATCCTGGCGTCAGCTTCGCTGAGCCCCCCATTTTCGAAAGTACGTTCATGAAGCATTTCCTCGCCTCCATCGCGGTGCCACTGCTGTTGCTTGGCCAGCCGGTCCGTGCCGCCGAACCTTTGAGGCTCTCTGACGTGACGGGCGTTGTGCAGCAATGGCGTCCAGATTCGGCCAGCATCACGGTCTCGGGGAATGCATACGAGATGGCGGAGGGTGTCGAGTTCATGGAGGGAGCCGCAGCAGCGATGAGCCGCTCATCACTGAAACCCGGCGCGCGGGTGATGTTGATGATGGCCAATGGCAAGGTGACCCGTGTGATCGTCAACCCGGTCCAGCCCAGCCCGATTGACCGACCCAACAAGTAACAAACACAGCCATGAGAATT
Organism: Pseudomonadota bacterium; assembly: GCA_040385485.1. Classification (GTDB taxonomy): domain Bacteria; phylum Pseudomonadota; class Gammaproteobacteria; order Burkholderiales; family Burkholderiaceae_C; genus Hydrogenophaga. The sequence continues at coordinate 21,861 of JAZKHJ010000035.1, read as the reverse complement.
CGACATTCCCGAGGCATGACCCTGATCGAGGTGATGATCGTCGTGGCGATCATCGGCATCCTGGCGGCGGTCGCCTATCCCTCCTACCAGGAGTACGTGCGCCGCGCGAGTCGCGCAGATGCTCAGGCTGACATGCTTGTGTTGTCGCAGTGGATGGAGCGTCGCTTCACAACCACCAACCGCTATGCCGCGGCAGATGGTGATTTCACTGCCACGTTGCCCTTTGCACAGACGCCGCGCACCGGCGCCCCCCGATACAACTTGACGGCGGTCGTCGGAGGAGCTGGGCAGACGTTCACCCTGACAGCTACCCCGGCTGGAGCGCAAGTCGGCGACACTTGTGGTGTGATGACGATCAACCAGCAAAGCGTCACCACGCCCGCGGCAAACTGCTGGTAAGTGGCTTGGCCGGACTGCCTGCCGACTATCGCCGCACTTCATCCACCAGTGCCCGGAACTCGTCGATGTCCTCGAAGCTCCTGTACACGCTGGCAAATCGCACATAGGCCACTTTGTCGAGCTTCTTGAGCTCACGCATCACCATCTCACCAAGGCGGTTGGCGGCGACCTCCCGGTTGCCCAGGTTGAGCAGCTTCTCTTCGATGCGCTCGATGGCTGCGTCAACCTGCTCCGTACTGACGGGGCGCTTGCGCAGCGCCAGGGAGAACGAAGCCCGCAGCTTGTCGGGTGCGTAATCCACGCGTCGACCGTCCTTCTTCACCACAGCCGGAAAACTGACTTCGGGCCGTTCGTAGGTGGTGAAGCGCTTTTCGCATTGGCCGCACTGGCGCCGGCGCCGGATGAAGTCCGCGTCTTCCGACACCCGGGTCTCGACAACCTGGGTTTCAAGGTGACCGCAGAAGGGGCATTTCATCGGGCCGGGCTCAGTGGGTCAGCGGTAGACGGGGAAGCGAGCGGTCAATGCATTGACCTTGGCACGAACGGCTTCGATGTTGGCTGGGTCGCGCGGGTTGTCGAGCACATCGGCGATCAAATTGGCCGTCATGCGCGCTTCCTCGTCCTTGAAGCCGCGGGTGGTCATGGCCGGGGTGCCGATGCGCACGCCGCTGGTCACCATGGGTTTCTCGGGATCGTTGGGAATGGCGTTCTTGTTGATCGTCATGTGCGCACTGCCCAACACGGCTTCAGCTTCCTTGCCGGTGATGCCTTTGGCACGCAGATCGACCAGCATGACGTGGCTTTCGGTTCGTCCGCTGACGATGCGCAATCCGCGCGATGTCAGTGTTTCCGCGACGATGCGTGCATTTGTCAGCACTTGCTGCTGGTACGTCTTGAATTCAGGGGCCAATGCTTCCTTGAAGGCCACTGCCTTGGCCGCGATCACGTGCATCAGCGGGCCGCCTTGCAGGCCGGGGAAGACGGCGCTGTTGATGGCCTTTTCATGTTGCGCCTTCATCAGGATGATGCCGCCGCGCGGGCCACGCAGGCTCTTGTGGGTGGTGGAGGTGACCACGTCGGCATGGGGCACCGGGTTGGGGTAGATGCCGGCCGCGATCAGGCCGGCGTAGTGGGCCATGTCGACCATGAAGATCGCGCCGACGTCTTTGGCGACCTTGGCGAAGCGCTCGAAATCGATGCGCAGGCTGTAGGCAGATGCGCCGGCGATGATGAGCTTGGGTTTCGTCTCGTGCGCCTTGCGCTCCATCGCGTCGTAGTCGATTTCCTCTTTGTCGTTGAGCCCATAGGAGACCACGTTGAACCACTTGCCGCTCATGTTGAGCGCCATGCCGTGCGTGAGGTGACCACCTTCGGCCAGGCTCATGCCCATGATGGTGTCGCCGGGTTTGAGGAAGGCGAGGAAGACGGCTTCGTTGGCCGAGGCGCCGCAATGGGGTTGGACGTTGGCCGCATCGGCACCAAAGATCTGCTTTACGCGATCAATGGCCAACTGCTCGGCGATGTCGACGAACTCGCAGCCACCGTAGTAACGCTTGCCGGGGTAACCCTCGGCGTACTTGTTGGTGAGCTGCGTGCCTTGAGCGGCCATCACCGCAGGCGAGGCATAGTTCTCGCTGGCGATCAGCTCGATGTGATGTTCCTGGCGGGTATTTTCGGCTTGAATAGCTGCGAACAGCTCGGGGTCGGTTTGCTCGATGAGAATGTTGCGGTCGAACATGGCAGTCCTTCTAGAGGTGAATCCTTGCGCATTGACAAGGGCTGCCCAGGCGAACGGCTGAACACCCGCGCTGCATCAGCTGGGGTGGCACGCTTCCCAGTGGTTGTCCCGGCCGCAGATCGATGTTGGGTGTGATCGGGCAGGGGGGCCACGTCAGCGGCAGACCTCCCGGATCGGATCCGGGGGTTGCGCGCCTATCGCCAGTTGCGTACTCGGCGAGTTTAGCCCAGGGGCATGAGGGTTGCCGCCCGACGGCACAAAACCTGGACGTTCAGGATTGCGCCAGCGGGGTGGTTTGTGGCGTGGTGGCGGGAGCCGCCGGGCCTGCCTCGATTTCAGTGCCGGGTGCGACGACTGGAGCGGGAGTCGTGGCGGGCGCCACCACAGTGGTGGGGCGTGCCTGCGGAATGTAGCGCTGCAGGGGCTTGCCCAGGGCCACGCTCTGAATGCGCATGTGCTCGGACATCACCTTGTCGATGTACCAGCCGCCGTCGGTGGTGACGGCGCCCACATACAGGCGCAGGCCGCCTTCAACCGATCCGGCGCGCTTGATGCAGTCCTGCAGTACCCGCACACCCACGCGCAGGTTCGACACCGGGTCGAAAGCAGCGAGTTGGCCCCCGAAGTCTTCGTACTTGTCGGTGTGGACCCGGGTCAGAACCTGCATCAGTCCCTGAGCACCCACGGGGCTTTGGGCGAACGGATTGAAGCGGGACTCGACGGCCATGACGGCCAGGATCAGCGTCGGGTCCAACTTGGCTTTCTCGCCAATTTCGAACGCCTCGGCCACCAGAGCGCCCAGCGGCTCGGGCGCGACACGGTACTTGCGGCTGAGCCAGTAGGTCACATTGGCCTGCTGCTTGGGCAGATCCCCGGGATGCGCCGCGGTCACGCGATCGATGGCGGAGGGCTCCACGGCGATGAGAGGCTCTTCCAGGGCGGCTTCCTGGCGCTGCAGCAGCCAGCCCAGCAGCTGCTGTTCGGCGCTCTGGCGCAGGTCGGCTCGCGCGCTCAGCACGATCAGGCCCACGGCGAACAAGGTGCCCAGCAGGGCGACGCTGTTGCGCGTGATGTCGAGAAAGCCGCAGTAGGTGTCACCCAGCGCGGCTTTGAGGGATGCCAGGACACCTGAGGTGCTCTTGTGTGGCGAATTCGTGAAGGTTGTCATGTGTCGCTCCGGTCATGGCCGCCACCGACATGAGTCGGCCAGGCTGGGTGAGGTCGCCGTCGAAGGCTGGACAAATGGGTCTGGCGATCAACTTAGCCGGGGAGGGCAGCGTTCGGGGATTACCCTTGGAGGGGCAAAGTTGGCGGATGTTAGGGGGTTATAAATACTCAGTCAATGTTTAAATGTGGATTCAAAGCTACTTTTAGTTATGAACAAACGGTTGCAATGACCGCTCAAGCGGTTCGCTAGCGGGAAACCGAGTGCCCGCAGGGCTTACAGGCGCGCGAACCGAATTTCACCGTTTATCGGTTCAAGTCCACCTTTCACGTCGCAAAACGGTGTTTCGGGTCTCCCGAATAGGCTTGCGGGCCGTGATTGAAAAGCTTCATGGGGGATCCGCCCGACTTGTCTTGCCGCGCAGGAGGCCCGGGAGTACGCTTGGCATGCCAGTCGTGATGACTGGCATCAGCCGACCCAGCGGTGTAGCCGCATGACGGCCCCCAACGGGAGCAATCTGTTGCTTCCAGGCTGGAGAGACATCAAACTCCCTCCGCCAAAACAGACGGCATGAGCATTCAAGCCCGCCGTCAACCCCGGCAGACCTCGTCTGTCGGGGTTTCTTGTTTCTGGGGCTCCATCGGCAGATGGGTGCACCCGGACCCGAGTTCGGAGACACTGGCGCGATGCCAGTAGTCCCACCCTCGCGCCCATGAGCAACAGTCATTTCAGTTTCCCGTCCAACCCGTGGCTCCGACGTCTGGCCTGGACCGTTCTGGGTGTGATGTTGCTGTGGCTGATCACATGGCTCGCGGTGCCCGCGCTCCTGAAATGGCAGCTGCAAAAGCAAGCCAGCCAAGCCTTGGGTCGCAGTGTGACGGTGCAACGGGTGGATTTTCGGCCCTGGTCGCTGGAGCTGTCGGTCGAGGGAGTGCGCATGGCCACCGCCCAGGGCGATGGGGAGCAACTGTCGGTGGCCCGGCTTTATTTGAACGCCGAGTTGCAGTCGATCCTGCGGCTGGCGCCCGTGATAGATGCTTTGAAGATCGAGCAACCGCGTCTGGCGATGCGCCATCTGGGTGACGGGCGCTACGACGTGGACGACATCGTGCAGCGTCTGCGTGTGCCGCCGTCAGATCCGGCGAGCGAACCCGCACGGTTTGCGCTGTTCAACATCGAGTTGTCCGGTGGCGAATTCACAATGGTGGACGACACCGTGGGCGTGACCCACCAGTTGCGCAGTCTGGCCCTGAGTGTGCCGTTTCTCAGCAACCTGGCTTCGCGCCGCGAGGTGGTGACAGAACCGCGCCTGGCCTTCGAACTCAACGGCAGTGCTTTTGATTCGCGTGCAGTCTCCACACCTTTCGCAGCCGACCGCGAGACCGATGCCAGCCTGTCGATTCCCGCACTCGATCTGGCGCCCTATTTCCCTTACTGGCCCGCGGCATGGACCCTCAAGCCAGAGGCGGGGATCCTGAATCTGAGCCTGAAACTGGCCTTTGTGCAGCGCGACGTGCCGCAGGTGTGGCTCTCGGGCGATGTTGCGCTCACGGGGCTGAAACTGGTGGAGCGTGTGGCGGGCGGACATGCGGCGGGCGTTTTGTCGTGGGAACGCTTGGGCGTGAAGCTCAACCGGGTCGAGCCGCTGGCGCGCAGGGTGGATCTGGCGGCCATTGAGATGAAGGCGCCGAACCTGAACGTCTCGCGCGATGCCCAGGGGCAGCTCAATCTGGCCCGCCTGGCCCATGGCTTCGAGTCGACAGCGCCGCAGGTGCCGGCTGGAGCCCAGGCGCCAGCGGCGCCACCCGTGCCTTGGGAAATCCAGCTCGGCAGGTTGGATGTGGAGGGCGGACGCGTTCAATGGCGCGACGATGCGGTAAAGCCGGCGGTCGAGTTGGCGCTTGACGCGTTGCGCGTGCAAACCAGCGGGCTGAGCTGGCCGGTGCGCGCCCCTATGCCTTTCGAGGTGTCGGCGCAGCTCGACCAGACCACCATCAACGTGAAGGGCGCCGCCACTGATGTCACTGCGCAAGCGGTGCTTTCTCTTGGAGACATTCCCCTGGAGCGTTTCGCTCCTTATATATCCAGCACGCTCAAACCTGCCCTGCAAGGACGGCTGGGCGCTGAAGGTCAAGTCGAGTGGCAAGCCGCGCAGGGCGATCGGCCCGTGGGCCTGCAATTGACGGCCGCCCGGATCGACCTCAACGAGCTGAAACTCGGGCCCACCCGGCAACCCCTGGCCAGCTTGAATCGTTTGCTGGTGGAAGACCTGCGCGTCGATCTTGCCCAGCGCAGCGTCGAGGTGGGCAGCCTGACCCTCACCCAGCCCCAGTTGAGGGTGCAGCGCGAGGCCAACGGCAGCTGGATGTTCGAGCCCTGGCTGGCAGCGGCAACACCTCCAGCGAGAGACTCAACCCCAGAGCCCGCGGGACAGGCGATCCCTTGGCGCGTGGGCTTGGCCGCTTTGCAGGTTGCGGGTGGATCGGTCGGATTTGTCGACCGCATGCCTGCGCGCCCCGTGACCCTGGCCATCTCCAGTCTGCAACTGGGCCTCAAGGGTTTACGGCCGCTGGATGCGGACCAGAAAGACATGGCGTTGTCGGTCAAGGCCAGGGTGGGTGCTGGCCCGTCCAGCCCGGTTGCGCCCGGCCAGATCTCGGTGGCCGGTGCCTTGCGTCTGCCCGCACCCGGGGCGGCGGGCGGTGCGGGCATGCGGCTGGATGCTCGGGTCCAGGTCGAACGCCTGCCCGCGCACGCGCTGGAGCCTTACTTTGCCGACCGCCTCAACCTCGAGCTGCTGCGTGCCGATGCGAGCTACCGGGGGACGGTGAAGGCCGGCCTGCCCGGCGGCGCCCTGGCTCTCAACCTGCAAGGCGACGTCGCGCTGGATGAGCTGAGTGCCAATACCCTGTCGCCCGCCGAAGACTTGCTCGCCTGGAAGTCGCTGCAGGTGCGCGGCCTGCAGTTCGCCCTGGTGCCGGGGCAGGCAACCAAGGTGGCGGTGCGCGAGACGGTGCTCACCGACTACTTCGCCCGCGTGATCATTGACGAGGCTGGCAAGATCAACCTTCAGGGCTTGGTCAAACACCCCGATGATCCAGCCGGTCTCGAACCGGTGCCCCCGCGAACCACGGTGGCCGCGAGCGCCCCCGGTCCCGACATCCGCCTGGGTCCGATCAGCCTGGTCAATGGCCGAGTGCTGTTCTCCGACCGCTTCATCAAGCCCAACTACACCGCCAACCTGAGCGAGCTCACCGGCAGCCTGGGTGCTTTCTCCAACGCAAAACCGGCAGGCGCCGCACCCGAGCTGGCGGCCTTGTCCTTGCGCGGGCGCGCCGAGGGCACGGCCGCGCTGGAGATTGACGGCCAGCTCAATCCGCTGGCGCAGCCGTTGGCACTCGACGTCAAAGGCCGCGTGCGCAATCTGGAGTTGCCGCCGCTGTCGCCCTACACGGTGAAGTACGCCGGTTACGGCATCGAGCGCGGCAAGCTCAGCGTGGACGTGGCCTACAAGATCGACCCCGACGGCCAGCTCAGTGCGAGCAACCAGATCGTGCTCAACCAACTCAGTTTTGGCGACCGTGTGGCAGGCAGTGAAGCGCCCAACCTGCCGGTGAAGCTGGCGGTGGCACTGCTGGCCGACCGCAATGGCGTGATTGACATCAACCTGCCCGTGAGTGGCTCCATCAACGACCCCCAGTTCCGCCTGGCACCTATCATCTTCAAGCTCATCCTCAACCTGATCGGCAAGGCCATCACCGCGCCGTTCTCGCTGATCGCCAGTGCGTTCGGCGGGGGTGCCGAGTCGCCCAGCCAGGTGGAATTTTCTCCGGGCAGCGCGGTGCTGCTGCCCGTGAACCAGCAGCGGCTGGAATCGGTGGCCAAGGCGCTGGCCGACCGCCCGGCGCTGCAGATCACCGTGGTGGGACACAGCGATCTGGAGGCCGAGCGCAGCGGCTACCAGCGCAGCCGGCTCGACGAACGCGTGCTGGCCGAGAAGCGCCGGGCCCTGGCGCGCGAGGGCAGGCCGATCACCAGCACGCTGGCGGTGTCTGCCGACGAATACCCGGCGCTGCTCAAAGAGGTGTACCGGCGCGCCGACATCCCCAAGCCGCGCAACCTGATCGGCATGGCAAAGGACATTCCGCAGGCCGAGATGGAGGCCTTGCTGCTGGCCTCGATACCGGTCACACCCGACGCGCTGCGCGATCTCGCAGTGGCGCGTGGGCAGGCAGTGAAAGACTTTCTGGCCAGCCGGTCCCTGCCTGAAGACCGCATGTTTCTGGGTGCGCCGCAGCTGGCCCGCCAGGGCGATAACTGGCGCCCGCAAGCCGAACTGCGTCTGGCACCGCGCTGATCGGGGCCTCCCGCCAAGACCCGATCAGGCCCGCAAGGTGGCGCGCACGCGAACAGCGGCGACAATACGCGTTTGCCGCGCCGCTCTGGCGCGGCCTCTGTCTTGATTGAACTGACGCCTCCATGTCGCTGTTTTCCCTGCGCAAGTCTTCCTCATCCCCTCAAGCTTCTCCTCCTGCCGTGAACACGCCCACCCCTTCCAAGTCCTCATCTACTGCGGCCCATCCCCTGGACGCTCTGACCGGTGGAGCGTTTTCCGCGCCCACCTCGGGCGAGCGCGCTGCGCGCATCCGCGAGTGGCTCGCCACGGAGCCGGGCCTGGAGCAGATGAACGAGGTCTACAAGGAGTTGTCCAACCGCGACCGCGGCGCAGCCAAGCCCTTGAAGGAAAAGCTCGACGAGCAGAAGCGCTTGAAGTCGCAGGAGCAGATGGCAGTGGAGTGGGCGCAGAAGGCGCAGGCCCTGCTGGACCATTCGCGCCTGAACCTGGCCGACGCGCTGGCCTGGCAGCGCGATGCCGCCCGCGCGGGCGCGCCGCTCTCGCGTGAGCCCCTGGCCACGCTGCGCCAGTCGCTGGCCGAGCGCGTCAAAGCCATTGAAGACCTGCAACACCGTGTGCAGGTGGAGCGCGAGGCTGCGGTGTTGATCGCGCAACGCATCGAGGTGCTGTCCACCAAACCCTGGCGCGAAGCCCAGCACAGCGCCCAGACGCTGCAGGCCGATGTGGCCCAGTGGCAGGAGCAGGCCAGTGGCTTGGCGCAGGACCCGCAGTGGGCCAGTGTTGATGTGAAGTTCCCGCCCATGCTCGACGCTTCGCGCAAACAGCTGCAGCTGGTGTGGGACGCGTTCGAAGCGGCCCTGGCTCAGGCCGTGGCCGCCGACGCCGATGCACAAGCGCCGCTGCCCGCCGTGCCCGTGTGGGCCGACGAGCTGCGCGTGGCGCGCGGCGGCGAAGCCGCTGCGGTGGCCGAGAAACCCGCGGTGGACACGCAGGCCCAGCAAGAGCGCCGCGCCCGCGTGACCACCGAACTTGGCCACGCGCTGGATGTGCTGGAGCGCGAACTCGCCGAAGGCCACGGCAAGGCCACGCCCAAGGCCGCTGCCGACGTGCGCGCCGTGCTCAAGGCCAACGGTCGTTTCGTCAGCGCCGCGCTCGACGCACGCGCTCACGCGGCACTGAGCCAGGCCGGCGAACTCGAAGGTTGGCAGCGCTGGCGCGCCGACCAGTTGCGCGAAGAGCTCGTGGCCAAGGCCGAAGCCTTGCTGCAAGCGCCCGAAGGCCAGCGCCTGGGCGGCCGCAAGATGCAGGAGACCCTGCGCGGCCTGCGCGACCAATGGAAGACCACCGACCAGGGCGGTCAGCCCAACCACGCGTTGTGGAAGCGGTTTGACGAAGCTTGCACCGAAGCCCACAAGTTGGTGGAAGCCTGGCTGGTGCAGGTGCGCCAGCAGGCCGAAGCCCACAAGACCCAGCGCCTGGCCATCATTGCCGAATTGAGGGCATGGACCGAAGCGCACACCGGCAACACCGACTGGAAGGCCCAGGTGCGCGCGCTGCACACGTTCTCGGAGCGCTGGCGTGAAGCCGGGCACATGAGCGAAAAGGCGTTTGCCGAAATGCAACCGCAGTGGAAAGACGCCATGCACGCGGCCCACGCCGGCCTGGAAGCGGCGCAGGCCGAGAGCACGGCGCGTCGCAGGGCGCTGATTGAAGAAGCCACCGCGCTGGGCGCTGCGCCCATGCTGCGCATCGACGCGGTGAAGACCCTGCAGCAGCGCTGGCAAGCAGAAGCGCATGCCGTGCCTCTGGAGCGCAAGCACGAGCAGAAACTCTGGGAAGCGTTCCGCCAGCCCATCGACGAGGCGTTTGCGCGCAAGAGCACCGAGCGCGAGAAGGCTGCCACGTCGCTCAGCGTGCACGACCAGCGCGTGCTCGACGCGTCGCGTGCGCTGGAGCAAGCCAGTGCCAGCGGCGATGCGCAGCGCATTCGCGCAGCCATGCACGAACTCGAGTCGGCGCTGGCCGGTCGGCCGCCTGCGGTCGAGGTTGCGCCCGTCGCCGCTGCTGAGAAAGCCGCGCCGAGCGAGTCCGTTGCAGAGCCTGCGACCGAGGCGGTTGACGAAGCTGGCGAAGCCGATGAAGCCGAAGCGAGCGACGCCGACGTTGCTGCGCCAGCTGAACCGGTGGTGCCTGCCAAACCCGCCGCACCGCCCAAGAAGCTGGTGGCCATGCGCGGGGACGACCGTCCCGGCATGAAGAAGGCCGAGCCGGCCGGCCGCGATGCGCGCGGTGGTCGTCCTGACGGGCGCCGCGACGGTGGCGCAGGCCGCCCCGATTCGCGGGGTCCACGCGATGCACGCGGTGCTGGCGCAGCGCCATGGCGCGACGAGCGCGAACAGCGTGGTCCGCGCCTGGGCGACGCGGCGTTCCGCGCCCAGCGCCAGGCCATCGAATCGGCCGAAGCCAGCCTGCGCAAGCTCGCAGCGCAAGCCCACGGCGAAGTGCTCACGCAGCTCATGACGGCCTGGGAACAGCGCGACGCCGAGCAGATGCCCACGGCTCAAGCGCTGGGTTCGCGCGTGAGCGCTGCCAGTCGCGGTGCGTGGTCAGCCGCCTTGTCCAAGGCAGCCAGCGCCTTGCCAGGTGAGACCTTGTTGCGCCTGGAGATGGCCGCCGAAGTGCCCACGCCAGCAGAACACCTGAGCGAACGCCGCATGCTGCAACTGCAGTTGCTCACGCGTCGCCACGCAGCGGCACCGAGCGAAACCTGGGTGGAGGACGTGGCGGGTGTGCTCGCATCGCCGTTTGACGCGTCGGTTGCGCGCCGACTTCAAACGGTCTTGAAGGTATTGCTCAAACGCTGAATCCGATCCAGTGGGGTGCAAGGCCCGTGCAGACATCGTCTGCACGGGCTTTCTTATTGGGCCGGTGCGGCTGGTCTGAAAAATCCGTCGTACAGCACCACCAGCGCGGGAAATTCCTGCGCGAATCGGTCGCGGCTCACGAAGTAGGCCTCGCAGGTGACGGCGAAAAACTCGGCGGGATCCTTGGCCGCGTAGTCGTCGAGCCATGGGCGCTCGGCGCCGAAGCGTTCCGCCATGGTGACCGCTTCACGGAATCCATCAAAGGCGTGCTGCATCGTTTGACGCCACACACCCCTGGCCTCCGAGGCGCTGCGCGTGCCCATGAACCCTTTGGGCAGCGGTGGGGCGCCATCCGGGTGCTCCCCGAGCGAGATGCCGCGCATGTCCATCTTGTGCAGGAACTCGTGGATCACGACGTTGCTGCCGCTGTGCGCGGCCACGCTGGCGTGGGCGACTTCCTCCCAGCTCAGCATCAGCGGTCCGCGGTCCATGGCTTCGCCGGCCAGTACTTCGTCGTAGTGGTGGACCACGCCCGCACCGTCGGTGGTCTTGCGCCGCGCCACCACGGCACCGGGCTGCACCACGATGCCGACGAAATCGCCGTACCAGTCGAGCAGCTTCAGCGGATCACGCACCGCGTCACCCGACGTGCCGTGCATGTGCAACAGCGGCAGGCACGCCTGCGCCGCGATGGCGAGCGCCATCGCGTCGGTGAGCGCCAGGCCGTTGGCGCCGTGGAACTCCTTCTCGGCCAGGAAGTGCGTGCTCAGCAGGCGCAGGCGCGCGCGCTCTTCTCGGTCGAGCGCCGACAGGAACGGGTGGGCGGTGAGGGTGGACTCCCAGAGCGCGTCAGGCACTGGCGTCGGTTGGCGCAGCGAGCGGGGCAGCAGGCGCTGGAGCAAAGCGATCATGACAACGGCAGGGGAATGCGGCGCAGCCCCAGGGCGTCGAGTCGCAGCACCTCTGCACGTGGCGGTTGAGCGGCGGCGTCCCAGTCGCTGAGCACCACGCGCTGCAGGCCGTGGCCCAGAGCGTGTACGGCCGGGCGGTGGGTGTGGCCGTGGATCAGGGTGCTGGCGCCGGCGGCGTGCAGGGAGTCGCGTGCTGCGGTGGTGTCCACGTCTGCCCACAGGCTGGGGTCGCCCGCGGTGCTGCGTTTGCGCGCCTCGCTCTGCTCGCGCAGACTGCGGGCTATCGCGGTGCGTTCGGCCAAGGGGCGGGCCAGGAACTCGCGCTGCCAGGCCGGCTGGCGAACCTGCTCGCGAAAACGCATGTAGTCGGTGTCCGCCAGGCACAGTGCGTCGCCGTGGCTGAGCAGCCAGTGCTGGCCCAGGAAGTCGAGTGCGGTCGGATCGCTCAATCCCTGCATGCCGCAGGCCTTGAGGCCTTCGGCACCCAGCAGGAAGTCGCGGTTGCCAGCCATGAAATACACGGGGGTGTGCAGGCTGAACGCTTTGAGCACATTGGCGCAAGCGCGCCAGAAGGCCTGGTCTGTGGAGGCGCTGGAGTCGAGCACGTCGTCACCCACCCAGACCTCGAACAGGTCGCCCAGGATGAAGAGGGCGTCTGCCCGTTCGGGCGCGGGGCGTTGCAAAAAGGCGCGCCAGACCTCGAAGGTCTTCGGCTCGCCGGGCTGCAGGTGCAGGTCTGAAATGAACTCGACCGCTTGCCAGTGCGCGGGTGCGCGCAACTGGGCAAAGCGGTCGGAGGAGGGGACGGACATCAAACCAGGGGCTGCCAGGGGCGAAGCCCCCGGGGTCACAGTGCGACGGCTTTTTCGATCACGACGTCGTCCTTCGGGACGTCGTCGTGAAAGCCCTTGCGACCGGTGGGCAGGCCTTCAATTTTCTTGACGATGTCGGCGCCCGCAACCACCTTGCCGAACACGGCGTAGCCCCAACCCTGCGCGCTGGGCGCAGTGTGGTTGAGGAAACCGTTGTTGGAGACGTTGATGAAGAACTGCGCGGTGGCCGAGTGCGGGTCGCTGGTGCGCGCCATGGCCAGGGTGTAGGTGTCGTTCTTCAGGCCGTTGTTGGCCTCGTTGGCGATCGGCGCGTCGGTGGGCTTCTGGGTCATGCCGGGCTCGAAGCCTCCGCCTTGCACCATGAAACCGGGGATGACGCGGTGGAACACGGTGTTGTTGTAGTGGCCCTTGTTCACATAGGCCAGAAAGTTGGCGGCGGAGAGTGGGGCTTTTTCAGCGTCGAGTTCGATCGTGATGACACCGTGACCGGTGATGTGCAGTTCGACTTGGGGGTTGGCCATGGTCATTTCTCCAGGGTGGCTTTGAGGATGGTGATGGGGGTTTTGGGAACGTCGGTGGGAAACGGGCCGCCGGAGCCGGTCGGGGTTTCCTTGATCTTGTTGACCACGTCCATGCCCGAGACGACTTTGCCGAACACGGTGTAGCCGTAGAGCTCGCCGGCGTTGAGCAGGCTCGCGCGCGGCACGTCCTTGTAGACCTTGCCGCGGTATTCAAACTGGGGCACAGGGTCGCCGGGGGGGATCGGGGTGGGGTCGAGGAAGGCGTTGTTCTGGACGTTGATGAAGAACTGTGACGAAGCGGACTGCGGGTCGTTGGTGCGGGCCATCGCCACCGTGCCGACCGTGTTGCGCGGGCCCCCGCGCTGCAGCGCGGCCTGGCCTTCGTGCACCACGGGCGCGCGGGTGGGCTTCTGTTTGTAGCTGGCGTCAAAGCCACCGCCTTGCACCATGAAGTTGCTGATCACGCGGTGAAACACCGTGCCGTCGTAGTGCTTGTCCTTCACGTACTGCAGGAAGTTCTCGACCGTCTTGGGCGCCTTGTCGGGGTAGAGCTCCAGCACGATGTCACCCATGGAGGTGGTGAGCTTCACGCGGGGTGCGGCGTCCTGTGCCATGGAGGGAAGCCAGGTCAAAGAAGCTGCCACGGTGAGGGCGCCGAGCATGCCACGGCGCAGCGGGTTTGGGGCGTGCATTGTCATCAGATGGTCCCTTCGAAAAAGATGGTCCAGCGGTCGCTTTCGCGGATCCAGTACTGGCGCTTGGTCACGCCACGGCTCTGGCCGGCAGCGACCTCGCCGAACGTGACGACGCGGGTGTCCTCGGTGTCGTTCCAGCGCAGGACCGACAGGTCCTTGATCGCCAGCTCGCGTGGACCGGTGCTGCGCAGTTCGCCCTCCACCCGGGGCCACCATTGAGCCAGATCGCGGCCCTGGTTCGAGAAGCGGTTTGAATAAAACCCTTTGAGCTCGGTCAGGTTGCCTTCGCTGCGGCTGCGGCGCCAGGCTTCCAGCACGCTTTCGAACTGTTCACGGTCGCTGCTCAGGGCGTCGGGTTGGACCCACTGCAACATGGGAGCGATGACCACCGGTGTGGTGCGAATCTGCACCGTGGCGAGCACGCGCTCCAGGTCCGGGTTGGACAACACCACACATCCGTCGGACGCTTGGGGCGCGCGCACGAACTGCTCGCTGGGCGTGCCGTGCAACCAGATGCCACTGCCGGTCTTGCCGCGTTGCACGTCCAGCGGGTTGGGGTAATTGATGGGCAGTGCGCCCACGCCGTAGAGGTCGGGCAGATCGGCCGGGTTGAGGCTGCTGGTGATGTAGTACACCCCCAGCGGCGTGCGCTTGTCACCCTCGACGGTTTTTTCAATGCCGGACAGGCCTACGGAGATGTAGAAGTCCGCGACCAGCCGCAGCTTGGGCTGGCGGTCAGCATCGGGGCTGGAGCGCGCCGGGTTGAGGTTTTCGAACAGGTACAGGCGCGAGCGCGATGCGTCGATGGCAATGGCGTGGCGGCTCTGTGGTGCCAGCGTGAGGAACTGGGTGGGAATGCTGCCTTCGGGCGGACGCTCGGTGAGTGCCAGCAGGCGGCGGCGCGACTCTTCGCGCAGCGTGGACAGCTGCTGGCTGGCGGCCAGGGCCTTGGTGTCGGGCACGTCACCGAGCTGGCGCACGGGCCGGGCCTGCAGACTCAGCAGATCGCCGTGCACCAGGTGGGCCAGCTGGAAATTGGGGTGGTCCTTGACCAGCTTGTTGGCCAGCGCGAGCGCCTCGCGGTGCTGGCCCTGGCTGATCAGTTGGTAGATCCCGATCAGGCGCGCTTCGGCCTGCCCCAACATTGGCTTGACTGCATCGAATCGGGAGGGTGTCAGGCTGGTGGTCTGCAGCCCGGAGGGGTTGATCGGCAACTGGCTGCGCGCCGCATCCTGAACGTGGGCCATGGCCTGGTTGAGCAGCGAGGGCGCGGGGGTGTCGAGGGAAGTGACTGGACCGGGGTTGTTGGCCAGTGCCACGTCTTGTCGGCCGGCGTTGATGAGCACGACCAAGAGTACGCCGCCCGCCAGCGCGCCCAGCCACCAGGCGGCGCGCCGGCTCATGCCCGGGCCTTGCCCCAGCAGACCCGCGGGCACACTGGCATGACCGCGTTGACCCATCCTCCGACCAGCCATCAAGAGCCCGTGGATTCGCGCACGATCAGCCAGCGGTTGCCGCTCTTGACCATCTCGAGCGTTTTGCGGCTGGTGACGTTGAGGGTGTCGGAGGTGTAGTCCTGGCGGAACCGGGCGGTGGCCTTGTCGGCGTTGACAGTGACCTCCAGATCGCTCACGTCCACCCCGATGCGCGTGCGGGGTTCGATGCGGGCGCGGCGATCCGACTCCCAGGCCTTGCGGGCTTGACCGCCGGGCGGAGCGAAGCTGCTGGCGTAGGCTCCGAGGTAGCCGCTCATGTCCTTGGATGACCAAGCGCCGGCCCAGGCGCGCACGGCGGCCTCGACTTCACGCTGGGCATCGGCCGCCACTGCGGGCGCAGCCATTGGGACGGCTGGGGCCGCAGCGGGGCTGGCCGGTTTGGCGACCGCCGCCACAGGCGCCGGGCTGGCCGCTGCCGGAGCGCTGGCAGGTGCCGCGGCCACCGAAGCCGCCGCAGCACCTGAGCGGGTGTCGGCGGCAAACAGGTTGCGGATCAGGCTGAGCTTGGGCGCCACGGCGGGGTTGGTGCCGTCGAGCTGCAGCGCCTTGCTGTAGGCCTGGCTGGCGAGCTTGGCGTACACATCGCCCAGGTTCTCGTGGGCGGTGGCGTAGCTCGGGTTGGTGCGGATCGCCATTTCCAATGCGGCGCGTGCCTTGTCGAACTGGCTCTGGCCGGCGTAGAGCACGGCGAGGTTGTTGTAGGGCTCGGGCAGTTCGGGGAAGTCTTCGGTGAGCTTGCTGAAAGTGGTGATCGCGTCTTGTGTCTTGCCGCTCTCGGTGAGGATCACGCCCTTGAGGAAGCGCATCTGCGGATCGCGAGCCTTGCCCACCAGGTACTGGTCGGCCTTGGACAGAGCCTCGGCCAGTTGGCCACTGCGCAACAGGCGGTTGACTGCGGCGTACTCCTCGTTCTGCGCCATTGCCATCGACGTGCCCAGACCGATTGCCACAGCCACCGCCAGGCAGCGCAAACGCGAGGCCATACCGGAGCGAACCACGAAGGAAGAGGTACCACGCGGGGTGGTTTGAAGTTTCACAGGGTGGGACATGGGACCTCGGAGAGCGAACCTGGGCCACCGCAAGACGGTTGGATCCAGCGACACGTTGATCGAATGCCCGACGTTGCATGGCACGCGCCATCGGGCTGGATATACTGGCGCATTGTATCTGAGGGGTCTGTTTCTCATGGCCGATCCAGACCGCCAGCAGCACACCGCGTGGCCTGTGTGACACAGGTTTGCCGCACCAGCTGCCGCGTCAGGTTGTCCACCCCGTTTCGCCGCGCTGATCCCGTGCCCGCTTTCCCGACATGACCCTGAAAATCCACAACACGCTCACGCGCCGCCTGGAGGACTTCCAGCCGATCGAACCCGGTCATGTGCGCATGTACGTCTGCGGCATGACGATCTACGACCTGTGCCACATCGGGCATGCCCGCATGATGATGGCGTTCGACGTGGTGCAGCGCTGGCTCAAGGTGAGCGGCTACCGCGTCACCTACGTTCGCAACATCACCGACATCGACGACAAGATCATCAAGCGCGCGGTCGAACGCGGCATCACGCTTCGCGCCCTCACCGACGAGATGACCGCCGCCATGCACCAGGACATCGGCCTGCTGGGCATCGAGCCCCCGAGCCTGGAGCCGCGCGCCACCGAGTACGTACCGCAGATGCTGTCGCTGATCGACACGCTGCAGCAAAAGGGACTGGCCTATCAGGCCGACAACGGCGACGTGAACTTCGCCGTGCGCAAATTCGAGGGATACGGCAAGCTCTCCGGCAAGTCGCTCGACGACCTGCGCGCCGGCGAGCGCGTGGCCGTGGCCAGCGACAAGAACGACCCGCTGGACTTCGTGCTCTGGAAGTCGGCCAAGCCCGACGAGCCGGCCGAAGCCCAATGGGCCAGCGCTTTTGGTTCGGGTCGCCCGGGCTGGCACATCGAGTGCTCGGCCATGAGCTGCGCCACGCTGGGTGAGACCTTCGACATCCACGGCGGCGGCGCCGACCTGCAGTTTCCGCACCACGAAAACGAGATCGCCCAGAGCGAAGGCGCCACCGGCCAACCCCTGGCGCGCTTCTGGATGCACAACGGGTTCGTGCGGGTGGACAACGAAAAGATGTCCAAGAGCCTGGGCAACTTCTTCACCATCCGCGAGGTGCTGGCCAAATACGATCCCGAAACGGTGCGTTTCTTCATCCTGCGCGCGCACTACCGCAGCGCATTGAACTACAGCGACGTTCACCTCGACGATGCCCGCAGCGCGCTCAAGCGCCTGTACACCGCGCTCTCGCTGGTGCCACCCGCGCCCATGGCCGCGATTGACTGGAACCAGCCGCACGCGCAGCGTTTCCGCGCGGCGATGGACGAAGACTTCGGCACACCCGAGGCGGTGGCCGTGCTGTTCGAGTTGGCCGGCGAGGTCAACCGCAGCAAAGACCCTATGGCGGCGGCCTTGTTGAAGGCGCTGGGCAGCACGCTGGGGTTGCTGCAGGCCGATCCCGCGACCTACCTGCAGGGTGGGGCAGGACCATCGGGCGGTCTGGACGAAGGAGCCATCACCACGCAGATTGCCGCGCGCGTTGCCGCCAAACAGGCCAAAGACTTCGCTGAGGCAGACCGCATTCGCAAGGTGTTGCTGGAGCAGGGCGTCGTGCTCAAGGACAGCCCCACCGGCACCACCTGGGAACGCACCTGATGGTCACGTCCATCCTGCCCGACGTGGGCCCCGATGCGCCCGACTACTGGTTGGAGGCCTGCCGCCACCTGATGAAGCGCGACCGCGTGATGAAGAAGCTCATCCCGCAGCATGGTGGTGTGAGCCTGCAGTCGCGCGGGGATGCCTTCGTGACGCTGGCGCGCAGCATCGTCGGCCAGCAGATTTCTGTGAAGGCCGCGCAGTCGGTCTGGGACCGGTTTGCCGTGCTGCCCAAGAAGATGGTGCCCGCCCAGGTGCTCAAGCTCAAGGTCGACGACATGCGCGCGGCCGGCCTGTCGGCCCGCAAGGTCGAGTACCTGGTGGACCTGGCGCTGCACTTTGCCAACGACCAGGTGCACGTGAAAGCTTGGGCGGAGATGGACGACGAGGCCATCATTGCCGAGCTGGTGGCCATTCGCGGCATTGGCCGCTGGACGGCCGAGATGTTCCTCATCTTCCACCTCATGCGGCCCAACGTACTACCGCTGGACGACATTGGTCTTCAGAACGGCATCAGCCGCTGCTACTTTTCGGGGGAACCCGTGAGCCGCAGCGAAATCCGCGAGGTGGCGAGCTCGTGGGCGCCTTTCAGCAGTGTGGCGACTTGGTATATTTGGCGCTCTCTCGACCCGGCCCCGGTCGCTTACTGAACCCGATAAGTCGTTGACACCCGCGCCCGGTGCATTCGGGCCCTGGCCCGATGTCCTGATGCATGCCAGGCACGGAGCACGCACCACAAGACCACAGGAGTCCACCTTGGCCAAAAAGAACTTTCTCGACTTCGAGCAACCCATTGCCGAACTCGAAACCAAGATCGAGGAACTGCGCTACGTGCAGACGGAATCCGCGGTCGACATTTCCGAAGAAATCGAACAGCTCGCCGGCAAGAGCCTGCAGCTCACCAAAGACATCTACAGCAGCCTCACGCCGTGGCAGATCACCAAGATCGCGCGCCACGCCGACCGGCCTTACACGCTGGACTACGTGCGCGAGATCTTCACGCACTTCGTCGAGCTGCACGGCGACCGCCATTTCTCCGACGACCTGAGCATCGTCGGCGGCCTGGCCCGCTTCAATGGTCAGCCGTGCATGGTGCTGGGCCATCAGAAGGGACGCGACACGAAAGAGCGTGGCCTGCGCAACTTCGGCATGACCAAGCCCGAGGGCTACCGCAAGGCGCTGCGCCTGATGAAGCTGGCCGAAAAATTTCGCCTGCCGGTTTTCACCTTTGTCGACACGCCCGGCGCGTACCCCGGCATCGACGCCGAGGAGCGCGGGCAGTCCGAAGCCATCGGTCGCAACATCTTCGAGATGGCGCAGCTCGAAGTGCCCATCATCTCCACCATCATCGGCGAAGGTGGCTCGGGTGGCGCGCTGGCCATTTCCGTGGCCGACCAGGTGCTGATGCTGCAGTACTCGGTGTACTCGGTGATCAGCCCGGAGGGCTGTGCCTCCATCCTCTGGAAAACGAGCGACCGCGCCAGCGATGCGGCCGATGCGCTGGGCATCACCGCGCACCGCCTCAAGGCGCTGGGCCTGGTCGACAAGATCGTCAATGAGCCGGTGGGTGGTGCGCACCGCGATCACAAGCAGATGGCGGCTTTCCTCAAGCGCGCGCTGGGCGATGCGTGGCGCCAGGTGACCGACCTCAAGGTCAAGGAACTGGTGGACCGCCGCTATGCGCGCCTCAACAGCTACGGCCGCTACACCGACACCAAGGCCGACAGCAAGACCGACGCCAAGAGCGACAAGCGCTGACGTGACCCGCAGCACCGCACCCGCCAACCCCTGCGAGCAGGCGTTGGCACGATGGTGCGAGCGCTGCGCTCCCCTGCTGATGAAGGTGGCGGTGGCCTACAGCGCCGGCGCCGATTCCACCGCCTTGCTGCTCGCTGCGCACCAACGGTGGCCTGCCCATGTGGTGGCATTGCATGTGCACCACGGCCTGCAGGCGGCTGGCGACGACTTTGAGCGACACGCACGCCAG
This sequence comes from Pseudomonadota bacterium, assembly GCA_040385485.1. GTDB lineage: Bacteria > Pseudomonadota > Gammaproteobacteria > Burkholderiales > Burkholderiaceae_C > Hydrogenophaga. Next base: position 2,197 of record JAZKHJ010000035.1, on the reverse strand, counting down.
TTCTGCGCACAGCACGGCATTGCACTGCAGGTGCAGCATGTGCAGGCCGCGCACGAGCCGGGACAGAGCCCGGAAGACGCAGCACGCCTCGCCCGGTACGCCGCCCTGGCGCGCATGGCCCGGGAGGCCGGCGCCGATTGCGTGCTGCTCGGACAACACGCCGACGACCAGGCCGAGACGCTGCTGCTCGCGCTGAGCCGCGGCGCAGGGCTGCCAGGGATGGCCTCCATGCCCGAACACTTCGAGCGCGCGGGCATGCGCTTCGGCAGGCCCTTGCTCGACGTGCCGGCCAGCGACTTGCGCGCGTGGTTGCTGGCGCAGGGACACGCCTTTGTGGACGACCCCAGCAACACCGACACGCGCTTCACCCGCAACCGCATCCGTGCCCTGCTGATGCCGGCGTGGGAAGCCTGCTTTCCAGGATTTCGGCCCATGCTCGCGCGCAGTGCCCGCCACGCCGCGCAAGCACAGCGCCTGCTCGATGAGCTGGCTGCTCTCGATCTCTCGCACACTGGCGTGCCACCGCAGATCGTGCGCTTGCAAGCGCTCTCGCGCGATCGTCAGGCCAACGCGCTGCGCCACTGGCTGCGCACCAGCGCCGGTGTGGCCGCTGCCACCGCGCAGCTGGAGGAGCTGCTCGATCAGATCGCAGACTGCACCACGCGTGGCCACCGCATCCACATCAAGGTGGGTCCGGGCCATGTGGAGCGCATCGGAGCGAGTCTCGGGTACATCCCCGCCCTATAATTGCGGGCTTTGCCCGGCGGCGCAGCCGGCGCTTCCAACCCAACCAATCCAACCCGATGGCCTTGATAGTTCACAAGTACGGCGGCACCTCCATGGGGTCGACCGAGCGCATCCGCAACGTCGCCAAACGCGTGGCCAAGTGGCACCGCGCCGGTCACCAGTTGGTCGTCGTGCCCAGTGCCATGAGCGGCGAGACCAACCGCCTGCTCGGCCTGGCCAAGGAACTCGCACCAGCCAAGGCGACCTCCGCCTACAGCCGCGAACTCGACATGCTGGCATCCACCGGCGAGCAGGCCTCGTCTGCCCTGTTGGCCATTGCGCTGCAGGCCGAGGGGATGGAGTCGGTGAGCTACGCCGGCTGGCAAGTGCCGATCAAGACGAACAGCGCGTTCACCAAGGCCCGCATCGAGTCGATCGACGACGTGCGCATCCGCGCCGACCTGAACGCCGGCAAGGTCGTCATCGTCACCGGGTTCCAGGGCGTGGACCCCGAAGGCCACGTCACCACGCTGGGCCGTGGCGGCAGCGACACCTCGGCCGTGGCCGTGGCCGCAGCGCTCAAGGCCGCCGAGTGCCTGATCTACACCGACGTCGATGGCGTCTACACCACCGATCCGCGCGTCGTGCCCGAAGCGCGTCGGCTCAAGCGTGTGAGCTTTGAAGAGATGCTGGAGATGGCCAGCATGGGCAGCAAGGTGCTGCAGATCCGTTCGGTGGAATTCGCCGGCAAGTACAAGGTGCCCCTGCGTGTGCTCTCCAGCTTCACGCCCTGGGACATCGACCTGAATGAAGAAGCCGCCTCCGGCACCCTGATCACTTTTGAGGAAGAAGAAACCATGGAACAAGCCGTCGTTTCCGGCATCGCGTTCAACCGCGACGAAGCCAAGATCTCCGTGCTCGGCGTGCCCGACACCCCCGGCATCGCCTACCAGATCCTGGGCGCTGTGGCCGACGCCAACATCGAAGTCGATGTGATCATCCAGAACCTGAGCAAGGACGGAAAGACCGACTTCAGTTTCACGGTGCACCGCAACGATTTCCAGAAAACCATGGATTTGCTCAAGGCCAAGGTCGTGCCCGCACTGGGTGCCGCCGAGGTGGTGGGCGATGCGCGCATCTGCAAGGTCAGCATCGTGGGCATCGGCATGCGCAGCCATGTGGGCGTGGCCAGCCGCATGTTCAAGTGCCTGAGCACCGAGGGCATCAACATCCAGATGATCTCCACGTCCGAGATCAAGACCTCGGTGGTGATCGACGAGAAGTACATGGAACTCGCCGTGCGTTCGCTGCACCGCGAATTCGACCTCGACCAGACTGCGGACACCATCACCGGCTGATGCCTCGGCCCAGAGGGAAGGCCGGTGAGTTGAGGCATAATACGCAGCTTCCGGAGCGATGACCGAGTGGCCGAAGGTGCTCCCCTGCTAAGGGAGTATGGGGTGTAGAGCCT
>JAZKHJ010000034.1:0-40448 GCA_040385485.1 Pseudomonadota bacterium | reverse complement strand
CGCGGCAAGCAGCGCAGCGTGCACAACACCTACTTCACGCTGCCGGTGCTGTTCGCCATGCTGAGCAACCACTACAGCTTCACCTACACCCATCCGCAGAACTGGCTGATCCTGATCGGCATGATGTTCGCGGGCGCGGCGATCCGGCAGTTCTTCGTCATGCGCCACGGCTTCAAGCTGGGCCGCAATGCGCATCCATGGCCATACGCCGCCGCCGGTGGGGTGGTGTTGGTGGCGTTGATCGTCTGGCTCAAGCCCGCGCCCGTGCAGGCCGTGGCGGTGCCCGACACCGTGAGCTATGCGCAGCTCAAGCCGGTGATCGAACAACGCTGCGTCATGTGCCACGGCGAGGCACTGCAGTCCAAGAACGTGCGGCTTGATTCACCCGAGGCGTTGCAGCAGCACGCGCAAGCCGTCTATCAGCAGGTGGTGGTGTCGCGCCTCATGCCCATGAACAACGCCACGGGCATCACCGATGAAGAGCGCGCGCTGGTGGCGCAATGGTTCAAGGGTGGCGCCAAGGTCGAGTGATGTGTCAGGGCGTTGTTGGCGCAGCGGCGCCGACACAGGTGCCCAGGATCCACGCTGCGTTGCCTGCATCGGTCCCGCGCCAGGCAACGATCTGATCTGGCCGAATCAGCACCAGCGGGGCTTCGTACAAGGCCAGCAGATCCGGCGCGGCGTGACGGGTCACCCTCAGGTCCAGCGCCCGCTCCAGGGCGGCGCGCTCGAAAGCACCGGTGTCGGGCGCGTGCGGCCCCAATGCCAGCAGCGTCCACTCGAAGTTGAACGTGTCGTAGAGCGATCGACCGTCTTCCAGCCAAGCGTGCGGAGGGCGTCCACCGGGGCAGGCCGTCGGCACGTATTCGTTGGGCTTGTCGGGTGGGGGTCTGGAGCCATCGGACACGATGATGGGCGATCCGTCGTAGCGGCCACCGAAGGTCACGCCCGGTATGTTGAACTCCAGCCGCACGTGAGTGTTGAGGTGCGTCGACGCGGCCTGCCGGGCGAGCTCACCGCCCGCCGTGTCCTGCTCCAGTTCTGCCGTGGCCTGGAACAGGCCCACCGAGTCGGCAAAGTGCCGGGCATAGCCCGTGTTGCGTTCGGCCAGTGGCTTGCGCTCGGCCTCGTAGGTCTCCAGCAGTGAGGTGGGTGCGCAACCTTTGAGCACGTGAGCCAGTTTCCAGCCCAGGTTGACGGCATCCTCAACGGCGGTGTTGTAGCCCAGACCACCCGTCGGCGTGAACAGATGGGCAGCATCACCACCCAGGAACACGCGGCCTTTCTGGAATCTCTCGGCCACCAGAGCGTGACCGGCCGTCCACGTCAGCAAGGACAAGACCTCGATGGGGAGCTCGCGGCCCATGGCTTCGGAAAAAATGCGTCTGGCGTCGTCTTCCGTCCAGGCGTCGGCATCTTCGCCCTCGTGGACGGCGGCATGAAAGGCAAATTCGCTCTGACCGTCGACCGACGCCATGAACGCGCGCCGCTGCGCGTTCACGGACACGTACATCCAGGCCCGGTCATGCGGACAGGCTTCGTAGAAGGCGGGGGCGCGGCAGTACACGGCAAACATCTTGCCGCCCATGAACGCCCGTTTGAAGCCTGTCGCACCGCCGTAACCGATGTTGAGCTGTTGACGCACCGAACTGCGCGCACCGTCCACACCCACCAGATAGCGTGCCCTCACGGTGCAGGCATCCGTTTCGTCCACGGTGGTGATGCGTGCCTCGACATCGGTTCCCCTGTCGGTGAACTGCCGCAGCTGCCATCCATGCCGGATCTCGATGCTCGGCCAACCGCGGGCGTGGCGCAGCAGGGTGGCTTCGACGAACTTCTGCGACACGCGGTGGGGAAGCTCTGCTGCACTCCACGAACCGTCAAGACCCTTGATGGTTGTTGCAGCCTGCCCGGCCGTGGGCAGGCGAAGCCGGGCCAGCTCGTGGTCCGCGAACCGGGTGAAGTACGCGATGTCGGTCGGGTGGTCGGCAGGCAGCCCTTGAGCCCGGATCTCGTCGGCAAAACCATGTCGCCGGAAATGTTCCATGGTGCGTGCCTGCGTCGCATTGGCCTGCGGGTTGAATGCGGTTCCGGGCTTGGGCTCCACCAGCAAGGCGCGCACGCCGCGTCGCCCGAGTTCATTGGCCAGCATGAGACCGCAAGGCCCGCCGCCAACGATCAGCACATCGGTATGAATGTCTTCCTTCGGAGTGACCGCCGGGCTCATCGATAATTCTCCCGCCATGTCGGTTAATTACTTAGGTTGCCTAAATACTTTGAGTGTACCGAAAAACAGATCACCGTCCAGGGCGCGCCGTGCGTCAGACGCCTGGCGCATGCACAACGCAGGGCGTGTGCTGGGCAATGCGCTCACGCGCTTCGAGGCACGGGTACTGGACTTGATGGTTCAGGCCGGCCACGGCCAGACACGCCTTCCCCACATCAACCTCACCCGACACCTCGACCTCAAAGGCACCCGCATCACGGTGCTGGCACAGCGCGCGAACATGACGAATGCAGCGATGACGGAGCTGATCGACCAGTGTGAAGGCCTGGGCCTGGTGGTTCGCATGGCCGATCCCTCGGACAAGCGGGTGCGTATCGTGAATTTCACCGAGGCGGGCCGTTTGTGGCTGGCCGCGTTCTCCAAAGCATTGAAGAAGGCGGAACGTGAGCTGATGGACGAAATTGGCGATGACGCGGCTGCCGCACTGTTCGATGCCCTGGCAAGGTATGCCGGCGTGGTGGAATCCATCGGTCCCCAGGGCAGCGCCAACTGATCTGCGGTACTCTCGACAGAGACCTAATCAACCCATCGAAAACACCATGAAAACGCAAGCCGCCGTTGCCTGGAAAGCAGGCCAGCCTCTCACCATTGAAACCGTGGATCTGGAAGGCCCCAAGTTCGGCGAAGTGCTGGTGGAGATCAAGGCCACCGGCATCTGCCACACCGACTACTACACCCTATCGGGCGCCGATCCCGAAGGCATCTTCCCCGCCATCCTGGGCCACGAAGGCGCGGGCATCGTGGTGGATGTGGGCCCGGGAGTGACCTCGCTCAAGAAGGGCGACCATGTCATCCCGCTCTACACGCCCGAATGCCGCCAGTGCAAGTTCTGCCTGAGCCGCAAGACCAATCTGTGCCAGCTCATCCGCGGCACGCAGGGCAAGGGCCTGATGCCCGACGCCACCAGCCGCTTCAGCCTGGACGGCAAGCCCATCTTTCATTACATGGGCACCAGCACCTTCAGCAACTACACCGTGGCACCTGAAATTTCGCTGGCCAAGATCCGCGAAGACGCTCCATTCGACAAGGTCTGCTACATCGGCTGCGGCGTGACCACCGGCATCGGCGCGGTGATCTTCTCGGCCAAGGTGGAAGCGGGTGCCAACGTGGTCGTGTTCGGCCTGGGCGGCATTGGCCTGAACGTGATCCAGGGTGCGAAGATGGTGGGCGCCGACAAGATCATCGGTGTCGACCTCAACCCCGCGCGCGAAGCCATGGCCCGCAAGTTCGGCATGACGCACTTCATCAACCCGAAGGAAGTGCCCAATGTTGTGGATGCGATCGTTCAGCTCACCGACGGCGGTGCCGACTACAGCTTCGAGTGCATCGGCAACACCAAGGTGATGCGCGACGCGCTGGAGTGCACGCACAAGGGCTGGGGCCGCAGCATCATCATCGGCGTGGCCGAGGCCGGCGCCGAGATATCGACCCGTCCGTTTCAGCTGGTGACCGGCCGCAAGTGGGAAGGCTCGGCCTTCGGTGGCGCGCGCGGTCGCACCGATGTGCCCAAGATCGTCGACTGGTACATGGAAGGCAAGATCAACATCGACGACCTGATCACGCACAAGCTGCGTCTGGACCAGATCAACGAAGGCTTCGACTTGATGAAGCGCGGCGAATCCATCCGCGCCGTGGTGGAGTTCTGATGGGCCTGGAGACGCTCATCGAGCACCGCTGCTTTGGTGGTGTGCAGGGCTTTTACCGGCATGCATCCACCGAGATCGGCCTGCCGATGAAGTTCGGCGTTTTCGTGCCGCCACAGGCCTCCCACGGCCCGGTGCCGGTGTTGTTCTTCCTGGCGGGCCTGACCTGCACCGAGGAAACGTTTGCCATCAAGGCCGGCGCGCAGCGGATGGCCGCCGAGCTCGGCTTGATGATCGTCACGCCCGACACGAGTCCTCGCGACACCGGCATTGAAGGCGCCAGCGCCGAATGGGATTTCGGCCACGGTGCTGGCTTCTACCTCGATGCGACCGAGGCGCCTTGGGCGAAGCACTTCCGCATGGAGAGCTGGATCACGCGGGAGCTGCGTGCTCTGATACTGGCGAACTTCGCGGCGCAACCCGATCGTGTGGGCATCTTCGGCCACTCCATGGGCGGCCACGGCGCGCTCACGCTGGCTTTGCGCCACCCGGGGCTGTACCAGAGTGTCTCGGCCTTCGCGCCGATCGCCGCGCCCAGCCAGTGCCCCTGGGGTGACAAGGCGTTCACCGGTTACCTGGGGGCCGACCGTTCGGCCTGGGCCGCGCACGACGCCACCGAACTGGTGAGGGCCGGCCACAAGGCGCCGCCCCTGCTCATCGACCAGGGTCTGGGCGACACCTTCCTCGCCGTGCAGCTGCATCCGCACCTGCTGCAGGCCGCGTGCGTGGGCGCTGACCAGCCGCTCGTGTTGCGCAGCCACCCGGGCTATGACCACGGCTACTACTTCATTGCCAGCTTTGTCGAAGATCATCTGCGCCACCACGCGCAGGCTCTTGCGGGTCACTGACACCATGCGCGCTCGTCAATTCGACCTCATCGCCTTCGACTGGGACGGCACCCTGTTCGATTCCACCGCGCTCATCGCCCGCTGCATCCAGCTGGCCGTGACCGACGTGGGCGGCACACCGCCCTCCACCCAGGCCGCCAGTTACGTGATCGGCATGGGCTTGATGCAGGCACTGGCCCACGCCGCGCCCGATGTGCCCCCGGAGAAATACCCGCAGCTCGGCGAGCGCTACCGCCACCACTACTTGGCGCGTCAGCATGATCTCAGCCTGTTCGAGGGCGTGTTGCCGCTGCTCGCTGAGCTCAAGCACCGCCAGCACTGGCTGACGGTGGCCACGGGCAAAAGCCGCCGCGGTCTCGACGAAGTGCTGCAGACGGTGGAACTCGCCGGCGTGTTCGACGGTTCGCGCACGGCCGACGAGACCGCGGGCAAGCCCCACCCGTTGATGCTCAACGAGCTGATGCGCGAGTTCAGTGTGGCGCCCGAGCGCACGCTCATGATTGGTGACACCACGCACGACCTGCAGATGGCGCTGAACGCGGGCTGTGCGAGCGTGGGTGTGAGCTACGGCGCGCACGAGCCCGACGCCTTTCATGAACTCAAGCCCTTGCATGTGGCGCATTCGGTGCGCGAGTTGCACGACTGGCTCACCGAGCACGCCTGAGGCCACCATGACGCCACTGCCCGACGACCCGGTCCACCCGCTGTGCAACAGCCGTGATCTGGTTGACGGGGGGAGGGCGGTTTCGTTCGATGTGAATTACGCGGGCCAGACCTGTCGAGCTTTTGCGGTGCGTTACCAGGGCCAGCCGCACGCCTATCTGAACCGCTGCGCGCACGTGGCGATGGAACTCGACTGGCAGCCCGACCGCTTTTTCGACGACACGGGTCGTTGGCTGATGTGCGCCACGCACGGAGCGGTGTATGAGCCTTCAACAGGAGAATGCCGGGGCGGACCATGCCGCGGCGGGCTGTTCAAGATCGAACTGCTGGAGCTCGATGGGGTGATCCACTGGCGGTCACAATACCATCTCAAACCCGTTGAATTCTGAGAACACACGCACCATGAACGACGACAACCTGGGCTCGGCCAATTCCGCTGGCAACGACCGCAACAACGGCGGGGCCTGGGAGCGCGCCACGCTGGAAAAACTGGTGTTCGCCACCATCCGCGAGCAACAGGCGGCACGCCGCTGGAAGATGTTCACCCGCTTCATGTGGCTGGCCATCCTGGGCGCCATCGTCTGGCTGATCTACTCCAGCGACGGCGTCGTATCGACCACCAGCACACCGCACACCGCGGTGGTGGAAATCAAGGGGGAAATCGCCTCGGGCGCTGAAGCCAGCGCGGAGAACGTGGTCGCTGCGTTGCGCTCTGCTTTTGACGACGAAGGCGCACAGGCGGTGGTGCTGCTGATCAATTCACCCGGCGGCAGCCCGGTGCAGGCCGGCATCATCAACGACGAGATCACGCGCCTGAAGGGCCTGCACGAGAAAAAGGTCTATGCGGTGGTTGAAGAAACCTGCGCATCGGCGGCGTACTACATCGCGGCGGCGGCCGACGACATCTATGTGGACAAGGCCAGTCTGGTCGGCAGCATCGGTGTGCTGATGGACGGTTTTGGCTTCACCGGATTGATGGAGAAACTGGGCATCGAGCGCCGACTCATGACGGCGGGCGCCAACAAGGGCCTGCTCGATCCGTTCAGCCCACAGGACGAATCGCAGCGCCTGTTCATGCAGAACCTGCTGGGTGAAATCCATGCGCAGTTCATCGAAGTGGTGAAAAAAGGCCGTGGCGAGCGCCTCAAGGAAACGCCCGACACCTTCAGCGGCCTGGTCTGGAACGGCCAGCAAGCCGTCGCGCTGGGCCTGGCCGATGGTTTGGGCAACCTCGACTACGTGGCGCGCGAGATCGTCAAGGCCGAAGAGCTGGTGGACTACACGCGCCGCGAAAACGTGGGCCTGCGGCTGGCCAAGCGATTCGGTGCGAGCGTGGGCGAAGGCATGTTCCTCGCAGCCCGCGCCGCAGGCGTTCAATTGAGGTAACCCCCCGCGCCGCCTTCGGCGTCACCCCCTGCAGGGGGCGCACCTGGCGGCCCGGCAGAGCCGGTTCCGCGGGTGCCCTGGAAAAATCACCGCGGCTAACTTCTGTAGCCGCTGGGGTTGGCGCTCTGCCAGCGCCAGGCATCGGCACACATGTCGTCCAGCGTGTGCAATGCCTGCCAGCCCAGCAGCCGCAGTGCCAAGGCCGGGTCGGCCCAGCACTGGGCGACATCGCCCGCGCGGCGCGGCGCCACGCGGTAGGGCACCGGGTTGCCGCTGGCGGCCTCAAACGCCTTCACCACGTCGAGCACGCTGTGGCCGCGGCCGGTGCCCAGGTTCACCGTGAAACTCTCTCCACGCCCCAGCAACGCCTTGATGGCGGCCACATGACCGGCGGCCAGGTCTTGCACGTGGATGTAGTCGCGCACGCCGGTGCCATCGGGCGTGGGGTAGTCGTTGCCGTAGACATTGAGGTGTTCGCGCTGGCCCACCGCCACCTGCGCCACGTAGGGCATGAGGTTGTTGGGAATGCCCGCGGGGTCTTCGCCGATGAGTCCGCTGGGGTGTGCCCCGACCGGATTGAAGTAGCGCAGCACGCCCACCCGCCAGGCCGGGTTGGCCGTGCCCAGTGCCGAGAGCATGTCCTCGATCACCAGCTTGCTGTGCCCGTATGGGTTGGTGTGGCTGCGCGGAAAATCTTCGGTGATGGGCACGGTGGCCGGGTCGCCGTAGACCGTGGCGCTGCTGGAAAACACCAGCGTTGGCGCCGTGCCGGGGTCGTCGGCGTGTGCGGTTTCCATGGCGCGCAGCAGGCTCACCGCGCCACCAATGTTGTTGTGGAAATACTTGAGTGGCAGCGCCACGCTCTCGCCCACCGCCTTGTCGCCAGCAAAATGCACCACGCCCGCCGGCTGGTGGCGGCGCAACACATCTTCCACCCAGGGCGTGTCCAGCACATCGCCGCGTTCGAGCACCATCCGCCTGCCGGTGATCGTGGCCAGGCGCTCCATCACCACCGGATGGCTGTTGGCGAAGTTGTCCAGGATGACCGGGTCGAATCCTGCCGCGACCAAGGCCACGGCGGTGTGGCTGCCGATGTAACCGGCGCCACCGGTGAGCAGAATCTTCATGTCAGGTTCTCAGGGTTTGGCGGCGTCGGGCTGGCGACCATATTTGTCTTCCAGGCGAACGATGTCGTCTTCACCCAGGTAACTGCCGGACTGAACCTCGATCATCTCCAGCGGCAGTTTGCCGGGGTTGTGCAGACGATGCACCTCGCCGATGGGTATGTAGGTGGACTGGTTCTCGGACAGGAGATAGACCTCCTGTCCACGCGTGACCTCGGCCGTGCCCTTGACGACGATCCAGTGCTCGGCGCGGTGGTGGTGCTTTTGCAGGCTCAGCGAGGCGCCGGGTTTGACGCCGATGCGCTTGACCTGGAACCGCTCGCCCATGTCGACGCTGTCGTACCAGCCCCAGGGGCGCGCCACGCGGCGGTGCAGGGCGGCCTGCGGCACCTGCAACCGCGAGAGATGCGCGACCACGTCCTTGACCTGTTCCGCGTGGTCCCGCTGCGCGACCAGCAAGGCATCGGGCGTGTCGATGATCAGCAGGTCTCGCGTGCCCAGGGCCACCACGGTGCGGCCCGGTGCGTGGATGAAGGTATTGCTCGCGTGCAGGGTGTGGCCTTGTCCGGTGATGCGGTTGCCGTCGTCATCGGCCGGGCTGAGGTCGGCCACCGCGTTCCAGCTGCCGACATCGCTCCACTGGCCCTGGAAAGGCACCACGGCCACATCGGCGTGATGTTCCATGACGGCGTAGTCGATGCTCTGCGAGCGGCAGGCCAGGAACGGCACGGCGTCCGGCCGCACGAAATGGATTCGACCCACCGTGTCCTGCTTCGGACTGGCCATGGCCAGGCGGCAGGATTGAAGGATGTCGTCGGCGTACTGGCCGAGCGCGGTCCGCAGCGTGCTGGCGCGGGCCAGGAAGATGCCGGCGTTCCACAGCACGTTGCCCTGCAGCAGCAAGGCCTGCGCGGCCGCAGGGGCAGGCTTTTCGATGAAGCGCGCCACGCGGCGGCTGCCGTCGGCTCGGGCATCGCCTTGCTCAATGTAACCATAGGCCGTGCTCGGGAAACTGGGCACCACACCAAAGGTGACGATGGCACCGGCCTCCGCCGCCGGAACACCCTGACGGATCGTGTGCGCAAAAGCCTCGACATCCGGAATGTGGTGGTCGGACGGGCAGAACAGCAGCAGCGGGTCGGCATCGGGCGGGCTGGCGGCGAGCAGCGCGGCCAGTGCCATGGCCGCAGCGGTGTTGCGCGCGGCGGGCTCCAGCAGCACCTGGCCCGCCGACCCCTGCGATTCCATCGCATCGGCGACGAGGAAGCGGTGGTCCTCGGAGGCCACGCACATTGGCGGGTTGCCGCACCAGGCCAGGCGCGCGAGCGTGAGTTGCAGCAGGCTCTGGTCCCCCACCAGGGGCACAAATTGTTTGGGGAAACTCTGGCGGCTCAGCGGCCACAGGCGGGTGCCGGAGCCTCCGCAAAGAATGACGGGGGTGATGCTCATGCGCTGCAGTGTTTGGGTTGGGCGGTGAGGACGATGAGGCCGCCTCGATGCTTGGGGCAGTGTAGCCTTTCAACGTATTTTTACATCTGACCGTGGCCGTGGAAGGCTATCCTTCGTGCATGACACCTCAACGCAAAGTGAGAACATGAAAATTCGCAAAGCCGTTTTCCCCGTGGGTGGCCTGGGCACCCGATTCCTTCCCGCCACCAAAGCCATTCCAAAAGAAATGCTGCCGGTGGTGGACAAGCCCTTGATCCAGTACGCGGTGGAGGAGGCTTATGCCGCCGGCATCCGCGAAATGATCTTCGTGACCGGTCGACACAAAAGGGCCATTGAAGATCACTTCGACACCGCCTATGAACTGGAGATGGAACTCGAAGCGGCCGGCAAGTCGGCTCTGCTGGAACTGGTGCACTCCATCAAACCCGACGACATGGACTGCGTGTACGTGCGCCAACCCCGCGCGCTCGGCCTGGGTCACGCGGTACTGTGCGCCGAGCGGCTGGTGGGCGACGAACCGTTTGCCGTGCTGCTGGCCGATGACTTGATGATGGGCTCCCGCCAAAGCGAAGGTGGCCCGACAGTGTTGCAGCAGATGGTGCAGGCGTACGAATCCAGCCCCGGCACCGTGCTGGCCGTGCAGGACGTGCCGCGAGCGGATACCCGGCGCTATGGTGTGGTCGATGTGCATGGCGTGAGCTCGGCATTGGCCGAGGTGTTTGCCATGGTCGAGAAGCCCGCGCCTGACGTGGCGCCGTCCACCCTGGCCGTGGCTGGCCGCTATGTCCTCACACCCGCGGTGTTCGAGAGCATCCGTCGCCAGCCGCGCGGGGCGGGTGGCGAGATCCAGCTCACCGACGGCATTGCTGCCTTGATTGGCATCGAGAAGGTGCAAGCGTTCCGGTACGACGGCACGCGTTACGACTGCGGCAGCAAAGAGGGCTTTCTGGAGGCCACGATCGATCTGGCGCTGGCCAATGCCGATCTCGGCGCATCCGTGCGCGCCCACCTCAAACGTGTGATGGGCTGAAAACTGGGGGGCGTCTCAGCGACCGAACAGAAACACCGCTGGCGTGTCCAGTGGCAGTCCGTTGATCATGCCCTGGGTGCGTTTCCATTCACTCACCAACGCGCTGCGGCTCAACTGCTGCGGCAGCGACATCGCGCAACACACGGCCAGCCGGGTGTGTGGATGCAACGTCTGCAGGAGCGCTTGCAGTAGCGCGGTATTGCGGTAGGGCGTCTCGATCAATATCTGCGTTTGCCCGGTTTTCAAGGCCAGGGCTTCCAGCTCGCGCAGGCGCTTGCCCCGTTCCGTGGCCTCTTGAGGCACGTAGCCGACAAACGCGAAGTTCTGCCCGTTCAGACCGCTGGCGGCCAGCGCCAGCATCAGCGAAATCGGCCCGGTAAGCGGCACTACCCGCAATCCCATGGCGTGCGCTGCGCGCACCACCGCACTGCCCGGGTCGGCAATGGCTGGCATGCCGGCTTCGCTCACCAGGCCGATGTCGAGGCCCTGCATGGCTGGTGCGAGCAGTTCGCGCGCCTGGACGTCAGTCTCGGCATGCGGAGCGTGGTCACCTTTCTTGTGCGCCGCGCGGGGCAGTTCGGTGATGTGTTGACCCTGCACCGGCGCCGCGATACCCACTGCGGATTCCACCCGCTTCAGAAAAGCACGCGTGCTCTTGGCGTTCTCGGTGATCCAGTGGGTCAGGCCGCTGGCCACCAACATCGTCTCCCGGGGCAGCCATGTGTCCGCCGGCGCGGCGTCCACAGCCATGCCGAAATCCAGTGGCGTGGGCACCAGGTACAGCACACCCGTCCGGGGCTGTCCGTCGCTCACGGCACATGCACGCCAGCGGCGCGGATCATGCGGCAAGTGCGGATCAAGGGCAGACCCACCAGCGCTGTGGGGTCGTCGTTGTCGATGCGTTCCAGCAGCGCGATTCCGAGGCCTTCACTCTTGGCGCTTCCCGCGCAGTCGTAAGGTTGTTCAGCCCGCAGGTAGCGCTCGATCTCGGCGTCGCTGAGTTTGCGGAACACCACGCGCACCGAGGCGATGTCGCATTGCTCGAACCCCGTGGCGACGCAGACCACGGCCAGCGCGGTCTGAAACACCACCGTTTCGCCGCGCAGCCGTCTCAGTTGCACCACCGCCCGCTCGTGCGTGCCCGGTTTGCCCAGCGGTTCCCCGCGCAGGTCCGCCACCTGGTCGCTGCCGATCACCACCGCTTGCGGATGGCGCTGAGCCACTTCGCGCGCTTTGGCCAACGCGAGCCGCACCGCAAGGTCGGCGGGGTTTTCGCCTGAGCGCGGGGTTTCGTCGACGTTCGGCGCCACTGCTTCGAAGGGCAGTTTCAAACGCGACAGCAGTTCGTGTCGGTAGCGGGACGTTGAGCCCAGGATGAGAGGGCGCGAGGCCGGAGGTGTGGCGCTGGAGCGGTCGGAGGTCATCCCGCTATTCTCCTTGCATTCTCTTAAACTGATCCACATGAAACCTACCCCCAAGACAGCCTGGAGCCCCGATCGGCTGGATGTGCGCGCGTTCGCTCAGGCTGGCGCCAGTCTGAGCGCCGACGATCCCATGGCGCGCTTCGAGCGCCTACAGGCCGAAGCCCACCGGGAAGACGGTGCGCCAGCGTTGGGCAGTGTGAGTTGGCAAGCCCAGGGCGAAATGCGCCCCGGGGCTTCCGGCGGTGCTCCGGCGGTGTGGCTGCACCTGGAGGCCAGCGCCCGGGTGCCCTTGACCTGCCAGCGCTGCCTGGGTCCGGTGGAAACACCCTTGGCGGTGGACCGCTGGTTCCGCTTTGTCGCCGACGAGGCCACTGCGGCCGCTGAGGACGACGATTGTGAGGAGGACCTGCTGGCGCTGGAGCCCCGTCCCCGGCTCTACGATGTGCTCGAAGACGAACTGCTGATGGAGTTGCCACTGGTGCCGCTGCACGAAACCTGTCCGGTGCCAGTGGTCATGAGCGCGTCCGATCCCCTGGTGGGTCTGGAGGAAGGCGAACCCGAACGCAAGAATCCGTTCGCCGCGCTTTCCAAGCTCAAGAAGTAGGCCGTCTCGGGCGTCCCCGACACGGGGGGTGGCTCCAGCCGCACGCTTCGGGCTATAATGCTTGGCTTTGCGCTGGCATCCAAAGGCACACCGATGTGCATGGTTCAGGCGCACCCGTTTGACCCTACCGATTTCAGGAGCCCACCATGGCTGTTCAGCAAAACAAAAAGTCCCCCTCCAAGCGCGGCATGCACCGTTCGCACAATGCCCTGAACGTGCCGGGCATCGCCGTGGAACCCACCACCGGTGAAATCCACCTGCGCCACCACATCAGCCCCAACGGTTTCTACCGCGGCCGTCAGGTGTTGAAGAACAAATCCGAAGCCTGACGTGACGGTTCGCCGTTGGCCCTGTTGCGTCACGCGCTCGGGGTCGGGCGGGCTCGACAGGCACAGGCCCGCATGATCCATGCGGGCTTTTTTCATGGACGGGGCGCCTCGTGTGCCCTCCTCAGGAAGTTGAGATGATCACCATTGCCGTGGATTGCATGGGTGGAGACGTCGGCCCGGGTGTGACGATGCCCGCTTGCCAGGCTTTTCTTGCCAGCCACCCGCAGGCCCAACTGTTGTTGGTGGGCAAGCCGGAGGTCTTCCGGGCGTGGCCACAATTGCTCAACAACGTCCGCTGCACGGTGGTGTCTGCTGCAGAAGTTGTCGGGATGGACGATCCGCTGGAAATAGCGCTTCGCCGCAAAAAGGACTCGTCCATGCGGGTTGCCATCAACCAAGTCAAGGACGGCCATGCTCAGGCGGTGGTCTCGGCCGGCAACACCGGTGCCTTGATGGCAATTGCCCGCTACGTGCTCAAGACCATGGAGGGTATCGACCGACCTGCGATTGCCACGCAGATGCCCAATGCCCGTGGGGGTGCCACAACCGTCCTGGACCTGGGGGCAAACGTCGATTGCTCAGCCGAACACCTTTTGCAATTCGCCGTGATGGGCTCGGCCCTGGTAGCCGCCGCCACCGGCCGCCCGGAGCCCAGCGTCGGGTTGCTCAACGTGGGTGAAGAGGTCATCAAAGGCAGCGAAGTCATAAAAAAAGCCGGTGTTCTGCTGCGAAATGCGGCCAACACTGGTGATCTCAACTTTTTTGGCAACGTTGAGGGTGACGACATCTTCAAGGGCACAACCGATATCGTTGTTTGCGACGGTTTTGTGGGCAATGTTGCGTTGAAGGCCAGCGAAGGCCTGGCGTCTATGATCAGCGGCTTTATTCGCGAAGAGTTTTCCAGCAGTATTTTTCGGAAAATGGCGGCTATCGTGTCCTATCCCGTCCTAAAGTCGTTTAAAAACCGCGTTGACCATCGCAGATACAACGGGGCTGCCCTGCTTGGCTTGCAAGGACTGGTGTTCAAGAGCCATGGCTCCGCTGATGCTTTTGCGTTCGAGCACGCCTTGAGGCGGGCTTATGATGCGGCCCACAACCAGCTGCTGGACAACGTGCGTGATCGAATCGCACATGCCCGGCAACTGATCTCGCCAGAGTCGCTGCCCAGCGAATTCAAGAGCATCCCGACACTTTGACCCGTCCCATCCGCTCCGCATGACCCGCTTCGCCCGCATCACCGGCACCGGCAGTTGCCTGCCGCCGAATCGCCTGACCAACGCCGACATGGTGGACATGTTGGCCAAGCGTGGTGTGGAAACCAGCGACGACTGGATCGTCGAGCGCACCGGTATCCGCGCGCGGCATTTCGTTGCTGATGGCGTGTTTGCCAGCGATCTGGCCGCCGTGGCCTGCCGTGACGCCATGGCCGCCGCGGGCGTCGAGCCGACAGACATTGACCTCATCATCGTGGCCACGTCGACGCCTGACATGGTCTTCCCGTCCACCGCAGCGCTTTTGCAGCACAAGCTGGGCATGGCGGGTTGTCCGGTGTTCGATGTGCAGGCGGTCTGCAGCGGTTTCATCTACGCGCTCACCGTGGCCGACGCCCTGATCCAGTCGGGTACGGCCCACAAGGCGCTCGTGGTCGGCTCCGAAGTGTTCAGCCGCATCCTGGATTTCAATGACCGCACGACTTGCGTGTTGTTCGGTGATGGTGCGGGTGCCGTGGTGCTCGAGGCGTCCGATGCGCCCGGCATTCTTGCCACCGATATCCACGCCGATGGCAAGCACTCGGGCATCCTGTGTGTGCCCGGGCATGTATCGGGCGGCGCGATTCTGGGCGACCCCTTGCTCAAGATGGACGGCCAGGCGGTGTTCAAGCTGGCCGTTGGCGTGCTCGAAGACACCGCGCGGGCCGTGCTCGCCAAGGCGGGCCGAACAGCCGAAGATGTCGACTGGCTCATTCCTCACCAAGCGAACATCCGCATCATGCAAAGCACGGCACGCAAGCTCAAGCTGCCCATGGACAAGGTGGTGGTGACCGTCGACCAGCATGGCAATACGTCGGCCGCCTCGATCCCGCTGGCGCTGGACCATGCCGTGCGCAAGGGGCAGGTGAAGCGGGGTGACACCTTGATGCTTGAAGGGGTGGGCGGCGGCTTCACCTGGGGCGCTGTGCTGCTGGACTTCTAGGCTCGACGGCGCTGAGCCAGTGCTTCTCCCGCACAAGACCATTTGAAGATCACATGAAGAATTTCGCGTTTGTATTTCCCGGCCAGGGCTCCCAATCCGTGGGCATGCTCGACGCCTGGGGCGATCATCCCGAGGTGCTCGGCGTCCTCGCCGAAGCGTCGGATGCGTTGGGGGAAAACGTGGGTCAGCTGATTCACGAAGGCCCCAAGGAATTGCTGTCCCTGACCACCAATACCCAGCCGGTGATGCTGGTCGCGGGCGTGGCCGCATGGCGCGTTTGGCGCGCCGAGGGTGGTGCGTTGCCGTCCGTGCTGGCTGGACACTCACTGGGTGAATACGCCGCGTTGGTCGCATCTGGCGTGTTGACCCTGGCCCAGGCAGCGCCGCTGGTGCGATTTCGCGCGACGGCCATGCAGGAAGCGGTGCCTGTCGGCACCGGGGCCATGGCCGCCATCCTGGGCATGGATGCGCAACGTGTCATTGCCGGCTGTGCCGAGGCGCAAGCCACGTTTGGCGCGGGCAGTGTTGAAGTGGTTGAGGCCGTGAACTTCAACGATCCCGCCCAGACCGTGATTGCCGGCAGCAAGGCAGCGGTGGACAAGGCCTGCGAGGTGCTCAAGACAAATGGTGCCAAGCGCGCGCTGCTGTTGCCGGTGTCGGCGCCTTTCCATTCCAGCCTTATGAAGCCGGCGGCAGAGCGGTTGAGGGAGATGTTGGCGAACACCGCCTTTGCCCCATCGCAGATTCCCGTGATCAACAACATCGACGTGGCCGAGGAATCCGATGCGGACCTCATCCGCGACGCGTTGTACCGCCAGGCCTTCGGCCCGGTGCGCTGGGTCGAATGTGTGCAGGCTATGAAGGCGCGTGGCATTGACACGATCATCGAGAGCGGCCCGGGCAAGGTGCTCGCCGGCATGGTCAAACGCATCGACCCCGAACTCACAGGCGTGGCCCTGTACGACCCGGCCACGCTGGCCGATGTCAAAACCTTGTTGGCCTGAGGCCTGGAGCACACCATGTCTGAAGTGAAGTTTGCAGGTCAGGTGGCGCTTGTCACCGGAGCCTCCCGCGGCATCGGCGCCGCCATTGCTCACGAGCTCGCTGCACGCGGCCTGATCGTGATCGGTACCGCCACCAGCGACGAAGGTGCCGCCAAGATCACCACCAGTCTGACCGGTGTTCCCGGGGCCGCTGCGGGGTGCCGTGGCGCGAAGCTGGATGTGAACGATGCGGCCATGGTCGAGGTGCTGATCGATCAGGTCGTCAAGACCCACGGCGGTCTGCAGGTGCTGGTGAACAACGCCGGCATCACCCGTGACATGCTGGCCATGCGCCTGAAGGACGACGACTGGGATGCCGTGCTGGACACCAACCTCAAAGCCGTTTTCCGCATGAGCCGGGCTGTGATTCGACCGATGATGAAGCAGCGCTACGGTCGCATCATCAGCATCACCAGCGTGGTCGGCGCCTCGGGCAATGCAGGCCAGGCCAACTATGCAGCCGCCAAGGCCGGCGTGGCGGGCATGACACGTGCGCTGGCGCGTGAACTAGGCAGCCGCAACATCACGGTGAATTGCGTGGCGCCAGGTTTCATCGAAACAGACATGACCGCGGCGCTGCCCGAAGAGCAGCAAAAGGCTTTGCTGGGCCAGATTCCGCTCGGGCATCTGGGCAAACCGGCCGATATCGCGCACGCGGTGGCCTACTTGGCCAGCCCACAGGCGTCTTACGTCACCGGCCAGGAGTTGCACGTCAACGGCGGCATGTTCATGTCCTGATCACGCCTTCCGCTTTCGATTTTGTTGAATCGCCGCGCCAGCCGCCCGGCGGGCCATCTGGGGAGACCTCCCTAGCGCGGCTAAAATGGCGGCCTTGTATTTCAACCACCCTCAGAGGGACTTATGAGCGATATCGAAGCACGTGTTAAGAAAATCATTGCCGAACAACTCGGCGTGGAAGAGGGTCAGGTCACCAACGAGAAAGCTTTCGTGGCCGATCTCGGTGCCGATTCCCTGGACACGGTCGAACTGGTGATGGCTCTCGAGGACGAATTCGGTATCGAAATCCCCGACGAAGACGCCGAGAAGATCACGACGGTGCAAAACGCCATCGAATACGCAATGGCCCACCAGAAGGCCTGATTGTCCATTTGCAAACGCTTGATCGACCCACGGCCCGCACGTCCATCAGACGCCGCGTCCGAGGTGCACGACACAAGGCGTGGGGGAATTGAATGAGCCGTCGTCGCGTTGTCGTGACCGGTCTGGGCTGTATCAGCCCCGTGGGCAACACGGTGGAAGACGCTTGGACCAATCTCTTGGCCGGACGTTCCGGCATTGATCTCATCACCCGGTTTGACGCATCCAACTTCGCCTGCAAGATTGCAGGCGAGGTGAAGGGCTTCGACCTGGAGTCCTACATGAGCGCCAAAGAGGCGCGCACGATGGACAGCTTTATCCACTACGGAATCGCAGCGGCTCACCAAGCCGTTATCGATTCAGGGCTGCCCTTGGGTGATGCCCTGGATGAAGAGACTGCCATCCGCATTGGCTGCATCATTGGTTCGGGTATTGGCGGGCTTCCGCTGATCGAAAACATGCACGCCGAGCTGGTGAGTCGCGGCCCGCGCCGCATCTCTCCCTTCTTCGTGCCTGCTTCGATCATCAACATGATCGCCGGTCATGTGTCCATTCGATACGGTTTCAAGGGCCCGAACCTGGCGGTGGTCACCGCATGCACCACGGGTTTGCATTGCATCGGCGAGGCTGCACGCAAGATCGAATACGGCGATGCTGACGTGATCGTTGCAGGTGGCTCGGAGGCCACGGTGTCGCCCTTGGGTGTCGGGGGCTTCGCCGCCATGCGTGCGGTATCGACGCGCAACGAAGACCCTGCAACCGCCTCTCGTCCATGGGACAAGGACAGGGACGGTTTCGTGCTGGGTGAAGGTGCCGGTGTCATGGTGCTCGAGGAGTATGAGTTTGCCAAGGCGCGTGGCGCTCGAATTTACGCCGAGCTTTCAGGCTATGGCATGAGCGCCGATGCCGGCCACATGACTGCTCCCAGCATGGACGGCCCTCGGCGCGCCATGGTCAGTGCCCTGCGCAATGCGGGAGTCAACGCCGATCAGGTGGATTACCTCAACGCGCACGGCACTTCGACGCCTCTGGGTGACCTGAACGAAACGAACGCCATCAAGGCCGCGCTGGGGGACCACGCTTACAAGGCGGTGGTGAATTCCACGAAGTCCATGACCGGTCACTTGCTGGGTGGAGCTGGCGGCATCGAGAGTGTGTTCACCGTGCTCGCACTGCACCATCAAAAGAGCCCGCCGACCATCAACATCTTCAACCAGGACCCGGAATGTGACCTGGATTACTGCGCCAACACGGCGCGGGATATGAAGATCGATGTTGCGCTGAAGAACAATTTTGGCTTTGGCGGTACCAACGGTTCGCTGGTTTTCAAGCGCGTTTGAATCCAACGATCGCCCCTATCCTGAGATACCTCCATGCAAAACGCCCCATCCGTGGTCTACCCGGTGGGGCGTTGCGTTTTTTACGCCTTGCTGCTGGCAATCATCGGCTTGGTGAGTGCTGTTTTGGGGACCTTCTTCCTGTTCGGGCTTGCTCCACGGTCGGATCACTCCTGGGGGTGGACGCCTGTGTTGGCCGGCATGCTTTTGTGGTTGGCTTGGGCTGCGGTGGCCGTCACGAGTTGGCTGCGGTCACTACAAGGAACCCTGAAATGGGACGCCACCACGGGGCTCGACGAGGGTGGAGCGGGCGCGTGGTTTTGGAGCGACTCGTCCGGCACCGGGCCCTTGGCGCTGAGCCATGTGGAGTGGGTGATGGATCTTCAAAACAAGGTCCTGCTGCGTTTTCGATCTGTCAGCACTGGCCAGCGATGGATATGGGTGGAGCGAAGCAGTCATCCGGCGCGCTGGAACGACCTTCGCCGCGCACTGGTATCGAGTCGCGCTTGAGCGCCTGCAGGCATTCGACACGCGCGGGTATTGCGGGTCTTGGATCACGCCCGGCCGTCCGTTCGACCCCTTGGGTTATATTTCCGCGCGCATGACTCCCGAAGACCACACCGCCCCGCCACCCGACAGCGATGTCATGTTGGTGCAGCGCACACTGGGCGGAGAGCAGCGCGCTTTTGAGTTGCTCGTCATCAAGTACCAGCGCCGAGTCGAGCGGCTCATTGGCCGCATGGTGCGCGATTCCGACCTGGTCCAGGACATCGCGCAGGAAACGTTCATCCGCGCGTACCGTGCCCTGGCGCAGTTTCGGGGGGACGCCCAGTTCTACACATGGCTTTACCGCATTGCGGTCAACACGGCCAAGAAACAACTGATGGAGCTCAAGCGCGACCCCTTGGTTTTTCAGTCGCAGATGAAATCCTCGGACGACGATGAAACTTCCTCGTCAGAACGCGAACTAAATTTCAATGCTGCCGATACCGAGACGCCCGAAGCGGTGTTGGCCAGCAAGGAGATCGCCCAAGCGGTCAATGCGGCCATGGATGCGTTGCCCGAAGAGTTGCGCATGGCGATTACCCTGCGGGAAATTGAGGGCATGAGTTACGAGGAAATAGCGCAGGCTCTGGAGTGTCCGATCGGAACAGTTCGTTCGCGGATATTCCGGGCCCGCGAGGCGATTTCGGGGCGAATCAAGCCGATGCTGGAGCGCCAGACGGGTAAGCGCTGGTAACGACGCATGCGGTTGATCGACGCGAGCTCGGCCGATTGCATTGCACACGGGGAAATGAATCATGAATGCCGCACAACACCACAACCATTTGTCAGGTGAAAACGCCGTGGCTCCCAAGAACGGATTGGCCAGCGACCTCGCTTTGTCCGCGTTGGCCGATGGGGAAATCAGCGCATCGGAGCTGGACTCCTTGCTGGCGTCCTTGGACGCGTCGGTTTCGACGTTGTCGGACTGGCATACCTATCAGGTGATCGGGGATGTTCTCCGCGGGCATGAAGACCCGATCAGTTCGAAGTCGACCAGTGATTTCCTGGTCGCTGTCCGACGCGGTGTGCAAACACAGGGCATCGAAGCGGATGCGACACCGCTGCGGCGCTCGGAGGTGATTGCTGTTCGTGCCAAAAATCGCCACAGCGATGCCGCCAACGATGCCGTCTTCCGGTGGAAGCTCGTGGCAGGCATCGCCTCCCTCGCAGCCGTGATGGCCGTGAGTTGGAGCGTGATGGTCGGATCGGGAGGCGAGCTGGATGGCGCTGCCGGTGCTCAGCTCGCGTCGACTTCGCCCGACACGGGTTCGATGCCTACCCTGCAACCCGCGTCGGCGGTTGCTCCCGCGATATCTTCTACCGCCTCACCCGTGGTGGTCAGCACCGATCGGGGCGTGTTGATCCGCGATGCCCAACTCGAAGCACTGCTGGCTGAGCACCGCCAGCACGGCGGCATGTCTGCCCTGCAAATGCCTTCCGGGTTCATTCGCAACGCGACGTACGACGCAGCGGGGCGCTGAACTGCCATGACGCCAAACCTGTTTGACGCCAGACCCACCATGCGTGTTTTTGCAGATGCCTCGTTCGTTCACCTCCCACGCAGTCTTTCTTGCCGTGGCCGCTGGCGGCCGGTGGGCGCCATGGCTTTGTTGGCCGCGGGGCTGCTGTTGGGTAGCCCCTTGCAGGCACAGGTCAGCCCGGGCGCCCAGAGCGAGACGCGGACCGTCAATGAGTGGCTCACCCGCATGCACGAGGCTTCGCGACAGCGGGCCTACACCGGCACGCTGGTGGTATCGGCCGGACCCGCCATGTCCGCCTCGAAGATCTGGCATGTGTGCGACGGTACCCAGCAGATGGAGCGCATCGACACGCTGACGGGTGCACCTCGCACGACCATTCGCAGAAACAACGACGTCATCACGTTTGAGCCGGAGACCAAGACGGCGTTTGTCGAAAAGCGCGAATCGCTGGGCATGTTCCCCGAGTTGCTGCGCACACCGAGCAACCTGATTCCACAGTTCTATTCGGCGCGCGAGACCGGTGTTCAACGCGTGGCGGGACACTTGGCCGACATGGTTGAAATCCTGCCCCGGGATGAGCTCCGGTTCGGCTATCGCATCTGGTCCGAGCGGCAGACAGGGCTGGTGGTGAAGCTGCAGACGCTGGGTGAGAAGGGGGCGGTGCTGGAGCAAATGGCGTTTTCCGAACTGCACCTTGATGCCTCGGTCAGCATGGACAAGCTCCAGCGACTGATGAAGGACACGCGTGGCTATGAAGTACACAAACCAGTGCTCAAGAAGACCACGGCTGAAGCTGAGGGCTGGCGTTTGAAAGAAGCCGTACCCGGATTCACGGCCATGAGTTGCCACACGCGCGACGCCGTTGCCGCCCAAGCACCCGGCACAGCACCGATGCAATGGGTGTTCTCAGATGGCTTGGCCTCGGTTTCTCTGTTCGTCGAGCCCTTCGATCCGCAACGCCATGGACAGGAGAAATCGGCTGCCGTCGGCGCGACTCACTCTGTCAGCAAGCGGGTTGGCGATCATTGGCTGACGGTTTTGGGTGAGGTTCCTCCGTCGACGCTGCGCCGTTTTGCCCTTGCGTTGGAACGGACCCGGTAAACCTGCCCGACTTGTTTTTGTGGGATGGCGCCGCATCTGCGCAAGGTTTGATGTGAGTCCTGCGTCGAGGCAGGCACGCCGCCCGGTTCTGCCATTTGCGTTTGTGTAAAGGATCACCATGACGCACCTGAAACGTACTCAACAACCCCTGTTGGCGCTGGCTGCGATCGGGACAGCATTGCTCATGCTGCATCCCTCCCTTTCAGCGCAGACGGTGGTTCCGGTGACGCCTGCGGCCAGTGTGCGAGGCCTGCCGGACTTCACCGATCTGGTTGATCTGGTTGGCCCCTCCGTGGTCAACATCCGCACACTGGAGCGCGCCGCTGCTGTTCGCCCTGGTGCTGGTGGTGCGCCTGACGAGCAGATGCTCGAGTTCTTCAAACGCTTCGGCATTCCGGTGCCGCCCGGTATGACGCCGCGCACGCCCAGGCAGGAGCGTGGCCCGTCGGAGGATGCGCAGCCTCGCGGGGTCGGCTCGGGTTTCATCCTGAGCGCGGATGGCTTGATCATGACCAACGCCCATGTGGTGGAGGGGGCTGACGAGTTGCTCGTGACCTTGCCCGACAACCGCGAATTCAAGGCCAAGGTGGTGGGTGCCGACAAACGCACCGACGTGGCCGTCGTGAAGATCGAGGCCGCCGGCCTGGCGCCGGTGAAGATCGGCGATGTGAGCCGGCTGCGGGTGGGCGAGTGGGTGATGGCCATCGGTTCGCCGTTCGGTCTTGAAAACACGGTGACCGCCGGCATCGTGAGCGCCAAGCAGCGCGATACGGGCGATTTCCTGCCGTTCATCCAGACCGACGTGGCTATCAATCCGGGCAATTCGGGAGGGCCGCTGATCAACATGCGCGGCGAGGTGATCGGCATCAACAGCCAGATCTATTCGCGCTCGGGCGGTTTTCAGGGCATCTCGTTTGCCATCCCGATCGATGAAGCGGTGCGCGTGTCCGATCAGCTCAAGACCACCGGCCGTGTGACGCGTGGTCGCATTGGTGTGCAGATCGACCAAGTGAGCAAGGAGGTGGCAGAGTCGCTCGGGCTCGGCGGCCCGAAGGGCGCATTGGTTCGGGGTGTTGAGCCCGATTCGCCCGCGGCGAAAGCGGGCGTCGAACCTGGAGACATCATCTTGAAGTTTGACGGCAAGACGATTGAGAAGTCTGTCGACTTGCCGCGCTTTGTGGGCAACACCAAGCCGGGCAACAAGAGCGCCATGACCGTCCTGCGTCGTGGTGCGCAGAAGGAACTGGCCATCACGGTGGCGGAGTTGGAATCCGAAAAGGCCGAGGTGAAAGCCGCAGCACCCGAGCCCACCAAGCCCCAGGCGAGCAACGCCGTGCAATCGCTGGGTTTGGGCTTGGCTGAGTTGACCGCCGCTGAAAAGAAGGAACTCAACCTCAAGGGTGGTGTGCGCATCGCTTCGGCCGAGGGGCCTGCGGCGCGTGCCGGTTTGCGCGAGGGCGACGTCATCGTGGCCATCGCCAACACGGATACCGCGAGCCTGAAAGACATGGAAACCGCGCTCAGCAAGATCGACAAGTCGCGGCCAGTGACTGTGCTGTTTCGTCGCGGTGAGTGGGCACAGTACGCAGTGATTCGTCCGCTGCGCTGAGATCACCCCCGCTTCGACCGCTGGTCGGAAGCTTCAAAAACACCCTCAGACCCTTTGGGGCTGGGGGTTTTTTCCAAGGGTGGCCGATTCGCCACAGTGCTTCGAGTGCAGTGGATGGGCGTCAAACGGAAGATTTGTTAGTGGATGCTTACTATCGATGATCTCGTGTTGACTGATTTCGCTAAAATGGGCTCGTTTTTAGAGAAATTCCTGCGCCGAGATGCGACATTGACCCACGATGTGGGAGTGCTCTCGGAAGTCCCCAGGTCGTCCACAGTCCGTCCACAAGTTTTCCCGTCATCTTGTGGATATGCTGTGTATAAAGTTCACGTTGCTGCGTCGCAACAAGAGGCTGCCGGTGGTTCTGTGGTGTGCATTCCGGGCTTTTTGCCTACAATGAAACCCCAACTATCGCAGTTGCCATTGATTGTTGGTTACGGGCGCGTCAGCAGCTGACGCGCCCTTTTTTATGGCCGCTCGTTCCTGCTCGGAACCGCGGTTTTCCCCAGTGTTTGACCCGCTCTCCTGATGAATCACATCCGCAATTTTTCGATCATCGCGCACATCGACCATGGCAAGTCCACGCTCGCCGATCGCATCATTTCCCTCTGTGGCGGCTTGTCCGATCGTGAGATGAGCGAGCAGGTTCTCGACTCGATGGACATCGAGAAGGAGCGCGGCATCACCATCAAGGCGCAGACCGCCGCGCTCAAGTACAAGGCGCGTGATGGACAGGTCTACAACCTCAATCTGATCGACACGCCTGGTCATGTTGACTTCTCCTACGAGGTATCGCGCTCGCTGTCGGCGTGCGAAGGCGCGCTCTTGGTGGTGGATGCCAGCCAAGGCGTTGAAGCCCAGACCGTGGCCAACTGCTACACCGCGCTCGAGCTCGGCGTGGAGGTGGTTCCCGTGCTCAACAAGATGGATCTGCCCAATGCCGATCCCGAGAACGCGAAGAGCGAGATCGAGGACGTGATCGGCATCGATGCCACCGACGCCATTCCCTGCTCAGCCAAGACGGGCATGGGCGTCGAAGACATTCTGGAGGCGGTGGTCGCGCGCATCCCCCATCCGAAGGGCAACCCCGACGCACCATTGCGCGCCATGATCGTGGACAGCTGGTACGACGCCTATGTGGGCGTGGTGATGCTGGTGCGTGTGGTCGACGGCCACCTGCTCAAGGGCGAGCGCTTCAAGATGATGGCGACCAACACGGTCTACAACGCCGACAGCATGGGCGTGTTCACGCCGGGCAACGAGCCGCGCGAATCACTGCAGGCTGGGGAGGTGGGCTACATCATTGCGGGCATCAAGGAACTGCAGGCGGCCAAGGTGGGTGACACCATCACCCTGGAGAAGAAGCTGCCCAACAACGCGGGCCCCGCCACCGAAGCCCTGCCTGGCTTCAAGGAAGTACAGCCCCAGGTGTTTGCCGGTCTGTATCCAACCGAAGCCAACCAGTACGACTCCCTGCGCGATGCGCTGGAAAAGCTCAAGCTCAACGACGCCTCGTTGCAGTACGAGCCCGAGGTGTCGCAGGCGCTGGGTTTTGGTTTCCGCTGCGGCTTCCTCGGCTTGCTGCACATGGAGATCGTGCAGGAGCGGCTGGAGCGTGAGTTCGACCAGGACCTGATCACCACCGCTCCGAGCGTGGTGTACCAGGTGATGAAGCCCGATGGCGAAGTGATGATGGTGGAAAACCCATCCAAGATGCCCGATCAGGGTCGACTGGAAGAGATTCGCGAGCCCATCGTGACCGTGCATCTGTACATGCCGCAGGAGTACGTGGGCGCGGTCATGACGCTGGCCAATCAGAAGCGCGGCCTTCAACTCAACATGGCTTACCACGGCAAGCAGGTCATGCTGACCTACGACATGCCGCTCGGCGAGATCGTGCTGGACTTCTTCGACAAGCTCAAGTCGGTGAGCCGCGGCTACGCCTCCATGGACTACGAGTTCAAGGAGTACCGGGCGGCTGACGTTGTCAAGGTGGACATTTTGCTCAATGGCGAGAAGGTCGATGCCTTGTCCATCATCGTCCATCGCTCGCAGTCGCAGTACCGCGGCCGTGCGGTGGTGGCCAAGATGCGCGAAATCATCAGCCGCCAGATGTTCGATGTGGCGATTCAGGCCGCCATTGGCGGCAACGTGATCGCGCGGGAGACCATCAAGGCGTTGCGCAAGAACGTGCTGGCAAAATGCTACGGCGGTGACATCTCCCGCAAACGCAAACTCCTCGAAAAGCAGAAAGCAGGCAAGAAGCGCATGAAACAGATCGGCTCGGTGGAAGTTCCCCAGGAGGCGTTCCTCGCCATATTGCAGGTGCAGGACTGATGCAGGCGCTCATGGGAACGGTCACTGCGGTGATCCTGGCGGCCTTCGTTGCCTACACGGGCGCTTGGTACACCGGCGTGGTGGAAGGCAACTTCGCTCTCCTGCTGATGTTGGCCACTGTCGTCACCGGTGTGTACTGGTTGGCCGAGAGGGCTGTGTTTCTGCCGCAGCGCCGGCGCGCGGCGGAGCAACTGCTGTTGGAGCACAACACGCGCAAGGAATCCTTGATCAAGCAGGGCTTCAGTCAGATTGAGGGTGACGTGGAGCCAGCGCGGCAAAAGCTGCTCGCTCAACCTTGGTGGTTGGACTGGACCGCCGGCCTGTTCCCGGTGATCCTGGCGGTGTTCGTGCTCAGGTCTTTCCTGTTCGAACCGTTCAAGATTCCGTCGGGCTCCATGATCCCCACCCTGCGGGTGGGTGACCTTATTCTGGTGAACAAATTCCACTACGGCGTGCGCCTGCCGGTGTTCAACACCAAGCTGATCGCCAACAACGAGCCTCAGCGCGGGGACGTGATGGTGTTTCGCTACCCACCCCAGCCCAGCCTGGACTACATCAAGCGGGTGATTGGTGTGCCCGGCGACGAGGTGGCCTACCTGAACAAACAACTGACCGTCAATGGAAAGGCCGTGCCGCGCGTGGCGCAGGCCGATTTCTTTGACAGCGACTCGATGCGCTATTCCAAGCAGTTCGCAGAAACGCTGGACAAGCGCAAGTACAACACCCTCAACGATGACGACCGTCCTGCGTTTATTCCGGGCGCAACCGAATTCCCGTTCGCCGATGGCTGCAAATACACCGTCGAAGGCGTGACCTGCAAGGTTCCGGCGGGTCACTATTTCATGATGGGCGACAATCGGGACAACTCGCTGGATTCGCGCTACTGGGGCTTTGTGCCCGAGCGCAACATCGTCGGCAAGGCCTTCTTCGTCTGGATGAATTTTGGCGACCTGGGGCGCATCGGGTCCTTTGAATGACAACCATCACCCTTGGAGCATGACGTCATGAAACTGAAGCGACAACAGCAAGGCCTGACTTTCATGGGCCTGATCATCGTGGGTGTCCTGCTGGCATTGGCTGGCGTGGTGTTCGCGCAGCTGGTGCCCACCTACCTCGAATACATCGCCGTGCAGAAGGCGGTGGACAAGGCGGCTGTGGGTACGACGGTGGCTGAAGTGCGCAGCACTTTCGACAAGGCGGCACAAATTGACGACATCCGCACAATCTCGGGCAAGGACCTGATTGTGGGCAAGGAAGGTGATCGTGTGGTGGTTTCCTTCGCCTATACGCGCGAAGTGCACCTCACCGGTCCAGCGTACCTGGTCATGAAATACGAAGGCCGCTCGAAGTGACATGCAGCCTGGGCAAGGAGCGCTCGATGGAGCGCCCGCATTCTTGAATCCGGAACTCACGGCGCTGCAACGGCGCCTGCAACACAATTTTGCCAATCCGCGCCTGCTTGAGCGCGCGCTGACCCACCGCAGTTTCACCGCCGACCACAACGAGCGACTGGAATTTCTGGGCGATTCAGTACTCAACTTGGCCGTCTCGGGGCTCCTTTTCGAGAAACTCAACCAGTTGCCCGAAGGCGATTTGTCCCGCGTTCGCGCGAATCTGGTCAAGCAGGACACCCTGTTCGAGATCGCGTCTCGCCTGAATCTGTCGGCCGGTCTTCGGTTGGGCGATGGCGAAAAGCGCTCGGGTGGGCAGAAGCGCCCCTCCATTCTGGCCGACGCACTTGAAGCAGTGATTGGTGCGGTGTACCTGGACGCAGGTTTTGAAGTGGCTGCCGCCTTGGTGCATCGCCTCTACAGCGGTCTGGAGCTCAACGCGCAGATGAGCGCCATGGGAAAGGACCCCAAGACCGAATTGCAGGAGTGGCTGCAGGGGCGCAAAATGAAGTTGCCGGTCTACCGCGTGGTGGCCACGCTGGGCGAGGCGCATAAACAGACCTTTGATGTGGAGTGCACCGTGACCGAAACCGGCCGCAGCGAGCGCGGCATCGGGGCGTCGCGGCGGGCTGGTGAGCAGGCCGCCGCTGCGGCCATGTTGCAGCACCTCACCGCCGATCCCAAGCAGGCCCATGCCTTGCCCACCGCGACCACCGATGTCGCCCCTTCCGCCAAGGTACCTTGAAGCCATGCCCCGCACACCCGTGAACCCGCCGTCCAATCCCGACCTTGATGCCATGCTGGCCAAGGCGCTGAGCAAAGAAACCGCGGCCATGCCAGCCGATGCGCCCGCCCAAGAGGTGGCCGAGATCGATCCCGCTGAACAGCGCTGCGGCTACGTGGCCATCGTCGGCAAGCCCAACGTGGGCAAGTCGACCTTGCTCAACGCCTTGGTCGGTCAAAAGGTCAGCATCACCTCGCGCAAGGCGCAGACCACTCGCCACCGCATCACCGGCATGCGCACCGTGGGCCCCACGCAGTTCATCTTCGTGGACACCCCCGGTTTCCAGACCCGTCACGGCAACGCGCTGAACCGCGCGCTGAACAAGACCGTGATGGGCGCCGTGAGCGACGTGGACCTGATCCTCTTCGTGGTGGAGGCTGGGCATTTCAATCTGGCCGACGCCAAGGTGCTGTCGCTGCTGCCGGCCAACGTGCCGGTGATCCTGCTGGCCAACAAGTTCGACCTGGTGCACCGCCGTGGTGACTTGGCACCGTGGTTGCGCTCCATGCAGGAGCGCCACCCGTTCACCGAGTTCGTGCCCATGTCGGCCAAGACCGCCAAGGACATCGAGCGCCTCTTCGGCATTTGCGAGAAGTTCCTGCCGCAGCAGCCCTGGATGCACGACCCCGAGGACCTGACCGACCGCAGTGAGCGCTTCATGGCCAGCGAGATGGTGCGCGAAAAACTCTTCCGCCTCACCGGCGACGAGCTGCCCTACACCTCGACCGTGATCATCGACAAGTTCGAGGAAGAGGGCGCTCTCAAGCGCATCGCCGCCACCATTGTGGTGGAGCGTGAAGGCCACAAGGGCATGGTGATTGGCGAGGGCGGCGAGAAGCTCAAACGCATCGGCACCGAGGCGCGTCAGGAGCTCGAAAAACTCTGGGATTGCAAGGTGTTCCTGGAGCTGTGGGTGAAGGTGCGCTCGGGCTGGGCCGACGATGACGCCCGCGTTCGCTCCTTCGGCTACGAGTGAGCCGCCGGCTGCCTGACCCGTGGCCCTGAAACGCGTTTCTGAGGAACCCGCCTTCGTCCTGCACCGTTACGACTGGAGTGAAACCAGCCTGGTGCTGGAAGTCTTCACCCGTCACTACGGGCGCATCGCGCTGGTGGCCAAAGGGGTGAAGCGCCCCACATCCCAGTTCCGTCCGGTGCTGCTGCCCTTGCAGCCACTGCATGTTTCCTGGACGGGAGATGCCGAGGTGCGCACGCTCAAGTCGGCGCAATGGCAGGGCGGGCATGTGATGCCCACGGGCGAGGCGCTGATCTCGGGCAGTTACCTCAACGAGCTGCTCATGCGCCTGCTGGCGCGCGACGATCCCCACGCCAGCCTGTTCGACCACTTTGCCCTGGCTGTGCAGCTGCTGGCCGAGAAGAGCGATGCGCAGCAGGTGATCCTGCGGGCGTTCGAGCTGCTGTTGCTGCGCGATGTTGGGCTGATGCCCGACTTGGCGCAGGAGGCCAACACGCTGGCACCTCTCGACCCGGATGTGCTCTACGTGCTCACACCCGAGAGTGGCCTGCGCGCAGCGCATGATGACGATGCACGCCCGCTCAGCGGTGAGCAGTGGTTGGGTTTGCAGGCCGCCATGGACAGTCCGGACCCTTTCATCGCAACGTTGCGGGCCTGCGCCAGCGCGCTGCAAGCCCTGCGCCCGCAGCTGCGCCACTTGCTGCACTACCATTGCGGCGTGCGGGTGTTCAAGACGCGGCAACTCATGCTGGATGTGCAAGCGATGACGCGGCCCCGTTCCACCGTGACACCCGCACAGGGTGAGTCGGCAACCCCCAACCCCGAGCCTTCCCCATGAACGCGGCCACTACCCCACACCTGCGCACCGCGCTCTCGGTCAACCTCAACAAGGTGGCCCTGGTGCGCAACACCCGCCACCTCGGCATTCCATCGATCACCCGTGCGGCCACGCTGTGCCTCCAGGCCGGCGCGCGCGGCATCACCGTGCATCCGCGCCCGGACGAGCGCCACATCCGCGCGCACGACGTGCACGACCTGGCCGAGCTCATGAAGGCCTGGCCGGACCGGGAATACAACATCGAAGGCAACCCGTTTCACAATCTCATGGACTTTGTGCGCTCCGTGCGGCCTCACCAGGCCACGTTCGTGCCCGACAGCGAAGGCCAGTTCACCAGCGACCATGGCTGGAGCTTTCCTGCCGATAGCGAGCGCCTGCGCCCGTTGATCGCAGAGTGTCATGCGCTGGGTGTGCGGGTGAGCCTGTTCATGGACGCCGATGCCCACCAGATGGCCGGCGCGAAGGCCGTGGGCGCCGATCGGGTGGAGCTCTACACCGAGCCCTATGCCGCCGCGTGGCACACGCCGCAGCGGGCTGAGCAGCTGGAGCGTTTTCGCGCCGCCGCTCAAACCGCGCTGGACAACGGGTTGGGGGTGAACGCAGGCCACGATCTCAACCGCGAGAACCTCACCGCGTTTCTGCGCACCGTGCCCGGTGTGAGCGAGGTGTCGATCGGGCACGCCTTGATGGCCGATGCGCTGGAGCTGGGCTACAGCACCACCATCGCTGAGTACAACCGCTGCATTGCCGAGGCCTGATGATCTTCGGAGTTGGCACCGACATCTGCGACATTCGGCGCATCCAGGCGACGTTCGAGCGCCAGGGCGAGCGCTTCGTGCGCAAGGTGCTGAGCGACGCGGAGTTCGTTGTCTGGCAGAAGCGCGGCGCGCGTTGGCCACAACGCGGATTGCGTTTTCTTGCCACGCGCTTCTCCGCCAAGGAAGCGTTCTCCAAGGCCATTGGTCTGGGCATGCGCATGCCCATGACCTGGCGGCGCTGCGAGATCACCAACCTGCCCAGTGGCCAGCCGGTCATCGTGCTGCACGGCGAACTCAAGACCTGGTTCGAAGCACAGGGCCTGCGCGCGCATGTGACCGTGACCGATGAGACCGATTACGCGGCCAGCTTCGTCGTGGTTGAACGCGATTGACTTCGCTCCCTCTTTTGACATTCGCATGAACCCACACGCCCCCCTCATCATCGACGTGGCTGGACACGGCCTCACCACCACCGACCGCCAGCGCCTGGCCCACCCCCTGGTCGGTGGCGTGATCCTGTTTGGTCGCAACTGGCACGACCGGGTGCAACTCACGCAGCTGTGCCGCCAGATCAAGGCCGTGCGGCCCGACTTGCTGATCGCGGTGGACCACGAGGGCGGTCGCGTGCAGCGCTTCCGCACCGACGGCTTCACCCACCTTCCGCCGATGGCCGCGCTGGGCGCCATGGCCATGCGCCCGGTCAAGGCTGGCGAGCCCGAAGGCGCCCCCACCCTGCAGGCCTGCAACGCGGCCACCGCCGCCGGTTACGTGCTGGGCGCCGAGCTGCGCGCTTGCGGCGTCGACCTGAGCTTCACGCCGGTGCTGGACCTGGACTTTGGCGAGAGCTCGGTGATTGGCGACCGCTCTTTCGGCCGCGATCCGCGCATCGTCACACTGCTTGCGCAGGCATTGATGCACGGCCTGCTGCAAAGCGGCATGGGCAACTGCGGCAAACATTTTCCCGGTCATGGTTTCGTCAAGGCCGATTCACACCTGGCCATTCCGGTGGACCGGCGCAGCCTGAAAGCCATCCTGGCGGAAGACGCCGCGCCCTACGGCTGGCTCTCGGCCAGCCTGCAGGCCGTGATGCCAGCCCACGTGATCTACCCCAAGGTCGACCAGCGTCCCGCAGGCTTTTCCGCACGGTGGCTGCAGGAGGTGCTGCGCCACCGCCTGGGCTTCACCGGCGCCATCTTCAGCGACGACCTCAGCATGGCCGCGGCGCGGCAGATCGATGGTCAGGCGGTGAGTTTCACCACCGCGGCTCTGGCAGCCTTGCAGGCGGGCTGCGACATGGTCCTGCTGTGCAACCAGTCGGTGGAAGAGGGCGGTGCTCCGATCGACGAAGCCATCAACGAACTGTCAAAGGCTTGCCTGCAGGGCGACTGGATGCCCAACCCGGCGAGCGAAGAGCGGCGCCGAGCCTTGCTGCCGCGCGCGGTAGCGCGCGATTGGGATGCCTTGATGGTGGGTGAGCGCTACATGCAGGCGCTCTCGCTGCTGCCCGATTGAGGCAGGACGCTGTGATCAGTTCTCCAGTCCCAGCTTGTCCAGCAGGTCCGATACCAGCTCCAGGCGCAGCAGCGGGTTGTCCAGCGCCATCAAGCGCTGCTTGAGTTCGGCTGGTGCCGGCAACAACTCGGCCCAACGGTTGGCCACCCAGCCGCTGTCGTCCCAGTGGTAAGGCGGTTGCAACGGCAATTGCTCCAGGCTTTCGGGGTCGCGCTCCTGCAGGTTGTGCAGCAGGCGCTGCAGCGCATCGCGGGTGTTTGCCAGGTCGGGCGGCACGGACACCACGGTCTCGTGCTCGTCCAGCGTCACGTCGGCCACCCACAGGCCGTGCGGCAGCTGGCTGCGGCGGTTGACGTGGAAGCGTTGCAGGCCGCGGCATTTGATGACCATGAGCCCGGGCTGAGGCCGCTCCAGGCTTTCGATCTGGGCCAGGGTGCCTACTGCGTGAAACACTTCCTTGGCGAAACCGTCTCCGGTGGGCGCCGCCGAGGGGTTGATCCGCCGCACCTCGCTGCCTTCACTCAGGCACACCACGCCAAACGGCGCGCCGGCTTTGTGGCAGCGGCCGATCATGTCGAGGTAGCGCACCTCGAAGATGCGAAGCGGCAACCATCCGCCAGGAAACAGGACGGTCTGCAGCGGAAACAAGGGGAGCTGAGACAGCGTGAGCGCCTCGGCCGGCGCGGAATTCAATCGTTGACCACCGCGTCGGCGCTCTGGCGCTGCAGCATCGCCAGCGTGTTGGCGATGGTGGCGCGCAGCTCGCGCCGGTCGGAGATGAAATCCACCGCGCCTTTGGTTTGCAGGAACTCGGCGCGCTGGAAGCCTTCGGGCAGCTTCACCCGCACTGTGTTCTCGATCACGCGCGGGCCGGCAAAGCCGATCAGGGCCTTGGGCTCGGCGATCACCACGTCGCCCAGGAAGGCGAAGCCCGCGCTCACGCCGCCCATGGTCGGGTCGGTGAGCACGCTGATGTAGGGCAGGCCCTTCTTGGCCAGGCGCGTGAGGGAAGCGTTGGTCTTGGCCATCTGCATGAGCGAGAGCAGGCCTTCCTGCATGCGCGCGCCACCGGTGGCCGTGAAGCACACAAACGGCACTTTTTGCGCAATGGCTTCCTCCACGCCACGCACGAAGCGCTCGCCGACCACCGAACCCATGGAACCGCCCATGAAGTCGAATTCAAAGCACGCCACCACCAGGCTGATGCCGTGCACCGCGCCGCCCATGACGATCAGCGCATCGGTCTCGCCGGTGGTCTCCAGCGCGTCTTTCAGGCGCTCGGGGTACTTGCGACTGTCCTTGAACTTGAGCGCGTCGACCGGCAGCACTTCCTGGGCGAGTTCGTAGCGGCCTTCGGCATCCAGAAACGCGTTGAGCCGCGCACGCGCGCCGATGCGGTGGTGGTGGCTGCAATGAGGGCAGACGTTCTGGTTCTTCTCAAGATCGTTCTTGTACAGCACGGCCTCGCAGCTCGGGCACTTGATCCACAAGCCCTCAGGCACGCTGCGGCGCTCAGTCGGGTCGGTGGGGGTGATCTTGGGGGGCAGCAGTTTTTCGAGCCAGGACATGTTGTTTTCTCCATGCGGATGCGCCCCAAGGACGCCATCCGGAATTATGCGTCGAGTGCCTTGCGGATCGTGCGAATGAAGTTGGACGCCACGGCCACCACTTTTTCGTGTGGTTCATTGTCGATCAACTGGATGATCTTGCTGCCGATCACCACGGCGTCGGCGGCACGGCTGATGGCGCGTGCCGTTTCCGCGTCGCGGATGCCGAAGCCCACACCCACGGGCACGCTCACGTGCGAACGGATGCGGGGCAACATGGCCTCGACCTGGCCCACATCGAGCGTACCGGCGCCGGTCACGCCTTTGAGCGACACGTAGTACACATAGCCCGTGGCCACGCGCGCCACCTGCGCCATGCGCTCGTCGGTGGAGGTGGGGGCCAGCAGGAAAATCAGGTCCATGCCGTGTTCGCGCAACGAGGCGGCAAAGTCCTCGCACTCCTCTGGCGGGTAGTCCACGATCAACACGCCGTCCACGCCGGCGGTCGATGCGTCGCGCACAAACGCACCCGCGCCATGCTTCTGGTCGTAGCGCTCCACCGGGTTGGCGTAGCCCATGAGCACCACCGGCGTGGTGTCGTTGCGCTCGCGGAACGTGCGCACCATGGCGATCACCTGGGTGAGGCCGATGCCGGCGGCCAGTGCGCGGTCGCCGGCCTTCTGGATCACCGGGCCGTCAGCTGACGGGTCGGAGAAGGGCACGCCGAGTTCGATCACGTCGGCACCCGCCTCGGCCATGCCGTGCATGAGATCGGGCGTGATGTCCGCGTAAGGAAAACCGGCTGTGACGAATGGGATGAGTGCCTTGCGGTCCTGCTTCTTCAACGCTGCAAAGGTGGTGTCGATGCGGCTCATTTCTTCACCTCGATGGTGGCCGCGCCACCTTTGACCGACTGCCCGCGGCAGCTCGGTCGACAATAAAAATCGGCGTTGGACAGGTCGGCCACGGTGCCGATGTCCTTGTCGCCGCGGCCCGAGAGGTTGACCAGGATCGACTGGTCGGGCTTCATGGTCCTGGCCAGCTTCATGGCGTAGGCCACGGCATGGCTCGACTCGAGCGCGGGGATAATGCCTTCGGTGCGGCACAGGTAATGGAACGCTTCCAGCGCCTCGGCATCGGTGATGCCCACGTACTCGGCGCGGCCGATGTCCTTGAGGAACGCGTGCTCGGGGCCGACGCCGGGGTAGTCCAGGCCGGCGCTCACGCTGTGGGTCTCGGTCACTTGACCGTTGTCGTCCTGAAGCACATAGGTGCGGTTGCCGTGCAGCACGCCCGGGCTGCCTTTTTGCAGCGAGGCCGAGTGTTTGCCGCTCTCCATGCCTTCGCCGGCGGCTTCCACACCGATCAGGCGTGTCTTCGGGTGGTTGATGTAGGGGTAGAAGATGCCCATGGCGTTGCTGCCGCCACCCACGCAGGCGATCACCGCGTCGGGTTGTTCGTTGGTGCAACCTGCGGCGGCGAGCATCTCGGGCATCTGCACCAGGCACTCTTCGCCGATCACGCTCTGGAAGTCGCGCACCATCATCGGGTAGGGGTGCGGGCCTGCCACGGTGCCGATGATGTAGAAGGTGTTGTCCACGTTGGCGACCCAGTCGCGCATGGCCTCGTTGAGCGCGTCTTTGAGCGTGCGGCTGCCGGAATCGACCGGCACCACCGTGGCACCCAGCAGCTTCATGCGGTAGACGTTGGGGCTTTGGCGCTTCACGTCTTCGCTGCCCATGTACACGACGCACTCCAGGCCGTAGCGCGCGCAGATGGTCGCGGTGGCCACACCGTGCTGGCCGGCGCCCGTCTCGGCAATGATGCGCGGCTTGCCCATGCGCCTGGCCAACATGGCCTGACCGATGGTGTTGTTGATCTTGTGCGCGCCAGTGTGGTTGAGGTCCTCGCGCTTGAGGAAAATCTGCGCGCCGCCCATCTCGCGGCTCATGCGCGCGGCATGGTAGACCGGGCTGGGTCGGCCCACGAAGTGCGCCAGTTCGTTCTTGAACTCGGCGAGGAACTCGGGGTCGTGCTGGTACTTCGCGTATGCGGCTTTGAGTTCGTTGATCGCGTGGGTAAGTGTCTCGCTCACGAAGCTGCCGCCGTAAATGCCGAAGTGGCCGCGGGCGTCGGGTTGCTGGTATGTCTGCATGGGGTGATCTCGGTTCGACTGCCCAACCCAAGATCGGGAACGATCAGGGCAGGCGGGAAAGGTGTTCATCGGCTGCCCGAACGGCAGCAATGAAGGCGTTCATGTGGTCCGGGCTCTTGATGCCCTTGGACACCTCGACGCCGGAACTCACGTCAACGGCCCAGGGCCGCACGCACGTGATGCCATCGGTCACGTTTGCAGGCGTGAGTCCACCAGACAAAACGAGGCGAGAGCTGGCGTTTAGAAGCGGATGTGACCAAGGAAATGCCGTCCAGTCGAAAGATTGACCCCCACCGCCGTAGCCTTCGACGTGTGCGTCGAGCAGGATGGCCTGGGCAGCCGAGAAATCAGAGGCGTATTTTAGGAGATCGAAGCCTTGTCCGGCGGGTCCTGTGGGTATCCGCGCGGCACGCATGAAGGGGCGTCCAGCGGCCAGGCAGTCGGCGGGCGACTCGTCGCCGTGGAATTGCAGCATGGCGTTGGGCACTTCAGCGCAACCGCGCTGGATGTGTTCGGGGCTGGCGTTGACGAACAGCAGAACCGGCGTGACGAAGGACGGCAGGCGCCGAGCCAATTCGCCAGCGCGCTCGGGCGCGACGTGGCGCGGGCTCTTGTCGTACAGAACGAAGCCCACAGCATCGGCACCGGCACGGGCGGCCGCGTCGACATCGACCTCGCGCGTGAGGCCGCAAATCTTGATGCGGGTGCGGTGAGCGTTCATGGCAACCAGTCGAAGGTGGGTGTGCGCTGTGGCAAGCCCCATGCTGGATCGTAGACCGGTCCGAGGAAATACAGGCCGTCAGGGGAAAAGGTGGGGGCGGCCACATCCCGGCTGCGAGCCAGCAGCACCTCGGTCATCCACTCGGGTGGACGGCTGCCATTGCCGATGGCGATCAGGCAGCCCATGATGTTGCGGATCATGTGGTGCAGGAATGCCGACGCCTCGAACTCGAAGCGCCAGTAGGCGCCGCGGCGCGTGACGTCCGCACGCATCAGGTGCTTGACCGGCGAATGGGCCTGGCACTGGGCGGCACGGAAGGAGGAGAAATCGTGCTCGCCTACCAGCGCCTGCGCGGCGTGCACCATGGGCTCCAGGGCCATGGGACGAAACACCCAGCCCACTTGACCTGCGTCCACGCTGGGTCTCACGGGGGACTCGAGCAGCACGTACGCATAGCGGCGTGAGCGTGCGCTGCCGCGAGCGTGGAAGCTGCTGTCGACGTGACGCGCCCACTGGATCGCAATGTCGGAGGGCAAGAAACTGTTGGTGCCCCGTACCCAGGCGTTTTCGTCACGATCCAGCGGGGTGTCGAAGTGCACCACCTGCATGAGACCGTGCACGCCTGAGTCGGTGCGGCCAGCGCACAGGGTTTTGATGGGGTCGACGGCGCCGAAGCGGGTGAGGGCCTGCTCCAGCTTGTCCTGCACGGTTCGACCCCCCAGCTGGCTCTGCCAGCCTTCGTAAGCCCGGCCGTTGTAGCTCACACCCAAGGCGACGCGAGTCACGTCAGGCACGGGATTCTGCGAGGTCTGTTGCTGACTCGAAGGGTTCGGTTCGTGGCTGGCCGAGTGGCTCAAGCCAGATCGGCCAGGAAAGTGCCTGCTTTGTTCTTGAGCGAACCAGACGCTTCCGCAAGCACTTCTTCAGCCAATGATCGTGCACCTTCGAAGTCACCAATCGCGCGGAATTCTTCGGCCAACGAGAGCTTGGTTTCCAGGGGATTCTCCTGACCAGATCCATCGTCGGACGCATGGGTGTCTTCTGTCGGCGAGTCCAGATCGAGACTGAGGTCGTTCAGATCAAACTTCATCAACTCCGGCGAGCCGGCCACGACCGCATTCGTGGCGGTCGCTGGGGAAGTCGCCTCGTCGGGGAAATCCATGTCGAGGCCGAAATCCGGTACTTCCTCGCTCATGTCGAAGGTGGGCGATTCCTGAGCGGCCTGCGGGGCAGGGGAGGCATCTCCGGGCGCTGGGGTTGCATTCAACACCGAGGTCTGCAGATGATCGGGCTGTGACGGAAAGTCGAGGTCGAAGTCCATCGACATGGACGAAGGACCTGACGCCTCAGCCGCTTTGCTGGTCAATGCTTCCGTGGCCTGCAAGTCTCCCATGTCCGACATGGCGACATCGCGCGCTATGCTGGCCGGGGCTGCGTCGATGTGTTCTTCCGGTTGGGGTTCGTCCAGCGAAAAATCCAGATCCAGATCGAGATCGAGGTCGCTCGTGCCTGAGACCGGAGCGCCTGAAGAGTCTGACATCGTGCTGCTTGCGAACGGCATGGTGTTGGCGCCCGCACCCACAAAACTTTCCACCGCGCCAGACTTGGTGACAGGCTTGCCCCCCGGTTGGTACAAGGGGTTGGTTGGATCCAGTTCTTTGCCCAGTTCGCACGCGCGATCCCACTCGGAGCCCTGACCTTGCGTCAGGCCAAACGCTTCGGTGGCCACCACTTCGAAGGCCCTGGCGTCGCGCCGCTTGGCATAGATTTCCAGCAGCTTGTTGTGGATGGCCACGCGGGTTGGCGTGCTGCGCATCGCTTCCTTGAGAATTTCCTCGGCCTGCAAATCGCGTCCGTAGGCAAGGTACACGTCCGCTTCTGCCACGGGATCCACATCGCCTGCAGCGTCGAGCTGGCTGGGTGAATACACCATTGAAGATCCGGAGGCGACGGACTCTGCCGTGTCGATGCGCTGCCCACCGCTGGATCCGAAGAACGAGTCGGGTTGCAACCGGCTTTCCAGGAACGAGCTGTCGACACTGGAGCCGCCTTTGCGCTGACGCATGCGGTAGATGCCGAAACCAGCCAGCAGGGCCAGCAGGCCGCCCGCCAGCGGCAATACCAAGGGGTTGTCCCGCAACTGGTCGATGAACGAAGGCTCGTCTGGCAGCGGCACGGGTACTGGTGGAGGTGCCTGAGGGGATGGCGTTGGAGAAGGGGCTGGAGCGGGTGCTTCAGCCACTGCGGGTGGCACGGCTGGCGACGTCGCTGGCGTGGCGGCGTCAGGGGTTGGCGTGGCAGCGGTCCCTGCTGGCGCAGGGCTGCCCGCTGGCGTGGGAGGCGCTGCCGCTGCGGGGGGCGTCGCAGCAGGAGCGGTGGCTGCAGGTGCCGTCGCCCCAGGTGCGGGCGTGCCGAGTTTGGACAGTTCCTCTATGTTGCGCGAGAGCTCGGCCACGCGGGTCGATGCTTCCTTGGCCTGGCGATCCTTGGCGATCTGTTCCTCGCTGGCAGTTTGCGCGGGTGTCGCGCCTTTGGACAGCGTGAGCTTGTCTGCAGCGGGTGCTGCAGGCGCTGCATCTTTCACTTCGGTTTGCACGCGTCCGGCAGCCTGGCGGTCCGCGACGCCAACCTCCGCCTGTGGCGCAGCACCGGCCAGACGCCGGCGGAAATCATTGAAATCACGGCTTTGGGCAGCAATGGTTTGACGGGCCTCACCAGCGCTGACAGCGCCCGCTTGGTCGGCTGTGGGGATATCGACCACTGCGCCTGCCTTGATCCGATTGACGTTGCCACCGATGAATGCGTTCGGACTGGAACGAAGCATGGCAACGAGCATCTGGTCCAACGACACGTTCGCCGGTTTGTTGGTTGCTGCAATGCGGCCGGCGGTGTCTCCTGCCTGGACTCGCACTTGTCCGCCACCGGCAGACCCGGTGGGCGCGGGGCTCGGAGTTGCACGTGGGGGTTGTGAAGGTGTCGCCTGTTCAGGAGCTGCAGGGCGGCTCACCGAAGGTGCCGGTGTGGTTTGCGCCACAGGCGGCAGTGGCGTGCTGGGCAGCACTGGCTGGGCACGGGTGGACGCGGGCGGTGCACTCACGCCAGGTGCAACAGGAGCGGGCCGAGGCGCGGGACGCAGGTTGGGCGGATCAAAAAGGAGGGTGTAGTCGCGAACGATCCGACCGGATGCCCAATTGGCCTCCACGATCAAGTCCACGAAAGGCTCGTTCACCGGGCGGGGACTGGTCAGTCGAAGGAATGACCGACCGTCGGCGCGCTTTTGCAGCGAAATCTGCAGTCCAGCCAGTGCCGCGTTCATCTCCATTCCAGAGCCCCGGAAGGTTTCGGCAGATGCCAGTCCCACCCGAAGGCTCGCCGCCTCTTCTGCGTTGATGTCTGGTACGTCGATTTCTGCTCTCAGGGGTTCGCCGAGCGCAGATTGCACGACCACACGACCCAACGCCAGCGCTTGAGCGGCACCATGGTGCGTGAGCGAAGCACACAGCAACGCAGCCGCGGCGATCGCTTGCAAGCCACCAAACCCGGTGATTTGTCGCACCTGGCGCGCCGATTGAAATGGGGTAGGGCGGGGTTTGAATGGCACTTGGACCTCGAAGGAAAAAACCTAATTTTGACCTTAACATCAACGGATTACGGTGACAAGCTGAGAATCCGCTTGAGTTTCCCAGCCCACCGTTTGTCGTGTTTGGCCCTTGAATTTACGTTGCTGACTTGCAACGCACCATTTCCATGCCGTGCACCTCCTGCGCCCGACCAAGCAGGTGTTCAGGCATCCAGCAGGATGCGCAACATGCGGCGCAGCGGTTCCGCGGCACCCCAGAGCAGTTGATCACCGATGGTGAAGGCACCCAGGTATTCGGGGCCCATGGCCAGTTTGCGGATGCGGCCCACCGGGATCGTCATCGTGCCAGTCACGGCCACCGGGGTCAGGTCCTTGACCGTGGCCTCGCGCGTGTTCGGCACCACTTTGACCCAGGCGTTGTCGGCCGCGATCATGGCTTCGATGTCGGCCACGGGCACGTCCTTCTTGAGCTTGAAGGTCAGGGCCTGGCTGTGGCAGCGCATGGCGCCCACGCGCACGCAGAAGCCGTCCACCGGAATGGCCGGCGCGCTGAAGCCCTCGCCCATGCCGAGGATTTTGTTGGTTTCGGCCATGCCCTTCCATTCTTCCTTGGACATGCCGTTGCCCAGGTCCTTGTCGATCCAGGGGATCAGCGAG
>JAZKHJ010000033.1:0-14534 GCA_040385485.1 Pseudomonadota bacterium | reverse complement strand
GCCGGATATTGTCCAGCGCAAACGACACGATCGCTATTAGTGTTAACACGCCCTAATCCATTTGATCAATGGTGTCGGGGTCGGGCATGTCGCCGATGGCCTCGCGCGTGGCGGCGGCCTGCAGCAGCAGCCAGTCGCAGAAGGCCTTCACTTCGGGCCGCTGTGCGCTGCGCGGCGCCACCATGAGCCAGTAGACCAGGGGTGAGTCCAGCCGGGTGTGCGGCAGCGGCTCCACCAGCGCGCCGCTGGCCAGGCTTTCCGCCACCAGCGGCAGGCGCGCGAGCGCCACGCCCTGACCGGTGAGCGCGGCCTGCACGATCTGGTTGGCGTAGTTGAAGTACATCCAGCGCTGCGGCGTGAGCTTGGCCGGTGTGCCGCGGCTCCCCCGCTTGCCTGTTGTGCTTGCCGGGGCTTCGCCAAAGGTGTCGAGCCAGCGCTGCCAGGTGAGCCACTCTAGGTGGCGCGTGCGGTGCGCATCGCCGGCCTCGATCAGCGCGCATTTCGAGAGGTCTTCGATGCTGTGGATGGGCTGCGTCTTGAGCAGCCAGGGGCTGGCCACTGGCGTGAGCTGCTCGCCGAACAGCCGCTGTGCGCCGGCCGGGATGCCCTGCGGCACGGCGTAGCGCAGGGCGAGGTCCACATCGGAGGTGGCGAGGTCGACCGCGTTGTCGGTGGCGTCGATGCGGATGTCGATGTCGGGGTGGTCGCGCTGGAAGGCTTCGAGCCGCGGGATCAGCCACATCGAGGCGAACGAGGCCCAGGTGGTGATGGCCACGCCCTTGCGGCCCGCGCTCTGGCGGATCTGCCGCACGCTCGCATCAATGCGTTCCAGCGCGGAGGCTGCGGCGCGCAGCAACTGCGAGCCTGCGCTGGTGAGTTCCACTGCACGGGTGTGGCGCAGGAACAGGGCCGTGCCGACCTCGTCTTCCAGCGCCTGGATCTGCCGGCTCACCGCGCTCTGCGTGAGTGAAAGCTCCTCGGCCGCCGCGCGGAAGTTGAGGTGGCGCGCCACCGCTTCGAAGGCGCGCAGGTGCCCGGCGGCGATCGGGCGGGTACGGGGATGGCTGCTGGTGAGCTGCATGGAGGGCTCCAGGGCATTGATGCGGTTATCGAATCAATAGCTTACTGCGTATTCATTGGACTGCGAGGGGCGGACGCGCGAACATTCATTCCCAGGATGAGCCTTCGTCCCCTCTTCAGGAGCTTCTCATGAACACCCGTTTTGCCCCCATTGCCGTTTCGTCCGACCGTGTTGCCTGCGCCGCCACCCAGCGCGGCTGGCGTCTCGACG
The DNA here is from genome assembly GCA_040385485.1 of Pseudomonadota bacterium. Classification (GTDB taxonomy): domain Bacteria; phylum Pseudomonadota; class Gammaproteobacteria; order Burkholderiales; family Burkholderiaceae_C; genus Hydrogenophaga. The sequence continues at coordinate 13,243 of JAZKHJ010000033.1, read as the reverse complement.
CGCGACGCGCGATGACGCTGCGCCCCCATGTGACCAGCCGCCTGCACATCACGCAGGGCCGTGCCTGGGTCACGCTGGGGTTGCCGCACCAGGGTGCGGGCAACGAGTCGGGCGACGTGATGCTGGCGGCCGGTGAAAGCCTGTCCGTGCCGGCCGGTGCGCGCCTGGTCATGGAGCCCTGGGAGCCGGCCAGCGTCGCGCCGGTGCGCTTCGAGTGGTGCGCCGAGCCCGAGGTGCAAGCCGTCGAGCAGCCTGACCGTTTCGGCCGCGAGGTGGTGACACCCTCACGCGAACTCGGGGTCGCGCTGGGACAGGCGGGTCTGGCATTCGCGCGGTTGATGCGCGGGCTGTTCGGCTACAGCGAATACCTGGTGGCAGGACGGGGTCGTGTGTTGACCCCTTACGAATCCAACCAACCCTGAGCTGGTCTATCGGCGCGTTCGCCGCTTCGGCGTGCGCGCAGCGACCGCGGCCTCCAGCGCCAGCCGCGCCCAGGGCAACATGAGCGCGGGCGACTCCAGGGCCTCGTCCGGGGGCGTGTGGTAGTTCAGCTTCATGGCCTTGCCCTTGGCCTCGTAGACGAAAGGGCGCCCGCCCGCGGCCAGCCACCGCGGCTCGGTGTCGGCGTTGGTCTTCAGGAACAGCGTGTCCCAGGCAATGATCGCGATGTTCATGCCGTCGGTGGAGATGCCCCAGCCACCGAACATGCGCTTGGCCACGCACGGACCCACGCCCGAGAGCAGCTCACAGGCGTGCAGCGCGAAGGGATCGATCGGTTTGACCATCGCGGCATATTAAGGCGCAGCGCGGGTGACAATCCAGTCCATGGCCAGACCCAAGTCCGCTTCCCACGATCTCAAACGCGACGAAATTCTTGACGTCGCGGCACGCTGTTTTGCGTCGCAGAGCTTTCCCGCCGCCAGCATGAACGACATTGCCGCCGCCTGCGGCACCAGCAAGGCGCGGCTCTACCACTACTACGAGAGCAAGGAAGCGATCCTGTTCGACCTGCTCGACCGTTACACCCAGCGCCTGCTCGCACTCATTGGCGAATCGGAGGCGCGTGCACAGCGCAAGAACCTGAGCGAACGCGACGCCCTGAGCGAACTGGTGCGCGCCTTCCTGGCCGAGTACGAGACCTCGGCCACGCGCCACGTGGCGCTGGTGTCCGACACCAAGTTCCTCGGCGAACTGCAGCGCGAGCTCATCCTGAACCGCCAGCGCGACGTGGTGGCCGCTTTCACCCGCTTCCTCAAGCGCGCCTACCCCGATCGCGTGACACCGGCCAACCAGACCGCGCTGACCATGATGCTGTTCGGCATGATCAACTGGACCTTCACCTGGCTGCGCCCGGGTGGTGCCATGAGCTACGGCGCCTTCGCCGACGAGGTGGTCGCCATGATGGAACGCGGTCTGGCGGGCCCGGCTCACGGTTGAAATTCGTTCACCTATGCGAAACGGATTTCGTTTAGGTAAAATCCACCACTTCCCCACACGGAGACCGCCATGAGCAAAGCCTTCGCCTCCCAGGCCGACCTGCACGACAAGAAAACCACTTTCGAACAGCTCAGCAAGCACTGCTGGGCCTACACCGCCGAAGGCGACCCGAACTCGGGCGTGATCATTGGCGACCAGTTCATCATGGTCAGCGACGCCACCGCCACCCCTGCGATGGCGCAGGACCTGATCAAACACATCCGCACGGTCTCCGACAAACCCATCAAGTACGTGCTGCTGACCCACTACCACGCGGTGCGCGTGTTGGGCGCCAGTGCCTACAAGGCCGAGGGTGCGACCGAGGTCATCGCCAGCCGCGGCACCTTTGAGCTCATCGTCGAACGCGGCGCGCAGGACATGCAGAGCGAGATGGAGCGCTTCCCGCGCCTGTTCCGTGGCGCCGACAGCGTGCCCGGCCTGACCTGGCCGACGCTGGTGATCGGCGACGGCAAGCCCGGCCGCCAAGGCAGCCTGGAAGTGGACTTGGGTGGCGTGAAGGTCAGCATCTGGCATCCGGGCCCGGGCCACACGCGCGGCGACACGATTGCCTGGGTGGAAGAAGAAAAAGTGCTGTTCAGTGGCGACCTGGTGGAGTACGAAGCCGGCGTCTACACCGGTGACGCCCAGCTGGAAGAATGGCCCGCCACATTGGAAGCTTTGCGCGCGCTCAAGGCCGAGTACATCGTGCCGGGCCGAGGTGAAGCCATGAAAGGCAACGCCGACGTGAACAAGGCGCTGGACTACACGCAGCGCTGGGTCACCACGCTGTTCCAGGCCGGCAAAGAAGCCGCCGCCGCCGGCATGGACCTCAAGGCCGCCATGGCCCACACCCGCAAGAGCATGGACCCCGTGTTCGGCCACGTGTTCATCTACGAGCACTGCCTGCCGTTCGACGTGAGCCGCGCCTACGACGAAGCCAAGGGCATCAAGAACCCGCGCATCTGGACCGCCGAGCGGGACCAGGAGATGTGGGGCGCCTTGCAGGCCTGAGCGCGCAGCGCCTTGCACCTCATGAGCCGCCTTCGGGCGGCTTTTTGTTGCGCCGCGCTACGATCCACGGCGTTCCACCCCACCGCCCATGCCCACCAACGCTCTCCACCACACCGCCACCGACTGGGGCATCGTCGCGGTCTTTGCCGTCGTCTACCTGGGCATGTTCCTCGGGGGCCTGCCGCGCCTGAAGCTGGACCGTTCCGGTGTGGCGCTGCTGGGGGCCATCGCGGTGATCGGTCTGAGCGGTTTGCCGGTGGAAGATGCCGCGCGCGCCATCGACCTGCCCACCATCGTGCTGCTGTTCGCCTTCATGGTGGTCTCGGCGCAGATGCGGCTGGGCGGCTTCTACGGTGCGGTGACGCGCCGCGTGGGCGCCATGCCGCTGTCGCGCAACGGCCTGCTGGCCGCGCTGATCGTGGTCTCGGGCGCGCTCTCCGCGGTGTTCTCCAACGACATCGTGTGTCTTGCCATGACACCGGTGGTCGCGCGGCTGTGCCTGCAGCGCGGTCTGAACCCGCTGCCTTTCCTGATCGGTCTTGCCTGCGCGGCCAACATCGGTTCGGCCGCCACGCTGATCGGCAACCCGCAGAACATGCTGATCGGCTCGGTGCTGCAACTGCCCTTCGGGGGTTATGTGCGGCAGGCGCTGCCGCCGGTGGCGATCGGGCTGGTGTTGTTGTGGTTGTGGCTGGCGTTCGGGCCGGGGGCGAAGGCGGGGAGCCCTCACCCCAGCCCTCTCCCGCCAGCCGAAGAGGGCGCGAACGGCCCGGGCGTTGAAGAGCCCGCGTTTGATGCGTGGCAGACCACCAAGGGCCTCATGGTGGCCATTGCCCTGTTGCTGATCTTCCTGTTCACCGACTGGCCGCGCGACGTGGCCGCGCTGGTGGGCGCGGGGCTCTTGTTGCTGAGCCGGCGCCTGCACACCTCGCATTTCATGGGGCTGGTCGACTGGCCGCTGCTGATCCTGTTCATGGGCTTGTTCGTGGTGAACCACGCGTTCGAAACCACTGGCCTGGCCGCGCAGGCGGTGGCCTGGCTGGGCGCGCAGGGCGTGCACCTCACCGACCCGGGGCCGCTGCTGGTGGCCGGCGCGCTGCTCTCCAATCTGGTGTCCAACGTGCCGGCCGTCATGCTGCTGTTGCCGCACCTGGGCGGCAGCGGTGAACAAGCCGGCGTGATGCTCGCGCTGGTGACCACCTTCGCGGGCAACCTGCTGCTGGTGGGTTCGATCGCCAACCTGATCGTGGCCGACCTCGCGCGCCAGCAGGGCATCGTGATCGACTGGAAGCGCCACGCGATCACCGGGATTCCGGTGACGCTGCTCACACTCGCCGTGGTGTGGGCGTGGATGCGCTTCGTCGCCTAATCGTTGATGGACGACAGGAACTGTTGAAGTTCGGGTGTCTCGGGCGAGCCGAACAACTTCGCAGGCGGCCCCATCTCGTGCACCCGGCCCTGGTGCATGAAGATCACGCGGTCGCTGACCTTGCGCGCAAAGCTCATCTCGTGCGTGACCATCAGCAAGGTCATGCCTTCGTCGGCCAGCGACTCCACCACGCGCAGCACCTCGCCCACCAGCTCGGGGTCCAGCGCCGAGGTGATCTCGTCGCACAGCAGCACGCTGGGTTGCATGGCCAGCGCGCGTGCGATCGCCACGCGCTGTTGCTGGCCGCCCGAGAGCTGGTCGGGGAATGCGTCGAACTTCTCGGCCAGGCCCACGCGCTTCAGGAGTTGCCGCGCGCGCTCGGCGCCTTCGGCGGTGGCGGTCTTCTTCACCAGGCTGGGCGCGAGCATCACGTTGCGGCCCACGCTCAGGTGCGGGAACAGGTTGAAGTTCTGGAAGATCATGCCCACGTGCTGGCGCAGCTCGCGCATCGCCGCAGCGTCCTTGTGCAGCAGGGGCTTGTCGTCCACGCTCAGCGAGCCGGCCTGGAACACCTCCAGCCCGTTGATGCAACGCAGCAGCGTGCTCTTGCCCGAGCCGCTCTTGCCGATGATGGCGATGACCTCACCGGCTTTCACCTGCAGGTCAATGCCCTTGAGCACCTCGTTGCTGCCGTAGGACTTGCGCAGCTGCCGGATGTCGACGATGGTGCGGGCGTTGGCCAGAGCGGTCTCGGCCACGGCGGGTTCAGCGACTTGCATTGAGTTTCCTCTCGAGGGTGCGCGCGTACAGGCTCACGGGGAAGCACAGCGCGAAGTACATCAGGGCCACGCAGCTGTAGACCAGGAAGGGCGCGAAGGTGGCGTTGGTGATCATGGTGCCGGCCTTGGTGAGCTCGACGAAGCCGATCACCGACGCCAGCGCCGTCCCCTTGACCACCTGCACGAGAAAGCCCACGGTCGGCGCGATGGCGATGCGTGTGGCCTGCGGCAGCACCACGTAGCGCAGCTGTTCGCCGAAGTTCAGCGCCAGGCTTTGCGCCGCTTCCCACTGGCCCTTGGGCACGGCCGCCACGCAGCCGCGCCAGATCTCGACCAGGAAGGCGCTGGTGTAAAGCGTGAGTGCGACCGATGCCGCGGTCCAGGCCGAGGTCTCGAAGCCGAACAGCGCCAGGCCGAAGTAGGCCAGGAAGAGCTGCATCAGCAAGGGCGTGCCCTGGAAGAGCTGCACGTAGCCGGCAACGAAGGCCTCGGCACCGGGCCACTTCGCGGTGCGCGCCACCAGCAGCGTCAGGCCGACGAGGCCACCGCCGATGAAGGCGATCAGCGAGAGCGCCACCGTCCAGCGCGCGGCCAGCAGCAGGTTGCGCACGATGTCCCACAAGGAAAAATCAACCATGGCAGTGCCCGCCCGGCCGCCCGAAGGGCAATGCGCGCCCCTTGGGGGCAGCGAACGAAGTGAGCATGGGGTCGTTCATCTTTTGCCCCCAAAGAGATAGCGCGGGCCGATCCAGTTGAGCAGGCCTCGCACGCCTATCGACAGCAGCAGGTAGATGCCGGTGGCGACGATGAAGGCCTCGAACGCGCGGAAGTTGCGGCTCTGGATCAGGTTGGCGGCGTAGCTGAGTTCCTGCGTGGAAATCTGTCCGCACACCGCCGAGCCCAGCATGACGATGATGATCTGGCTGGTGAGCGCGGGCCACACCTTTTTGAGCGCCGGTGGCAGCACCACGTGCAGGAAGGTCTGCACGCGCGAGAGCGCCAGGCGGGCCGCGGCCTCGAACTGCCCTTTGGGCGTGGCCTCGATGCCGGCGCGGATGATCTCGGCCGCGTAGGCGCCGAGGTTGATCACCATCGCGATGACCGACGCAATCTCGGGAGTGAGTTTCACGCCCGCGGCGGTCAGGCCGAAGAACACAAAGAACAGCTGCACGATGAAGGGCGTGTTGCGGATCAGCTCCACGTACGTGCCCGCGATCCAGCGCAGCGCCAGCGGCCCGCTGCTGCGCGCCCAGGCGCAGGCCGTGCCCACCAGCAGGCCGATCACGGCCGAGATGGCTGTCAGACCCAGTGTCCAGAGCACGCCGGTGGCCAGCAGCGGCCACTGCGCGAGCACGGCCGGGAAGTCGAGTTCGATGCCCATGGGTGGACCCGGTGCGGCAGCGCGGACTTATTCAGGGAGGTTGCCGGCGGGACGACCCAGCCACTTCTTCGCCATGGCATCCAGCTCGCCGGCCTTCTTCGCCGCCACGATGATTTCGCTGACCTTGGCGCGCAAGGCATCCTCGCCCTTGGCCACGCCGATGAAGTTGGGGCTGTCCTTGAGCAGCAGCTTGTACTCGGCGCCCAGGGCGGGGTTGCGCTTGATCATGTTGTCGGCCACGGAAACACCGGTGGCGACGAACTGCGTCTGGCCCGAGACGAAAGCCGAGACGGTGGCGTTGTTGTCTTCGAAGCGTTTGATGTCGGTGTTGGCCGGCGCGACCTTGGTGAGCTCCTGGTCTTCGATGGCGCCGCGCGTGACGGCCACCGACTTGCCGCCCAGGGCATTGAAGTCCGCCAACGCGGCACTCTTGGGGCCGTACACCGCCTGGAAGAACGGCGAGTAGGCGGCGGTGAAGTCGATCACCTTCTCACGCTCGGGGTTCTTGCCCAGCGTGGAGATCACGAGATCGGCCTTTTTGGTTTGGAGGTAGGCGATGCGGTTGGCGCTGGTCACGGGCACCAGCTCCACCTTCACACCCAGTTTGGCGCCAATCAGATTGGCCGTGTCGACATCCAGGCCCTGGGGCTTGAGGTCGATACCGACGAAGCCGTAGGGCGGGAAGTCGGTGGGCACGGCGATCTTGATCAGCTTGGTTTTCATCACACCGTCCAGGGCGGTCTGAGCGTGGGCATGACCCAGGCCGAGGGCGGCCGCGAGGGCGATGGTGGAGGCGAGGAAGGCGCGTTTGGTGGGGGTCATAGCAGGGCTCCTAGGTAGGTATCGCTGGGGGTGGGTGGGGTATCGGGTCGGGGCTTGCGCTTGCGCGCGGCCGGAACCACGCCTTCGCTGGCTTCGCGCACCGGCGCCAGCGCTTCGCGCAGATCGGCAAGCGGGTCGTTGAGCGTGCCCAGCCGCAACGCGGCCTGAACCTGGCCGATGTGGGCTTCCATCAGGCGTTCTGCGGTGTCGGTATCGCCACGCTCCAGAGCGGCGACGATGTCCACATGGTCCTGGCACGACTGCACCGCGTCGTGGTTGCTCTGGTAGAGCATGGCAATGAGGGTGGTGCGCGCGGTGAAGTCGCGCAGCGTGTCGGCCAGGAGCTGGTTGCCCAGGCATTCGGCCAGACACACGTGGAAGTCGCCCAGCAGGTAGCTGCGTTGGCCCACGTCGCCCTTGAGGGAGGCCTGCTCCTGCTTGAGGTGCTGGCGCAGGCGCTTGAATGCGTTTTTGTCCATGCCCTTCGTGTTGCGGATCAAGCCGGTTTCGATCACGCGGCGTGCCTCGAAGGCTTCGCGCGCTTCGTCGTGGGAGGGCTGCACCACATACCAGCCGCGGCGCGAGCTCACCGTGACGATGCCGCGCGCGGCCAGTCGCACCAGCGCCTCGCGCACCAGGGTGCGACTGCAGTCGAACAGCATCGACAGGCTTTGTTCGCCCAGGCGCGTGCCCGGCGCCAGGCGCTGGGCCAGCACGGCTTCGATGATGCGTTGGGCGATGTCGGTGGAGCTGACCATGAGGAACCTTTGAGCTCAACTCCATGCGAATTCCATGCCACGTCCATACAAGGCTTGTATGCAAGATTGATGCACCGGCCGTGTGCGCAAACGCGGCTGTGCAACGGGTGCTGCACCAAAAGGCGCCGCGCCCGGATGTGGGAGGTGTGTTTTTTGGTGCGGCCAGCGCCGCGGTTGTCAGCGCTGCGCGCTGAGCACGCGCAAGTCGTCTTCGTAGCCCTTGAGCACGCGCACGGCGTTGGCGCGTTGCTCGGGCGTGGTGCTGTTGTGCAGTTGGGCGAACTGCGCGCAGCCCTGGCGCACCAGCCCATCCGCATAAGCCTTGTAGCCCGGCGTGGGCGACTGGCCGATGCGTGCGATGTGCCCGCGCACGCGCTCGGCGGCGGTGTCGGGTGCGGCTTGCGCGTCTTTCACGGTCTTCAGCAGATCGGCCTGGCGGCGCAGCCGCTCGGCCTGGGTGCGTTGCGGGTCAAACGGTGAAGCCTTGATGTTGTTGCGCAGCAGATCCTGTTGAGCCGTGCTCAACGAGCCGTAGAGCATTTCGCTGCGACTCAGCGCGCGGTCAAAGCGCTTCTCGACGCGCGCGTCTTCAGATGCCTGGAGGAAGTCGTCTTCAAATTCCGCGTTGCTCTTGGCCTGGCGGCTCTTGAGGTGCTCCAGCTGGGCAGCGTCGAGCTGCAGCGCCAGGCGCGCCATGGGCTGCACGCTGGCATCAGCCGCGCGGTCGATGCGCTGGCGAATCACGTCGAACTCGGCACACACCTGCGCGCCGGTGAGGTCTTGGGCGGCCAGGGTCTGCCAGCGCTGCAGCAGCCCGGCGTACATCGGCAGCTCGTTGGTGCGGTGCCAGTGAAAGAAGGCGTTGATGTCGCCGCGCACCGGGGTTGACTGGACGTTGCTGAAGTCCACATGGCTGTCGAGCCACCAGTAGGTGGCGTTGTGTGCCTGGTTGTAGGCCAGGCGTGTGGCGGTGCATGCCGTGATGAACACGGCCATGGTCACCCATGCACAGACCTTCACCACCCGCAGGGCGATAATCCGGCGCACGTGAAGCCCGGCAAGAACGCCGCGCAACGATTCCCCGAAAGAGGTGTTCATGTCGTTCCCAGTGGATGTGGTGGTGATGGCGGCCGGCAAGGGCACGCGCATGAAAAGTCAGCGGCCCAAAGTGTTGCACCGTTTGGGCGGTCGCGCACTGGCGCAGCATGTGATCGACTGCGCCGCGCGGTTATCGGCGCGCTCGGTGGTGGTGATCACCGGTCACGGCGCCGAGCAGGTGGAAGCCGGCTTGCAGGCGCCCGCCACCACCGCGCTGAGGTTCGTGCGGCAGGAGCCTCAACTGGGCACCGGCCACGCGGTGCAGCAGGCCGCGCCCTTGCTGCCCGACGACGGTGTGACCCTGGTGCTGTCGGGTGACGTGCCGCTCACCCGGCCGGAAACCTTGCAAGCCCTGCTGGACTTGTGCGCCGGCACTCGCCTGGCCCTGCTCACACTCGACATGCCCGATCCGACCGGTTACGGGCGCATCGTGCGCTCGGCCGATGCGTCGGTGCAGGCCATCGTGGAGCACAAGGACGCGAGCGAGAGCCAGCGCACCATCACCGAGATCTACAGCGGCATCATGGCCGTGCCCACACAGCTGCTGCGCGGCTGGCTGGCGCGCCTGGACAACCGCAATGCCCAGGGCGAGTACTACCTCACCGACGTGGTGAAGTTCGCCGTGGCCGATGGTCTGAGCGTGGCGGCGCACCGCATCACTGACGCGGTGCAGGTGGCCGGCGTCAACAGCCCGGTGCAACTTGCCGAGCTGGAGCGCGCCTACCAGCGGCGCGTGGCCGATACCTTGATGGAACAAGGCACGCGCCTGGCCGATCCGGCTCGTCTGGATGTGCGTGGTGAACTGCTGTGCGGACAGGACGTGGAAGTCGACGTGAACTGCGTGTTCGAGGGCCGCGTGCAGCTGGGCGATGGTGTGCGCATCGGTGCGAACTGTGTGATTGCCAACGCCGTGATCGAGGCCGGCGCGGTGATCCATCCATTCACCCACATCGACGGCGAGAAGCTGGGCGTGAAGGTGGGGCCAGGCGCGCTGGTGGGACCATTTGCACGGCTGCGGCCCGGTGCCGATCTGGGCGCCGAGGTGCACATCGGCAACTTCGTGGAAGTGAAAAACAGCACCCTGGCCGCGGGCGCCAAAGCCAACCACCTGGCCTACCTGGGTGACGCAACGGTGGGAGAGCGGGTGAACTACGGCGCCGGCAGCATCACCGCCAACTACGACGGCGCCAACAAGCACCGCACCGTGATCGAGGCCGATGTGCACGTGGGCAGCAACTGCGTGCTGGTGGCGCCCGTGACCATCGGCGCTGGAGGTACGGTGGGTGGCGGATCCACCATCACCAAGGACACGGCGCCCGGTGCGCTGTCGGTGGCGCGCGGCAAACAGGTCGGCATTGCCAATTGGCAACGGCCAGAGAAAAAGAAAAAGGCCCCGTGAGGGGCCTGGTGGGGTGGGGCGGACGATTCAGCGGCCGCCGCGCACGTCCAGCGAATCGAAGCGACTGTCGCCCGGCGACTTGCTGCTGGGGCCGCCGCTGCTGGGGCGGCGCTGGTTGAAACCGCTGTTGCTGTAGGCACTGCTGAATCCCCCGCGCCGGCCTTCCTGATCCAGATCCATCAGGCCGCTCAGGCCCATCACTTCGGAATCGCGGAAGGCGGTGTTGGTGGTGTTCAGCGAGTCGAACTCCGAGAACTGGCTCTCCAGTTGCTGGCGACGGCTTTCCCCGACGTCTTCCTTTTCTTTCGACTTGGGCTTTGGCAATTCGGCCAGATTGAGTTGCTTGCGAAAGTCCGACGGCGAGGGCATGCGGTGCAAACCGTTTTTCAAGAAGACAAACCGCACGCCCGCCGTCTTGAGGATGCGGTTCTTCATCTTCACCATGTGGGCCTTGTGCCTGGCGTTGCTCAAGGGGTGCTGTTCAATGTCGAACGCAAAAGTGGGTTTGCCGTCATCGCCGCACACCACGAAATCCACCCGCTGCTGATCCAGCCGCTCTTCCGCGCGTTTTCGGTTCGTCGCGCGGCGCACAGCCAGCATGTTGCGCAGCATCATGTTGGGCAGCACCACCTGGCCCGGAAACGTGTCTTGCAGGTAGTCCAGCATCTGGGCCTGCTCGGGCGTCATCAGGCGTTCCGGGCTGTAACGGTCGTCGCGCCCCGACGATTCGCGCGTCATTCGGTAGCGCCAGTAGCCCAGCGCGCACAAGCCCAGCAGGGCCAGCGCTCCGAGCACTGCAATCCACGTTGTGTTCATCAAAACCTCCTGAGTCCAGATCACCAATTTCAGTTTGGCTAAAACGAAGGTTGTTACATAAAGTATGTTTCGTCAACTCTTCGAGGGGGGGTGCAGGGCGACAAGTGTGCGGTATGTATGCAATTTTTGAGCGCATTGAGTACCAATGTGGTCAATTCGACTCATGGGGGGAGTTTGCTCGGAAGTGCCATGCGCGGCTCGAACTTGGAACGCTTCAGACTGAAAAATGCCTTGATGTTGCGCACATTGGCGTCGCTGGTGAACAGACGCTGAGCCAGTGCGAGGTAGTCCGGCATGTCCAGGCAGTGCACCACCAGGATGAAGTCGGGGCCAGGGCTGACGCGGTAACACTGTTGAACCTGAGCAACAGGAAGCACGCGCTCTTCGAAGGCATCCAGAAGTTCGGCGCCCTGGCGCTCCAGCGTGATTTCCACCAGCGCCGTGAGCCCGTGACCGAGCAGGGGGGCCATGCGGTCGACACTGAGCAGCGCCACTTCGCGCTCGATCAGACCGAGCTGGCGCAGGCGTTTGACGCGCCTCAGACTGGTGGGCGGTGAAAGATGCGCCTGTTCGGCCAGGGCTTGGTTGCTGAGGGATGCGTCGTTTTGCAGGAGATCCAGCAAGCGAAGGTCGGCCTCATCGATGATGATTTGTTCCATGATTCATGAGTTTATGAAGTAAACAGTCTCGATATTTGTCTTGAGAAATTATTCTTGATGAATCGTGAGATTTTGGGCTTTTATTTCAGAGGCTTGTCACTAGCATCGGCATTCATTCATTTTCGGGAGCAGCAACATGTGTGGCATCGTCGCAGGGGTTTCAGGGCGCAACATCGTCCCGGTCTTGGTTCAGGGCCTGCAACGGCTGGAGTACCGCGGCTACGATTCCTGTGGCGTGGCGGTGCACACCGGCGGCCTGCAGCGTGCGCGCAGCACGGCGCGGGTGGCGGAGCTGGCGCAGCAGGTGCAGACCGACGGCATCGCCAGCGGGACCGGCATCGCGCACACCCGCTGGGCCACCCACGGTGCGCCAGTGGTGCACAACGCCCACCCCCACTTCAGCCACGGCCCTGGTGCTGTGGCGGGCACCGTGGGCCGCGTGGCGCTGGTGCACAACGGCATCATTGAAAACCACGACGAACTGCGCGCTGCCCTGCAGGCCAAGGGCTATGTGTTCGAGAGTCAGACCGACACCGAAGTCATCGCACACCTGATCGACTCCCTGTACGAAGGCGACGTGTTCACGGCCCTGCAGGCCGCCGTGGTGCAGCTGCACGGCGCCTATGCGCTCGCGGTGTTCCACAAGGACGAGCCGCACCGGGTGGTGGGCGCACGCGCCGGGTCGCCCCTGGTGCTGGGCGTGGGCACCCTTGACGGGGTGCGCGGCGGTGAGCATTTCCTGGCCAGCGATGCCATGGCTCTGGCCGGCGTCACCGATCAGATCGTCTATCTGGAAGAGGGTGACCTGGTCGACCTGCAGCTCGGCCGCTACTGGGTGCTCGACGCCCAGGGCCGTGCGCTCGATGCGACGCAGCGCCCCGTGAAAACCGTGCAGGCCCACAGCGGTGCGGCAGAACTCGGCCCCTACCGGCACTACATGCAGAAAGAAATTTTCGAGCAGCCACGCGCCATCGGTGACACGCTCGAAGGCCTGGAAGGCATCACGCCCGAGTTGTTTGGGGACGGTGCGTACCGCATCTTCAAAGACATCGACAACGTGCTCATCCTGGCCTGTGGCACCAGCTACTACAGCGGCTGCACCGCCAAGTACTGGCTGGAAAGCATTGCGAAGATCCCCACGCAAGTGGAAGTGGCCAGCGAGTACCGCTACCGCACCAGCGTGCCCAACCCGCGCACCCTGGTGGTGACCATCACGCAAAGCGGTGAGACCGCCGACACCCTGGCCGCTCTGCGCCACGCGCAGGGCCTGGGCATGAAACACACGCTGACCGTGTGCAACGTGTCCACGTCAGCGATGGTGCGCGAATGCGAGCTGGCCTACATCACGCGCGCTGGCGTCGAGATCGGCGTGGCTTCCACCAAAGCCTTCACCACCCAGCTCGCCGGCCTGTTCCTGCTCACGCTGGCACTCGCCCAGGTGCGCGGCAACCTGAGCGAAGAAGCCGAGGCCGACCACCTCAAGGCCATGCGCCACCTGCCGGTGGCCCTGCAGGCCGTGCTCGCACTGGAGCCGCAGGTGATCAGCTGGGCCGAAGACTTCGCTCGCATGGACAACGCGCTCTTCCTCGGCCGGGGTCTTCACTACCCGATCGCGCTTGAGGGCGCCTTGAAGCTCAAGGAAATCAGCTACATCCACGCCGAGGCCTACCCGGCC
>JAZKHJ010000032.1:0-17609 GCA_040385485.1 Pseudomonadota bacterium | reverse complement strand
CCAGCCAGGCGATGCCCATGCTGATGCGCATGCCGGTGAGGATGGTGGGCGCTGCGGCGGGCAGGATCACCTGGAAGGCCTTGCGGATCGGGTTCACTTCGAGCGTGCTGGCCACGTTGAGCCATTCGCGCTTGACGGCGGACACGCCGAAGGCGGTGTTGATCAACATCGGCCACACCGAGCAGATGAAGATCACGAAGATGCCGCTGACGTCCGAGTCCTTCAGCGTGTAGAGCGCCAGCGGCATCCAGGCCAGCGGGCTGATGGGTTTGAGCACCTGCACGAATGGATCAAACGCCTTCCTCATCAGCGGCGACATGCCGATGAGAAAACCCAGCGGAATCGCCACCGCCATGGCCAGCAGAAAGCCCAGGCCGACGCGACCCAATGAGTGCGCGAGCTGGATGCCGATGCCCTTGTCGTTCGGACCCTTGTCGTAGAACGGGTCGGAGAGGTGGGCCCAGCTGGCCCTGGCCACTTCCATGGGCGGCGGGAAACCGGTGCTCTTCTCGGCACCGGGGTCCTTGCCCATCATCTTGGCGTACTCGATCTGCTCGGCCGTCATGCCGGTGGACGCGCCGCCAATGGAAGGCCCCGAGGTGGACAGCTGCCAAATCCCGACGAACACGCAGAAGATGATCAGCGAGACCAGGGCCGCGCGCAGGTTGAGGGAGGCCGTCTTCACTTCAGGCCGCCTTGCTGATGGCAAAACTTTTCAGGTACTCGGCGGGTTTGGCCGCGTCGAACGGCTTGCCCATGATGGTGTGCTTGGTGTAACCCCCGCCCGCGGCGAACGGCTGACCGAGGTCCTTCATGTGCTTGCGCGCGTCGGTGATGAGGAATACCTTCTCGGCCACGGTCTTGTAGTCCACGTCGCCCTTGATGTAGCCCCAGCGCTGCATCTGCGTGAGCATCCACACGGCCATGCTCTGCCACGGCATCGGGTCGAAGTCGGCGCGCTCGGGCACGTTCTGGATCTTGCCCAGGCCGTCGGCAAACCGGCCGGTGAGCACCTGCGTGAGCACGGCCTCGGGCTGGTTGAGGTACTGGCTGGGCGCGATCACCTTGGCAATGAGTTCGCGGTTCTTCGGGTCGCGCGCCATGGCGGCCGAGGTGAGCACCGCGCGGTACAGCGCAGCAAAGGTGTTGGGGTTCTTCTGGATGAACTCGGTGCTGGTGCCGAAGGCGCAGCAGGGGTGGCCGTTCCAGAGGTCGCGCGTGAGCACGTGGATGAATCCGACCTCATCGAACACCGCGCGCTGGTTGAACGGATCGGGGCCGAGGAAGCCGTCGATGTTGCCGGCGCGCAGGTTGGCCACCATCTCGGCCGGCGGGATCACGCGCAGCTGCACGTCGGTGTCGGGGTTCAGGCCGTTCTCGGCCAGGTAGTAGCGCAACAGGAAGTTGTGCATCGAGTAGTCGAACGGAATGCCGAACTTGAAGCCCTTCCAGTTCTTCGGGTCGCGGTTGTTCTTGTGCTTGAGCGCCAGCGTGATGGCCTGGCCGTTGATGTTCTGGATGGTCGCCACGTTCATCGGCACCGCGTTGCTGCCCAGGCCCAGGCTGATGGCCAGCGGCATGGGCGAGAGGAAGTGGGTGGCGTCGTATTCCTTGTTGATCATCTTGTCGCGCACCAGGGCCCAGCCCGCGGTCTTGGTGACTTCGACGTTGAGGCCCTGCTTCTGGTAGAAGCCCAGCGGGTGCGCCATGATCAGCGGCGTGGCGCAGGTGATCGGAATGAAGCCGATCTTCAGGTTGGTCTTCTCCAGAGAACCTTGTTTCTCTTGTGCCATGGCCTGCAGGCTGGCCACCGGCAGCACGCTCGCAATGGCGGCCATGGCCGTGCCCTTGCCCACCGCGCGCAGGAAGCGGCGGCGCACCTCGTCGTGCGGGAACAGCGCCTTCACCAGCGTGGCTTCGATGAACTCGTTGCTGTAGGCCTCGAACTCGGCGGTCTCGCTGCGCCGGCGCAGTTCCACGGCCGCACCGTCGGCGGCCACCTCGGCGTGGTGGTCGGCGATGGTGTGGTCGCGCCCGCAGCTGCACTTGAGCATGAGCGGGCGGTCTGCGTTGTAGGGATCGAAGAATTCGGACATGGCGCGCACCTCGTGAGTTGATGACGCGGTGGGCGTTGCAAGCAATGGGCCAGTTGCGGCCACGGGGATACCCGTTCTTCGTCGCGCGGGCAAAGTCGCAAGGCCTTCGCCGACGCCGTGTAGGGCCAGCCCTACACGGCGGTGGTCAAACGGTGCCGCTCAGCGCGGTGCGCGGTGCCGCTCGGCGTACAGCGCGAGCTCCACGTCGTTCTTGGTGCCGGTCTTCTCGAGCACCCGGGCCCGGTAGGTGCTCACTGTGTTGGGCGCCAGGCCGAGATGCGCACCAATTTCGCTCACGGTCTGGCCTTGCGTGAGCAGGCGGTAGACCTGGTGCTCGCGGTGCGAGAGCGTCTCGGGCCCGGCCTGCGCGCTCGCGTTGCCCACGGCGGCGGCCAGCGCTTCGGCCGTGGCCTGCGTGAGGAACACGCCCCCGCCGGCGGCCTTGCGCACGGCGTAGAGCATGTCGTCGGGGTCGGCGCTCTTGTTGAGATAGCCGCAAGCCCCCATGCGGATACAGCGCACCGCGTACTGTTTCTCGGGGTAGGTGCTGAGCATGAGCACCGGCAACTTCGGGTGTTCGCGCTTGAGGGTCTGCAGCACGTCCAGGCCATCGAGCCCGGGCATGGCAATGTCGAGCAGCACGAGGTCCAGGCCATCCATGCCACCCAGCGCCCTCACCTGCGCCAGCACCTCGTCACCGGTCTGCGCCTCGGCCACCACCGCCACGTCGGGCGCGTCGGCCAGGATCTGCTTGAGGCCTTCGCGCACGATGCGGTGGTCGTCGCCGATCAGCACGCGAATGGTTTCAGTCATGAGGTCAAAGACGGTGGTCATGTATGGGCTCCTGCGGGCAATGTGATCGACAGGCGCATGAGCGTGCCCTGTCCTGGTGCGCTGGTGATGCGGATGTCGCCGCCGAAGTGGCGGGCGCGTTCGCGCATGCCCATCACCCCGTAGGCGTCGGCCGCTTCAAACGCCTGGGCCGGCGCACCGACACCATCGTCCCGCACCGAGAGGCTCAGCACCCCGGCCCGCACGACGATCTGCACGTCCAGACGACGGGCGCGCGCGTGCCGCCCGACGTTGCTCAACATTTCCTGAAAGATGCGAAAGACGCCCATGGACAGCGGTTCTGGCGGATCGGGTGCGTCGTCCACCTCCATGCACCAGTTCAGGGACATCTCGGCCGACTGCACGAACTCCTGCGCCTGCCATTCAAGCGCGGCCCACAGGCCCTGGTGGTCCAGGATGCTGGGGCGCAGGTCGGTGATGATGCGACCGACGTTGTCCACCGCGTTCTCGATCAGGCGGCTCATGTTCTGGCACTTGCAGCGCATGCGCTCGCGCATGTCGCCGGCGGCCTCCAGCGTGCGCTGCTCCTGCTCGGAGAGGCGTTTGTCCAGCCAGTTCACGTCCATCTTGAGCGCCACAAGCAGGCTGCCGAGCTCGTCGTGCACCTCGCGCGCAATGCGTGTGCGCTCTTCCTCGCGCACGGCTTCCGAGCGAGCCGCCAGTTCGCGCACCTGCTTGAGTGCAGTGGCCAGCGCAAGCGTGCGCTCACCCACGCGCTCTTCCAGCTCGTCTTTGGCGCGCTGCAGGGCATCGGCCGCGCGCTTGCGGTCGGTGATGTCGACGAAGGTGACCACCGCGCCGCGCACCGCGCCGCCGTCGACGATGGGGTGGCTGGAGTACTCGACCGGGAAGCTTGAGCCGTCGCGGCGCCAGAACACCTCGGCGTCGATGCGGCAGGGCAGGCCTTCCAGAAACGCCTTGAAAATCGGGCAGTCTTCCACCGGGTAGTGCGCGCCGTCGGCGTGCGAGTGGTGGGTGAGGTCGTGCATGTTGCGGCCCAGCAATTCGTCGGGCTCGAAGCCGATCATGCGGGCGCCGGCGTGGTTGATGAACACGCACAGGCCGTCCAGATCAATGCCGAACACACCTTC
This sequence comes from Pseudomonadota bacterium, assembly GCA_040385485.1. GTDB lineage: Bacteria > Pseudomonadota > Gammaproteobacteria > Burkholderiales > Burkholderiaceae_C > Hydrogenophaga. The sequence continues at coordinate 13,570 of JAZKHJ010000032.1, read as the reverse complement.
GCCAGTGGAGGCGAGCAGCAGCGCCAGCGGATCGCCCCAGGCGCGTGTGGGCGGGGTGGGGGCGTCGATCTGCATGTGCTGCAAGCACGCAATGAATGTGCCAAAGCGGTGCGTGGGGGGAAGGCGGGTGACAATGCGCGGCACAACCCCGCAGTCACCGGTACCCCCATGGCCCTGTTCGACAAACTGTTCGGCGAGCGCTACACCGCCGCCCGGGCGCGCCAGCGCCGCCGCAGCCGCGTGGGTGTCTCCACCACCGCCCACCGCGCCGCCGAGTTGTTGCGCTCGACCAACGCGCTGATCCAGCTCAGCGCGGTCGAAGCACTGACGGTGGTGGGCTACATGGAGCTGCGCCGCTGCGCCGAGGGCGAAGCCATCATCCGGCAAGGCCACAGCGGCGGGGAAGACGGCTTCATGGCGCTGGTGATCGAGGGAGAGATCACGGTGGAGGCGGTGACGGTGAGCCGCACCGAGCCCCACACGGTGAACGTGCTCGGGCCGGGCCACCTCATGGGCGAGATGTCGCTGATGGACGGCGAGGCCCGCTCGGCCACCTGCACCGCCAGCACCGAGGTGCGTTGCGCCGTGCTCACGCGCTCTTCCTTGCAGACCCTGATCGGCGAAGAACCCACCACCGCCGCCAAGCTGCTCAGCGCCGTGGCCCAGCGCCTGAGCCAGCGGCTGCGCGAGAACGACACCAAGCTGCAGTTGTACGGTCAGCTTGTTCTGTCGATGCAGCAGGAGATCGACCGCTTGATTCCCGAGCCGCGTTAGGTGTTCGGCGCAGTCTTGCTGCTCCAGATCATGGTGATGGCGAGGATGGCAAGAACGACGCCGAGTGAGACAGCGACGGGGATCTTGAACACGTCGATCAACAGCATCTTGCTGCCGATGAAGACCAGGATCACGGCCAGGCCGTAGTTCAGCAGGTGGAAGCGGCTGGCTGCGGCTTGCAGCAGGAAGAACATGGCGCGCAGACCCAGGATGGCGAACACATTGCTGGTGAGCACGATGAACGGGTCTTTGGTGATGGCGAAGATGGCGGGGATGGAGTCCACCGCAAAGATCACGTCGGTCAGGCCCACCAGGCAGATCACCATGAGCAGCGGCGTGGCGATGCGCTTGCCGTTCTCCATCGTCCAGAACTTCTCGCCGTCGAAGTTTTTGCTCACGGGCAACAGCTTGCGCAGCAGCTTGAGCGCGGGGTTGTCGTCTAGGCTGGGCTCCTGGCCCGCGGCCCACCACATCTTCACGCCGGTGAGCAGCAGGAAGGCGCCGAACACATAGAGGATCCAGTGGAACTGCGCCAGCAGCCAGCCTCCCACCAGGATCATCACCGTGCGAAGCACGATCGCGCCCACGATGCCGATCATGAGCACGCGCTTCTGATAGGCCGCGGGCACGGCGAAGTAAGTGAAGATGAGCAGGAAGACAAAGATGTTGTCGACCGCCAGGCTCTTCTCGATCAGGTAGCCCGTGAGGAATTCGAGCGACTTCTCGTTGGCGATCGCGCTCGAGCCGGTGCTGTCCTTCACGGCCCACCAGAACAGCGCGTTGAACACGAAACTCAAACCCACCCAGAGCAGCGACCAGTTGACCGCCTGCCTGACGCCCACCTCGTGCGCGCCCTGCTTCTTGAGCACGACAAAATCGACAAACAGGGCCGCCACGACGAACACGACGAAGACGACCCAGAGCCACAACGGGGCAATGCTTTCCATGAAAAACCTCAGTTTGGTGTTGAAGGAACACCCCAAGGTCTTGCCACGGCCGCACATGGTGCGGTTGGGAGTTTCCGGCGGCCGTGAGACCGCGTATTGACGAAAACCCCACCCGCCGAGACCCGGCTTGGCGCCGGGTGGCAGGCTGACTACTCCCCTTGAAGGGAAGCGCGATTGTCAGCGGGAAATGCGGACCCCACAAACTGAAAGACCTTCAGGTTTTTCCTGAAGGTCTTTCCTCATGCGCCCGAATTTTCAGTCGCTATCAGGCCGCTTCCCTGTAGAAGACTTCGCGCCTGAGGCTGCGCGGCGCCAGCGGCTCCACGCTCTGGTGAATGGCCGCGATGTGTTCGGGTGTGGTGCCGCAGCAGCCGCCCACGATGTTGACCAGGCCCTCGGCCGCGAACTCGCGCAGCAGGCGGCTGGTGTCCTCGGGGGTCTCGTCGAAACCGGTGTCGCTCATGGGGTTGGGCAGGCCGGCGTTGGGGTAGCAGCTGATGAAGGTATCGCCCGCGACCTTGGCCAGCTCCTGGATGTAGGGGCGCATCAGCGCGGCACCCAGCGCGCAGTTCAGGCCCACGGCCAGCGGCTGCAGGTGGCGCACGCTGGCCCAGAAGGCGCTGACCGTCTGGCCGCTGAGGATGCGGCCCGAGGCGTCGGTGACGGTGCCGCTGATGATCACGGGCAGGCGCTCGCCACTTTTCTCGAAAAACTCGTCGATGGCGAACAGCGCGGCCTTGGCGTTGAGCGTGTCGAAGATGGTCTCCACCAGCAACACATCGGCACCGCCCTCGACCAGCGCTTCGATCTGCTCCAGGTAGGCCGCGCGCAGCTGCTCGAAAGTCACGTTGCGCGCGCCGGCATCGTTCACGTCGGGGCTGATGCTCGCGGTCTTGGGCGTGGGGCCGAGAGCCCCGGCCACGAAGCGTGGCTTGTCGGGCGTGCTGAATTTGTCGCAGGCCGCGCGGGCGATGCGCGCCGAGGCCAGGTTCATCTCCCGCGCGAGGTGACCCATGTCGTAGTCGTCCTGCGCGATGGTGGTCGCGCCAAAGGTGTTGGTCTCGATCAGGTCGGCGCCGGCGGCCAGGTAGCCCTCGTGGATGTCCTGGATCACGTCGGGGCGCGTGAGGCTGAGCAGCTCGTTGTTGCCCTTCACGTCCTTGTGGAAGTCCTTGAAGCGCTCACCGCGGTACTGCGCCTCGCCCAGCTTGAAGCGCTGGATCATGGTGCCCATCGCGCCATCGAGGATGGCGATGCGGTGTTTCAGGATCTCGGGCAGCGCCTGGGCGCGGGTGTAGGCGGGGGAAGTCATGCCGGGATTGTAAGAACCGGCACGGGTCCGGGCCCGCCGGCAGACGGGTGGCCTCAGGCTTTCCCCGACAATAGCCCCCATGAAACACCTCACGCCCCAGCAGGCCTGGGCCTGGCTGCAGGCCGAACGCGAGCAACGAGAAGCCCGCGGCGAGGCAGCACCGCTGTTTGTGGACGTGCGCATGGAGATCGAGTCGCTCTACGTGGGCCGCCCGCCCGGCGTGGAGAACATCCCCTGGTACGAATACCCCGACCTCACGCCCGATCCGGTGCGTTTTGCAACGGCCGTCGAGCAGGAAGCCGGCGACAAACAGCGCCCGGTGCTGCTGATCTGCCGCAGCGGCAAGCGCACGCTGGACGCGGGCAAGGCGCTGGAAGCCGCCGGGTTCACCGAGGTGGCGCACGTGGTGCACGGCTTCGAGGGTGAGCTCAACGAAGATTTCAAACGCTCCAGCCTGAACGGCTGGCGGCACGATGGTTTGCCTTGGGAGCAGATGTGATCGACATCGCGCCCGAGAGCGAAATCCTGGAGGCCAGCGTCGGCGTGCTGCAGGAGGTCTTCGGCTTTGACGCCTTCCGCGGCCCGCAGGCCGAGATCGTGGCGCACGTGGGCGGCGGTGGCGACGCGCTGGTGCTGATGCCCACGGGCGGCGGCAAGTCGCTGTGTTATCAGGTGCCGGCCATCGTGCGCGAACGCAGCGGACAGGGACTCACCGTGGTGGTGTCGCCACTGATCGCGCTGATGCACGACCAGGTGGGCGCCTTGCTCGAAGCGGGCGTGGCGGCAGCCTTCCTCAACTCCAGCCTGTCCATGGAAGACGCGCAACGGGTGGAAAAGGAAATGCTGCGCGGCGATCTCACCCTGCTGTACGCAGCGCCCGAGCGCCTGACCACCCCGCGTTTCCTGGCCCTGCTCGACTCGCTCCGTGAGCGCGGCAAGCTCGCCCTGTTTGCCATCGACGAGGCGCACTGCGTGAGCCAGTGGGGCCACGATTTCCGCCCCGAGTACCGTGGTCTGGCCGTGCTGCACGAACGCTTCCCCGGCGTGCCGCGCGTGGCCCTCACCGCCACCGCAGACGACCTCACCCGCGCCGACATCGTCGAACGCCTGCAACTGCAGGACGCGCGCACATTCATCAGCAGTTTCGACCGGCCCAACATCCGCTACCAGCTGGTGGAGAAGAAGGACGCCACCACCCAGCTGCTGCGCTTCATCCGCGACGAACACACCAGCGGCGACGAGCACGACGCCGGCATCGTGTATTGCCAGTCGCGCCGCCGGGTGGAAGAGGTGGCCACCATGCTGTGCGAAGCGGGGCTGAACGCCTTGCCGTACCACGCAGGGCTGGACGCCGCCAAGCGGCAGAAACACCAGGACCGCTTCCTGCGCGAAGAGGGTCTGATCATGGTGGCCACCATCGCCTTCGGCATGGGCATCGACAAGCCCGACGTGCGCTTTGTGGCCCACCTGGACATGCCCAAGAACATCGAGGGCTACTACCAGGAGACCGGGCGGGCCGGGCGCGACGGCGAGCCCGCCAACGCCTGGATGGCGTATGGCCTGCAGGATGTGGTGAACCAGCGCCGCATGATCGACGAGAGCCCCGCGGCCGACGAATTCAAGCAGGTGCTGCGCGGCAAGCTCGATGCGCTGCTGACACTGGCCGAAGCGAGTGATTGCCGCCGCGTGCGCCTGCTGTCTTACTTTGGCGAAGCGAGCGAGCCCTGCGGCAACTGCGACAACTGCCTGCACCCGCCTCAACTCTTTGACGCCACCGAATCCGCGCGCAAGCTGCTGTCGTGCATCTACCGCGTGCAGCAGTCCAGCGGCATGGCGTTTGGCACCGGCCACATCATGGACATCCTGCGCGGCAAGGTCACCGAGAAGGTGACGCAACACGGGCACGACAAGCTGTCCACCTTCGGCATCGGCGCCGACCTGTCGGAGACGCAGTGGCGTGCGCTCTTGCGCCAGCTCATCGCCCGCGAAGCGGTGCAGGTGGACGCAGCGCACTACAACACCCTGCACCTGCAGGATGCAGCGCGCGAGATCTTGAAGGGCCAAAGCGCCGTGTGGCTCAAGTCGCTGGCCGAGAAGGCCGCAGGCTCCGGGCGCACCAGCCGCCAGCGCAGTGCCCGCGCCACCGTGGCCGACGACGGCCAGCCGCTGACCTTGGCGGCGCGTGACAGCCTGGACGCGCTCAAGGCCTGGCGCGCCGGCGTGGCCAAGGAACACAACCTGCCCGCTTTTGTGATCTTTCACGACGCCACGCTGCGCGCGATCGCCGCGCGCCAGCCCCGCACGCTGGCCGATCTGGACGGCATCGCCGGCCTGGGCGTGAAAAAGCGCGAGGCTTACGGTGAAGAGGTGCTGCGGGTGGTGAGTGCTTTCGGGTGAGCGCCGGGGCGGGCTTCACGCCCCGACCACCACCATCGGCTGACACGCCCGACCGCTCATCGCGCCAGGGGACTTGAGCCCCTGCCATCGCTCAAGTCGGCCGCTCATCTGACGATGCTCAAGGTGTACCCGGGGACTTCCCCCAACACCCCCAACACCCCGAACATCTCGAACGGAGCACCGCATGTTTTCCTGGCTGGCCTGGATGGGCAAAAGCAAAAGGGTTCAGTACCACGACACGCAGGTGCTCGAGCTGGACTTTCTGGTGGACGAATTCCACGCCGCGATGGCCGACATTCAGGACCCGATCCGCGTGCGCATCCACGCCGCGCTCCTGTCCTGCCAAAGCCCCAAGGATCTCTGGTTCCTGCGCAGCAAGTTGTTTGGCCTGATCTCCAAACACCACTGCGAGAGCGTGGCCAACACCCGCATTGGCCGACTCGATCAGAAGCTGCGATTCTTCGTGGACAACCATCCGGACTACTCGGCCGACGAACTGCCCAGCAAACCCATGATGTTCGTGCACTAGAAGGCACCCCCGCGCCGCCTGCGGCGTCACCCCCTCAAGGGGGCGGCAGCTGCGGCCCGGCAAAGCCGGTTCCGCGCAGCCACTGGATGAAAAATGGCCACCCTCGGGTGGCCATTTTTATGCGTGGCGGGTCAGTGCACGAAGCCCATGCCGCGAGCCTCACGCACTTCAGGTTTGATGCGGTGCTCAGCCTCCAGCTGGGCCATGAACTCCTCGGGCTCCAGCGTTTCGGCCAGGATCTCTACCTGCCGTTTCACTGCGGCAAAGTCGCCGGGGCAGAGCTGGTCGAGCTTGGTCAGGCGCGCGGCCAGCACCGTGTCCAGCCGAGTGGCGTCGCCCCCGAGCGCCTCCACCACGAACATGGTCTCGCGCTGCACGGCCGTGAGCGGCTTGAAGCGGATCTTGAAGGTGAAGCGGCGCAGCGCCGCCTGGTCGATGCTGTCCATCAGGTTGGTGGTGCAGATGAAGATGCCCGAAAACCGCTCCATGCCCTGCAGCATCTCGTTGACCTCGGTCACTTCGTAGGTGCGTTGCGCGCCGCGCCGGTCCTGCAGGAAGCTGTCGGCCTCATCCAGCAGCAGCACGGCCTTCTCGGCTTCGGCCTCGCGGAACATCGCCGCCATCTGCTGCTCGGTTTCGCCCACGAACTTGCTCACGAGGTCGCTGGCGCGGCGGATCATCAGCGGGCGCTCGAGCTGCTGGGCCAGGTGCTCCGCCAGCGCGGTCTTGCCGGTGCCGGGCGCGCCATGGAAACACAGGCAGCCGTGGCCACGCGCCTTGAGCGCGGCGATCACGCGCGGCAGCTCGTAGCGCGACTCGACGTTGAGCATGTCCAGGCTGTACTGCGTGACGCTGGGGCGCTGCACCAGGTCCGGCTTGCGACCCAGGGCCAGGTCGGCGTTCTTCAGTTGTCGTTCGATCAGGTCGTCGAGCATGGGTGCCGCTGCGCCGCGCGCCTTGGCGCTGCGGCGCGCTGCGGGCTTGGCCGGGCTGGCGGCGAGCTGGGCAAACCGCAGGGCGGTGCGGATCTGCGCCGGCGTGAGGCCCTTGCGTTCGGTCAGGCGCGCCACCAGCGCGTCGGACACCGGCGCGTCTTCCAGCGTCTTGCGCACCAGTTGCTCGCGCGCACCGGGCGGCGGGCTCTTGAGCTCGAGGTGGTAGGCGAAACGGCGGCGGAATGCCGGGTCGATCTGCTCGATGCGGTTGGTCACCCACAGTGTGGGCACGGCGTTGGTCTCCAGGATCTGGTTGACCCAGGCCTTGCCGCTGACGCTGCCGGTGTGCGAGGCGGCCACGTGTTCGGCGCGCGCCATGATCTGCGCCGCCTCGCTGGAGATCGGCGGGAACACGTCTTCCACCTCGTCGAACAGCAATGCGGAGTGCGCCGTGCCCTTGAGGAACACCTGCGCGATCTGCAGCGAGCGGTAGCGGTCACGGCCCGAGAGCGCGTTGCCGTCGCGGTCGGCGTACTCCACCTCGAACAGCTCCAGGCCGGCGGCCTGCGCCACCACGCGCGCGAGTTCGGTCTTGCCGGTGCCGGGTGGTCCGTACATCAGCACGTTCACGCCAGGTTCCTTGCGCGCCACGGCTTCGCGCAGCAGGCCGCAGAGCAGGCGCACGTCCTCACCCACGTAATCAAAGTCTTTGGGTGTCAGCGCCGAGCGTGCGGCCGGGCGGGTGAACACCGCCATCAACTCGCTCTGCGTGCGGTACTCGCGCATCAGCACCGGCGGCAGTTTTTCGCTCACCTTCATGAGGTCGGCCAGGTCGGTGATGTTGTGCTCGGAGATCAGGTTCTCCACCATGCCGATGCGCTCCAGCCGCGAGCCGGCGCGCAGCGCCTCTCCCACTTCGCTGGCTTTCACGCCGGCCACGTCGGCAATGGCCGCGTAGGCCTCGGGCGCGTTGTTCACCTTGAACTCGACCAGGATGGAGCGCAGGTCGCGTTGGTACCGCGCCAGCGTGCCGTAAAGCAACAGCGCGCGCTCGGCGCGGTTGAGCTGCAGCAGGCCGGCGAGCGCATCGATGTTCTTCTCGACCAGCGTGGACTGCTTCTTCAGCGAGTGGCTGAGCCATTCGCCGGTGACAGCCAGCACCGCCAGCAGGTCCTTGGGCGATTCCTTGGCGTATTCGTCCAGATAGAAGAACAGCGTGCCTTCTTCGTACGGGCCGCGCCACACGCCGTAACGCTCCATGAAGGCGTTGGTGGTGAGGCCGTCGTGGCCGCTCCAGAGTTCGTTGTCCTTGCAGCGGCGCTCAAGAAACTCGCGCAGGCGGGAGAGCACGGTGTGCGGCCACACCAGATGGCGGCCGGCGAGCGAGAGCAAGGTGTTGAGATCGCGGCGCACGTTGAAGCGCGGGCCCTGGCGCGCGGCCAGCGTGAGCACGAAGTGCGAGCACATGAGGTCGAGCACGGGCGCCTGGCGCAGACCGTGCGGCACGAACACGCGCCCTTCGCCCAGAAAGGGCGTGCGGCCCTCTCGCGGGTCGGTCGGGGTGCGGACCGCAGGGATTGCGGACTGCACGGAACGCTTGCTCATCCAGACACCTCCAGAACGTGCTTCCAGTGACGCCGTACCGGGACATCCGGCATTCAAATGGACCATAACCCAGCTTGATGAATCATGGAAGAGAGTGATGAACCGTGTTTGTGGGATTTGTCCGGCTTTATGGTGACGCGCGGTCCGTCCCGCCAGTTCACAATCGCGCGATGCTGGAACTCAAAGACATTCAAGCCGCCGCCGCCCGCCTGGCCGGGCAGGTGCTGGACACACCCTTCGTCGAATCGCGCACCATCTCGCAGCTCACCGGCTGCCAGGTGTTCCTGAAATTCGAGAACCTGCAGTACACCGCCTCGTTCAAGGAGCGAGGTGCCTGCAACAAGCTCGCGCAGCTGAGCGCCGACGAACGGGCGAGCGGCGTGATCGCCATGAGCGCGGGCAACCACGCGCAAGGCGTGGCTTACCACGCGCACCGCCTGGGGATTCGCGCGGTGATCGTCATGCCGCGCTTCACGCCCGGGGTGAAGGTGGAGCGCACGCGCGGCTTCGGCGCCGAGGTGGTGCTGCACGGCGACACGCTGGACGAGTCGCGCACCCACGCCCGCGAGCTCGCCGCACAGCAAGGCCTGGTGTTCGTGCACCCGTACGACGACGAAGCCATCGTGGCCGGACAGGGCACGGTGGCGCTGGAAATGCTGCGCGAGCAGCCGGACCTGGACACGCTGGTGGTGGCCATTGGCGGCGGCGGCTTGATCGCCGGCATGGCCACCGCGGCCAAGGCGATCCGCCCCGACATCGAGATCATCGGCGTGCAGACCGAGCGCTTCCCGGCCATGGTCAACGCCATCAAGGGCACCCACCTGCCGCAGGGCACAAGCACCATCGCCGAAGGCATTGCCGTGGGCACGCCGGGTGTGATCACCGAGGCCATCGTGCGCCAGAAGGTGGACGACCTGCTGCTGGTCGACGAGGGCGACATCGAACAGGCCATCGTGATGCTGCTGGAGATCGAGAAGACGCTGGTGGAGGGCGCGGGCGCAGCCGGTCTGGCCGCGTTGATCAAACACCCGGAGCGCTTTGCCGGCAAACGCGTGGGCCTGGTGCTGTGCGGCGGCAACATCGACCCGATGCTGCTGGCCTCGATCATCGAACGCGGCATGGTGCGCGCGGGCCGCTTGGCGCGCATCCAGGTCAACGCGCGCGACGTGCCGGGCAACCTGGCCCGCATCACCGCCACCGTGGCCGACGCCGGCGCCAACATCGACGAGGTGCACCACCAGCGCGCCTTCACCTTGCTGGCCGCGCAGAACGTGGCGATCGAACTGGTGCTGCAGACGCGCGGGCGCGAGCACATCGCGCAGGTGATCGAACGCCTGCAGCAAGCGGGCTTCGACACGGCGCTGCTCTGAGCTCAGGCGCGAGCCTGGTTGACGCTGGCCTGGGCGCTCTGCATCATGGCCCGGTCCTGAAACCCCAACTTGAGGAGCGCCATGAACACCAACGCCTTGTGGGACTCGCTGCAAAGCAATCTCGGCACCCACATCCCGCAGTTGCTCGGAGCACTGGCCATCTTCATCCTGGGCTGGCTGATCGCGGTGGTCGTGCGGGCCGCCACGCGCAAGAGCCTGGGCTTCATCGGGGTGAACCACCGCTTCGGCAAACTCACCGGCACGGGTGTGGACATCGAAGGCGCCGTGGCACTCGGTCTGTTCTGGGTGGTGATCCTGCTCACGCTGATGGCGGTGTTCAATTCGCTGAACCTGGCCATCGTCTCCGGTCCGTTCTCGGCTTTCGCCACGCAGCTGTTTGAATACGCGCCGCGCCTGCTCGGCGGCCTGGTGCTGGCGCTGGTGGGCTGGCTGGTGGCCAGCGTGGTGCGAGCCCTCACGCAGAAGCTGCTGGACAAGACCACGCTGGACGACAAACTCTCGCAACACGCCGACATGGCGCCCATGAGCGAAGGCCTGGCAGGCGCGTTGTTCTGGCTGGTGATCCTGCTGTTTGTGCCGGCCATTCTGGGCGCGCTGCAGCTCGAAGGCCTGCTGGATCCCCTGCGCAACATGGTCACCAAGACCTTGGACATGCTGCCCAACGTCGTGGCGGCGTTCGTGATCGGCGGCGTGGGCTGGATCGTGGCCACCGTGCTGCGCAAGCTCAGCACGCACCTCAGCCGCACGGCGGGCATCGACAAGCTGGGCACCCGCGCAGGCCTGGTCGAGTCGGTACGCCTGTCCAGCGCGATCGGCATGCTCGTGTTCATCGCGGTATTCCTGCCTTCGCTCATCGCCGCGCTGGACGCCCTGAAGATCGAAGCCATTTCGCGCCCCGCGACCGACATGCTGGGCACCCTGATGCAGGCCGTGCCCAACATCATCGCCGCCGGCCTGATCCTGGTGATCACCTGGCTGGTGGCCAGCTTTGCCAGCCAGTTGCTGGCCAGCCTGCTCGCCACACTGGGCTTTGACACGCTGCCTGCACGCGTGGGGCTGGCCCACGCGTTCGAAAAGACCAGCGCCTCCCGGGTGGTCGGCCGGGTGGTGCTGTTTTTCGCCATGCTGTTCGCCGCGGTGGAGGCGGCCGCGCAACTCGGGTTCCACCAGGTCAGCGACATCGTGACCAGCTTCATCCGCTTCGGCGGTGACATCCTGCTGGGCTCGGCCATCCTGGTGATCGGTTTCTGGCTGGCCAATGTGGCCCATGACGCCATCGACCGCGCCAGCGGCGCGCGCACCCAGGGGCTCGCACGCATCGGCCGATACGCCATCCTGGCGCTGGTGATTGCGATGGGTCTGCGCGCCATGGGCCTCGCCGACGACATCGTCAACCTCGCCTTCGGTCTCACCCTGGGCGCGGTGGCCGTGGCGGTGGCGCTGGCGTTCGGTCTGGGCGGACGCGAGGCAGCTGGCAAACTGATGGACCACTGGCTCGCCCGTTTCCGCAAAGAGGACTGAATGACCCATGCTCCATCGCCCCCCGTCTCCGTTGAATCGCTGCAAGGCCTGCTGTCCGCGTGGTTTGCGCCCTGGGTCCAGGCGCTGGGCTTGCAGGTCGAGTCGTTTGCCGACGGCGAAGTGACGCTGCGTCTGCCGCAGAACGATCAACTCTCGCGCGTGGGCGGCATGCTGTGCGGCCAGGCCATGATGTCGGCCGCGGACACCGCCATGGTGCTGGCCATCGTGACCCAGCTGGGGGATCAGCGCCCCATGACCACGGTGCAGCTCAACACCAGCTTCTTGAAGCCTCTCTCCGGCCAGGACGCCCGCATCACCGCACGCGTGATCCGCGCCGGCAAGAGCCTGGTGTTCGGCGAAATCGACATCGCTGGCGCCAACGACGGGCGAAGCGTGTGCCGCGCCAGCACCACCTACGCTTTGCTCTGAGCGCCTGCCTTAAAATCGCCGGAGTTTTGAACCACCTTGCGGAGAGCCCATGTCCCAGCACAACCACGACACCCCCAGCGACCAGCCCCAAGACGTGGTGGAGTCCATCGTTCCCCTGATGCCCATCGTGCTCCCCATCGCCGGCGGTGTTCTGATGTTCCTGCTGGCCTTCATCGCCGTATTCATGGCTTGAGCCAGCGCGCTGCGGCTGCACGGCCGAACGCCCCCGCGGGCGTTCGGCCGTTTTGCTTGGCGGCGCCGGTCTTCCCGGGCGACTGTTTAATGCATCACGTTATGCGGGTTTTGCATGTAACCAGTTCGTAACCTGCCGCCCACTTTCATAAAATCGGGGTTAAGGACGACACACGGACCGAGCCGCGGGCACACCAACCCGCCCCTTGTCCCTCTTGCTGCCGGGCGCCAACCGCCCCACAGCCACCAGCGCCGACCGCCCCTTTCAAGCACAAGGGACCCTGACAGCCGCCCAGTTGCACATCTTCTGCAGCCCGCGGCTGTTGGCGTCTCTGGTGCCACCGGTTATCAACTTCTGGAGCCTTTTCCATGAACTCTCCCGTGATGCAGGGCCTGACCCTCAACACCCCGTCCTATGTGAAGAATGCCCGACTGATCGCTTGGGTGGCCGACATGGCCGCCCTGTGCAAGCCCGACACGGTGGTCTGGTGCGATGGCAGCGACGAAGAATACGCGCGCCTGTGCGAGTTGTTGGTGGACGCCGGCACGATGAAGCGGCTCAACCCGGTCAAGCGCCCGAACAGCTTTCTGGCCTGTTCCGACCCGTCGGACGTGGCCCGCGTGGAAGACCGCACCTTCATCTGCTCCGAAAAGCAGGAAGACGCCGGCCCGACCAACAACTGGAAAGCACCGGCCGAGATGCGCGCCACCTTGCAGCCGTTGTTCGACGGCTGCATGCGCGGGCGCACCATGTATGTGGTGCCGTTCAGCATGGGTCCTCTGGGCAGCCCGATCGCCCACATCGGCATCGAGCTCTCCGACAGCGCCTACGTGGCCGTGAACATGAAGCTCATGACCCGCATGGGCAAGGCCGTGTTCGACGTGCTGGGCACCGACGGCGAATTCGTGCCATGCGTGCACACCGTGGGCGCGCCGCTCGCCGCGGGCGAGACGGACCAAGCCGGCTGGCCGTGCAACCCCACCACCAAGTACATCGTCCACTACCCCGAGACGCGCGAGATCTGGAGCTACGGCTCGGGCTACGGCGGCAACGCGTTGCTGGGCAAGAAGTGTTTTGCGCTGCGTATCGCCTCCACCATGGGCAAGCAGCAGGGCTGGCTCGCCGAGCACATGCTCATCCTGGGCGTGACCAACCCCCAAGGCAAGAAGTACCACGTGGCCGCCGCCTTCCCCAGCGCCTGCGGCAAGACCAACTTCGCCATGCTGATCCCACCCAAGGGCTTCGAGGGCTGGAGCGTCACCACCATCGGTGACGACATCGCCTGGATCAAGCCGCACGCCGATGGCCGCCTTTACGCGATCAACCCGGAAGCGGGCTATTTCGGTGTGGCCCCAGGCACCAACACCATGACCAACCCCAACTGCATGGCCAGCCTGGACCGCGACGTGATCTTCACCAACGTGGCCCTGACCGACGACGGCGACGTGTGGTGGGAAGGCATGAGCGATGCACCTGCGCACGCGATCGACTGGCAAGGCAAGGACTGGACGCCCCAGATCGCCAAGGAAACCGGCGC
>JAZKHJ010000031.1:0-23312 GCA_040385485.1 Pseudomonadota bacterium | reverse complement strand
CGTCAATCACAAACCACTCGTGCGTCACGTCAGCGGGTTTTGCGCTGAACGTTTTGGTCATGAGTTTTCTCTTGAAGAGGTGGTTTGGCGGCTCTTTTCCACGGTCGGTCGTTCTCTGACGGAACGCTCTTAGGTGGGGTTTGGATACTTCGTCGCGGAGCCAGCAGTTCGCTGCGAAGCCCTCGATTGTACGAAATTGCAGGCCAGGCTGGCAAATTTCGACATTGGCGGACCCTCCCGGCGTGGTCAAACCGCTACCATCGACGGATGTTCAGCTACCGACACGCCTTCCACGCCGGCAACCACGCCGACGTGCTCAAGCACACCACACTCATCGCCACGCTGCGCCATCTGATGCAGAAAGAGGCTGGCATCACCCTGGTCGACACCCACGCCGGTGCCGGTTTGTACCGCCTGGACGGCGACTACACCGAGACCGGGGGCGAGGCCAAGGACGGTGTGGTCAAGCTGATGGCGGCCCTTCGAGCCGCCGACCAGCCACCGGCCAAGGACGTGTCGCCCGCGATCGACGACTACCTCGACATCATCGCGGGCTTCAACCCGTCCGGCGCGTTGCGCGTCTACCCCGGCTCGCCCTTCGTGATGCAGCAGCTCATGCGGACCGAGTCGCGTGATCGGCTCAAGCTGTTTGAACTGCACCCCACCGACAGCAAAACACTGGCCGCCAACATCGCCCAACTCGACGCGGGGCGGCAGATTGCGGTGGCGCGAGAAGACGGCTTTGAAGGTTTGCGTCCGCTGTTGCCCCCACCGCCGTCTGCCACCGGCTCCAAACGCGCCGTGGTGTTGATTGATCCGAGCTACGAGATCAAGAGCGATTACGGGAAAGTAAGCGCCTGCATACAAGAAGCCATCAAACGGTTTCCGACCGGCACCTACCTGGTCTGGTACCCGGTGATTCCGCGACCCGAGGCCCACGACCTGCCGCGCCGGCTCAAGACGCTGGCCAATCAAGCGCAGAAGCCCTGGCTCAACGCCGCGCTGGCCATCGGCCAGGACCCGACGCACGGTCCTGAAGACCGGCCAGGGCTGACCGCCAGCGGCATGTTCGTGATCAACCCGCCCCACACCCTCAAGGCCGTGTTGCAGACAGCCTTGCCTCAGTTGCTGGCACACCTGGGCCGTGGTCGCGGCAAGTCCCAAACCTTGGAATCGGGCGGCTGAAGCGCGATCACTGCGGACGGCCCAGCGCCATGGTCCAGTACCGACCATAAGTACTTCCCGCCTGCTGCACGCAGCTCACGCCCACCTCCAGGAACTCGGGGCGCATGATGTTCGCGCAGTGGCCCGGACTGGCCAACCAACTGCCCATCACGGCCGACACGGCGGGTTGCCCCGCGGCAATGTTCTCCCCCACCCAGGACCACGCGTAACCTTCGTCGGCAACGCGCTGTGCCGGGTTGCGACCATCCAGACCGGTGTGGGAAAAGTAGTTTCTGGTCGCCATGTCGCGCGAATGTCGCGCAGCTGCGGAAAACAGGCGGTCGTTCCAGGTCAGGGGTGCGACAGCCGCCATCGCGGCGCTGCCGCAGGTGCGAGCCACCGAGCGCACAGCATTGATCTGTTGCAGAAGGTCGATGCGGAACTCCGGCAGGCCGCAGCTGGTGCTGGCATCCAGCGCAATGAGTCCGCCGCTACCGGTGGCACCCGAAGACCCTGAAATGATGGTGGGCGTGGTGCCGATCACGGCGTCAGAGTGCGCTGGCGGCTCATCGCCACCTCCGCCTCCGCAAGCCAGCAACAACGCAGACAGCACCAGCACCACGGGCACACGGCCCGCGAACGAAGAGGACGCCAGACGGGAAATCGCAGTAGTGACAGCAGAGTTCATGTGAGTCACTGTAGGTGAGGCGCCGCAATCGCCGGTAAGCGCGTGTATCTGTGACAGCCAATTAGCCGACCGCTCGGTCGGCTAATTGGATATACTGCGATCCACGCGCCCGGCCCGTGGCGCAGGAGACGCGCATGTACACCCAGTCGTTCAACGTTCCGGATGCCGACGCCAAAGCCGGCAACCCCCTCAAGTCGGTGCCGCACGACGCCACCCTGCAGGCGCACTTTGACGCCGTGATCGACGCCGACGGCAAGATTGAACCGCGCGACTGGATGCCCGATGCGTACCGCAAGACGCTGGTGCGCCAGATCAGCCAGCACGCGCACAGCGAGATTGTTGGCATGCTGCCCGAAGGCAACTGGATCTCGCGCGCGCCCAGTCTCAAGCGCAAGACCATCCTGGTGGCCAAGGTGCAGGACGAAGGTGGCCATGGCCTGTATCTCTACAGCGCGGCCGAGACGCTGGGCACCAGCCGCGACCAGATGTTTGATGCGCTGCACTCGGGCAAGGCCAAGTACAGCTCCATCTTCAACTACCCCACCCTGACCTGGGCCGACGTCGGCGTGGTCGGCTGGCTGGTGGACGGCGCGGCGATCATGAACCAGATACCGCTGTGCCGTTGCAGCTTCGGGCCCTACGCACGCGCCATGATCCGCGTCTGCAAGGAAGAGAGTTTTCACCAGCGCCAGGGCTTCGAGTCGCTGATGACCATGATGCAGGGCACGGCCGAGCAGAAGGCCATGGTGCAGGACGCGGTGAACCGCTGGTGGTGGAAGTGCCTGGCCATGTTCGGCCCGCCCGACGCCGACAGCCCCAACAGCGTGCAGGGCATGCGCTGGGGCATCAAGCGCATTTCCAACGACGATCTGCGCCAGAAGTTTGTGGACGCGACCGTGCCGCAGGCCGAGGTGCTGGGCGTCACCCTGCCCGACCCCGAACTGAAATGGAACGAGGCACGTGGCCACCACGACTATGGACAGATCGACTGGGACGAGTTCTGGGCCGTGGTCAATGGCGATGGCCCCTGCAACAAGGAACGCCTGGCCACGCGCGTGAAGGCCTGGAACGACGGCCAGTGGGTGCGTGACGCGGCCTTGGCCCATGCGGCGAAACAACAGGCACGCGCAATGAAGGAGGCCGCATGAGCACACCGAACACTGCACTGAAGGAATGGCCCCTGTGGGAAGTCTTCGTGCGCAGCAAGCAGGGTCTTGAACACAAGCACTGCGGCAGCCTGCACGCCAGCGACGCGCCCCATGCGCTGCAGATGGCGCGCGACGTCTACACGCGCCGGCAGGAAGGCGTGAGCATCTGGGTCGTGCCGTCCAACAGCATCGCGGCCAGCGAGCCCGACAGCAAGGACAGCTTCTTCGATCCGGCGGCCGACAAGGTGTACCGCCATCCCACGTTCTACGAGATCCCCGACAAAGTGGGGCACATGTGATGGTCTCGGCTCCTACCCACGCACCAGTCAACTACCTGCTGCACCTGGCCGACAACGCCTTGGTGCTCGGCCAGCGCAACGCCGAGTGGTGCGGCCACGGGCCCGTGCTGGAAGAAGACCTTGCCCTGGCCAACAACAGCCTCGATCTGCTCGGCCAGGCCCGCATGCTCTACCAGCACGCCGCCGCGCTCATCAACGACGATGCCGACCTCACGCAGCGCTTCCAGCATCTGCAGGGCGCACGCACCGATGGCCGCGTGACCGAGGACACGCTGGCCTATTTCCGTGACACCGCCGAGTTCCGCAACCTCACGCTGCTGGAGTTGCCGCACAGCGGGCCGCTGGCCAGCACGGCGTCGGGCGACCGCGACTACGCCACCACCATCACCCGCAACTTCCTCTACAGCGCGCTCATGGTGCTGGTGTGGGACCGGCTGCAGACCTCGGCCGATGCACACCTGGCCGCCATCGCCGCCAAGTCGCTGAAGGAAGTGCGCTACCACCTGCGCCACGCCAGCGACTGGTTGGTGCGCTTGGGCGACGGCACCGACGAATCGCACGCCCGAGCGCAAGCCGCGCTCAACCATCTGCTGCCCTACTGCCAGGAATTCTGGATCGGCAGCGAGGCCGAAACGCAGGCAGCGAACAGCGGCACGGGCGTCGATGTGGCCGCCCTCAAAGCCGACTGGGACGCGCTGGTGGACGACACAGTGAGCGAGGCCACGCTCAAGCGACCGGCCGTGCAAGGCTACGTACCGCAGGGCAAGCTGGGTGTGCATTCGGAACACATGGGCTTCCTGCTCGCGGAGATGCAGAGCCTGGCGCGCACGCATCCGCAAGCCGTCTGGTGAGCAGCGCCATGACTGTGGCTGCCGTTCACGACCACGCCGATATCTGGGCCGCGCTCGCCGACCTGAGCGACCCCGAAATTCCCGTGGTCAGCCTGAGCGAACTGGGCATCCTGCGCGAGGTGCGTCAAGGGTGCGACGGCACACCCGAGGTGGTGATCACGCCCACCTACAGTGGCTGCCCGGCCATGGGCCAGATCGAAGACGATGTGCGCGCCGCCTTGGTAGAGGCCGGCATCAGCGCGCGCGTGGTCACGCAACTCGCTCCGGCCTGGACGACGGACTGGATGAGCGCGGTCGCGCGCGAGAAGCTGCGCGCCTATGGCATCGCGCCGCCACAGTGCGGCAGCAGCGCCAACGCGGGCAGCAACGTGCTGAAGTTTTCTCGCCAGGCCCTGCAACGTGTAGCCGTTCCCTGCCCTCAATGCGGCTCCACCCACACCACCGAAACATCACCCTTTGGCTCCACCGCCTGCAAAGCCATGTACCGCTGCCTGGATTGCTTTGAGCCCTTCGACTACTTCAAACCCTACTGATGCCATGAGCACCGCCCCCCGCTTCCACGAGCTGCCCATCGCCCGCATCAGCCCCGAGGCTGCGGGCGCAGTGGCCATCACCCTGGCCATCCCGCCCGAGCAGCGCACGGCATTCACGTTCGAGCCCGGCCAGTTCCTCACCGTGCGCGCCACCATCGGTGGGCAAGATGTTCGGCGCAGCTACTCCATCAGCAGCCCGCGCAGCCTGCTCACGCAACGTGGTGAGCTCACGCTGGGCATCCGGCCAGTGGACGGCGGCGTGTTTTCCAACTGGGCCGCCAGCGAGCTGAAGGCCGGCGACACACTGAAGGTGATGCCACCGGACGGCCGCTTCACCGTGCACAAGCCTCGCGCACTGCACCGTGTGGGCTTCGCAGCGGGTTCGGGCATCACGCCCATCCTCTCGCTCATGGCCAGCACGCTCGAAGAATCGCCCCAGGCCAAGTTCACCCTGGTCTATGGCAACCGCCGCATGGACAGCGTGATGTTCAACGAAGCGCTGCAGGACCTCAAGGACCGCTACGCCGGGCGGCTCACGCTGATCCACATCCTCTCGCGGCAGGCGCAGGAGGTGCCGCTGCTCGAAGGCCGCATCGACGGCGACAAAGTGCGCGCGCTCATCGCCACGCTGCTGCCGGTGGCCAGCATGGACGAGGTGTTCATCTGCGGGCCCGAGGCCATGATCGACGCGACCGAGCAAGCCTTGCTTGATGCAGGCGTGCGGCCCGACCGCGTGCACACCGAGCGTTTCACCTCGCCCACGCTCGAAGCCCTGACGGCCGAAGCGCGCAAGGCAGTGGTGCTCGGCCATGCCGATGCAGCCGTGCGCACCGAGGGCGACGTGGCGCTCACCGTGCTGCTCGACGGCAAGCCACACGAGCTGCGCATGAACCGCAACGAGCGCGTGCTCGACGTGGCACTCAATGCCGGGCTCGACCTGCCCTGGTCGTGCCGCGGTGGCGTGTGCTGCACCTGCCGCGCCAAGGTGATGGAAGGCTCGGTGGCAATGGAGAAGAACTACACGCTGGAGCCTTGGGAAACCGACAAGGGTTTCGTGCTGAGCTGCCAGGCGCGCCCCACGAGCGAACGCCTGGTGATCAGCTACGACGAGCGCTGAAGCGCCGCGTCAGAAGCGCCAGCCCAGCCCCACACCGACCAGCACCGGATCGACTTTGAAGGTGCCGATGTTGGTGCCGCCAGCGATCACGTCGGTCTTGATGTAGACCTTCTTCACATCGACGTTGAAGTACAGGTTCTTGGCCAGCGGAATGTCGACGCCCGCCTGGAACGCCAGACCCACGCTGTTGCGCTTGATGTCTGCACCGCCGCCGAGCAGATCCACCGAACTGAAACGCGTGTAGTTCAGACCCGCACCCACATAGGGCTTGATGCCGCTGCTGTGGTTGAAGTGGTACTGCAGCGTCAGCGTGGGCGGCAGGTGCTTCAAGGTACCGATCTGGGTGGCGCCGGCGTACACGCGCTGCTTCTGCGGCACGGTCAACACCAGCTCGGCCGCCAGGTTGGGGCTGAAGAAATAGGTGAAGTCAACTTCGGGCAGCGTCTTGTCGTTGATCGACAGGTTCAGGCCGGTGCTGTCCTTGTTGGCGCTGTCCAGATGAACAGCGCGAGCGCGCACCAGCAGCGAGCCCGCGGTGAAGTCTTGCGCAATGGCCGAGCCCGATGCCAGCAGCACGAGGGAGGCGAGCGCCACAGAGGTCTTTTTCATGATTTTTCAGTGATCGAACCGGGAACATTCCCGACACCGATTACAGAAGACCCCGAGCGGTGGCATGTTGCGCTGCATCAATGCGCACCGCAACACCCACCGCGGCAACGCCTGCGGTTGACGCAGATCAATTCAACGGCGGGGCTGGCCGGCAGCGCCGCTCAGGAAGGCCTGACGTTGCCGACCCGAACCACCTCGGCCCAGCGCGGAATCTCGCGCGCGATGAGCGC
The DNA here is from genome assembly GCA_040385485.1 of Pseudomonadota bacterium. Lineage (GTDB taxonomy): Bacteria > Pseudomonadota > Gammaproteobacteria > Burkholderiales > Burkholderiaceae_C > Hydrogenophaga. The sequence continues at coordinate 16,673 of JAZKHJ010000031.1, read as the reverse complement.
TGCAAAATCCTGCGGCTTCGACGGCATGGGCGTGGCACCTTCGCGCGTGAGTGGCTCCAGCACTTCAGGGTGGACCAGCGCCGCGTTGATCTCGGCATTGAGTCGCGCGACCAGCTCGGGCGCCATGCCGGCCGGACCCACCACGCCGTACCACTGATCGGCCTCGAAGCCGGGGTAACCGCTCTCGGCGACCGTGGGTACGTTGGGCAGGGCGGGCAGGCGCTGCGGGCTGGACACCGCCAGCGCACGCAGGCGACCACCCTGCACGTGGGGCAGCACGGCCGGGGCGCCGGTGAAGGTGCAATCGACGCGACCACCGATCACGTCGGTGATCGAGGGCGCCGTGCCGCGGTAGGGGATGTGCAGCATGAACATGCCCGCGCGCTGCTTGAGGTATTCGAAGGCAATGTGCGCGGCGCTGCCGTTGCCGCCCGATGCGTGCGTGAGCTGGCCGGGCTGCGCCTTGGCGCGCTCGATCAATTGCTTCAACGTGGTGATGGGCAGCGAGGAGTTGATCACCAGCACGTTGGGCACGCGGGCCACCCAGGCGATCGGTGCAAAACTCTTTTGCGGGTCGTAGGCCAGGCCGGGGTAAATCGCAGGGTTGACGGCCAGCGTGCCGGTGTGGCCCATGAGCAAAGTGGCGCCGTTGGGCGCGGAGCGCGCGACATCGGTCGCACCGAGCGAACCTCCGGCTCCCGGCTTGTTGTCGATCACCACGTTCACACCGAGCGCGGCGGCCAGCCGCGGCTGCAAGGCACGGGCCAGGATGTCGGGCGAACCACCGGGCGGGAACGGCACCACCAGCCGGATGGTGCGGGGCAGGGTCTGGGCCCGCAGAGCGGGCGCCGCCACGCTGGCGGCTGCTGCCATCAGCACGGTGCGGCGGGTCAATGAAGAAGGGGAATGCATGCGGTTTCCTGATGTGGGGGCGCGCAGCATGCTCGCCGCTGCCTCGCCCGGATGTGGCCTTCCAGTATCGCCACCCCGGTGAACACCCGGGCTGCAATTGCCCGCGCAGGCCTGCCGAATTGCTTATACCGAGGTGGCACTCGTCAGTTGCAGCTCGACCACCACGGCGCGCAGTTCGTCCATGAACACCCGACAGGCTGGCGACGGCAGGCCAGCACGCCGTGTGGTGACGCCGATGACGCGCTCGGTATCCGCCAACGGCAGGGGCAGCACGGCGAGCACCCCGCCGGCCACGTCGCTCAGGACCTGCAGCGGAGACAGCAGGGCCACGCGGTCGGACTGCAGCAACAAGGCGCGCACCGCCGACGGACTGTTGGCGTGCAGCCGAGCCGCTGGCGGCTCGTGCCCGGCGGCGCGAAACGCCGCTTCGAACGCCGCGCGCGCGGGCGAGCCGCGCAGGGGAGATATCCAGTCGGCGCCCGACAAGCCCCGGCGCAGCACCGCCTTGGAGCGGCCCAGCCACGGATGCCCGGCGCGCACGACCAGCACCAGGTGGTCGACAAACAGCGTTTGCTCCTCGACGTCGGCCGCTGCCAGCACGCCACGCAAAGGACCCACAACGAGGTCGATCTCGCCGTGGCGCAACAGGTGCAGCAGCGTCTCGTAGGTGCCGTCTGCCACCGTGGCCTGCACGCCGGGCAGGCGCTCCAGCAACCGGCCCAGCGCACGCGGCACGAGCTCGGTGCCGGCCATCGGCAGGGCACCCACCGCCAGTTGACCCACTGACTGGCCACGCCAGCCGGCCAGCTCTTCTTCGGCCACCCGCAACTCGCCCAGGGCGAGCTCGGCGGCGGCAGCCCAGCGTTCGCCGGCATCGGTGAGACGCACGCCACGGTCGGTGCGGCGCACCAGCGGCGTGCCCGCGAGGTGGGCCAGCGCGCGCAGCCGCAGGTGCACGGCCGGTTGCGTCACGCCGAGTGTGGCGGCCGCCGCCGTTTCGTTGCCGCTGCGCGCGGTGGACACCAGCGCGTGCAGCATGCCGTCGGTGATCTGCGAGACGCGCAGCGCACGGCGTGGGGTGGGCGCCCTTGCCCGCCCGGCGGCATCGGCCTTGAGCAGTTGTTCGTGGGCGCGCTGCGCACGCAGCGCGAGCTGGCGTGCCACTGGCAATGCGGTCATGCCGCGCGCGCCACGTTCGAAGAGGTCGATGCCGATGGCGGCCTCGGTCTGGCGAACCGCGCGCGAAACCGCCGAAGCCGACAGGCAGAGTTCGGCGGCCGCCCGGGCCACGCTGCCGTGCGCGACCACGGCCGTCAACACATGCAACCAGCGCAGCACCAAGGGCCCGCCCGGGGCACCCGACGGCAACTCGGCGCTCATTCGGCCAGCAGCACCACCAGCGCCGTGCCGGTGCCCAGCAAGCCAATCTGCGCAGCGGCGGCGCGGCTCAGATCGATGATGCGGCCCCTGACATGAGGGCCACGGTCGTTGATGCGCACGAGCACATCCTGGCCCGTGGCGAGGTTGCGCACCCGCAAGCGCGTGCCGAAAGGCAAGGTCTTGTGGGCAGCAGTGAGATCGTTCATGTTGAAGACCTCGCCGCTGGCGGTGCGCCGCCCATGAAAGGGTTCGCCGTACCACGAGGCCCGGCCGCGCTCGATCTCGCGCGCGTCCGGCAGGGCGGCGGGCTCCTCTCCATCGAGCATGGGAGGCACCGAGGGTGCCCGCGTCGCACAGCCGCCGAGCCACAACACGGTGGCCAGCGCGAGCGTGAACGCGGATTTGAAGCTCATGACAACCGCAGCCGCTTCGCGATTTCCAGCGTGGCCACACTCTGGTTCATGGTGTAGAAATGCAGCGCCGGCACGCCACCGTTGCGCAGCTGGTCGCACAGGTCGGTCACCACATCCAGCCCGAATGCCTTGATGGATGCCGTGTCGTCGCCGAAGGCCTGCAGGCGCAAACGGATCCAGCGAGGAATCTCGGCGCCACTCGCGTCCGAAAAACGCATGAGCTGGGTGGAGCTGGTGATGGGCATGATGCCGGGCACCACCGGCACATCGGCGCCCAGCTTGTAAGCGTCGTCCACAAAGCGGAAGTAGGCGTCGCTGTTGTAGAAGTATTGGGTGATGGCCGAGTGCGCGCCCGCGCGCACCTTGGTCGCATAGGCCTGCAGGTCGGACTCGGGCGACTTCGCCTGTGGGTGCACCTCCGGGTACGCCGCCACCTCGATGCGGAAGTCGTCGCCGGTTTCGCTGCGAATGAAGGACACCAGGTCGCTGGCGTAGTGAAACTCGCCGCCGGCGCCATAGCCGCTGGGCAGATCACCGCGCAGCGCCACCAGGCGCTTCACGCCCATGGCCTTGAGTGTGGCGAGCTGCTCCCGCACCGAGGCCCTGGTGGCGCCGATGCACGAAAAATGCGAGGCTGCGGGCACCGACTCGGCGAGGATGTCGCGCACCGTGTTGAAGGTGCCCTCTTGCGTGGAACCGCCGGCGCCGTAGGTGACCGAGCAGAACTCGGGCTTCAATCCATAGAGCTGCTGGCGTACCACGCGCAGCTTCTCTACGCCCTCGGGCGTCTTGGGCGGAAAAAATTCAAGGCTCACGGGCAGGCCCATGGGGTTCTCCAGAAATGTGCGGGTTCGACACCGCCAGCGGCTTCAGGCCGGGCTGCGGGCGAACACCAGAAATTCGCGGTTGCCGTCACCCCCGGTGATCGGACTCTCGAAGTAGGCCAGCAGCGCAAGACCGCTGTCCTTGACCACCTGCTCGATGCGCTCGCGCACCAGCGGGTAGCTCGCCTCGCTCTTGACCAGGCCACCCTTGCCGATGTGCTCGGGCTGCAGCTCGAACTGCGGCTTGACCAGCATGAGCACATGCCCGCCCGCCTTGAGCAAGGGCATGAGCGCTGGCCACACGAGTGTTTGCGAGATGAACGACAGGTCACCCACGATGAGGTCGAACGGTGGGGGTCCGCCCGCAGCCTGCAGCACATCGGCCGACAGGTCGCGAGCGTTGCATTTCTCGATGCAGACCACGCGCGCATCGCTGCGCAGGCGCGGATGCAACTGGCCCTGGCCCACGTCCACACCCACCACTTGAAGCGCGCCGCGCTGCAGCAGGCAGTCGGTGAAACCACCGCTGCTCTGGCCCACATCGAGGCAGCGCAGGCCGCGCACGTCGAGTGCCACGCGTTGCAGGGCGCCGTCGAGCTTGAGTCCGCCGCGCGAGACGAACCTCGTCTCGGCGTTGTCCACCGCTTGCAGCTCCACCGTCTCGCGCAGCTCCTCGCCATTCTTCGAGACGGCCTTCCAGTCACCCGGAAGCAGTCGCCAGCGCACGCCCGATGCAATCAGCCGTTGGGCTTGCGACTTGGAAGCCGCCAGCCCGCGCTCGACGAGCAGTTGGTCTGCCCGCATGGAGCTCAGTACCGGTAGGTGTCTGGCTTGTACGGGCCCTGCTTGGGCACGCCGATGTAGGCCGCCTGTTCGTCGGTCAGCTCGGTCAGCATCGCGCCGACCTTCTTCAGGTGCAGGCGCGCGACCTTCTCGTCCAGGTGCTTGGGCAGCACGTAGACCTTGCCGATGTCGTAGCTGTCGGGGTGCGAGAACAGTTCGATCTGCGCGATGGTCTGGTTCGCGAACGAACTCGACATCACGAAGCTGGGGTGGCCCGTGCCGCAGCCCAGGTTCACCAGACGGCCCTTGGCCAGCATGATGATCTTCTTGCCATCGGGGAAGGTCACGTGGTCGACCTGGGGCTTGATCTCGTCCCAGTTGTACTTCTCGATCGAGGCGATGTCGATCTCGTTGTCGAAGTGACCGATGTTGCAGACGATGGCCTGGTCCTTCATCGCGGCCATGTGGTCGTGCGTGATGATGGACTTGTTGCCGGTGGTGGTCACGAAGATGTCGGCCTTGTCGGCGGCGTATTCCATGGTCACGACCTTGTAGCCTTCCATCGCGGCCTGCAGGGCGTTGATCGGGTCGATCTCGGTCACCCAGACCTGGGCCGACAGCGCACGCAGGGCCTGGGCCGAGCCCTTGCCGACGTCGCCGTAGCCAGCCACGCAGGCGACCTTGCCGGCGATCATCACGTCGGTGGCGCGCTTGATGCCGTCGACCAGCGATTCGCGGCAGCCGTACAGGTTGTCGAACTTGCTCTTGGTGACCGAGTCGTTGACGTTGATCGCGCGGAACGGCAGCGTGCCCTTCGCGCTCATTTCCTTCAGGCGGTGCACGCCGGTGGTGGTCTCCTCGGTCACGCCGATGATCTGCGCGGCCTTGCGGCTGTACCAGGTCGGGTCTTGCGCGATCTTGGCCTTGATGGCGGCGTACAGGCAGGTCTCTTCTTCGCTGGTCGGGTTGGCCACCACCGAGATGTCTTTCTCGGCCTTCTGGCCCAGGATCATCAGCAGCGTGGCGTCGCCGCCGTCGTCCAGGATCATGTTCGGGCCTTCGCCTTCGGTGCCGGCAGCGCCGAATTCAAAGATGCGGTGCGTGAAGTCCCAGTACTCGGTGAGGGTTTCGCCCTTGTGCGCGAACACCGGCGTGCCCTGTGCCACCAGCGCGGCGGCGGCGTGGTCTTGCGTGGAGAAGATGTTGCAAGAGGCCCAGCGCACGCTGGCACCCAGGGCTTGCAGGGTTTCGACCAGCACCGCGGTCTGGATCGTCATGTGGATGCTGCCGGTGATGCGCGCACCCTTGAGCGGCTTGGCAGCAGAGAACTCTTCGCGAATGGCCATCAGGCCGGGCATTTCGGTCTCGGCGATCTTGACCTCTTTGCGGCCCCATTCGGCCAGGGAGATGTCGGCGATCGCGCAATCGGTGAGGGGGGTGTTCAGACGTGCATTCATGGTTCGCTCCAGAAGGGATGGACAAACCACATCGGCGGGCGAAAAAAAACTCATCGCACGGGATGTGGATGAGCGTCGTTGCATGGATGGTCCGAGCCTCACGCCCCGCTTCTGAACTGGTCAGTGGGGACGCTGCAACGCTCCTCGGATGCGGGATTTTAGCCCAGCATGCCGCCGGGTGTGTGGTCTGTGAAGCAGGAGACCCGTCCTTTTGTAAGCCTGTGCGACACTGCCGGCCCCATGCCGACCATCCCCGCGCCCTCCCCGCTTGCCCTGTGGCCCACCGCAGCGCGCGAGCGCATCCACGGGGTGCTGACCGACATCGACGACACCCTGACGACGGACGGTGCCATCACGGATGACGCCCTGGACGCCCTGCACCGCCTGCGCGCCGCCGGTCTGCCGGTGCTGGCCATCACCGGCCGGCCGGCCGGCTGGAGCGAGGCCTTTTCCTTGGCTTGGCCGGTGGACGCCATCGTGGCGGAGAACGGCGCCGTGGCGCTGTGGCGAGGCGCTGATGGACGGCTCTGCCGCGACTACCTGCAGGACGCCGTCACCCGAACCACCAACTTCGCCCGCCTGCAGGCTGTGGCGCAGCGCGTGCTGCGTGAACTGCCACAGACCCGCCTGGCCACCGACAGCCCCGGGCGCGAGACCGACATCGCCATCGACCACAGCGAGTTCGCTCACCTGGGCGAGGCCGAGATCGCGCTGGTGGTGGCCCTCATGCGAAGCGAGGGGCTCAACGCCACCGTCAGCTCGATCCACATCAACGGCTGGATCGGCGAACACGACAAGCTCGCCGGCGCGCGCTGGATCGTGCGCACGCGCCTGGGGCGCGACCTCGACGCCGAACTCGACCGCTGGGTCTATGTGGGCGACTCGACCAACGACGCCCGCATGTTCGGTCACTTCCCGCACAGCGTGGGCGTGGCCAACGTGGCGCACTTCTGGGCAGCGCTGAGCCACCACCCGCGCTTTGTGGCGCAGGGTGAGCGCGGCGCGGGTTTCACCGAGGTGGCGGACGCGGTGCTGGGGGCGAGGGCAGCATGACCGAACACCCGCTGCCACCCCAGCACAGCCATGCCATCACGGGCACCGCGCCCGGCGCGCTCGTGCCCGAACAGGCCCGCCTGGGGCTGGTGGCGATCTTCGGCTCCACCTTCTTCCAGTTGGTGGGCTACTTCATGCTGATGCCGCTGCTGCTGTTGCGACTCAAGGGCGACGGCGTATCCACCGCACTGGCCGGCGTGTTCGTCGCCACCGGCTGGGTCGGCATATTCGCCATGACGCCGTTTGCCTCGGCCATCACGCAGCGCCTGGGCCGGCGGCCCTCGCTCTGGCTGGCGGCCTTCGTTCCGGTGGTGGCCATTTGCGGCTTCCTGTTCAGTGATTCGCTGCTGCTGTGGTTCGCCTGCATCTTCATCGAAGGCATGGCCGCCGGCCTGCGCTGGGTGCTGGCCGAGGCCATCGTGGCCGAGTTCTCGCCCTCGAAACAGCGCGGTCGCAACGTCGGCATTTTCGAGACCATGGTCGGCACCACCTTCGTGCTCGGTCCGCTGGTGCTGGCCTGGTTGGGCGCGCAGAGCGACGCCGCGCTCTGGGTGGCGCTGGCGTTGACCGCTTGCGGCCTGGCCTGGAGCCTGCTGATCCCGCGCCTGCCCGCGTCTGCCGACCTGCACAGCGCCCAGGTCGGCCTCTCTGGTGTGTGGCACGCGCTGCGTGCCCACCCACTGATCATGGCGGTGGGGTTTGTCGGCGGTTTTTTCGAAAGTGGTCTCACATCCATCCTGCCGCTGTACGGCCTGGCACTCGGCCTGGGCGCCACCGCTGCCGCGCTGCTGGTCTCGGCCAGTGGCCTGGGCAGCGCGCTCATGATGCTGCCGGCCGGCGTGCTGGCCGACCGCCTGGCTCACCACCCGACACAACGCTGGGGCGACACGCGCGCCAGCCGACTGACGATCATGCGGGTGTGCGCGCTCATCACGCTGCTGGCCACGCTCATCATTCCCTTCGTGGCCGGCACACCCTGGCTGGCCGCACCGGTGGCCTTTCTGTGGGGCGGTGCCGGTGGCAGCCTCTACACACTGGCCATGATCGACATCGGTTCGCGCGAAGCCGGCATCACCCTGGTCAACAGCACCGCAGTGCTGGTGCTGTCGTACACGCTGGGCGGTGTGCTGGCGCCGGCGCTGGGGGCCGCTGCCCTGCAGTGGGCGCCCACGGTGGGGTTTCCGGTGCTGCTGCTGTCGGTGGCCGGGCTGGGCTGGTGGTTGTTGAGACGCGCCGCAACGTCCCCATCTGCGGGAACCCCACCGGGTTAAGCTGCTCCCAAGGGTGCATTCCGCGTCATCCGCCCTGCGAAAGGACCCCCACATGGCCATCCCCTGGCTGCTCGCCCTCAAAGTGATCCCCTGGGGCGACGTGATCGAACACGCGCCCAAGGTGCTCAATGCCGCCCGCAAGTTGATGGACCGGCAGAAGTCGCCCGAGAGCCCCACCGTCACCGCCACGCCCATGGACCTGGTGTCGGACACACCACCCAGCCTGGGTGAATTGCGCAACCGACTGATTGAGGCGCGGCAACTGATCGACCAGCAGGCGCAGACACAGACCCAGATGGCGCAGACCCTGGCCGAACTCGCCGAGCAGAACGCGCGCCTGGTGGCGGCCGTGGAACTGCTGCGCGTGCGCACGCGCTTGCTCATGTTCGTCGTCGCCGCGCTGGTCATCGGCGTGATCGTGCTGTTCGCGCGCTGATCAGCCCCGATCGCTCTGCAGGTTGGCGTCACAACCCACGCCTGCGGCAATCCAGCGGCGTGCCAGTTTGCGCAGCACCGGCGCCGCCCAGCGCCAGCGAGGACCCAGCACGCCAGCGGCATCGGAGATCGCGCCACAGCGGTAGATCGACAGCTCCTCGTCCCAACGCAACGCATCGCACGCGCCGGTGCGCTTGCCTGAGATCACCTGTCCGAGTGGACAAGGTTCCGCCAGACAGCACACGCCACAGCCGTTGCACCGCGCACCCAGCGCGGGTTGGGCCGGAGCGGACGGGTGAATGTGGATGACCTGGTGCTGCACCACGGCAGCTTAGCTCAGGCCTCGGCCAGCGCCTGCCGGGCGCGCGCCGCGACGCTGTCGGCATCGACCTGGAAGAACGCGCGCAGCGCGGCACGCGTGTCGCTGCGGCCAAAGCCGTCGGTGCCCAGTGTGTGGAAGCGCCGGCCTTTGGGCACGAAGGCGCGCACGCTCTCGGGCACGGTGCGCACGTAGTCGGTCGCGGCAATCACCGGGCCCGCGCTGTTGCCCAGCAGACGCGTTAAATGCGACTCCTCGCCGTTCACCACGCCGTCGCGCGCCAGTTCGCTCCAGCTCGTGATGCTGAACACGTCCACACCCACGCCTTGTGCAGCGAGTTGTCCGGCCGCCTTGAGCACCTCGGTGAAGATCGCGCCCGAGCCCAGCAGGGTGACGCGTTGTTTGGCGTCGGCAGGCCCGAAGCGCCCGAAGCGATAACCCCCTTTGAGCACGCCCTCGGCCGCGCCTTCGGGCAGGTCCGGCTGGGCGTAGTTCTCGTTCATCAGCGTGACGTAATAGAACACGTCCTGTTGCTCGACCAGCATCTCGCGCATGCCCGCGTCGACGATCACCGCCAGCTCACCCGCGAAGGCCGGGTCCCAGGCCTTGCAGTTGGGAATGGTCGCGGCCACCAGGTGGCTGCTGCCGTCCTGGTGCTGCAGGCCTTCGCCGCCCAGCGTGGTGCGCCCCGAGGTGGCGCCCAGCAGGAAACCGCGCGAGCGCTGGTCGGCCGCGGCCCAGATCGCGTCGCCCACACGCTGGAAGCCGAACATGGAGTAGTAGATGTAGAACGGCAGCATGGCCAGGCCGTGCACGCTGTAGCTGGTGGCTGCGGCCGTCCAGCTCGCCAGCGCACCCGCTTCGCTGATGCCTTCCTCCAGGATCTGCCCGTCCAGTGCCTCGCGGTAGCTCAGCACCGAACCGATGTCTTCCGGCGCGTAGCGCTGGCCCACGCTGCTGTAGATGCCGACCTGCTTGAACAGGTTGGCCATGCCGAAGGTGCGCGCCTCGTCGGCCACGATGGGCACGATGCGCGGGCCGAGCTGTGCGTCCTTGAGCAGGCCGCCGAGCATGCGCACGAAGGCCATGGTGGTGCTCATCTGCTTGCCGTCGGCCTTCAGGGCAAACGTGGCGTAGGCATCGATCGCGGGCACCGGCACCACGGCGCAGGCGGTCTCGCGCCGGGGCATGGCGCCGCCAAGTCGTTCGCGGTGCTCGAGCAGGTAGCGCATCTCGGCGCTGTCGTCGGCGGGTTTGAAGAAGTTGAGGCCGGTGGCCTGTTCGTCGCTCAGCGGCAGGTTGAAGCGGTTGCGGAATTCGATCAGGTCGGCGCCCTCGAACTTCTTCTGGCTGTGCGTGGTCATCTTGCCCTGGCCCGCGCTGCCCATGCCATAGCCCTTCTTGGTCTGCGCCAGGATCACCGTGGGCTGGCCGGTGTGGGCCGCGGCCGCGGCGTAAGCCGCATGGATCTTGACCAGGTCGTGGCCGCCGCGCTTGAGGCGGTCGATCTGCTCGTCCGTCATGCCCTGCGCGAGGCGCGCGAGTTCTTCGTTCTGGCCGAAGAAGTTGTCGCGGTTGAAGCGGCCGTCTTTCGCAGCGAAGGTCTGCATCTGACCGTCCACCGTGTGGGCGAATGCCCGCACCAGCGCGCCGGTGACGTCGCGCGCGAACAGGCCGTCCCAGTCGCTGCCCCAGACCAGCTTGATCACGTTCCAGCCCGCGCCCGCGAAGAGCTTTTCCAGCTCGTCGATGATGCGGCCGTTGCCGCGCACCGGGCCGTCCAGGCGCTGCAGGTTGCAGTTGACCACCCAGACCAGGTTGTCGAGCTTCTCGCGTGCCGCCAGCGTGAGCGCGCACATGCTCTCGGGTTCGTCCATCTCGCCGTCGCCGAACACGCCCCACACCTTGCGGCCTTCGCAGTTCTGCAAATTGCGGTGCGTGAGGTAGCGCATGAAGCGCGCGTGGTAGATCGAACTGATCGGGCCGATGCCCATGGAGCCGGTGGGGAACTGCCAGAAGTCGGGCATCAACCACGGGTGCGGGTAGCTGGAGAGGCCGCGCGCGCCGCTGGCCGGCGCGGTGATTTCCTGGCGGTAGTGCAGCAGATCGGCCTCGCTCAGGCGGCCTTCGAGAAACGCGCGCGCGTACACACCGGGCCCACTGTGCGGCTGGAAGAACACGAGGTCGCCGCCGTGGCTGTCGCTGCGTGCGTGGAAGAAGTGGTTAAAGCCGGTCTCGAACAGGTCGGCCGCGCTCGCGTAGCTCGCGATGTGGCCGCCGAGTTCGCCGTAGGCCTGGTTGGCGCGCACCACCATGGCCAGCGCGTTCCAGCGCATCAGAGAGGCCAGGCGTTCTTCCACCGCAAGGTCGCCGGGGAAGGCGGGCTGGTCTTCGACCGCGATGGTGTTGATGTAAGGCGTGTTCAGCTCGGGCTGCCAGGCCACGCGCTGTCCACGCGCCAGCCGGGCGAGCTCGTCCAGCATCTGGCGGGCGCGGGCGGGGCCCTGCGTCTGGACCAGCGCCAGAAAGGCATCGCGCCATTCGGCGGTTTCGTGCGGATCGGAATCGGCCGGGGGGTCGTGGCGGGCATTCATGCAGTCACTGTACAGACGATCCCCCCGCATGTGCTGCCAAAAAACTTGCAAAACCCACTCACAAAAGCACAATCTGCCGCCATCAGATCAATTCACAACACAAGAAGCCATGAACCCAATCGACCAACGCATCCTTCACGAGCTGCAGCACGACGGCTCCCTCTCCAATGTGGCGCTGGCCCGGCGCGTGGGCTTGTCGCCTTCGCCGTGCCTGGCGCGGGTCAAGGCGCTGGAAGCTGCGGGCGTGATCCGCCAGTACGTGGCGCTGGCCGACGCGGCGAGCCTGGGGCTTGGCCTGAACGTGTTCATCAACATCAGCCTGAAAACGCAGCGCAAGGAAGCGCTGGCGCGCTTCGAGGAGCGCATCGCCGACCACGACGAGGTGATGGAGTGTTACCTCATGACCGGCGACTCGGACTACCTGATCCGCGTGGTGGTGGCCGACATGGCGGCACTGGAGCGCTTCATCCTGGACCGGCTGGCCCCCATCCCCGAAGTGGAGAAGATCCGCTCCAGCTTCACGCTCAAGCAGGTGCGGTACAAGACCGCCCTGCCCTTGCCGCGCGGCTGAGCCTCACGCCCGCGCCAGCACCGGCCCCAGCACCCGCCCGGTGTGCGTGTCCAGCCGCACCACCTCGTCGGGCGGTGCCGCGGCCACGATGAGGCCACCGCCCCCACCGCCTTCGGGGCCGAGGTCGATGATCCAGTCGGCCTCGGCCATCACGTCCAGGTCGTGCTCAATCACGATCACGCTGTGTCCGCCGTCCACCAGGCGGTGCAGCACGCGGATGAGCTTTTCCACGTCGGCCATGTGCAGGCCCACCGTGGGCTCGTCGAGCACATACAAGGTGTGCGGCGGCTTCTGGCCACGGCGCGTGATGTCGTCGCGCACCTTGCTGAGCTCGGTCACGAGCTTGATGCGCTGCGCCTCGCCGCCGCTGAGCGTGGGGCTGGGCTGGCCCAGCGTGAGGTAGCCCAGGCCCACGTCTTTCAGCAGTTGCAGCGGGTGGCCGATGCTGGGCATGGCGGCGAAGAAGTCCACAGCCTCGTCGACTTCCATCTGCAGCACGTCGCCGATGCTTTTGCCCTTCCAGGTCACGGCCAGGGTCTCGGGGTTGAAGCGTGCGCCGTGGCAGACCTCGCAGGGCACCTTCACGTCCGGCAGGAAGCTCATCTCGATGGTGCGCATGCCCTGTCCTTCGCAACCCGGGCAGCGGCCTTCGCCGGTGTTGAAGCTGAAGCGGCCCGGACCGTAGCCGCGCGCCTTGGCTTCCAGCGTGTCGGCAAACAGTTTGCGCACCGTGTCCCAGAAACCGATGTAGGTGGCGGGGCAGCTGCGCGGTGTTTTCCCGATGGGTGTCTGGTCGACTTCGAGCACGCGGTCCACGGTCTCGAAACCGCTCACGCCGGCACAACCGGACCACGCGGGGTATTCACCCTTGTCCATGGCGTCGCGACCGGCTCTCGTGCTGCGCTGGGAGACGGCGGCGGCCACGTTGGTCAGCAGCACGTCGCGCGCGAGCGTGGACTTGCCGGAGCCAGAGACACCGGTGATGACCACCAGACGTTGCAGCGGCACGGCGGCGTCGAGCTGGTTGAGGTTGTGGAGTTGCGCGCGGTGGACGTGGAGCCACGGGGAGTCCTCACCCCCGCCCTCTCCCGCAAGCGGGAGAGGGGGCAAGACATTGCGTCTGGCCTGCAGCGGGTGTTTCATCGCGTGCAGCAGATACCGCCCCGTCACCGACTCGGGGTTGGCCGACAGGTCGTCCACCGTGCCCTGCGCCACCACGCGCCCGCCGCGCTTGCCGGCGCTGGGGCCGATGTCGATGATGTGGTCGGCGCGGCGGATGGTGTCTTCGTCGTGCTCCACAACCACCAGCGTGTTGCCCATGTCGCCGAGCTTGTGCAGCGCGTTGAGCAATATCGCGTTGTCGCGCGCGTGCAGGCCGATGGTGGGTTCGTCGAGCACGTAACACACGCCCTGCAGGTTGCTGCCGAGCTGTGCGGCCAGGCGGATGCGCTGCGCCTCGCCGCCGCTGAGCGTGGGCGCGCCGCGGTCCAGGGTCAGGTAGTTCAGGCCCACTTCTTCGAGGAAGGCCAGCCGGCTCTCGATCTCGGGCAGCAGGTCACGCGCGATGCCGGTTTCGCGCGTGGACATCACGGCTTCTTTCATCAGGCCTTGCACCCACAAACGCACTTCGCGCACCGACAACCGCGCCACATCGGTGATGCCCACCGCGCTGAACTTCACCGCGCGGGCCTGGGCGTTCAGGCGGGTGCCTTCGCAGCCCGGGCAGACCTCATCGACCAGGTCTTCCACCTCGGGTTCGGCGAAGCTCTGTTCGCGCCCGCGCTCCTTGTCGTCGCGCACCGAATCGTCGAGCACGCTGCGCTGGTCGCGCGAGAGTTTGAGGCCGGTGCCCACACAGTCGGGGCACCAGCCGTGCTTGCTGTTGTACGAGAACAGGCGCGGGTCAAGCTCGGGGTAGCTGGTGGCGCAGACCGGGCAAGCGCGGGTGGTGGAGAACACCTCCAGCCGGCCGAGGTCACGCGTCGATCCCCCCTCTTCCAAAGCCCGGGCCAGGCCGTCGAGCGGATGCAGCACGTGCACCACGCCCTTGCCGATTTCCAGCGCTTTGGTCAGCTGGCTGCGCAACTGGGCTTCCTGGTCGGCGCTCACCACGAAGTCGGCCACCGGCAGCTCGATGGTGTGTTCCTTGAAACGGTCGATGCGGGGGAAACCGGTGGTGGGGAGGAACTCGCCGTCCACGCGCAGGTGGGTGTAACCACGCGGACGCGCCCAGTCGGCCAGTTCGGTGTAGACGCCCTTGCGGTTGACCACCAGCGGTGCGAGCAGGCCGATGTGTCGGCCCGCGTAGCGCTGGAGGATGGCCGCGGCGATGCTGTCGGCGCTCTGCGGCATCACGGCCGCGCCGTCGTGCACGCAGTGCTGCGTGCCCAGCTTCACATAGAGCAGGCGCAGGAAATGCCAGACCTCTGTGGTGGTGCCCACCGTGCTCTTGCGACCACCGCGCGAGAGGCGCTGCTCGATCGCCACCGTGGGCGGGATGCCGTAGACCGCGTCCACTTCGGGGCGGCCCGCCGGCTGCACGATGCTGCGCGCGTAGGCGTTGAGGCTTTCCAGATAACGCCGCTGGCCTTCGTTGAACAGGATGTCGAAGGCCAGCGTGGACTTGCCCGAACCGCTCACGCCGGAGATCACGTTGAACTGGCCGCGCGGGATGTCCACGCTCAAGTTCTTGAGGTTGTGTTCCTTGGCGTTGACGATGCGGATGGCGTGGCCGTGCTTGTCGCTGCGGCGGGCGGCGGCGGCCAGACCGCTGGACTGGCCCAGGTAGTCGGACGCGCGGCCTTCGCGCACCGCGTGCACCTCGCCCATGGACAACGCGTACTCACGCAAGGCCTTGGCGGTGTGACTGCTCGCGTGTTCGCGCACCTGCTCGGGCGCGCCCTCGGCCACCACCAGGCCACCGGCGTCACCGCCCTCGGGGCCGAGGTCGATCAGCCAGTCGGCCGAGCGGATCACGTCCAGGTTGTGCTCGATCACCACCAGCGAATGGCCAGCATCGAGCAGCTTGCGCAAGCTGCGCATGAGCTTGGCGATGTCGTCGAAGTGCAGGCCGGTGGTGGGCTCGTCGAACAGGAACAGCGTGCCCTTGCGCGAGAGCGGCTGGCGGCTGGCGCTCGCACTCTTCGAGGCGTCGGCCAGGAAGCCTGCGAGCTTCAAGCGCTGCGCCTCGCCGCCCGAGAGCGTGGGCACGGGCTGGCCGAGCTTCACGTATTCCAGGCCCACGTCGACGATGGGCTGCAGCACGCGGATGACTTCCCGGTCGGCCTTGAAGAGCTCCGCCGCCTCGCTGACCGTGAGGTCGAGCACATCGGCCACGTTGAGCGAGCGCGCGCCGCGCTCGATGCGCACCTCCAGAATTTCGGGCCGGTAACGCTTGCCGTCGCAGTCCGGGCAGCGCAAGTACACGTCGCTCAGGAACTGCATCTCCACGTGCTCGAAGCCCGAGCCACCGCAGGTGGGGCAGCGCCCGTCGCCGCTGTTGAAGCTGAACTTGGCGGGCGTGTAGCTGCGCTGGCGCGAGAGCGGCGCGTCGGCGAACAATGCGCGGATCGCATCCCATGCACCCACGTAGCTCACCGGGTTGGAGCGCGCGGTCTTGCCGATGGGTGACTGGTCGACGAACACCACTTCGGAGAGCAGGTCGGCCCCCAGCAAGCGGTCGTGCGCGCCGGGCGTGTCGGTGGACTTGCCGAAGTGGCGCAGCAGCGCGGGCGCCAGCACGTCTTGAATGAGGCTCGACTTTCCCGAGCCCGAGACGCCGGTGACGACAACCAGGCGCTGCAACGGGAACTCGACCGAGACGTCTTTCAGGTTGTGTTCGCGCGCGCCTTCAAGAATGAGGCGCGGCGTGCTGTCGGTCACCGCGCGCTTGAAACCCATGCCGATGGTCTTGCGCGCGCCCAGATACGCGCCGGTGAGCGTGTCCGCCGAGCGGATCTGCTCGGGTGTGCCGTCGAACACGATCTGCCCGCCGCGTTCGCCGGGGCCGGGGCCCATGTCGATCAGGCGGTCGGCCGCGAGCATCACGGCCGGGTCGTGTTCGACCACCACCAGCGTGTTGCCCGCGTCGCGCAAGCGCAGCATCGCGTCATTGATGCGCGCCATGTCGCGCGGGTGCAGGCCGATGCTGGGCTCGTCAAGCACGAACAGCGTGTTCACCAGCGAGGTGCCGAGCGCGGTGGTGAGGTTGATGCGCTGCACCTCGCCGCCGCTCAGCGTGCGGCTTTGCCGGTCAAGCGTGAGGTAGCCGATGCCGACCTCGCAGAGGTAGCGGATGCGGGTGTTGATTTCGTCGAGCAGCAATCGAAGCGCCTGCGCCTGGCCGGCGCCGGCGGCGTCCGAGCCGGCGGGCACCAGGGTGTCTCCGAGCGAAGCAAAAAACACCCGCAGCTTGTCCAGCGGCAACAGCATCAGGTCGTGCAGACACAGCCCCGGCAAAGCCTCCACCTGCGCACGGCTCCACTTGACGCCGCGCGGCAAGTAGCGTTTCTCCGACTTCAGCACAGCGTCGGCCTGCACCTTCGTGCCCAGGCGCCAGAGCAGGCTGTCGGTCTTGAGGCGCGCACCGCCGCAGCTCGGGCACTCGGTGTAGCTGCGGTACTTGGACAAGAGCACGCGGATGTGCATCTTGTAGGCCTTGC
>JAZKHJ010000030.1:0-3359 GCA_040385485.1 Pseudomonadota bacterium | reverse complement strand
GCCAGTCGTCGCCGACGGCGCAATCGTGGCCTCCATCCCCGCCGTGAACTGCAAGTAGTCCGTCTCCATGCCGTCAGAGAAGATGATGCCGTTGTCCGGCATGCGCGATCGCACCTTGAGCGGCTCGCTGGGCAGCACCCGCCCGTAAACCAGCGTGGCCTGCGAGGTGCGCGTCGGAAACGGCTCCCGAACGGCAAACACCAGCGCCCGCTCTTCCCAGGGCATGGGCTGGTAGGCGTCCTCCGGCGATGGCATGCCCAAGCTGCGCGCAATCGCCATCGAACCCGTCACGATGCTTTTGAGCCAGGCCGTGGAGCCCAGGCCGGTCGAGACGATCAAGCCCGAGGACGACTGGAATTCGGTTGTCGATCCTTGCGACAGGTCGTAGAGCGCCGAGGTGTGGCTGCGGGGCCCGATGAAGAGATCGTTCACGGCGCGCAGCACCTGCCCGTCGCTCAGGCGCGCCTCCGCCATGGTCACCGGGCGGGTGTCTCGCTGGTCTGCTGCAACGCCCGGCAAGATCGCGCCCAGGTCAGCGGGTTGGAACGGCAGCAACACACCGTCCCAGCGCGACGGCTCCGGGTTGAGGCCCACCAGCGGTTGCCCCTCAAGGTACTTCATGGTGTTGGCCACCAGGCCATCCTGCCCCAGCGCCACCACGATGTCCGAGGCCGCAAACACGAAGTTGGCCAGCAGCGAGCGGTCCACGATCTGGTAACGGCCCCAGGTTTGCAGGGCCTGAACGGTGACCCGCAGGCTGGCCGCGTACGCCTCGCTCTCGGTCAGGTAGTCCGAGAAATCCGCCCCCAGGTGCTCGACATAGAACTTCGCCTGTCCGAGTGTGTTGTAGCGGGCGATCAGGTTGTCCAGCCGGGTGCGCCGGGTCACCAGCACGACCCGCCGATCACCTTGTGCAGCGCCCGTCCTCACACCGTCCTCCGTGCCGCCACCGACCCAGTCCCGGCTCCTGCACCCGCACCGGCGCCCAGCAGCGAATTGAGCAACTCGGGCGACATGTTCAGCTGCCCGATGCGCTCGGCCCGCTCGGCGATGCCGCCAAAGGCCTGGGCGATCAGCTGGCCGGGCTGCATGCCCACGGCCGCCAGGGCCTGCACCACCCGGGGATCGGCTTTCTCCAGGGCGTCCATCACCGCGCGCACCTTGTGCGCCTGCGCCTCCGCCTCCTGGCGCGTGTTCTCGGACTCGCTGGTGACGAATTCCTTGCGCTGGTTCTCCAGCACGATGTCGGCGCTCATCTGCTCCGCCCGCAATTCGTTCTGGCGCCGCATGGCCGCGGCCTTGGCCTCCATCTGGGTTTCCTGGATCTCGCGCTTCTTCACCTCCACCGCGATCTCCGTGTCCAGTTCGTTCTGCCGGATGGCCCGCTCGTTCTGCACCCCGGCCATGCGGCGCTGGGAGATCGCGTCATCCGCTGCTTTCAGGTTGGCCTCTCGGGCCTCGGCCTCCAAGGCCCGCGCGATGTCGGGTGTGGGTTTGATGGCCACCACCGCCACCCCCAGGATCTCCAGGCCCAGCGCCTTCACCTCGGGCTGGTTGCCCAACTGTTCCTGTGCGGCACGCGCGACCTCGGCCGTGGCCTTGAGTGCATTGCGAAGCGGCAGCGCCTGGATCACCTGCTGCACGATGGCGCGCACCTGCATCACGACCCGGTCCTGCAGGCGCTCGGGGTCGTCCGAGGCGTAGGTGACGCCATCGGGCTCCAGTGAGAAATCCATCATCTTGTAGATGCGGCCGGGGTCGCCCACCCGGTAAGTGACTTCGCCCTGAACCGTCACGCCCTGGAAATCGCTGGTGACCAGGTCCAGCATGAAGCCGGCGTCGCGGCTGGCGATCGGCACCGCGACCAGCGAGGTGGTGGGTGCGTAGTAGAAGAAAGACAGGCCCGCCCCCTGGCGCACAAGCTTGCCGCCGCGGAACTGCATGAGGTGGGTGGTGGGCTGCGATTTGATGAACTGGATGCCAAGCATTTGGAGCTCCTTGTTAAGTTGCACAGTACAACCTTTAATAAGTTGTATAGTACAACCCGAACAGGAGATGTCAAGCATGGCCGCCAAAAAACCCGCAAGACGCCCACCGGTATCCGCCTTCGAACGCCCGCTGGTCACGGTCGACGTGGTGATCTTCACGGTGCTCGACGACCAGTTGAAGGTGCTGCTCGTGCGCCGTCCGGATGTGGCGTTGGATCCCCACCCAGGGCGCTGGGCTCTGCCGGGCGGATTCATCAACGTGGAAGTCGACGCGAGCCTGCACCACTGCGCGCTGCGCAAGCTGCGGGAGAAGACCGGGCTTCAGACCCCCTACCTGGAGCAACTGGGCAGCTGGGGCAGCGCTACACGGGATCCGCGGGGGTGGTGTGCCACCCACGTCTACTTCGCCCTGGTTCCACCGCCCGAGGTGGGTGAAACAACGTCGGAGACGGCACCACCTGCATCCGCATGGATCGAGGTCGACATGGCCTTGCGCAAGCGCCTGGCCTTCGACCACGCAGAGATCCTGGCGGCGGCTGTGGAGCGACTGCGTGGCAAGGTGGAGTACACGTCGCTTCCGGCCTTTCTGTTGCCAGAGCCTTTCACGCTGCCGCAGCTGCAACGCACCTACGAGACCGTGCTGGGCCGGCCCATGGACAAGAGCGCGTTTCGCAAGCGCATGCTGGACGCGCAGTTCCTGACCGAGGCGGGGCCCATCGCCGGTGATGCCGGTCGCGCTGCCATGGGCTACCGCATCCTGGACCGTGAGCGAGCGGCGGTGTTTCCGCGGACGTTCCGCTCTGTCGAAGTGCAATCCACCAAGGACTGACATGCGCACCAAGCTGCTGATCATTGATCCCCAAAACGATTTCTGCGACATCGGCGGCGCGGCGCTGCCGGTCGCCGGTGCCAACCACGACCTCAAGCGCCTGGCCAGCTTCATCGAGGAGAACCAGGGCCACATCAGCGACGTCACGGTCACGCTGGATTCGCATGCGAGCGTTGCGGTCGAACGCACCACGTTCTGGCTGGGCCGGGACGGGCAGTCGGTTGCGCCCTTCACCTTCATCACAGCAGCGGATGTGATCGCCGGTGCCTTCCGCCCCAGGGATACTGGCTTGACCGCCCAGGTCGTCGGCATGCTCGAACAACTGGCGGCTGCTGGCAAGGAAGGGATGGTGGTGTGGCCGGTGCATTGCGTCACGGGAACCTGGGGTCACAACATCCACAGCGATGTGGCCCGCAGCCTCGCGGCCTGGGAAATGACCCACCAGCGCGCCGTGGCCAAGGTGCTCAAGGGCGAGTACCCGTTGACCGAGCACTTCGGGGTGTTCGAAGCCGATGCTCCCGTGCCGTCGGTCCCGGGCACCC